>CAXHZX010000043.1:0-2258 GCA_964022265.1 uncultured Oceanospirillaceae bacterium | reverse complement strand
CCTAAGTGTAGTTGACCAATATCAATTGGGTTGAGTTTTATTTCAATTAATACCTCCCCAGCTGGAGAAATATGCATTAATTCTTCGCCAGGGCTAAGCACTCCCCCTAAAGTATTTACTTTTAATGATTTAACAACACCTGCAACCGGTGCAATAAGTTGAGTATGGTCCAACACACTTTGACGCTCCTCTAATTTGAAACGTGCAGATGAGTATTCACTTTCTATTTCACTGGCCTCTTGTCTTGCAGTTTGGTGGTAGGCGTTCGTTATCTGAGATATTTGACCTTCTAGCTCTACCAATTGCCTTTCGCTGCGCATCACTTCAAGGCGGCTTACGTCACCGGTTTCATAGAGTGCTTGGTTCATGTTTAATTCTTCCGTCACTAAAGTTATGTTGCTTTCTAAGGTTGCACGCTCACTTTCAAAACTTTGTTTTCTTTGACTATAGAGCCCCCTCTCAACAGTCACAAAGTCCTTATGAATAGCTTCTATCGAAGAAAAATCTGGCTCTACACCAGCCACTTCAGCTTGCACCCTAATTAGTTTTGCTTTTAAAGCCGCAACGCGTGCTCTTGAGTCTTCAAACACTGCACTAGCCCTTTGTCTTTCTAACACTGCAAGCACTTCACCAGCATCTACTAGGTCGCCCTCTCTAACTTTAAGATCTGCTAATACACCGCCATCAACCACTTGTACTATTTGTGTTCTGGCACTTGGAATAAATTGGCCTTGCGATCTAACGGATTCGTTAATGTCGAAAAAGTAAGCCCATGCAAGAGCAGCGACAAATAAGGCAAATAACAAATAAATCATTGAAAATGATGATTTGTTTGCTTGCTCTTGTGGCTGTTGATAATCAAATGTTGAAACGGCCTTACTCTCCAGTGGCAACCCAAGTGAGCTTTCCTCAGTGCTAGTTTGTGGATTTTCTTCTTGGCCTTGATCTTTATCATTGCCAGGCTGGGAACTCATATTCATGCGCTTTGCTCCACCCCTTTTGTATTAGTTGGCTTTCTTAGCTTGTCTAACACTTGGTCTTTAGGGCCATCCATCACTATTTGGTGGTTTGCGATCACAATAATCCGATCTACTAAGTGCAACAACTCTGGCTTGTGAGTGACTAAGACGAGAGTCTGACTCTGATCCAACACCTGTGCAAATGCACCTAGAACCTGAGATTCTAAATTTCTATCCATCGATGCCGTGGGCTCGTCCAACAACCAAATTTTGGGTTTCCTAAGAAAGGCTCTGGTTAAGTTAACCAGTTGACGCTGACCACCGGATAAACCCGTCCCCCCTTCATTAATCACTTGTTGTAGACCTTCTGGGTGACTCGTTATTACACTCACAAGCAATCCAGTAAGCCTTGCTGCATCGAGTATATTTTGATCGCCTGGGTCCATAATCCCTAGAATGAGGTTGTCTCTCAAGGTGCCAGCAAACAAACGACCCTCTTGTTGCAGGTACCCCATTTGGTCTGCTAACACGGGTTTGCTGATATGAGCTAGCTCCATGTCATCTAGCAATATCCTGCCAGAATTGGGTTTATACATACCTGACAACAACCTGAGTAGGGTCGTTTTTCCAGACCCTATTGGGCCCAAAACACCCACCTTTTCGCCCGCAGATATGGATAATGCTGGAATAGACAACGCTCTTTTATCACCATGAGCCACCTCTACTTTTTCAAATTGATAACGACCACTGATATGCTCTGGCACCAAGGGATGACTCACCCCTGCATGATCGTCCTCTAACTTCCAAATAGCATCCAAGCCTTTTAAGGCCGCCTTTGAATGGGCGCTTTGCTGCAATATATTCGGTATTGCGGCTACCGGTGCTAATATTCTGCCAGACAAGATAGAGCAAGCGATCAAACCACCCATGGTTAAATCTGACTGGGTTACCAATAAGGCACCTGTTGCAACCAAACCTATGTATGACATCTGCTGAAATGTACCTACAAGGTGCTGTGCGTTTTCGCCCAACCTTCGCATTGACATTTCATAGGTACGAGCTTCATCTGAAGTATTCATCCAGCGTGAGAGCATGCGCCAGCCACCCTGGCCAGATTTGATTGTTTCTGCACCTTCTACAGTCTCAACTAAAAGGCCCATCTTCAAGTTACTGGCCATGTTCGCTTGTCCAGCCAAACTATCTACCCGTGCCTTAAAATACAGCCCCAAAAGCACGCTTATCAAAAAGAAACTAAAGGGTATTAGAGCAATACCCCCGCCGATGGTATAAACAACAGCA
>CAXHZX010000042.1:0-2271 GCA_964022265.1 uncultured Oceanospirillaceae bacterium | reverse complement strand
TAATATCGCTGTTGAATAGCGTTTTGGTTGTCCCCTTAGTCAAAACGTTGTTTTATAAGTGAGGCATAAAAAAGCCCGTAGTCAGTTTGATTAACGGGCTTTTTTTGTGCGATTTGAAAATTCTTCACGCAGTATTACATCACTTTTCATATAGGCTGGTTTAAACGGGTCCATTGCTTAGGTGATAACCCATACATGCGCTTAAATTCTCGGCTAAACTGTGACGTACTCACATAGCCCACATCCATAGCAGCTAGGTTCACGTTTGCACCACCCGCAATTTTTGTAGCCGCTTTATTCAAGCGCATAGATTTTACAAACTGAATGGGCGACATCGAGGTAGCTTGCTTAAACTTTCTATGAAATACCGCTCGGCTCATGCCCACTTGGTGGGCCATGGCTTCTATCGTAACCGGCTGGCTTAGGTGAGAAGATATGTATTCAATAGAGCGCGATATCTGGTTACCTACGCCAAATGCGCGCCTAACTGAAGCGCCAGCCTCTCCCGTTAATACACTGTAGTATAGTTCTGTCAGCCTAGCTTGGCCGAGCATATTTAAAGCAGTAGGGTCTTCACTAAGCTGCAGTAATCTTAGTAATGCATCACCAAAGTGCTCGTCCCACAAAGCACCGTTAATGCCCTTAGGGTACAACTGGCCTTTAGGCATATTAATGGCACCGCTTGCGCTGTCCATTTCCATAGCAAGCTGTGTCATAAGCTTGGTGTCTAAAGTAATGTAAACCCCCACAAAAGGGTTGTCTGGGCAAGCTTTTGGGGCGCCAGATTCCAGAGGCATCGGTATTGAACAACACAAGTACCTGCTTGCATCAAAAACATGCCTATTGCCATCAAACACCGCTTCCTTAGAGCCACCTACGATAGCCACTACCGAGGGCTCATACACAGCAGGCGCACACTGCATAGGCTGGGTAATGCGAAATAGATGCACGCCCTTTATGCCTGTTTCGAACAGCCCGCTATTGCTGATTTTAGCTTCAATAAATTGTTTGATTAGAGCTTTGCTCATAGCAGTTTTAACTTAGATTTTGCTTAGAAATAACATATCAATATAAACAGGTAATAACAACCTGCTGATATAAATAGGCAATATATTAATAGGAATGCGCCTATTTTGTCTTGTTTTTGATAGTTATAGTTCTTAATAGAAAATTACAATAGACAGGAGCTTAACCCATGACTAAAGACACACAATTTGGGCCGCAAGGCTTTTTGCCAGAACATATTGATACCCTCATGGGTAAGACATACGCCATTACCGGGGCCAACTGTGGCACTGGTTTTGAAGCTGCGCGGTTGCTTTTATCCAAAGGCGCAAACGTTGTCATGCTAAACCGCAATGCCCAAAAATCTGAAGCGGCGATCGACCAACTAAAAGATGAATATGGCAGCAGTGCCGGCATAAGCTACGTAACACTAGACCTTGCTGATTTAGCTTCTGTGCGCACTGGTGCCGCGCAACTGATTGAACAAACGGTTCAATTAGACGCTCTTATTTGTAACGGCGCTATTGCACAAATTGCTAAGCAAGAACTCACAACGGATGGCTTTGAGAGCCAACTAGGCGTAAATCACTATGGGCACTTCGCATTGTGTGGCCTATTGTTTGAACATCTTGAAGCATCTAAGGGGCGCATCGTTGTAGTTGCGAGTGAAGGCTATAAACTGGGTAGTAAAACCATCCAATTTGATGACATGAATTGGGACAAAAATTACAATCCTAATAATGTTTACAGCCAAAGCAAACTAGCACAGATGATGTTTGCATATGAGCTACAAGACAAACTTGCAGCTGCAAACAAAACCTTAAAAGTATACGTGTGTCATCCAGGTTCGGCCTCAACTTCACTAATCCGTGAGACCGCTAATGCACCCACCAGAATTGCGTTCAAGATCATGGTGAAAATAGGGTTAACGCAAACAGCACAACAAGGGGCATACCCAGCAGTGATGTGCGCCACCCAAGACAACCTAGAGCAGCGCGCATACTATGGCCCAACTGGCAGGTGGAACTGGGTCGGCCCAGTAGGGCAATGCAAACTAGAACCACATGCCATTGATAAGCCCACTATGAGCAAACTTTGGACAGTGTCAGAGCAAGCAACCTTACAAAAATGGCCCTTGTAAATTAGCCTATTGCGCAACAAAAATAGCCACAATAAAAAAGCCCGCAATCGCTTGGATTAACGGGCTTTTTAGTGTGTTTTAGAACCTTCTAAAACCTTTGTGTGGTGGAGATGGGGGGAGTCGAA
>CAXHZX010000041.1:0-2668 GCA_964022265.1 uncultured Oceanospirillaceae bacterium | reverse complement strand
CGCTCGATGTCATCTTCACCAAGATAACTGCCAGATTGCACTTCAACTAAATACAGTTTTTCATCTGTTTCATTGGCCAAGCAATGGACTGCACCTTTGGGTATATAAATTGAGTCATTGGTGTTTAACAAATAGTCTTGGCCATCAAGGTGAACTTTTGCTTCACCTTGAACAACAACCCAATGTTCAGCTCTATAGGCGTGGCGCTGAAGGCTTAAACGAGATCTAGGGTTTACACTAATTCGTTTCACTTGATAGTTAGGGCCGCTATTAATACTGTCGTAGCTACCCCAAGGCCTATAAACTTCTCGCTGATGATCTAATTCTTCGCGGCCATATAATTGCCCAACCAACTGTTTTACTTCTTGTGCTTGATCAAGTTTGGTGACTAAAACAGCATCCTTGGTATCAATCACTGCTATATTTTCAATGCCAGATACGGCAATCAGACGGTGGTCAGACTTTAGTAAACAGTTTTTAGTGTTCAGTGTGATAACATCGCCCTGTTTTACGTTTCCTGACGTGTCTTTTTGGTTTACTTGCCACAACGACTGGAAGTCCCCTACATCGCTCCAGCCGCAATCCATGGGCACTACCGCAGCATTACTTGTTTTTTCCATCACTGCGTAGTCTATGGAGATGTTCTCACATCGCTCAAACTCTTGCCTGGGTAGCCGTATAAAATCCAGATCAACTGTAGCACCGGCAACTATTTCTTTACATTGGTCTAGAAGGCTTGGGCACCACTTAGCTGCTTCAGCTAACATCACACTGGGTTTAACGATAAACATTCCACTGTTCCATAAGTATTCACCAGACTCAAGGTACATTTTTGCAGACGCCTCAACAGGTTTTTCTACAAAAGCGTTGACGCCAAAACCACCTTGAATAGGCCCACCCATATGGATGTAACCGTAACCAGTGCAAGCAAAACTAGGTGTAATTCCCAGGGTGACTAAATGACCGGACTCAGCCAGGCTGTGCGCTGATTTTACAGCAGCCTCAAAAATGTCTACCTTCGCAATATCGTGATCTGCAGAGAGTACAAGCATAGGCTCATCTCGGCCAGCTTCTAACAACCTCAGTGCAGCAACAACAATAGCGGGCGCTGTATTGCGCCCAACAGGCTCTAGAAGGATATCTACAAGGCCTAAGCTACGCATTTGTTCTGCTGCTAAAAACCGATGATCTTCATTGCAAATAAGCTGCATCAATCCCACATCAAGCCCTTTCAAACGTAAAAATGTTTGCTGCAGCATTGAATGGCTATCGTGAGCATCAGAAGATTGCACTAACTTTTGATATTGTTTTGGATAGGCTTGTCGTGAAAGCGGCCACAAACGGCTACCTACTCCCCCAGCCATCACCACTGGATTAAAATAACACTTATCCATCAAATCAATCTCTTAATAGCCTAATATCAGTTGAATCGCCCAATAGTTAACTGCACTTTAAAGAAGCTTACTAGCGTTCTCTTAGGTATTCGTCATTAGCCAAGAACCAATCGTAAGTAGTCATCAAACCTTCTTTTAGGCCAATCGAAAACTTCCAATTGAGTTGCTTTAACCTTTCAACCGACAACAACTTTCGTGGCGAGCCATCTGGCTTACTAGTATCGAACACGAGCTCTCCATCAAACCCAATCACTTCTGCTAGGGTGTGCGCTAATTCACGGATGGTGCAATCTACACCTGTACCCACATTAATATGTGAAAGCATAGCATTGGGTACTGAATTAACAAATTCTTCTTTAGAAAGGTCCATCACATGCACACATGCTGCTGCCATATCATCTACATGCAAAAATTCACGCATAGGCTTACCCGTGCCCCAAATGCTAACCTGTTTATCGCAAGCTATCTTAGCTTCATGAATGCGGCGCATCATGGCTGGAATAACATGTGAATTCTGAGGGTGAAAATTATCATTAGGGCCATAAAGGTTAGTGGGCATCACACTTCGGTAATCTACACCATATTGTCGGTTATAAGACTCACATAACTTAATGCCCGCAATTTTAGCAATCGCATAGGGCTCGTTGGTAGGTTCTAATGGACCAGTTAGCAAAGCTGACTCATGAATTGGCTGGCTTGCCATTTTTGGGTAGATACATGAGCTACCCAAAAATAAAAGCTTTCCAACACCGTTATTGTAAGCAGATGAAATCACATTATTCTGAATCTGCAAATTAACAGCAATAAATTCTGCAGGATAGGTATTGTTTGCGTGAATTCCACCCACTTTAGCCGCAGCTAAATAAACTTCGTCCGGCTTGTTTTCACAAAACCAATGCTCAACCGCATTTGCATCCGTTAGATCTAATTCTTCTCTAGATGCTAGTAATAAATCAACCCCAGTCTGATTTTCCAGCTGCCTCACAATAGCAGAACCAACCATACCAAGATGGCCAGCCACAAATATTTTAGTCATTACGAAGTCTCAATTGAAATAGGGCTTTCATAACCGTGTGCGCGCAGCAATTTGCTCTGCATTGCATTATTCAGGTCATGAGCAACCATTTCTGCACACATTTCTTCTACAGTGATTTCCGGCTCCCAACCAAGCTTTGCCTTTGCATTTGACGGGTCTCCCAACAAAGTCTCTACTTCAGCAGGCCTAAAGTAGCGTGGGCTCACACGCACAACCACATCCCCAGGATTAACGGCCA
>CAXHZX010000040.1:0-2668 GCA_964022265.1 uncultured Oceanospirillaceae bacterium | reverse complement strand
TAAGCACATTGATCTAAATTAAATTCAGCATTAGCAAGGGCTTCTGACAAGCTGCTCACCCCAGGAACAATACTAAAACACGCATCGATTCCCACTTGAGCCATTTGGGCTGGCGTCAGCTCAACGCTACCCGCAAGGGCAATCACGGGAATACCTTGTTGCTTGGCCCTTTTTGCCACGCCTGTTATCGCTTTACCGTTAAGGCTTTGTGCATCCAAGCGGCCCTCCCCGGTAATCACAAAGTCGGCTCCTTTTAATTTAGAATCAAAATCTAAATAATCCAAAATTAGGTCTATACCAGGGCGAAACTGTGCATTGGTATATTGCATAAGGCCAAAGCCTACGCCCCCAGCAGCCCCTGCGCCTTTTTTGTGTCTGTGAGCTTTTCCAACTTTGGTTTCGCTCAGGTTAGCAAAATGCTCTAAAGCCACATCAAGTTCTTTAACCATGGTTTGGCTAGCGCCCTTTTGGGGGCCATAAATGGCGCTTGCGCCTTGGTCGCCCAATAACGGGTTATCCACATCACAGGCCACCCAAAACTTAGTTTCAACTAACCTTGGATCAAGTGAATGCGTGCTAATCGTATGTAAATTGGCTAAAGCAGCTGCGCCAAATGGCAAAGGCGCTCCTTGCTGATCCAATAATTCCAAGCCCAAAGCCCGCAATAAACCCGTACCAGCATCGTTAGTAGCACTACCACCAAGACCAATGATGAAGTCTCGAACGCCCATATCTAATGCTTTTGCGATAAGTTGCCCGGTACCATAGGTGGTGGTAATGCAGGGGTTACGTTTCTCTTTAGAAATTAACGCAAGCCCAGAAGCACAAGCCACATCAATGATGGCTATATCATTATCATTAGGATTTGAGTGCTTAGTTGACGCTGGAATTAAGCCCCACTGCGCACAAACATCAATCCCTAAACCCCCTAAAGGGCCTTGAACAACTGTTTCTATCAGCTGGCCATTTAACGCCTTAACTAAGGTTTCGACAGTACCCTCTCCACCATCTGCTAATGGCAAGCAAGTGGTCTGCGCATCTGGCATTGCACGTTTTAGAGCGACTTCAATCGTGTGCGCCACATCCACAGCAGTTAACGTCTCTTTAAAGGAGTCTGGTGCTATGATTATTTTTGGCATTTTGGTTAAGCTTCGCTATCGAGGCGATCGCCTTCTTGGTCAAAGAAATGACAATTGCTAACCTCAAATACAATTCCAACATTCTGGCCTAGCTCAAAGTCTTGCTCGCCAGAACATCTTATATTGAGCTCTGCACCGGCTTTTGTTTTGATAAACAGATATACATCGGCACCCACATATTCAACCACTTCAATCACGCCATCGATAACACCTTTACCTGGCTCACACACCTCAATATGTTCAGGCCTAATACCTAAATGACAAGTCCCCTCAGGGGTCGATATGATAGGGTGATCGTTAGCGCTAAACTCACCATTACTGGTGTGCCCTTGCATTAAGTTCATTTTAGGCGAACCAATAAATTGAGCAACAAATATATTTTTAGGATTTTTGTACAATTCTTTAGGCGTGCCTACTTGCTCAATAACCCCGCTTTGAAGCACAACAATGCGATCTGCCAACGTCATCGCTTCAACTTGGTCATGGGTGACATAAACCATGGTGCGCTTCAAGCTTTGGTGCAGTCTTGCAATTTCGTGACGCATTTCTACCCGCAGTGCAGCGTCTAAGTTAGACAGCGGCTCATCAAACATAAAAGCTATAGGGTCGCGGACAATCGCCCGGCCGATGGCCACACGTTGACGCTGGCCGCCAGAGAGATCTTTGGGGCGGCGCTGCATTAAGTCTTCAAGTTTCAAAGCCTTTGAAGCTGCAGTGACTTTGGCTTCAATTTCAGCTTGAGAAGCGCCCGCTGTTTTTAAACTAAAGCCCATGTTTTCTGCCACACTCATATGTGGATATAACGCGTAAGACTGAAATACCATAGCCAGACCGCGGGTCGCCGGTAGTTCACCGGTCACATCTGTGTCGCCAATGAGTATAGAGCCTCGACTGACCTCTTCCAAACCGGCAATCATACGCAGCAGAGTAGATTTACCACAGCCTGAAGGGCCCACAAAAATAATCAGCTCTCCATCTTTAATATCAAGATCTATGCCTTTGATGACTTGTACGTCGTCATACCACTTTTCAATTTTTTGTAGCGCAATATTGCCCATTAACTTAATCCTCTATCAATCCAGCTAAGCCAAATTGCTGCAGTCCAGGTGAAATTGTCCCCGCCAGCACCCTGTCCTGTCAGGGGTTGGCAATATTCAAAGAAACCATTTTCTTTGATCAATAAAGCGGTAGCCTCTTTGATCTGATCCGCTTGTGCGCTGTGTCCCATGTCTTCAAGCCCAATACCTATTAAGGCATTGAAAAATGGCCATACCGGCCCCCGCCAATATCTTAACGGATCAAATTCTGGGTGCTGTGGGTCTAAACTTGGTACTGGGTAAGGAACCTGCTTAGACACGCGCTTTAGGTGATCCATCATAAGATCAGATTCAATACCAGCATACCAGCATAAGTAACTGGCATTAGATAAGCTACCTGCAAACTCACCCGAATGAACGTCTAAGCTATCATAGGCATTAATTGCCGGGTTCCACAGACGTTTAGCACCCAATTCTAAGGTGCTAATCCAA
>CAXHZX010000039.1:0-2884 GCA_964022265.1 uncultured Oceanospirillaceae bacterium | reverse complement strand
GTGAGTACGCAAGCTTTGGCTTACATGAGTTCCAAGAAATTAAAGCCATAGCGGGCGTCCGTTAAAGGTTTGGCAAGTCAATAAACAAGTGCCATTCGCGCAAGGCGGTGGCACGTCATTTTGAATCTGAATCAGCAACTGGCTAGCCCTCAATCTGCTGTTCTACTTCTACCTCACTGATGCTTCTTTCTTTAAACCTTTTTGCACTTCCAACTTGGGTGACCATTTCTAATAATATAAGTTTGTATTGATATGTTATTACGATCCTAGTATGGTTCATGAAAAGTTAATGTTTTAAATCCTAATTTAGTTATAAAAATTTTAGCATTTATAAATTTTTGCACTAGGCCTGCTTTTAACCATGCTGTTCAGGCATAAAAGTAGACACAAAAACTGGTGGAAAAATGGCTTTTTGGCTTAGGTATATCGATAAATAATAATGGAATTCAGTGATGATTTTGGCTCAAAAACAAATTTTTCTAGGTGCACAAAAAACGATTGATAAAAACACCAGTTTAATCACAGTTGAAGCCAACACACAGTTTGAGGTTCCCGTAGAGCCTGGCACTGTTTATGTTGTGGGAGAGCTCAACAATGAGCAGATTAGGCTAATCAAGGACTTTGTGGCAACCCGCAAAGGTAACGATCTTATTATCCGCCACTTAGATGGCAGTCTGGTTATTTTTACGGGCTATTTTTTGCTGGCTGACTACCAAGAGGCTGATGAGCCAAGCATGCCTGTAGCCAAGGATGAGCTGACTCATGCAGCTGTAGTTGTGGCAGGTGAGGATGGCAAAATGTACAGCATTGCCTCACCGCAAGACAGTAATCTTGATGGGTTTGATAGTAGTTCGATTGTTTACCAAGCGCTTGATGATGCCTATCTTCAAAGCGCTAATGAACTCGTTGTTCAGTTAACTAATCAAAGCGCCATATCATTTGAGCCTGACACAGTGTCCTTTGGCGAAGCCTTCATGGGAGTATTAGGTGCCATGCCATCTGCTACGACCTCTTTTTCATCAGCAACAAGCAATAGCCAAGGCGAAGCTACTCAACAAGCCCAGCCCCGAGATTACAGCATAGTAGCAGTGCTTGGCCCGGCAACTGATGGTGGTGCAGGCACCCTCATTACTTTGTTTCAGGCCGATGGCACGGTGCTTGGTAACATGGTCTACAACGTGCAAACCATGGCTTTTAACTTTACAGATACCAGTGGTTATTCTGGCGTTGTAATTGCCAGGCTGCAAGACACTGACGATGAGGCCGATTATCGAGATGAAGCCACGGGCTTAGAAACTGACATCACCACAGATCTTTACTTAGTGGTAGGGGTGAACGACTTAGAAAGCCAGCTTAACTTAACCATCTCTCCACTCACCACTATTGCCGCACAAACCATAGGCGTGAGCTCATCAAGTGAGCCAGGCGGCGTTTTCGTAGATGTTTCTTTAGCCGATGTTGAAAGCATCAACGCCGCCGTAGCTCAAGCGTTTGGTTTGGGCGAAGGTGTGGACTTAGCTCGAGCTCAAGTGCAAACCACTATCGGTATTGATGGCACTAGCTCATCAAACGCTAATGCCTATGGTAAAGCTTTAGCCATCATTAGTGCCGCAGAGCAGGCGAGCACTAATGAGCCTATGAGCACGCAGCAAGTGATCGATAATATTGTAGCTAACCTAGTGATTAACGGTGACAGCGGCGCTTTAGATAGCGCCATGGTGGCTAGCCTAGCTGCCAGCGCTTTAGATGCCAATATCGGTGAGGGAGAGGCGCTTCGGCTACTGAGTACTACTGAGAATTCTGAAGTTTTATATGCTGTCAGCATCCTTGGCACAGCGCAAACTGGCAACATATTAATAGCGGATACGGATCAGCCAGGTGCGTTGCTAGAAGATGCTGATGGCCTTGGGGAACTTTTCTTTCAGTGGCAAGCCAACAGCATTGATATTGTTTCAGCAACAACATCAAGCTATATGCCAACACCCAGTGATGTTGGCAAAACCATCACTGTGAAAGTGTCTTTTGTTGATGGGCTTGGGGTCACGGAAATGCTAGTGAGCCAGCCAAGCCAAGCCATTACCTATGGCCTACCTATGCCGCCAAGCATTGTGATAGAAGAGGACACAGGCCAAAGTGCAAGTGATGGTATCACTGCTAATGCTAGGTTGAATATTACTAACCTTGATGATGGCAACACTTGGCAATACACCACCAACGAAGGCGCCACTTGGGTGGCTGGTGAACGGGGTGAATTGAGCTTTGTATTGGCTGACCAAACTAGCAATGTACAAGTGAGACAAATTGACCCAGAAGGTAACATTAGTTCTCCAAGTGAGCCTATATTAGTGACCATTGACACTCTAGCACCACAAATAACGGCACTTAACATTGCTGCAATAGTGAATGCTTCCATGGCCCCCGATGTGATGTTCAGTGGCAGCACCCTTGGCGTTGAAGACGGCCAAGAAGTCACAGTGATTGCAGCAGGCTTAATACAAACCGCAGTGGTCACTAACGAAACCTTTACTGGCACTCTCAACTTATCCAGCGCCTTAAATAGTGATGAAATGTTGGTGAGCGCTACTGTAACTGATATTGCGGGTAACCTATCCGAATCATTCACTACAGCCATTACTCTGGACACGAGCGCGCCTCGCATCGTGTCATTGGTTATACCTTCAGTGGTTAACAGCCTCATGGCAAGCGATGTGCTAGTTAGTGGCACAATCGAAGGTATTGAAGATGGGCAAACCATTAGTTTGGACATTGGTGGGCTTTTACAAACGGCTACTGTTGATAGTAATCAATTTTCACAAACGCTGGATCTAAGCTCTTTACAAGATAGCGATAACCTATCAGTGATGGCTAGTGTGAGTGATCTTGC
>CAXHZX010000038.1:0-4739 GCA_964022265.1 uncultured Oceanospirillaceae bacterium | reverse complement strand
TTGGTTCACTTGGCTCATTTGGTTCACTTGATCATTTCATACTTTAAAGCACATCCCTTTTGCTTTGTCGGTAGTTCCTGTTCTAAATTTGGTAGTTACAGACTGCTTGAACTACTCCCACTCAATCGTAGCAGGCGGCTTACTTGAAACATCATAAGCGACCCGCGAAATACCTGAGATTTCATTGATAATTCTACCTGAAACCTTTTCTAATAACTCATAAGGCAAGTGCGCCCATCTGGCCGTCATAAAGTCTATGGTTTCCACAGCACGAAGACTGACAACCCACTCATAACGTCTTGCATCGCCGACTACTCCTACTGACTTCACCGGTAAAAATACCACGAAAGCTTGGCTGGTTTTATGGTACCAGCCCGAGGCGTGTAACTCTTCCATGAAAATTGCATCGGCAAGACGTAGAAGGTCTGCGTATTCTTTTTTAACTTCACCCAAAATGCGCACCCCAAGGCCTGGGCCAGGGAATGGATGACGGTATACCATGTCGTAAGGCAAACCTAGTTCTACACCAATTTTACGCACTTCATCTTTAAATAGTTCACGCAAAGGCTCTACTAGCTTAAACGCCATATCTTCTGGCAAGCCGCCTACGTTGTGATGTGACTTAATCACATGGGCTTTACCGGTAGCGCCAGCTGCTGATTCGATCACATCAGGGTAGATCGTGCCTTGGGCAAGCCATTTAACATCGTTGAGTTTACTGGCTTCAGCATCAAACACATCAATAAAAGTGTTACCAATCACTTTACGTTTGGCTTCTGGGTCTGATACACCTTTTAAATTGTTCAAGAATAAATCTTGAGCATCGGCACGAATCACGCGCACACCCATGTTTTCGGCAAACATTTTCATCACCGCATCGCCTTCGTTCAGACGCAGCAGGCCATTGTCTACAAAGACGCAAACCAGTTGGTCGCCAATCGCTTTGTGCAATAATGCGGCCACAACTGATGAATCTACTCCGCCTGATAGGCCAAGTAGCACTGTATCCTTACCCACTTTTTCGCGCACAGTGGCAATCGCATCTTCTATGATATTGCTGGCCGTCCATAGGCCATCACACGCACAGATATCCTTTACAAAACGCTCTAAAATAGCACCACCTTGTTGGGTGTGAGTCACTTCTGGGTGAAATTGTAAGCCATAAAAGCGCTTACTTTCGTTGCTCATGCCGGCGATAGGCGCACTCTCGGTGGATGCCATACACGTAAAGTCTGCAGGCATTTGGGTCACTTTATCGCCATGACTCATCCAAACGCTAAGGCTAGCTTCATCTCCATCTATTTCATCATGAATGCCGCTAAGTAAAGCGCCTGCAGTTTCAACCTTAACGTTAGCATAACCAAACTCACGCTCATCAGAACCACTGACTTTGCCGCCAAGTTGCTCAGCCATGGTTTGCATGCCATAACAAATGCCCAGTACTGGGACATCCATTTCAAATACAATTTCTGGGGCTCTTGGGCTGCCAAGTTCAGTGACAGATTCTGGGCCGCCAGCAAGGATAATACCCTGAGGTGCAAACTCTTTAATTTTTTCTGCAGTGATGTCAAAAGCGCGAATCTCGCAATAAACACCAATTTCTCTCACCCTTCTAGCGATAAGTTGTGTGTATTGTGAACCAAAATCCAAGATGAGAATCCGTTGAGCGTGGATATCCTGCATCGTGCGTAACTCCGTGGGTGAGTTGACGCTCTATTAGAGTCGCGTCAACAAGTTAAATTAAAGTAGAAAAGCCTGTGCTAACCTAATTAGTTAGCCCTGTAATTTGGCGCTTCTTTGGTAATAGTTACATCGTGAACATGGCTTTCATTCATACCGGCACTGGTGATGCGAGTAAATACAGGTATAGTGCGCATCTGATCCATGTCAGCACAACCTGTGTAACCCATGCTTGCACGCAGGCCACCCATCATTTGGTGCACAATGGCTGCCATTGGGCCTTTACATGCCACTCGGCCTTCAATGCCTTCTGGTACAAGTTTTTCCACACCAGCGTCAGTGCTTTGGAAGTAACGGTCACTTGAGCCTTGAGTCTGGCCCATGGCACCAATACTGCCCATGCCGCGATAGGCTTTATAAGCGCGCCCTTGGTAAAGCTCCACTTCACCAGGTGCCTCATCAGTGCCTGCTAATAAGCTTCCTGCCATAACAACGCTTGCGCCAGCTGCGATGGCTTTAGCCAAATCGCCAGAATAACGCACACCACCATCGGCAATCACAGGAATACCACGAGGATTCATGGCCGCTGCAACATTTGCAACCGCGCTAATCTGAGGTACACCAATACCTGCAACAATTCTTGTTGTACAAATTGAGCCAGGGCCAATACCCACTTTCACACCATCAGCGCCAGCATCCGCCAATGCTTCTGCAGCCGCCGCAGTGGCAATATTGCCTCCCACAACTTTAACGTGTGGGTACCCTTGTTTGATCCAACGAACACGATCAATAACACCCGCTGAATGGCCGTGTGCTGTGTCTACAATAATCAAATCAACACCCGCATCAACCAAAGCCTCAACGCGTTGCTGTGTTTCGGGGCCGGTACCTACTGCTGCGCCAACACGCAAGCTACCTCTGTCGTCTTTACAGGCGTTAGGGTAGGCTTTTGCACGGTACATGTCTTTTACGGTCATCATGCCTTGTAGCTTAAAGTCGTCACCCACTACCAACACACGCTCAATGCGATGTTTGCGAAGCAAGTTACGCACCTTATCTTGGTCTACACCAGGAGCCACAGTGACTAAATTTTCTTTGGTTGTCATGATTGTGTCGACACGGGCGTCAAGGTGGTTTTCAAAACGCATATCACGGCTAGTGACAATACCCACCAATTGGTCTCCATCTACAACAGGAAATCCTGAAAAGCCGGTTTGTGCAGCTAAACGCTGCAGATCACCAACCGTCATGTCAGATGTGCAAGTTACTGGGTTTTGAACAACACCGCTTTCGTGTTTCTTAACACGGCGAACTTGCTCTGCCTGATCAGCAATCGATAGGTTTTTGTGAACAATACCAATGCCGCCTTCTTGAGCCATAGCAATCGCCAGACGGGCTTCTGTAACCGTGTCCATAGCCGCGGAGGCAAGGGGTATATTGAGGGGGAGATCACGTGCAATACGGGTTTGCAGCTTTACATCTTTTGGCAGCACCTCCGAATATCCAGGCACTAGGAGTACGTCATCGAAAGTGAGCGCGTCTTCGGCAAGTCTTAGCATGGTGCGTCCTTTTAGGTGTGTAAAGGAAACGCCGTATTATACTGGAAGTTAGGTACTTTTGGCCACTAATTAGAGAAACTTTAACTAGTCTTTTGGATGCGGTTTTAGTGTATGATTTATCTATCTTTTTATAGTTAGACCAATCTTCATGTCCGATGCACCAAGAATTTGGCAGGTTAGTGAACTCAATCATGCCGCTAGAAGCCTACTTGAAACACGCTTTGGCTTAATCACCGTCAGTGGAGAAATATCCGGGTTAACCAAGGCACGCTCTGGACATTGGTATTTTCGCCTAAAGGATATGGACGGCCAGGTAAGCTGCGCTATGTTTCGAAATAGAAACCTCTATTGCAGCTTTGAGCCCAAAGAAGGCGACTTGATTCATTTCACCGCCAAGGTCAGCATATATCCAGGGCGCGGTGACTATCAGCTGATTGGTGAAAAAATGGAGCTTGCCGGCAGCGGCAATCTCCAACAAGCATTTTTAGACCTAAAGCAAAAACTGCTTGAAGAAGGTCTTTTCGATGAACAACATAAACGAGACATACCCAAGCATTGTCAGCGCATAGCAGTCATTAGCTCCATTAACGGGGCTGCGATTCATGATTTCTTAAAAATATTACATCAACGCATGCCTAGTCTTGAGATTGATCTTTTTCCCGTGACAGTGCAAGGCGAGAGCGCAGCCTATGAGAGTGCCAAGGCCGTTGAGCTGTGTAACCTCATGGGCCAACATGATGTGATTGTGCTCACTCGAGGCGGCGGATCTATAGAAGATCTTTGGAGCTATAATGATGAGGCGCTTGCTAGGGCAATTTACTCAAGTCGCATCCCTACCGTCAGTGCAGTAGGCCATGAAACCGACTTTACTATCGCAGATTTTGTGGCAGATTGCCGGATGGCAACACCCTCGGCTGCGGCAGAACTTGTTAGCCAAGACCAATCTGAACTGCGTCATCGCCTAGTGCAAATACAGCGTCAGTTACGCCAGCAATGGCTTAAGCATATCGAACAACAAAAACTTAACCTTTCTAGGCTAGGCGCTCTGCTTAGACACCCTGGGCAAAGGTTAAACGACCAAAGCCAAAGGCTTGATGATCTTTATGCACGCCTAGAACAAGCTTCAAACAAACAAATAGAGGCGAGCAAGTCGAAGTTTAATCTAGCAAGCCTTGGGTTCATGAATCTAAAGCCTGACGCTGCTATTGCAGCCCACCATATCAACCTAAGTCAATTAAATAAGCGTTTATCATCTACACTAGCGATTGGTATCGAAAAGCGGACTCAAAAATTCAACAACCTGACCGCTTTACTCAATCAATTAAGCCCATTACATACCCTTAGCCGCGGCTATAGCATTACTCAGAACCAACAAGGCCAAGTGATCACTGCGATTACCCAAATAAAAAAGGGTCAAGATTTGAAAGTCCTTTTGGTTGATGGTCATGCAACCGTGAACATCAAAGGTGTATCACCGCGCTAAAGTTAAAAGCTTAACCT
>CAXHZX010000037.1:0-5198 GCA_964022265.1 uncultured Oceanospirillaceae bacterium | reverse complement strand
GCTACCCAAAAAACAATTACGCAGCCGCATAGCCTCGGTGCAACAAACCAGCTTTCTGTTTCATACCTCGGTGTTACAAAACATTCATTTGGGTAGGCTTAATGCGGGCATAGAAGACATACAGCAAAGCCTTGAAGACTCTGGCAGTAATGAATTTGTAGATACCATGCCACAAAAGTTTATGACTAACCTTAGTGAAGATGGTGACAACCTTTCAGGTGGCCAGCGCCAACGTTTGGCCATTGCCCGTGCCCTAGTAAGAAACGCAGACATACTCCTGTTCGACGAAGCTACAAGCGCCCTAGACAACCAAACCGAAGACACCATAAAGCACACCATTTATAAAGCTTGCCAAGGTAAAACAGGGGTTATTATTGCTCACCGCTTAAATACACTCACCTACTGTAACCAGCTGGTAGTAATGACGCATGGCGAAATAGAAGCCCAAGGCACCCACGAGCAGCTTATAGAAGGTGACAACAGCTACAAGGCCATGTGGTTATCCATGACACAAAGGCAGGACACTAAATAATGGATTACAACTTTGGTGAAATACACGCCTTAAACCTGCTTAGTGATAACCCTGAATACAGCAAACGCTTTAACACCCCAAAAGATTTAAAAATAGTCACTTGGTTAATCTTATTGGCGCTGGCCATTGCGGTGATTGTAGCCATAATAGTGAAGGTAGACAAAATAGTACCTGCCAAAGGCATGCTAGAAACCAAAGCAGAGTTGTTTGAAGTGCGCAATGCACAGCAAGGCTTTGTGTCCAAGGTGCTTTTTGAAGAGGGGGAACTGGTTTCAGCAGGTGATGTGTTAGTAGAGTTTGATACGCGTTTATTAGAGTTAGACATTGCAGGCCTACTACAAAATGTAAGTGCGTTAGAGCGCAACTTATGGAGCGACGCCTACCAACTAAAGCCTGTGCTTGAAGCGGCAGATTACCAAGCCATACGCTCATTGCTAAACCAAGTGCAAGACCCATTTAAGACGCTGGGCTGGCGCCATGCATTAGTGGCGCCGTTAGAGCAAAACCTAGCCCAACTGCACCATAGCCAAATGGAGGCGCGCCAACAAGCCGTGCATACAAAAGGCCAGCTTAGCATAGCTGACCAAAGCCTAAGCATGGATGAAGCTGAGTTAACACGCTCTCAAACCTTGTTACAAAAAGGCATAGAAAGTATTGCAGAAATGGAACAAAAGCAGCGCCAAATGCTAGACAGTCGCTCGCGCCAAGCCGAATTACAGTCTAGCTTGGCACAGCTGAAGGCGCGGCAACAACAGCTAGACACCGACATAGCCAAGCTAAAAAGTGATTATGTGCTAGAGCGCATGGTACGCTTTTATGACAACCTAGACCGCTTAGAGCAAACAAAAATTAACTTGCAGCGCCAGCAGCGCCTTTTGTCAGACATGGTGGTGCGCGCACCTATTAGCGGCAGTATAGATGGCGTAGTGATAAAAGGCCCGGGTGAGTTATTAGATGCTAATGCCACTTTGCTTACCCTAAGGCCGCAGTTTAACCGTGAAGACTTGGTGATTGAAATACAAATTCCTTCAAGCTTTGCAGTTTGGGTAGAGCAAGGCATGGAGTTTAGGGCCAGTGCTCAGGGTAACAATCCGGATGACCACGGCTATATCAGTGGCACAATAGAATTTGTTTCTAAATCTACCTCAGAAGACAAGGCTGGCGCGCGCTACTTTAGAATTATAGGCCGTATAACAGACTTCGACTTGTCTGCACGGGGCTTGGAGCCTGCATTTTTGCGGCCAGGATTAGAGCTGAGTGTAGAAATAAAAGCAGGCCAGCGGCGTTTAATTAATTATATTTTCGACCCCTTCACTAAGCACTTTCGTAACGCATTAAAGGAGCCAAGCTAATGCGCTGGGTTGCTATGTTATGGCGTGCCCGGTGCCTAGCCCAGATAAAGGCTGCGAAACAGCCCATAACCCTAGCTATTGCGTTGCTACCTTTGTTAGCGCAGGGGCAGGCTCCTCACCCCCAATCTGCTGCGCCTGTTGTGCTGAATATTGCACAGTTTGTAGATTTGGCGCTAAACCAAAGCTATACCGCACTGCAATACCAGCACCAGCATACTAGCGAAAAATTGTTACTCACTGCAGCACAAAACACCTTGTTACCTGAGTTGTCGTTTACTTCAGAAGTGGGCAAAGAGCGTAAAAATACCTCTGGGGCAGCCTATCAAGACCATTATCAAGAGGGCATAGATGGCGGCGTTAATGTGGCGTGGGCTTTGCCTACTGGGGCAGAGTTCAGCGCTAGTTACACTCATGAATATGGCCGTGCATTGGGTTTGCAGTCTTTGGGCGTTGCCACAGATTACAGGCGCACAGAGGTAACAAGTGCGCAACTCACACAGCCCATACTTCAAAGGCACCCTATTGCTCACCGGCGCTTGCCCTTAGAGGCTGCCCGTTTGCAGTGGCAAGCATATCAGGCGCAGGGCCAGTTAATACAGCTGCAAGCTATGCGTGATGCCTTATTAGGCGTGGTGGATTATCAAAATATGGCAGACCAAGTGGCATTGAACCGGCGGGCTGTTGAATACAGCGAATATAGAGTTCAAGTAGCGCAAAATTTATTACTCGCCGGCAGGGTTACTCAAACCCAAGTCACCAGCGCTACGTTAGATTGGTATCAACGCCAAGCTCAGCTACTAAAAGTGCAAGGCGAATTAAGGCTTTTGCTTGGGCGGCTGGGTGCACAGCTTCAAGTAGGTTATCGCATTGATCTGCAAGCTATGCCCAGTATGGTGCGTTTAACCCAGTGTTTAGCCCAAGGCGAAGGCCAAGCGCTTGGCGTGAGTGCTCACCCCCAAATAACGCAGGCCAGTGCACAGGTGATGCGCTTACAAAAGCAGCACCAATTGACGCAATACGATTTATGGCCAAAAGCTAATTTGTTTTATCGCTATAGCGGCACCCATTCAAGTGCGCTAGAAGACACTATAGAGCGAAGTGTGGGGTTAAGTTTTAGCTATAGCCCAACGCAATGGCAGACAAAAGCCAATCAGGCCTCTAGTCGTAATACATGGATCAACGCACAGTATGATTTAGATGCCGCGCGTAAAACCTTAGAAAATGAACATTACTTACGTAGCCAACAGCAGCAGTTATTGGCTAGCCAGTTAAAACTAGCCAGGCAACTGGTGGCCCTGGCCAAAACCACTTATGACAACCAACTGCTGCGTTTTGAAGAGGGGGTGGTTAGTGCCGCTTCGGTTCGAGATGCGCACAACCAATGGCAAGAAACCCAAGTGTCTTTGCTCGATGAGCAAACACAGTGGCTTCAAAATCGTATTCACCACAACTATGCCATTGGCCAAGCGCAGCATTTTTTAGCCTGCCTCTCATAGTGTGTTGTTCATTACATTGCTTAATAAAGGAGGCCCATTATGCCATCACCATTGGCTTTACAAATTCACCAGATGCTAACGCTGGGCTTTGAAAACCCAGAGACAATAATTGGTCGCTGCCAACTGCAGATTCAAGAGGCATCTAAAGACCATTTTATAGTGATGGAGGTTGCTCCAAACCTAAGCGTGTATGAGGGGCAAACGACTGCCCCAGATGCGACAATCACCATGCCACTTGAAACGCTAGAGCTTATCGCCACCCATAGTGATCAAGTGGATTTTCGAGACCCTTTAGTGATTGGCAATATTCAGCTTCAAGGGGATAGAGATTTGGTTAACTACTTTGGCAAGCTAATGCTTCGGCCCTCAAAAGACACTATAGATCGTTTAGACCCATTGCAAGAGCGTGATTGCGAAGCCTATGGCATGCGAAGCATTGAGCGAGTAGAAAATGTTACTGAATTAGAATTGCTGCAAACTCTGGCCCAATGCAAGCCTATAATTATTACCAACGCTCAAGTGCCAACGCCACATCACCATTGGAGCTTAAAAAAGTTGGTAGAAGAATATGGTGATGTGTTGCTTCGAGTGCGCTCTAAAGATGAGCAAGAGACCATGGGAGAGTTTATCTCCCGCATGCAGCAAACTCAGCATGGAAAAATAACCGAAGGCCATACCAAAGCCTACACCGAAGGGTGTACTTTGCCTGAAGTGATGGGGGCAGAGTTTGTACCGCCCTATTTTAGCTTGCATGATTATATTGAGCCGCAAATATGGCTAGGCAATGTGCCCACAAATGTTGCCGCTAGTAGCCTTCATAGAGATCCTTTAGATGGCTTTTTATACCAAGTAATGGGGCGCAAAAAATTGCTGATGTATGCGCCTAATCAAGCGCCTTATTTGTACCCTTTGAAAGCTTACAATAATTATCAACCATGCTGGGTAAGGCCTGAGCGTCCAGACCTAGATTGTTATCCAGAGTTTGCAAAGGCAAGGCCTTTAGAGGTGATATTGGCGCCTGGTGAAATGTTAATTCAACCAGCTGGCTGGTTTCACGTGGTGTATTGCTTAGACTCACCCACATTTTCTGTTAGTCATTTCTTCCGTCACTAATGCTCTTTCAGTGTTGGAATGAAGGCCTTATGAAGCCTATGTGTGTGCCAAGGCAAGGTGACGCTGAGGCTGATTTTTATATCAACCATGCCAACCTTAACGCGCTAGTTTTGGATGGCCGGTTTGCGGGTGCCTTTAACTTGCTCCAAACCAAGTGCAACCTACAAAGCCAAGCTTTACTTTTGGCCGCGCAAAGTAATGTGCAAGATGGGCCTGCGCCACATATGAACGCACAAGCTATTGCATTAAATGGTAAGCGCTGGTTTGGTGCTGATGTAGATGATAATGAGCTGTGTGATATTTTAGCCCAAAGAGTGGCACTAGACCCATTCGCTGCACAAGAGCTGCCGCATACGTTAACGTGTCGTTTGTCTGCCTGTGGCATTGGCATAGCTGAGTATGCTAGCGCGATACATTCTTTAGAGGACGACTCAAGTGTTTATTCACACACACCAAAAAAATGGCATCTGCCTCTTATAGACGCCATAAAAGTAGTTGGGCAAACGTTTACTGAACAGCATCTAAAAAGCTTCAATCTTATAATTAATCAAGGGCGTTTAAGGCTGGTTGAGCCTGGCAGCCTAGGCAATGCTTGTGTTGTTTGCAGTGCTGGGGCATTAATACAGCTAGAGCATCATCATGGCAGGGTGGATGTGTTGGCCTTAAGCCACGAGGTGGGTCATGCTTTGCACATGCAGCATCGTT
>CAXHZX010000036.1:0-5220 GCA_964022265.1 uncultured Oceanospirillaceae bacterium | reverse complement strand
CGCCTTGCGGCCTGGGGTTTTTTATTGCCCTGACAAAAGTAACGCTTGTGTTACACTGCGCTACCTTAAACGCAGCTCCACTAGAACCCTTTATGCTTGAAGCCACTATTCAATTTCTAGCGATCACCTTGTTTCTAGAGGTAACGCCTGGGCCTGCGGTCTTGTTCGTTTTGTATCAATCTGGCTTTAGTGTAAAAAATGCTTTGGCAGGCATTGCAGGTTTACTCACCTCCAACATTATTTGGATCAGTTTAGTGGCTACTGGACTTGGTTTGCTACTCACCCAGACTCCCGTCATCTTCAATACCCTAAGGTACATAGGGGCTTTGTATTTGGTGTATTTGGGCTACACCATTATTCGTTTTGGCATTGGCAATCCTAAAGCATTAAAAAATGAAGAAGCAAATCAAGGCCAATCCATTGGTAAGAGTTACAGAAGGGGTATGCTTACTTCGCTAGCTAACCCTAAAGCGCTACTATTTTTTTTGGCGCTATTCCCACAATTCACTAGGCCAGAGTTTTTTGCACAGGACATTGTTTATTTCGGACTGCTAAAAATGTTATGTCTTGCTGTTGTGATGACAAGCTATGCGCTGATGGGAAGAAAGTTTTTTAACTATATGGGCCGCTCTTCACTGGCTAATATTATCTCTAGGTTCCTTGGTGGCGGTATCATCATTGCTGCTATCGCTGTTGCCATAGGTTGATGTGTACCGTAAAAACATGGCGAATGACCTGACTAATAGAACCCTTTATACTAGTCCTATATTGCTTACATAGGTATTCACCATGCTGTTTGATTCGATCTATAAACCCCTTTATGACATGCAAGATTGGCAACTAGTCGCATTTTCAGCAGCAAGCTGCGAACGCATATTCCCCCATTTTGCGTTGTTTGATCACTTAACCGAAGGTAACCGCGCAGTTGTTGCTAGGACCGCGCTGGATCAAGTTTGGAAGCAACTTGCCCTAAGGGGCAACATGAATGTCGATGCTCAGCTAACTAAAGTTGAAGCTATCCTACATGATGATACGGATGATAGTTTTGGGGCCAGCTTAGCTTTTGATGCTTTGGTGTCCCTGATAGCAACATTAAATTGTGTCGATAATGCCAATTATGAAGACGCGGCGAGTAGCGCCCAACTCTCTAGAGAAAGCGTTGCTAAATATGTAGAGCTTGGTAGTGAAGATGACCTTAGCGATGAGCAACTTATTCGGCACATAGAGACCCACGAATTGATGATCAGTGAAATGGACTTCCAAGCCCAAGTGATCTCTATGCTAAGCCAAGCAAAAGTTGCAAAGGCAGCTATGATTGATCAACTAAAAGATTTTGCAGTGGCTGATGGGGTGAGTAATATTGGTGTCAGTGTTTAACCCAAAGCGGCCATTTAGCCAACCAGGGGTAAGGTTATGAAATTGCTTATCGGCGCAAGGTATCTACTTAAAGGGGCAAGGATTCTCTTGCATCCAAAGCTTAGAGCGTTTGTGCTTTTACCCTTGTTGGTCAACGTCATTATGTTCGCCATTGGCTTTGGCGTTTTGTTGTTTTTTGTGACTGGCTGGATGGAAGGAGTTCTAGGCTGGCTGCCAGGTTGGATGAGCGGCGTAACAACGATCCTATGGTTTTTGTTCATTTCAATTTTTGGTATGGGCGTATTCTTTAGTTTTAATATGTTGGCAAACTTTATTGCAGCGCCCTTAAATGGCATCTTATCCGAAAAAGTTGAACAAGTGCTAAGTGGTCATCCCGTTGCGCCGACAAACCTTGGTGCAATACTATCTAGCTTGCCACACTCAATATTGAGAGAAGCTAGAAAGCTGATGTATTATTTGCCGCGTATGCTTTTGTTGGTTGTCGTTTCTTTTATCCCGGTAGTGAATGTTCTAGCCCCTTGGTTGTGGCTAGCCTTTGGGGCCTGGGTGATGGCGATACACTATATTGACTACCCAATGGACAATAATGGGGTGACGTTTAAAAATATGAAAGCGTCCATAACCCAGCAAAGGTTTTTGCATTTGGGCTTTGGGGGTGCAGTGTCGATGCTATTAATGGTCCCATTCGCAAACTTTTTTGCTATGCCATTAGCGGTAGCGGGCGCGACGATTCTTTATGTTGAGCAGCACGACACGCTAGTCAAAACCTCACCATCGGCGCCACAGTCATTACCAATAGTTGACCACTAACCCTACCCAAACACTAAAGGATGCCCAGTGGTTATTGATGAAAGCTTTGAAGTAGTTTTCTGTTAATCTGGTCCGGCCTAAGTAATTTTGGTAAACAAACAAACACGTCATAACGCATACGCCAATATAGAAGGCTACACCTAAGTCGTTGAGTAAGCCTACAATCACTAGAATTAAAAGCGTGATCGCTTGAAAAAACCCGATGAGCGCAAGATCCCAGCGCCCAAAAAGAACCGCCGTAGATTTAATTCCAATTTTCAAGTCATCCTCTTTATCGACCATCGCGTAATAAGTGTCATAGGCTATGGTCATAGAAAGCGCTGCTGCAAATGTGAGCCATGCTGTAAGCCCGGTTGCATTGGTTTGGGCTGCAAAGCCCATGGGTATACCCATGGCAAAAGCCGCCCCAAGTACTGCTTGCGGCCAGTGGGTATATCGCTTCATGAATGGGTAACAGCCCGCTAGCAATAGCGCGAACACCGATAAGATAACGGTATACATATTAGTCAACAAAACCAATATGAACGACAAAATACATAAGCCTAAACATAACAACAAAGCCTCTTTAGAGGTTATTTTACCTGTCGCTAATGGCCTGTGTTGGGTGCGTGTGACGTGACCGTCAAGTTTACGATCAGCAAAATCATTGATCACACAACCGGCAGCCCTCATTAAATAGACCCCAGCTATGAAAATGACCAATAGATTGAGTTTTGGAAAACCATTGGCAGCAATCCAAAGGGCCCATAAGGTAGGCCACAATAATAAGTAGGTGCCTACAGGTTTATCCAAACGCATCAGGCTTCTAAATTCAGGCCAGCGATTTATTAGTGACATTGTGACTAGATTTTAACTTATTAAATAAAACACCATGCTAACATAACAAGGTCTCTATCTGCTGCCAAGAACGAATCTTCATGCCAACAAAATCGACTCATATCTTATTTCTGTGCACAGGTAATACTTGCAGATCGCAGATGGCGTGCGCTATAGCGAATGACATTGCTGAAAAACAGGGCCTGCCTTTGGTTTTTATATCACGTGGGATTAGGGCTAAGCTTGGCCAGGAAGCAACGCCAGAAGCGCTTGAAGTTTTGTCTAGAGTGGGTATCAATTGGCAAGGCAAAAGTGCACCGCTTACCCAAGATGATTTGGCCTGGAGTGACTTGGTGTGGTGTATGACGCAAGAACATCTAGATTACGCAGCTGAATTAAGCGCTTGCTTAGCTTCTAATTTGAAACCTCAAATAACGCTGCTAGAGGATGAGAAAGATATTACTGATCCGCTTGATTGCGGAATTGTAGCGTATGAAGATCTATACGAAAGCTTAGGGCATTTATTGCTTAAGCGTCTTGTGGGGTTATGTGTGCCATAGGCGGCATGAATACTTCGCAAACCAAAACACCCTTGCCATCTAAATAAAATACAGAGCGACGGGCCCAATGCTGCTCACTGCCAGATTGTTGCTTGAGGCATGCAACCTCAAGTGCTCCGCGCTTCATATTGGGGTGATTAAATAGCATAGCTCCCAAAGGTTTATTGCCAATCGCTTTTAAGCGACGTAGGCGACCGATAAGTGTCGCGTGAGGTATAATGCTTCGAGCGCAAACCCAAGTTTGCCCATGGCACGATAGCTCTACTTCCCGAATAATGGCTTGTTGACGTGCCTTAAGACCAAGAGCGCGTGCTTCTGAGGGGGTTGGCGTGCCTAGCCGACTAGATACAAGGCTGACAGAGAAATTGCCTGCGCTGGCCTTTATAAGCCTCTTAGTGAGTGAGCCCTTGTCACCTAGCCAAGCTTGCCAATGCCTTGGAACTTGAAGGCCCAAGCCACGCTTGTAACTGCGCCACCTGGTTGGATGGGGTGCATTTGGGTGGACTATAGTAATAGGCAAATTAACCGCACAAGACTTTGCAAAATAAGGAGCTCATTGTATCAATAACTCTAGCATCACGACACTATCAACACAGCCTAAAGAAGTGATTGCAACCACGCAAAAGTGGCTCAGCCAAATGGTTCTGGGGCTGAATTTATGTCCATTTTCACATCATGTTGTTGATCATGATCAAGTGCATTATGCGGTTTGTAACGACACCACCGACGCTCAGCTAAAACAGTTTTATGTGAGTCAATTGCAACTGCTATTAGAAGCTAAGGACACCCAGATTGCGACCAGCTTATTAATGTTTCCTAACGGTCTTGATGATTTTGATGATTACCTTGATTTACTGGATTGGTTTCAACAGCTATTGGATCAGGCTAATTTAGCAGAACACCTACAACTGGCTTCGTTCCACCCCCGATATCAATTTGAGGGTGCGGCTAAAAATGAGCTGAGTAATTACACCAATCGAGCGCCTTATCCAACAGTTCACCTTTTACGCCAGGCGCATATGACAAAAGCCTTGCAACAAGTAGGTGACCCACAGAAAATATACGAAGACAATATTCAAGTGCTAACTGCTTTGGGCCGTGAAAAAGTTGAATCTTTGTGCCCCTGGAGCCAATAGGAAAACTGTATGAAACTCAATATTATTGCCGTGGGCGGTACCATAGATAAAATTTACTATGATGATCTTAGCGATTACAAAATTGGCGCACCAGCTGCAACTGAAATTTTAGGGCGGATTAAAGTGAACTTCGATTATGAAGTCACTCAGCTGATCTCGAAAGACAGTTTAGACATGACCGATGCTGACAGAGAGGCCGTTTTAGCGGCAGTCCAAACTCACACAAGCCACAAGGTGATAGTCACTCATGGTACAGACACCATGGTTGACACGGGCAAAGTACTAAAGCAGGCGCAAGGTAAGACTATTGTTATTATGGGTGCAATGCAGCCTGCTATTATGAAGCTTAGCGATGCTGACTTTAATTTAGGGGTAGCCGTGGCTGCGGTGCAAACCCTGCCAGAGGGGGTATACCTGTGTATGAACGGGCGGATTTTTGATGTGGACAAGGTCGCTAAAAACCGTGACCAATCTCAGTTTCAAGATCTCTAGCTGAAAATATCAGTTGGTGATTATCAGTT
>CAXHZX010000035.1:0-6069 GCA_964022265.1 uncultured Oceanospirillaceae bacterium | reverse complement strand
GTTAGTACTTATAGCTTTCTGGCTTGAATGGGCCATCAAATGGCACATTAATGTAGCCGGCTTGAGTTGTGGTGAGCTTAGTCAGTACGCCGCCAAAGCCTGCTACCATGTCTGCAGCCACTTCTTCGTCTAGCTTCTTAGGTAGAATCTTAAGCCATACGTTGGCTTTCTTTTCATCTTCGCTTAAATCGGCAAACTTGGCGTCCCAAAGGTACATTTGCGCCAACACTTGGTTAGCAAATGAGCCATCCATAATGCGTGATGGGTGACCTGTAGCGTTGCCTAGGTTCACTAAGCGGCCTTCAGAAAGAAGTAATACAAAGTCACCTTTATCATCACCACGGTATACCTTGTGTACCTGTGGTTTCACTTCTTCAAAGCTCCAGTTGGCACGCATGAATGCAGTGTCAATTTCATTATCAAAGTGGCCAATGTTACACACTACAGCGCCATTTTTAATAGTCTTCAGCATGTTTTCGTCACACACATTGGTGTTACCGGTCGTGGTTACAATAAGGTCTGTAGTGCCCATTAACAAAGTATTGATGCAGCTGATGTCACCTGTGTTTACACCGTCTAGGTATGGTGAAACCACCTCAAAGCCATCCATGCAGGCTTGCATGGCACAGATTGGGTCAATTTCAGTTACTTTTACAATCATGCCTTCTTGGCGAAGTGATGCAGCAGAGCCTTTACCTACGTCACCATAACCAATGACTAAGGCTTTTTTACCCGCCAGCAGGTGGTCTGTAGCGCGCTTAATGGCATCGTTTAAAGAGTGGCGACAACCATACTTGTTGTCGTTTTTGCTCTTAGTAACGGCATCGTTTACGTTAATAGCGGGTACTTTTAGTTTGCCTGCTTCTAACATTTCTTCTAAGCGATGAACGCCGGTGGTGGTTTCTTCAGAGATACCGTGGCAATTGGCCAAAATTTCTGGGAAGCGCTCATGCAGCATGGTGGTTAAATCGCCACCATCATCTAGGATCATGTTAGCGCCCCAGTCTTTGCCGTCTTTAACGATGGTTTGCTCGATACACCATTCTGCTTCTTCTTCTGTTTCACCTTTCCAAGCAAATACCGGAATACCAGCTGCTGCAATGGCGGCTGCGGCATGGTCTTGGGTAGAGAAAATGTTGCAAGAAGACCAGCGTACTTCAGCGCCCAGTGCGACCAGTGTTTCAATCAGCACAGCGGTTTGAATGGTCATGTGAATACAACCCATTACCTTAGCATTGGCCAAAGGTTGTTGCGCAGCATACTTAGTGCGCAATGCCATAAGGGCTGGCATTTCGGTTTCGGCAATATCAATTTCCATGCGGCCAAATGCAGCTAGGGAAATATCGGCAACTTTGTAGTCGGTGAAGTCGGTCATGGGTAACGCTTCCAAAGGTTAAAATTTTCAGGGGGCATTATACGCTAGTAAAACGCGCCTGCCGACTATGGGCATCCATTATTTTGTATGCGTTCGGCATTTTACAATGCTTTACTTGTGGCTACCCATCCTACAAAACTTTAAAAAAGCCCAAATGAATGGCCGTGTGGGGTGAATGGTGAGCTTATTGCAAACCTTGGGTGATGTTTTGAGAGGCGATATAGGCTCCCGTCCAAGCGTTTTGGAAATTAAAGCCACCGGTTATCGCATCAATATTAAGCACTTCACCGGCGAAATAAAGCCCAGGCACTCGTTTGCTTTCAAAGGTTTTAAAGTTCACTTCTTTAAGGGCAACGCCGCCTGCGGTAACAAACTCTTCTTTGAAAGTGGTTTTGCCATTCACATTAAATTCCGCACAAGAAAGCTGTCTGGCTAAGCTTTCAATTTGGGCTTTGTTAACATCACCCCAACGAGTTTCTTCAAAGATATTGGCCGCTAAAACAAGTTTATGCCACAGGCGTTTTGGCAGGTTAAATTGTGCGCCTTTATAGACGCTTTTTTTGGCTTCGCTTTGCTTTAGTTGCTTTAAAGCGTTCAAACAATCGTTAAAGCTTTCACGAATAAAGTTTACTTCAATGGTGAATTTATAATCACGCTTGGCTATTTCCAGTGCGCCAAATGCGGAAAGCTTTAACACGGCAGGTGCGCTCATACCCCAGTGGGTAATCAGCAGGGGGCCCTGGGTTTCAAGGGATGTGCCCTTTATTTTTATTTCTACATTTTCAGCCACTACACCCGGGATGTCTTTAATGCGGCTATCGTTTATTTTAAAAGTAAATAAAGAAGGCACAGCATCCACTCTTTTGTGCCCCAGGGTTTCTAGTAGCTGCCACATTTTGTTATTGCTGCCGGTGGCAATTAATACTCGCTTAGCTTTTATGTCGCCTTTAGAAGTGTTTAGCTTAAAACCATTGTCTTGCACTTCAATAGCCTGCACGCCATGGCTGTATTTAATGTCTACCTTATATTTTTCTGCTTCACTTAAAAAACAATTGATAATGCTTTGAGAAGAATTAGAGGCAGGAAATATACGCCCGTCTTCTTCTATGTTTAAAGGCACACCGCGCTCTTCAAACCAGGCCATGGTGTCGCCCGTCATAAACTGATGAAACGGCCCTAAAAGTTCTCGCTCGCCGCGCGGGTAGTTATGCACCAGTTCACTGGGTATAAATTCAGCATGGGTTACATTGCACCTGCCCCCACCAGACACCTTCACTTTGGCTAAGCCTGTTTGGCCTCGCTCTAAAATAGCAACACTAAGGCTTGGGGCAAGCTTTGCGATATTCACTGCTGCAAAAAAACCAGCGGCACCGCCACCTACAATTACAATGTCTTTTTCAATCATAGTGTTTAGGGCTTTAAAAAATTAGATAAAAAGGTATGAACCCATTATACAGGCATAGCGAAGCGCGGTGTTAGCAGGGCTACTACTAGCGCCGTTGCTAGACTTTATATCAGTAATAAAGCTACTATTGCAGCCCCTCCATTTTTACCTATTCACACCTGGAAGCTCATCGCCATGACTATTAGCCAACGCGAGTTCATTATTTTAGTGGCGGCATTAATGTCCATGGTGGCTTTTACAACAGACGCCATCTTGCCAGCTATGGGCCATATGGCAATAGCCTTTGAGGTAGATGATAACGCTATTCAGCTGGTTATTATCAGCGTATTTGTTGGTCATGCTTTGGGCCAGCTTATTTATGGCCCTGTGTCAGATCGCTATGGCAGAAGAAGCAGCATTTTTATTGGTTTTGGTATCTTTTGTCTGGGTAGCATTGTGAGCATTTTTTCACAATCTTTAGAAGTGATGTTGCTAGGGCGGTTTTTACAAGGTTTTGGTGCTTCAGGCCCAAGGGTAATGGTGGTCGCTTTAGTGAGAGATTGCTATGGCGGTAGGGCCATGGCGCGCATTATGTCATTTGTAATGACTCTATTTATGGCCGTGCCCATTGTTGCACCTTTAGCGGGTCAGGGTATTTTGTTGGTTGGCCCATGGCAATGGATCTTTGGTTTCTTTTTGGCGTTTGCGCTTACCTTAGTGACGTGGGTGTATTTTCGTCTGGATGAAACTTTAAAGCCTGAAAATCGTTTGTCTTTGCACCCTAAAAAACTATGGGTCACCATGAAACAGGTGCTAGCCAATCCCATAGCAACGGGTTACTCAGTGGTTGCTGGCTTTGTGCTTGGGGGCTTTATGGGCTATCTGAGTTCAGCCCAACAAATTTTTCAGCAAACTTATGGCGTGGGTAATGCTTTCCCTATTTATTTTGCACTACTGGCCATTCCTACCATAATCGCTTCCTTGTTAAATGCTAAGTTAGTGATGCGCTTTGGCATGTATGCCCTGGTGCAAACCAGTAATCTAATCACAGGGTTGGTATGTTTTGCGTTTTATTTGTACGGCCAACTATTAAGCGAGCCTAGTTTGCTTGAGTATATGCTGCTGTGCTGTGTTATTTTCTTTGGTATTGGGTTTCGATTTGGCAACATCAACGCTTTGGCCATGGAACCTTTAGGTAAGCTTGCAGGTATGGGCGCATCAGTGGTGGGCTCTGCGTCAACCCTTGTGTCGGTGCCCATTGGTATGTGGGTGGGTATGGCGTACGATGGCACTGTGCTGCCACTGGTTTTAGGTTTTGCCATTACCGCATGGGTTGCTTTTTTCATTATGCTCTTCCTTAATAGCCAGTACCAAGTGCAAGACTAATTTTAGACTGGGGTCAGTTTTTTGTATAAGTGAGCCCACACAACAAAGGACAATCCGTGCCGCATCACCATGATTTAAGTCGATATTTAGACATCCATCCTCGCATACAAGATGCCTTGGCCAATAATCAGCCCGTGGTCGCGTTAGAATCTACTATTATTTCCCACGGCATGCCGTTTCCACAAAACGTGCAAACCGCTATGCAAGTAGAGCAAGCGGTTAAAGAACAAGGGGCTCAGCCAGCAACCATTGCTATTATTAATGGCAGATTAAAGGTGGGCCTTGATGAAGCGCAAATCACTCATTTAGGTAAAAGTGCTGAGCGAGTGATTAAAACTAGCCGCAGAGACATTCCATTTATCGTCTCCCAAAATAAAGATGGGGCAACCACGGTTGCTTCTACTATGATCATTGCGGCTATGGCAGGTATTAAAGTGTTTGCTACAGGCGGTATAGGTGGCGTGCACCGCCAAGCTGAAACCACCATGGACATCTCAGCAGACCTACAAGAGCTTGCAAACACCAGCGTGGCGGTTGTTTGTGCCGGAGTTAAATCTATTTTAGATATTGGCTTAACCCTAGAATATTTAGAAACACACGGCGTGCCGGTAGTGGGCTACAAAACCGAAGTAATGCCTGCCTTCTATACGCAAACCAGCGAATTTGCTGTGGATTATTCACTCCATTGTGCAAAAGAAATCGCCCAGGCGTTGGCTGCAAAGTGGGGTATGGGCCTTGCCGGAGGGGTGGTGATTGCTAACCCAATACCAGATGCTTATGCCATGGATGCTGAAGCCATAGAAAAGGTGATTGCGCAGGCGATTGTGGAAATGAATGAAAAGGGCATTCATGGCAAACAAAGTACGCCTTTTTTGTTGTCTAAAATTGCCAAGGAGACCCAAGGCGAGAGTTTAGCAGCCAACATTAAACTCATTCTAAACAACGCACGTTTAGCAGCGGATATCGCTGTAGATTTATGTAAGCTCTAAACACTGTTTTTTGGGTGCACCGCTAAAGCTGCAGCAAACGGGGCTTAAAGTAGGGTGAGTATTTCATCCAGCGGTTTTTTCATCTTCGCTACGCCAGGTACAGTGGCTGCTTTTGAAGCATGGCCTACTGCCAAGATCATCACTGGCTTTTCATGGCTTGGGCGATCTAACAGTTTATTCAAAAAACGCATAGGATTAGGGGTGTGGGTAAGGCTATAGAGCCCCGCGTGATGCAGAGCTGAAATAAGAAACCCCGTCGCAATGCCAACACTGTCTGGCACGTAGTAATTTTTGAAACGAGTGCCATCTGCAAACACACCATAACGTTGGGCAAAAATAACAATCAGCCAGGGTGCAATGTCCAAATGCGGTTTGTCTGCACTAGTGCCAATAGGCTCAAGTGCTTTTATCCATTCATCACCGCCACCGCCTGCGTAAAATTTCTTTTCTTCAGCCTCTGCTGCTAAACGTATTTCATGCTTAAGTTCTGGGTTTCTAATCGCTACAAAGTGCCAAGGTTGGTGATTAGCGCCACTTGGCGCAGAGCCTGCTGTTCTGATGCAGTTTTGAATCACTGCTTCTGGTACTTCACGCTCAGTAAAGTCTCGCACAGTGTGGCGTGTACGCATAGTTTCGTAATAAGCCAGTGCCGCACTTTGCATTTGCTCATCGCTCATGTCCTCGCGGGGGCTTAATGGAACCGCTTCGTATGAAAGATCACTTTGTGCAAACATAATTTAACCCTATTAATACTGTGAAGTAATGCCCACTGTAATGGCTGTTGAGTGCCAATTTACTTCATTTAAACGCTGGCTGGCAATGGTGTTGTCTGTGTAATAAAAGTTATGCGTACCGTTTCGGGTGGTATATTGACTCTGTTTTAAAGCCACATTAAAAAAGCTATTGGGGGTAGATAAAGCATACGAAGCCCCTAA
>CAXHZX010000034.1:0-7371 GCA_964022265.1 uncultured Oceanospirillaceae bacterium | reverse complement strand
CGACCCCCGGCGTGACAGGCCGGTATTCTAACCAGCTGAACTACCGCTCCGCATTTCCTATAAACCCGCCAACTGCGACGACGCCTTTAGGAGAAGCGCATTTTAAAGATTTCCTCAGCGGTGTCAAACATTTAGAGCAAAAAAAACAAGTTTTTTTAGAAGTGGTTAAAAACCGTACAACTTTCAGCTTAAAACCAACTCAAAGAATCACTACTTTAAACCTAACAACAAATATTATAGTCTTATTGATATAATAAACAGTGTTAAACCCCTCACCCATAGTTTAAGGATTGACCCATGAAAGCATTAGTGATGACTTTAGGCATTAGCTTGAGCCTGTTAATTGGTGGCTGTGCTGTTAGCCCCCAATCGGTTGTGGTCAATCCCCAGGCAAACGTTTCTGGGCCTGCTTATGGCCAAGGCCGAGCACTGGCAATCGAAGTTGAAGATCGTCGCGCTAGCAGCGTTTTAGGCACCAGAGGGGGCGTTTACGAAAGCTCAAGCGTGATCACGATCGCAAACTCTATCAATGACGCCCTTTTGCTAGCAACATCCAAGGCAGCCCTTCAATTAGGCTTTGATGGCACAAGCTCTGCAACCCCAGCCACCATGACTGTCATGCTGGATGAACTAAATTATGATACTAAAACTCAAGGCATAGTGAACAACATTAGTATCGATGCAAAAATCACCATCATTGTGCGCGTGGGCGGTAGTAGCCATACCGGCCATTACCAAACCCAGCGGAGCCACAAATTAACTAAGTTTCCAAATGCCCAAGAAAACCAAGCATTCGTTAATGAAGTGCTAAGTACAAGCCTTGAGCGTGGCTTTAGTGATTTAAGCTTGGCAAATTTTTTAGCGCAAAACTAATGCCTAACTATTTGTCTTCTTTGAAGTCGATCGCTATTGAATTGATGCAATAGCGAAGCCCTGTTTCAGGCGGTCCATCGGGAAATACATGGCCCAAATGGGCACCACAGTCATCGCACATTACTTCTGTGCGGGTCATACCCATGCTTGTATCAACCTTTTCTCTAATTGCAGGCTTTGTGGTAGGCGCACTAAAGCTTGGCCAGCCACAACCTGCATCAAATTTAGATTGGCTTGCAAAAAGTTCAGCCCCACAGCAATGGCAATGATATTTACCATTCTCAAAGTGCTGATCATACTGCCCAGTAAAAGGCCTTTCTGTGCCTTTTTTCCGACATACAGCAAAGGCTTCTGGCGTGAGTGCCTCACGCCATTGCTCTTCACTAAGAGAGGCTTTGCCTTTGCCCATTTTGTGATCTTCAGCCATGTTAGTGTTCCTATTTCATTGTCTAGATAAAAACATTGAGTATTGGGTTTCGAAAAGTGTTTAACAAGGTATTTAAAGTTTAATAAAAAAATGTTTTCACGTATGATAATCAACCATTATCATACCGCCCTATAATAACCCACGGACCTGCAGTTTATGAGCATGATACGCAAATCGAAAAAGTTGGTAAACGTATGCTACGACATTCGAGGCCCAGTGCTTGAGGAAGCAAAGCGCCTTGAGGATGAGGGCAGCCGTATCATTAAACTCAATATCGGTAACCCTGCCCCATTTGGCTTTGAAGCGCCAGAAGAAATTGTTCAAGATGTTATTTTAAACTTACCTAATGCTCAGGGTTACTGTGACTCTAAAGGCCTTTTTGCGGCACGCAAAGCCGTAATGCACGAGTGCCAAAGAAAAAGCGTTGATAATGTGGGCATCGAAGATATTTATATTGGCAACGGCGTTAGTGAATTGATTAACATGGCCACCCAAGGCCTACTTAATGATGGTGATGAACTTCTCATTCCTGCGCCAGATTACCCTCTTTGGACAGCTGCGACAGCCCTGGCAGGCGGCACGCCAGTGCACTACCTTTGTGACGAGCAGCAAGGCTGGCAACCAGACCTTGAGGACATGGCTGCTAAAATTTCTAAGCGCACGCGCGGCATCGTAGTCATTAACCCCAACAACCCAACTGGCGCTTTGTACTCGGATGAGACCCTAAAGGCAATTATTGAACTGGCTAGAAAGCATGATCTCATTATTTTTGCCGACGAGATTTATGACAAGATACTTTTTGATGACGCCAAATTCACACCTATGGCAAGTTTAGCCGATGACGTACTCTTCTTAACGTTTAATGGGTTATCTAAAACCTACAGAGCTGCTGGGTTCAGATCTGGCTGGATGGTCGTTTCAGGCGCTAAACACAAAGCCAAAGATTACATTGCAGGCCTAGATATGTTGGCTAGTATGCGGCTTTGTGCCAATGTGCCCAGCCAATATGCTATTCAAACTGCCTTGGGAGGTTACCAAAGCATCAACGAACTCACCTGTGAGGGCGGCAGACTTAGGCGCCAGCGCGACATCGCGTGGCAAATGCTAGATGCCCTACCTGGTGTTTCATGTCACAAGCCCCAAGGTGCATTGTACTTATTCCCACGCCTAGACCCTGACGTTTATAACATTGAAAACGATGAGAAATTTGCGTTTGACTTGCTGTCACAGCAAAAAGTACTTGTTGTTCAAGGCAGCGGTTTTAATTTACCAGACAGCCAACACTTTCGGATTGTGTTTCTGCCCTATGAGGAACAGCTGATAGAAGCAGTGGGCAGAATTGCCACTTTCTTAGCGACCTTGCGTAAATAATCAATCACCCAAAAAGCCAGCTGTAGAAAAATCTGGCTTTTTCTTTTTTGCATTTTTATGGTTTGGGTGCCGGAGGATTCCCCAACGGATACAATACCAAATCATGGTAACCGCAAATAACAGGTACCAAACCTCGTAAGTCTTTATCCAGAACTGGATCACCTGAATCCACCAACAGTGGCCTACCGTTGAGATTTTTTAATTTCGTTTTAGTGGCCACTATGTGAATATTTTTTAAGCCGATCTGTTTGATTAGCTGGCTACTTAGTTGTTGGTTACCTCTGCCTAAAATATGGCCTTGGCCACCGATTATAGTCACAAACAGCTCAGTAGCGCCGTGCTGACACAAATTTAACAACTGATCAGCAGTCACGTCACTTGCAATCACTTGGTTATTTTCAACAACATCAACGCCCAACAATGTGTTCGCCAAACCCAAGTGCTCCATAACTCTTGCGATAGTTGATCCTGAGCCCATAATGTACCTGACATCAGGCTCCATCAATTCTTCGATATGAGCGGCCATATCCTCAAGCACTAGGGCTTCAATTTCTTTTCCACCAGCACTGGCGCTGTCTTTGGTAGATTGCATATATTCATGTGATTCTGGGACCTGAAGCTCGCCGTAATAAGCTGCTTTGACTCTGCCAGCCCTAAATTCTTGTTCATCGATATCACGAACCTCTTGGCTTTTAAGAGTGACAAGTTCACCCTTTACCAGTTGCGCAATCACCTGACCCGCTGCGACAGGATTTATGCCATAAACGCCTGAGTGAATCTTTACGCCGGCAGGTATGCCCACTACTGGAATTTGGTCACCCACCGCGTTTAACAAGTCTCTCGCGGTACCATCGCCCCCTACAAAAACAAGTAAATCTACCCCTTGTTTAATGAGTATCTTTGCAGCTTTCATCGTATCAGATGCGCTTGATGGCTGCGTTTGTGCTTGGCCAACCACTTTCGTTATTAAGCCTGCTTGCTTAGCACAGTCTGCGCCCATATCACCTTGGTAGGTATACACACAGACATCTAAACCTTCTAGCTCCATTAATGCCTGCAAGCAACGCGCGTTGGCTTTGGGCCTTGCGCCAAGGTTTAGCGCCTTTGCTGCGACCTTGTCACTACCCTTTAGGGCAACACTTCCGCCAAGGCCCGCCAGAGGATTAATCACAAGACCAATGTTAAACGCCATTTAACGATCCTTTTGCTTTATATCAAAACCCAGCCCACTAAGAAGTTGGATAATTGCTGGGGCTGTGATGCCCTCAAGCTTTAAACTTGAAAACTCTCGCCTCACTGGGTAGTTTTTGCGCAACCCATCAAACTCATTGCTTTGGCGCATGCGTTGGTCATCATCCATTAAAGGATACACACTATCACAGGCTAGCTTTAAACATTGCTGAGCCGTCAATTGACTGTCTAGCAACAGATTTTCAAGCTCAGGCTTTGGCATTAAGTCTTTTAGTTTATGCTTAACTTGTAATGAAAAATGTTCACATAACGCTTGGTAAATCATATAGGTGCCGCGCATTTTTCCTTCTAACGAGTGACCTGCGATGTGCGGTGTTACGCTGTGACAATAATCAAACAAGCTGCGATCAATATTAGGTTCTGTATGCCAAACGTCCATATAAAGGTGTAAATCATGCTCGGTTTGTTGGCGCTCTAGCAATGCCTTTTGATCCACAACCTCACCGCGGCCAGCGCTAATAATAACGGTACCTTTGGCTAATGCGTCAATGCGTTTTTTGTGAAGTAGATTTTGGGTAGGGTGAGGCCCAGTTTTCGTTAATGGGGTGTGCAAACAAACAATATCAGACTCAGCCAACAACTGATCTAGTTCAAGATAGCCGTCATAGCCTTGGTCTGACTTGGGTGGGTCGCATTGAATGACTTTAAAATGAGCAGCTTGAAGCCTTTTCGCTAGGCGCCCACCTACATTACCGGCCCCGACAACACCAATAGTCACTGCTCTTGGGTCAATGTTTAGGGTTTGCCAGGCATGGTTAATACAAGCAATGACGTAATCACCAACCCCCTGCGCATTACATCCTGGAGCATTACTCCAGGCAATCTGGTTTGCATCCATGTAACGGGTATCTAGGTGATCTGTGCCAATGGTACAAGTGCCCACAAACTGTACGCTACTGCCAGCCAAAAGGGCCTCATTCACTTTTGCGGTAGAACGAAGTACCAATGCGTCAGCGCGTTGCACCTGAAAAGATGAAAGGGTGCGGGCATTCACCTTGGTAATATTGGCGAATGTTCCAAAAAGCTCATCAATGAGTAAGATATTTTCATCAACCACCAAGTTTAATAGCGCCATTCAAATCATCCTTAGGCTGTGTTTTTGCGCCGCCGCATACCACTGGTTAAGATCAATCACATCGCCATGTTCGTCCATGGGTGGATAAGCTAACTTATTTCGATGACAAAAATCGGCTATTTCAGGGTGGCACCAACGAAACAAGGTCTCATCATACTCTTTGCCCACCAACTGTGGCCTGTCGTAAACACCTTGCAACTGCCTTTGACGTTGGGCTTCAAGCAAAATAACAGCCGCCGCTACCGACACATTAAACGAATGCACCATGCCTAACATCGGAATCACCACTTGGTGATCCGAAGCGGCTACTGCCTCTGCGCTCACGCCATGCATTTCAGCCCCTAGTATGAGTGCGGTAGGTTTGGTGTAGTCTACTTTTCTATAATCTACTGCACTGTCGCTAAAGTGCGCCGACACCAACTGCATGCCTTGAGCTTGGGTGGCTTCAAGGGCTTTGGAAATACTCTCATGGGCGACCACACTGACCCACTGCTGGCTTCCTCTTGCAGTGCGTTTATGCTCTCTAAAGCCCTCTTTGGGGGTCACTATATTGGCTTTATGAATACCCACGGCATCACAAGTGCGTATAAGTGCAGCAATATTTTGCGCCTTATTCACTTGGTCGGTAATGATGGTTAAATCCAATTGGCGACAGGCCAAGGTGGCTTTATATTTTGCTAAACGTTCTGGAGTCATAGTCCTCTTGCAAACGCAGATAAGCTTGATAAATCAATCATACCAATTTATGACTTTAATTTGGTACACTAGCCTAACGAAAAGTTATCCCCTGCTAGGTTGTTCACATATCATGAGCGTTGCAACGCCTAAACCTGTCATCGCTTTTCAAGGCCACAAAGGCGCCTATTCGCATTTGTCTTGTCAAAAAGTGTTTCCTAATCACACAGCTCTTGCATGTCTTACGTTTAGCGCTGCGATGTCCATGGTTGAGTCGGGTGATGCGGACATTGCTATGATTCCTGTAGAAAATTCTACAGCAGGTAGAGTGGAAGAAATCTACCGTAAGCTACCCCACACTGCTCTTTTTGTAATTGGTGAACACTATGAACCTGTTAACCATTGCCTTTTGGGACTAAAAAATAGCAGCCTTAACACCATCAAAACGGTGGCCTCCCACCCGCAAGCATTGGCCCAGTGTGACAAGCGCCTCGGGACACTGAAGATGCGCCCCACGGCCACTCTAGATACAGCAGGCGCGGCTTTGTCGGTCAGTGAGCAATGCGACCCTAGTTTGGGTGCCATCGCCTCAAGCCTTGCGGCGAAGCTTTATGGTTTGAAAGTGTTGCAAGAAAATTTTCAAGATGTGCAAGGTAACACTACGCGCTTTTTAATTTTATCGCGCGACCATCACATTCCAACTCGCAGCCCAAATCAAAAATACATCACGTCATTTTTATTCACCGTGCGAAACATACCCTCAGCTTTGTATAAAGCCATGGGTGGCTTTGCAACTAATGGCGTTAACATAATCAAGTTAGAAAGCTATACTCCTGACGGCAGAATGGTGGCCACCCAATTCCACATTGATGTGGAAGCTCATCCCCATGATCAACATATGATGTTAGCCATGGATGAATTAAACTATTTTGCAAAAGACATTCGTATGCTTGGCACTTACCAAGCCAGTGATTATAGGGACCAAAGCACTTAGACTAAGCTGATTAAAACCCGTTTTTTAATTTATATACCCTTCAAACTGCATATTTCTCCTGGAGTTCAATACATGAGCAAAACCACCAAGTCTCTTTATGTCATCGCGTTATTACTATTTTTTGTGGCCGGTTTATTGATGGCAAAATACAACCCATGGAGTGAAAACAACGCTCAAGCTTCAGGTTATGGCGGTCTTGGTGGTGACTTCACACTTCAAAGTAACCAAGGCGAAGTAAACTTAAGCGATTTTCGCGGCAAACTGGTGTTGATGTATTTTGGTTTTACCTCCTGCCCTGATGTTTGCCCCACTTCTTTGTCTTCAATCGCAGCTAGCATGCGTGAATTGGCACCAGAACAAGAAGCTATGATTCAGCCTTTGTTTGTCAGTGTGGATCCAGATCGAGACACACTTGAAAATATCGCTTTGTATAGTGAGTACTTTCATCCAACGATGCTTGGGTTAACAGGCACTAAAGAAACCATCGACAAAGTGGTTAAAGACTATGGCTCTTATTACACCTTTATCCCGTTAGAAAATTCATCGCTCACTTATACAGTGGATCATACGTCCCGCATTTATCTAATCGATCAGCAAGGTCAGTTAGTGAGTACATTGGGGCACGGCACTTCAGTTGATGAAATCACCGAAGCACTAAAAGCCTTGCTATAAAGACGGTTTCAGGCTTTGGTGTTGGTGTTGGTG
>CAXHZX010000033.1:0-7896 GCA_964022265.1 uncultured Oceanospirillaceae bacterium | reverse complement strand
CCCGCTATGGCTTTAATTTCTTGGAACTCATGTAAGCCAAAGCTTGCGTACTCACGTCCATTGCCAGACTGTTTATAACCACCAAAGGGCATGCAATATTCTAGATCCGCCATGTTAATGTGAACAGTGCCCGCCCGAATTTTGCGCGCCACACGCATAGCTTTAGCTTTATCTTGGGTCGACACATAGGCACCTAAACCATAAGGGCTGTCATTAGCGATTGAGATAGCTTGGGCTTCATCCTCAAATGCAATGAGAACTAACACCGGGCCAAACACCTCTTCTTGGGCAATGGTCATCTTGTTATCTACGTCACCAAACAAAGTAGGTTTTACATAATAACCTTGCTCAAAACCTTGCGGTTTTCCTATACCACCAGCCAGTAAAGTAGCTCCTTCATCGATGCCTTTTTGAATGAGAGCTTGTACTTTGTGCCAATGTGCATCGGATATCACGGGCCCCAAATGATCGCCTTCAATTTCAGGATCACCCAACTTAGTGTGATCCAATTGAGCAACGGCTAGCCCAACCACTTGCTCATACACACTAGCTTCTACCAACATGCGTGTAGGGGCATCACAGCTTTGGCCACTGTTAAGCATACAGGCTTCAAGGCCTAGCTTAACTTGGGTTTCTAAATCTGCATCTGCAAAAATAATATTGGCAGATTTACCCCCTAGTTCTTGGCTCATGCGTTTAATAGTGGTGGCAGCGGAGCGAGCAATAGCCACCCCTGCCCGTGTGGAACCGGTAAACGACACCATATCCACTTGTTTATGGCTTGTCATGTAATCGCCAATGCCAGCCCCAGTGCCGTGAATCATGTTAAATACGCCCTCGGGGACCCCTGCTTCATGCAGGCACTCGGCGAACAATTGTGCTGACAAAGGCGTCAGTTCACTGGGTTTTAGCAGCATAGTACAGCCTGCTAAAAGGGCTGGAATAACCTTACAAACAATCTGATTAACAGGCCAATTCCAAGGCGTAATGAGCACGCACACGCCAATCGGCTCTTTTAATAGCTGACCGGTATCGCCTATGGGTTGTTCAAACAAAGCGTCTTTAGCCGCTTGAATATGCGCTTGTGTATGCCCAACGCCAGTTTCTGTTTGGATGTCATAAGACATAGAAGCAGGCGCTCCCATTTCTTTGGTTATGGCTTTGGCTATGTCTGCATAACGTCTTTCATAGATGCTTAAAAATCCTTCCACCAAAGTGATTCGGTCAGCTAAAGATGTTTCACTCCAACTCTCAAAAGCATCAGTTGCTGCGCTTAGCGCGGCATCTACATCGTCACGATTAGCCAAATAAACTGAGGCAAATTCCGTTTCAGTGGCAGGGTTGATCACTGGCATTTGTTGAGTTGATGTTAAGGGCTTACACCAAGTTCCATTGATATAAAAAGATAAGGTGGTCATCTGTGGATTGGGCATATAATAGCTTCGCATTAAACGTTTAAAGGCAGTGTAAAGGCAGCTTTGTGTATACGGCTTAGCATAAACAGACAGGTTCACTGCGGATATGGACAAGCCCCATACTACAAACTAAGCCAATATTTGGCCAGAAAAGAACAACATTAGGTTATTTCATGCAAGGTATTCAAGGAAAAAAGGTACTTATCACCGCTGGTGCAGCGGGTTTAGGCAAAGCCACAGCAGTGGCTTTATTAAACGCAGGCGCCAAGGTACATGTGTGTGACATAGATACCCAAGCCTTAGCAGATTTAAGCAATACACACAAAGACATCAGCAGCAGTATCACCAATGTGGCTAACCCTGATGAGGTGGCCAAAATGTTTGCTGATGTGCATCAAGTGTTTGGTGGAGAGTTAGATTTTTTAGTTAATAATGCAGGTATTTCAGGCCCTGCAGGCCCCATAGAAAGCCTAGATATTGACGCTTGGAAAGCGACCTTTGATGTCAACTTACACAGCACATTTTATGTGTCAAAACACGCTATACCGCTGCTTAAAAAAAATGGCGGCGCCATTATGAATTTATCATCTACCGCAGGCCTTTATGGGTACCCCATGCGCAGCCCCTATGCCAGTGCAAAGTGGGCTATTGTGGGCTTAACCAAAACAATGAGCATGGAACTTGGGCCATTTAATATTAGGGTGAATTGCATCTGCCCTGGGGCTGTTAACGGTGACAGGATGGATCGAGTGATTGCAAGCATTGCAAAAGCCACCGGGGATAGTTTAGAGAAAGTGCGCCATGACAATGTGAAAAACACTTCTATGGCAAGTTTCGTAGACGCAAAAGACATCGCTAACATGATTGTGTTTAGCTTTTCTGACCTTGGCGCAAAAATTTCTGGCCAAAGCCTAACTGTAGATGGTGATACACACAGCCTTGCCACCTATGATTAGGCCTTTACACTGATTTATTTTAACTTTATACAACGGATTGACTATGAGCCAACCTTTACACATTGGGCTATTACTTTGCCACAGCTTTGAAGACATGCTCGACTCTGTAGGTGGCCTGGACTACCCAGAGCTGTTTCGCAATAACCTTTTAGCTTTTGACGCCAAGCTAAAATTTTCAGATTTCCATATTCTTCAAGGCCAATTCCCAGAGTCTGTGGATGAGTGTGATGTGTGGTTAATTAATGGTAGCCCCTCAGGCGTTTATGATGATCTAGAATGGATCGCCAAGCTTAAAACGTTCGTACAGGCGCTTGAGCTTGCTAAAAAACCAACCATAGGCATTTGCTTTGGCCATCAATTGTTAGCTGAAGCCTTGGGCGGAAAAGTTACACTGAGTGAAAAAGGCTTGGGCATAGGATTGGCTAACAATCTTGTGATGGAACACGCAGAATTTATGCAGCCAAGCGCCAAGCGCATCAAATTATTAGGCTGCCATCAAGATCAAGTCGTAAAGCTACCCAAAGGTTCCAAGGTGTTAGCGGCTAGTGATTTCTGCCCAAATTATATGGTTCAGTTTAGCCCGCAAATGCTTGGTATTCAGGGGCATCCAGAATTCACCATAAAAATGATTGAAGCTGTGATTACCCATGACGCCTATGTTGATAATGCGACCTTAGCCAATTTTGATATGGAAACTTTAAAAGGCAAAGATGACGCCGGTTTGGTATTTCAATGGATGGTCAATTTTTATCGACAAAACCAAGTACAAGCATAGAAAGGCTTAGCTTGCCAAAAGAATCGGCAATTGACGCTAAAAGTAGCTAAAAGACACAAAAAAAATATTTTTGATATTTAAATCCATCTAAAAGAGCCTAAATGCCGCTAACTCCATTGGGTAAAAATGATTTATTAGGCCGCTAAAAATAAACCTAATTGAACCAACAATACCAGGTTTGCAATCATCCCCACCATGTAAAAATAGCTTCTAGGGCTAGGGTTAGATTCTGTGGCTACCACATAGTAAAGGGCCATGTGAATGATTCTAGCAATCGCGTAGATCCACACTAAAATACCTAACCAAAACGCATCCATGCCCACAAGCATGCCCAAAACGGCTGGGCCAAACATGATTAATAGATTTTCATGGCTGTTTAAAAAGGTACGGTGGCTTCTAAATACAAAGGACTCATGGCTAAGCTTGTCATCCACAATGCCTGGTACATAGCTCTTTTGCATCCGATGAGCGATAGAAGCCACAGAAGCTTGAACAACAACAGTACAAAGGACGAGCCAAAGGCCCCAAATCGCAAAAGAATAGGTCGCTAACATGAGTTTCTCTTAAGTTGATATCTAGGTGTAAGGAATAATTTCGGCGCTAGTGTAACCCAAAGTGTGGCGCCTTGTGCATGGTTACTGATCAGTCAGTTTGATTCATGCTTAAGGCCATAGCTTCGGCAATTTTAATACCATCTATAGCCGCAGACATAATACCACCGGCATAACCTGCGCCTTCACCTGCTGGGAACAAACCCTTGGTATTGACGCTTTGCATGTTATGCCCGCGCTTAATGCATATTGGTGCTGAGGTTCTAGTTTCTACCCCGGTAAGCAGCGCATCTGGAGAAGCAAAGCCCTTAATCTTGCGATTAAATGCAGGAATCGCTTCTCGAATAGCCTCGATACAAAAATCGGGCAAGGCATCGGCCAAATCAGTCAGCTTAATGCCAGGTTTATAGGAAGGTTCCACCTTACCAAGCTGCTTGGAAGATTTACCTTGCATGAAGTCACCCACCCTTTGAGCGGGTGCATCATAGGTTTCTCCGCCTAGCTTGTAGGCTTGGCGCTCTAACTGCCTTTGTAACTCAATACCTGCCAGCGCATCACCTGGGTAATCAGAGGGGTCTATACCCACTACAATCGCACTATTAGCATTACGTTCAGCCCTTGAATACTGGCTCATGCCGTTAGTCACTACCTGGTTAGGCTCAGAAGCTGCAGCCACCACAGTGCCCCCTGGGCACATACAAAAACTATACACTGAACGGCCATTTGCACAGTGATGGACCAGTTTATAGTCGGCGGCGCCCAAAATCTCATTGCCTGCATTTTTACCAAAGCGCGCTTGGTCTATGGCTGATTGCGGGTGCTCTATACGAAAGCCCACTGAAAAGGGTTTGGCCTCAATATACACTTGTTTGTCGAACAACATTTTAAAGGTGTCCCGCGCACTGTGGCCTATCGCAATAGCCACATGGTCAGCGTATATTACTTCACCACCGGCAAGGGTCACCCCATGAATTTGGCCGTCACTAATATGCACATCATCCACCCGCGTATCAAAACGAATTTCCCCGCCTAACTCAATAATTTGAGCACGCATTTTTTCAACCATAGACACCAATCTAAAGGTACCAATGTGTGGCTTGCTAACAAATAAAATTTCTTCAGGTGCGCCCGCCTTCACAAACTCAGCCAACACTTTTCGGCTGTAGTGATTAGGGTCTTTTACTTGGGTATATAACTTACCGTCAGAAAAAGTGCCTGCACCACCCTCTCCAAACTGTACGTTTGATTCTGTATTGAGCACTTTTTGCCGCCAAAAACCAAAGGTGTCTTTGGTACGCTGGCGAACAGCAGCGCCGCGCTCTAAAATGATAGGCTTATAACCCATTTGTGCTAGCACCAAGCCTGTCAATAATCCACAAGGGCCAAAACCAATGACTAGCGGCCGCTTTGTGGGCGCCGTTTCAGTGTGAGTGTCAGCTTTTGCCACAAACTTGTAGCTCATGTCTGGGCTAGCTTTAATGAGCTGATCACCCTCTAAAGCCGCTAATAATTCTTCGTTTTGCGTGGTGTTTACATCCAGGGTGTAGATCAACATGATGTGGCTTTTTTTGCGCGCATCATATCCCCTACGATGCACTGTAAACCCAATTAGTGCTTCTTTAGAGATCGACAACTTGTTAAGTATAGCCTGAGTTAAATCTTGCTCAGCATGATCTAAGGGCAATTGTAAGTTACTAATACGAATCATGAGGGAGTTCCAAAGCAAAGAATTCAGACGGCACAGAGCCTTAAGGGGCTCAGTTTACCTAACTATGAAGCTATTGTCTGTTAAGGGCTCTAGCATTGCAGGGGCAAAGCGCTCAAAAGCCAACACTTGATGTGAGAAATTGATTCAAGCTTTAAATATCAGGCGTGGGTTTTAAGTAAAATAAAAAAATAGAGCGGTGCTAATCCGCAATCGGCATCTGATAAGTGACCCAGTGGGTTTTCTGGGCTAATTTATCGTATACGCTGCGCGCACGAAAATTATTGTCCGCGGTAATCCAGCGCATTATAGGCCAGCCATGGATCTTAGCTTCATGGTTTAAAGCCGCGTATAAAGCTTCTACAACACCCGTTCCACGAGCCTTGGGCATGACAAACAAATCATCCAAAAAGCCCACCATAGCGCCGCGCAGAGGCGATGGCATAGCACGATAATGCATAAGCCCCACACAAAGACCATCCTCATCTTTTGCTAACAAACAATAAAATGACTGATTGGCATCCATAATCCAAGACCACACTTTGTCTAGAATCTGCTCATTCATGGGCACTTGATAAAACTCTGCGTAAGCGTAATAAAGGGTTTCCCAGTGGGCACGGTCTTCTATTTTGGGCGCAGATATTTGCATGCTCATAGTCACCTCTAAATTGTATGCGTGCTTAGCATTAATTTATGCGCACGATCATTCACCTAGGCCAAGGCCTTGTTGTTTCATATAGTCTGCCAAGCCAAGTGCTTGTGGGTTAGCGGCGTTTCGCAAAGCGTTATACACTCCTGCTTGGTCTTCAAGCGCCCTTTGCTGACCTAACTTTTGCTTACACTGCAAACTGGTTAGAGCCACTTTAAAGCCAACAATGCCAGATAACAACTTATCTCTATATTCATGGCTAATGATGTTTTGGTGGGCCAGCAACTCTGGTTCGTACTGGCCTACTAACTCCTCTACCACTGCAATGGTTTGCTTTGCATCAAGTAAATTCAGCTTGCCCATCGCATGAACAGCTGCATAATTCCATGTGGGCACCGCGGGTGCATGAGCATACCAAGATGGCGATATATAGTGATGGGGGCCAGAAAAAACCATCAGAACGTGCTTGCCTTCTAAGTCTTTCCAGTGCGGATTAGCCTTGGCAAAATGGCCATATAAAACGCCGTACTCACCCTCATTGGCGTGTAATACCATCGGTAAATGCGTGCCCGTTAAAGCGTCAGACACGCTAGAAACTAATAAACCAAAACCAAACTCATCAATGAGCTGATGCGCTACTTTGATGTCATCGGTTTTAATATTGTTGGGTATGTACATTTTTTTAGCCTTTAAAAACCCGCGTTTACCCCTCGTATTATAGACCAAGCTGCTCGCATTTTTAATGTGACTTCATTTTTTTGCCACAAATGAAAATTTTGAACTACAATTTATCTTAATTAGTGAAGCATAATGCAAACGAATGTGATGGAACCTTGAGAATCAAACAATGAATGAAGTTAATGTTTTGGGTATTTTAGCCGCCACAGCTATTGGTATGGTGCTTGGCGCCTTGTGGTATTCGCCGCTTTTATTTGGCAACATCTGGATGAAGTGTTTGGGCAAAACCCCTGAGACATTGGGTTCTGCAACCCTACCCATGATAGGTAGCGTCATTGCGAGCTTTTTAACCGCATTGGGGGTGGCCCTTCTCTTGTCGCTAATCAATGTGGCCACACTCACTGCTGCCCTGAGCTTGGGTGGCATTTTAGGTTTGTTAATCATCTTTCCAGCGTTTTTATCAGACAGCTTATTTTCTGATTGGGGCACCCCCCTTTTATTCATTCAATCAGGTTATAGAGTTGTCAGTGTGTTGCTGATGTCGGTGGCTCTGTTTTATATTTAACGCTTGGCTTAAGAGACGTATCGATATGCACATTGTTGTTGATGATTTAACCGGCGGGGAAGTGATTTCGCTACTGCAAGAACACATGCTAGACATGGCTCGCACCGCGCCAGAGCAAAGTAACCATGCGCTGGACATTGAAGCTTTAAAAGCTCCAAATATTACGTTTTATAGCTGCTTCGAGCATGATCAGTTATTGGGTTGTGCAGCGATCATGCAATTAGATGCTACCCACTGCGAACTTAAGTCGATGCGTACGGTAAATTTTGCCAGAAATCGTGGTGTTGCTTCGCTACTGCTCAAACACTTATTAAACGTGGCTAAAAGTAGAGGTTATTCTAAGATCAGCTTAGAAACCGGCTCGCATCCCTTTTTCAAACCTGCTTGCAAGTTATACGAAAATTTTGGGTTTAACTATTGCCCACCTTTTGCTAACTATGAGCTTGATCCTCATAGTTTGTTTATGTCGTTAACGATCGATTAAGGCTATTTTTAACCCAGTTATCGGTTTCTCTTCCCCTGCATTGCTTCTGCATTGCCCTTCCCTTAGCCCTTCATTTAGATAAAAACAGCACTAACGAGCAGGTTAATGCTATTTTTTT
>CAXHZX010000032.1:0-8067 GCA_964022265.1 uncultured Oceanospirillaceae bacterium | reverse complement strand
TCTACGATGTTCTTATACATCTTAGTACGGCCGTTCACGTCATCAGACTTAACTGTTAGCATTTCTTGCAAGGTGTAAGCGGCGCCGTATGCTTCTAGCGCCCATACTTCCATCTCACCAAATCGCTGACCACCAAACTGAGCTTTACCACCTAGAGGCTGCTGGGTGACTAGACTGTATGAACCAGTAGAACGTGCGTGCATCTTGTCATCAACCAAGTGGTTCAATTTCAACATGTACATGTAGCCTACGGTCACTGGGCGATCAAACTGTTCGCCTGTGCGGCCATCATATAACCAAGTTTGACCAGAACGATCTAAACCACCAAGCTCTAACAAACGCTTAATTTCGTTTTCTTGGGCACCGTCAAATACAGGAGTTGCCAATGGCACACCCGCTTTTAGGTTTTTAGCCAACTCTAGAATTTCATCATCACTAAAGCTCTTAAGGTCTTCTGAACGATAGCAGCTATCATCGTTGTAGATCTTCTCTAAGAACCCGCGAATTTCCTTCACTGATTTGGCACGCTCTTGCATCATCATTTCTTCGATGCGCTCGCCTAAGCCTTTAGCGGCCATGCCCATGTGAGTTTCAAGAATCTGGCCCACGTTCATACGCGAAGGAACACCTAGTGGGTTCAATACGATGTCTACAGTCTTACCAAATTCGTCAAATGGCATGTCTTCAACTGGCATGATTACAGAGATAACACCTTTGTTACCATGACGTCCGGCCATCTTATCGCCTGGCTGAATACGACGCTTAACAGCCACGTAAACCTTAACAATCTTCAACACACCTGGTGCTAAGTCGTCGCCAGTTTGTAGCTTCTTCTTTTTGTCTTCAAACTTAGAATCTAAGTCTTGGCGTGTTTCTTCAAGTGACTGCGCAGCCAGTTCTAATTGCTGCTGTAGCGAGTCATCTGCCATACGTAGCTTGAACCAATCTTCACGATCAACTTCAGCTAGATTGTCAGCACTAAGAACATCACCTTTCTTAAATCCAGCACCACCGTTTACAGTCTTACCGATAAGGGCAGCTGACAAACGCTCATAGGTTGCTGATTCAACAATGCGGAAACGATCATTGATATCTTTGCGCTCTTGATCCAATTGCATCTGTTCGATGGCAACGGCACGTTCGTCTTTTTCAACACCGTCACGGGTGAATACTTGAACGTTAATAACAGTCCCTTTGGTTCCTGTTTTAACGCGCAACGAAGTGTCTTTAACATCAGATGCTTTTTCACCAAAGATGGCACGTAATAGTTTTTCTTCTGGGGTTAGCTGGGTTTCGCCTTTAGGCGTCACTTTACCTACCAGAATGTCACCAGGGCCTACTTCAGCACCAATGTGTACGATACCGGCTTCGTCTAACTTAGACAGCGCGCTTTCGCCGACGTTTGGAATGTCTGAAGTAATTTCTTCACTACCTAACTTGGTGTCACGAGCCACACAGGTTAATTCCTGAATATGGATCGTAGTAAAACGGTCTTCTTTAACCACATTCTCAGAGATCAAGATTGAGTCTTCAAAGTTGTAGCCGTTCCAAGGCATAAAGGCGATGCGCATGTTTTGACCCAGGGCTAATTCGCCAAGGTCAACAGATGGGCCGTCAGCCAATACATCGCCACGAGCAACTGTGTCACCTAGGTTAACGATAGAACGTTGGTTGATACATGTATTTTGGTTTGAACGGGTGTACTTAGTTAGGTTGTAGATATCTACACCTGCATCGCCCGCTTCAGTTTCAGAATCATGGGCTTTAACAACCACACGTGTAGCATCCACTGATTCGACAACACCACCACGAGTAGCCACCACACATACACCAGAGTTTTGCGCTACGTGACGTTCCATACCCGTGCCTACCAAAGGCTTTTGAGCCTGAAGCGTGGGCACAGCTTGACGCTGCATGTTCGAGCCCATCAAGGCGCGGTTAGCATCATCGTGCTCTAGGAATGGAATCAATGACGCCGCTACAGAAACAACCTGACGTGGAGACACGTCCATGTAATCTACATTTTCTGGTGACATCAAAGTAAATTCGTTTTCGTGACGAACGGTTACTAAGTCTTCAGAAAGGTTTTCTTTATCATCAAGTTTAGCATTGGCCTGAGCGATGATATGCTGACTTTCTTCAATCGCTGACAAGTATTCAATGTCTGAAGTGACTTTGCCATCAACCACTTTGCGATAGGGTGTTTCTAGGAAACCATAATCGTTAGTGCGAGCGTAAGTTGCCAAAGAGTTGATCAAACCGATGTTTGGTCCCTCTGGCGTTTCGATTGGACATACACGGCCGTAGTGAGTTGGGTGAACGTCACGCACTTCAAAACCTGCACGCTCACGCGTCAAACCGCCTGGCCCTAATGCAGACACACGACGTTTGTGAGTCACTTCAGACAGCGGGTTGTTTTGGTCCATAAACTGAGACAACTGGCTAGAACCAAAGAATTCTTTGATCGCTGCTGAAACAGGTTTAGCGTTAATTAAGTCTTGTGGCATAAGGCCATCTGACTCAGCCATGCTCAAACGTTCTTTAACAGCACGCTCTACACGGACCAGGCCAACACGGAATTGGTTTTCTGCCATCTCGCCTACAGAGCGCACACGACGGTTGCCCAAGTGATCGATGTCATCAACAATGCCTTTGCCGTTACGGATAGCGATCAATGCTTGCATTACGCCAACAATATCTTGATCGTCTAGCACGCCTTCACCGGTTGTTTCTGAGCGGCCTAAACGACGGTTGAACTTCATACGGCCAACGGCTGACAAATCGTAGCGCTCGCTAGTGAAGAACAAGTTGTTAAATAAGTTTTCAGCAGACTCTTTAGTTGGTGGCTCGCCTGGGCGCATCATACGGTAGATTTCTACCAATGCTTCTAGCTGTGTGCGAGTCGGGTCGGCAGTCAATGTGTCTGACATGAACGGACCACAATCTAGGTCGTTGCTGTAAATTAGCGGCAAGGCTGTAACACCCGCTTCACGAAGGGCGATTAGAAGCTCTTGCGTTACTTCGGTATTACAGTCGCAGATGATCTCGCCTGTGGCTGGATCAATTTGGTCGCGGGCAACTTTCTTGCCAATAAGGTAATCTTCAGGAATTTGAAGCTGTTCTAAGCCAATTTTTTCCATTTGCTTGATGTGGCGCGCAGTAATACGACGGCCTTCTTCAACCAACACACCACCTTTTTGATCAACAATGTCAAACGTTGCTGTTTCACCACGAAGACGACTAGGCACCAAGGTCATGGTGAAGCCTTCTTCAGTGATGGTAACGTCTACATTGTCAAAGAATGTTTCTACGATTTGCTCGCTGGTGTAGCCCAAAGCGCGCAACAAAATAGATGCAGGTAGTTTACGACGACGGTCAATACGCACAAACAAAGTGTCTTTTGGATCGAATTCAAAATCCAACCAAGAACCACGGTAAGGAATAACACGTGCGTTATACAATAATTTGCCAGAGCTGTGGGTCTTGCCCTTGTCATGGTCAAAGAACACACCAGGTGAACGGTGTAGCTGGGAAACAATAACACGCTCGGTGCCGTTAACAACGAAGGTGCCGTTGTCGGTCATCAAAGGCATTTCGCCCATGTAAACTTCTTGCTCCTTAATGTCTTTAATCGCTTTCGCCTTAGAATCGCGATCATAAATCACTAAGCGCACTTTCACACGCAAAGGTGCAGCATAAGTTACGCCGCGCAACTGACACTCTTTCACGTCAAAAACAGGCTCACCTAGCTTGTAGGTCACATATTCTAAAGACGCATTGCCAGAAAAGGAGACAATGGGAAAAACGGACTGAAAAGCAGCATGCAGACCTAAGTCTTTGCGCTGGTCTGCACCCTGACCAGAGTGTAAAAATTTGCGATAGGAGTCGATCTGGATGGCCAATAGATAAGGCACATCCATCACCGGAGGTAGCTTTCCGAAATCCTTGCGGATACGTTTTTTCTCAGTGTATGAGTAAGGCATCAAAAATCCCCGATTTGGGTCTGTATTCAGACCGTTAAATTGGTCGGACAAATGTCCAAATATACTTGTTTCGCCCTAGGCGACGGGGGCATACTCCCCGCAAAACGTTACTGGCAAAGCGGTTTCAAACCACTTTAACCCAGCCTTTTTTGGTTATAAACCGAGGCTAAAAAAGCCCTCGCTATAGAACCGAAAAAGGCCGGTGGCAAATATGCCACCAGCCGTGCATCGTCAAACCCATCAACCCGGTCGGGAGCTAGGCTTAAGCAAGCACATCTAAAAAGATGTGATTACTTAATTTCGACAGTAGCGCCCGCTTCTTCAAGCTCAGCTTTAAGAGCTTCAGCGTCTTCTTTAGAGATGCCTTCCTTAACTGCTGCTGGAGCACCTTCAACAAGACCCTTAGCTTCTTTCAAGCCAAGTCCAGTCGCGCCGCGTACAGCTTTAATCGCTGCTACTTTCTTTTCGCCGCCAGAAACTAGAATTACGTCGAATTCAGTTTTCTCTTCAGCAGCAGCGCCAGCGTCGCCGCCAGCTGCTGGGCCAGCTGCTGCTACTGCAGCAGTTACACCGAACTTCTCTTCCATAGCAGAGATTAGCTCAACAACGTCCATTACAGACATGTCGGCTACGGCATTGATGATATCGTCTTTAGTGATAGACATAACAATTCCTATACATTAATAAGACCCTTAATGGGTCGTAGTGTTCATACTTTAAAGTCGGATTAAATCACACCCAATTGGGTTAATGACTTAAGCGGCTTCCTGTTCTTTTTGATCGCGAACTGCTGCTAAAGTACGTGCCAGCTTGCTGGTAGCACCTTGCATTACGCTCATCAACTTAGCAATTGCTTCGTCGTATGTTGGCAACGTTGCCAATACGTCGATTTGATCGGCACCCATAAGGTTGCCTTCAAACGCCAGTGCCTTCACTTCAAACTTGCCGTTAGCTTTTGCAAATTCTTTGAACAAACGAGCGCCAGCGCCAGGGTGTTCATTTGAAAATGCAATAATGCTTGGGCCTTTGAAACATTCTTGCAAACACGCATAATCCGTGCCTTCTACCGCAATCTTAGCTAGAGTGTTACGCACAACCCTTAGGGTTACGCCATTCTCGCGAGCTTGCTTACGAAGAGCAGTCATGTCACCTACAGTAACGCCGCGTGAATCGGCTACAACTGCAGATAGAGCACTGGTGGCTGCTTCGTTGACTTCTGCGACAATCGCTTTCTTGTCTTCGAGACCTATAGCCACGCTATTTCTCCTGAAATAATTATCCAACTTCTTATCTTTATCCGCTTACGCATAATAAAAACAAGAACCTAATAACGGTGTTGGATTCAAAAAATCTGAATCGGGTTCACCGTCTGCGTAGGCATCTAATTAAGGCTTTTTCCCAAGGGTAAAAGCCACCTACGGTCTTTGACAGTCTTGTACAAGTACAAGACCCCAAAGTTTGGTTTATTAAAGCCTACATAAAGCTAGGCTTTAACAGGCTCCCTAAAGAGAGCCAAATGCTTTAGAACTTAACAGCACCATGATCAACCGCAAGGCCTGGGCCCATCGTTGTAGATAGTGTTACTTTCTTGATGTAAACGCCTTTAGCAGAAGCTGGCTTCATCTTTTTAAGGTCGCTCAAAAGAGAAACTAGGTTTTCTTTAACTGCATCTGCAGAGAAACCTACCTTGCCCAATGAACAATGGATGATGCCGGCCTTGTCGGTACGGTAGCGTACTTGACCAGACTTAGCGTTTTTAACAGCAGTAGCAACATCTGGTGTTACCGTGCCTACTTTCGGGTTAGGCATTAGGCCACGGGGACCAAGAACCTGGCCCAACTGACCTACAACGCGCATTGCATCTGGTGAAGCAATAACAACATCAAAGTCCATCTTGCCCGCTTTAACTTCAGCAGCTAGATCGTCCATACCAACAATGTCTGCGCCTGCAGCTGTGGCTTTTTCAGCGTTTTCACCTTGAGTGAATACTGCTACACGAACGTCTTTACCTGTGCCGTTTGGCAATACAGTAGAACCACGAACAACCTGATCAGATTTACGTGGGTCAACGCCCAAGTTAATAGACACATCGATTGCTTCTGGAAATTTAACACCTGACAATTCAGTCAAAAGGTCAACAGCAGCGTTAATTTCGTATACTTTGCCTAGCTCTACCTTTTCGGCGATTGCTTTAGCGCGCTTAGTCATCTTAGCCATTAGTTAACACCTTCTACATTTAAGCCCATTGAACGAGCACTGCCCGCGATAGTACGTACAGCTGCATCCATATCAGAAGCTGTTAGATCTTCCATCTTAGTGGTAGCGATCTCTTCAAGCTGTGCACGAGTTACAGTGCCAACTTTTTCAGTGTTTGGACGAGCAGAACCACTTTGTAGTCCGGCGGCCTTCTTAAGCAAAATAGCTGCTGGAGGTGTTTTAGTGATAAAGGTAAAGCTGCGATCTGCATATACTGTAATTACTACAGGTACAGGCATGCCTGCTTCTAAGCTCTGAGTTTGAGCATTAAAAGCCTTACAGAATTCCATGATATTTACACCGTGCTGACCTAGTGCAGGACCAACTGGTGGACTTGGGTTGGCCTTACCGGCAGCAACCTGTAGCTTGATGTAGGCTTGTACTTTCTTAGCCATGATAATGATCTCCTAATGGGTGATAGCGCTTTCTTGTCCGCTTAAAACCAACGCTTAACGTCATTTTTAAGACAACAGAATAGCTCCCCTATTCAATAAACATTCTGCTATTGCTGAATGCGCAAAAACCCTGGCCGCCGTTACCGACTCCAGGGTTTAATATTGGCAGCCTAAGCTGCCAAATAATCAGGCTTTTTCGACCTGAATAAATTCTAGTTCAACTGGCGTTGAGCGACCGAAAATGAGCACCGCAACTTGCAAGCGACTCTTCTCGTAATTCACTTCTTCAACGACGCCATTGAAGTCTGCAAATGGCCCATCAACAACACGAACCATTTCACCTGGCTCAAACATTGTCTTAGGTCTTGGCGCTTCTGCACCTGTTTCTACACGCTCTAAAATCGCGTTTGCTTCACGCTCGGTAATAGGTGCTGGCTTGTCCGCTGTTCCGCCAATAAAACCCAGTACCCGAGGTGTTTCTTTTACCATGTGCCAAGTATCGTCGTTGAGGTCCATGTTCACTAGCACGTAGCCAGGGTAGAACTTACGCTCACTGCGACGCTTTTTGCCAGCGCGCATTTCAATCACTTCTTCTGTTGGCACCAACACTTCACCAAACACATCCTGCATTTGAAAACGCTCAATGCGTTCATGCAAGGCGCGCATTACCTGTTTTTCGTAACCTGAGTATGCGTGAACAACGTACCAACGCTTTGCCATGATAAATCCCTAACTAAACTTGTAAGCTGACTAGCCGATCAAAGACGCAACAGTCCAGCTCAAAAACGAGTCTAGACCCCACAACAACAAGGCTACAATCAGCACAACCACAACTACAATCAGCGTAGTTTGCGTTGTTTCTTGGCGATTCGGCCATACAACCTTACGAATTTCTTTGCGCGCTTCTTTAAAACTAACCGCATAACCTTTGCCTTTTGCAGTTTGCAACGCAACATACAAAGCCACCAAAGCTAAAGCCACAAGGGCTAAAGTACGGTACAACAAAGATTGATCAGAATAAACAGAGTTACCTACAACACCAGCAACCACAAGGGCTAAAACAATTAACCACTTTACAGTGTCTAAACTTGAGTTATTTGTAGTTGGTGTTGCGCTCATTTTGGAGCCTCGATTTAACTTTGCTTTATGCTTTAGGCTATCTTCACCTAAAACAGTATAAAATATGGCAGGCCAGGAGGGATTCGAACCCCCAACATTCGGTTTTGGAGACCGACGTTCTGCCGTTGGAACTACTGGCCTAGAACACCTTTTCGCATCATTATTAAAATCATGCGAAAAGTATGGGACGCGTATATTATACGTGCCCCACTATATTTGCAAGCAATTAGAGCTAACTGCTTGCATTTGCTCGACTTAATTAGTCGAGGATTTTAGCTACTACGCCAGCACCAACAGTACGGCCACCTTCACGA
>CAXHZX010000031.1:0-10260 GCA_964022265.1 uncultured Oceanospirillaceae bacterium | reverse complement strand
CAGTTAAGTCTGATGACGTGAACGGCCGTACTAAGATGTATAAGAACATCGTAGATGGTGATCACAGCATGGACCCAGGCATGCCTGAATCCTTCAACGTATTGGTCAAAGAGATTCGCTCTCTAGGTATCGATATCGAGTTGGAATCTGACTAAGACATTAAGGTAGGAGAAGGCAATGAAAGATTTACTACAATTATTGAAAGCCCAAGGCCACTCGGACGAGTTTGACTCAATCCGTATTGGCTTGGCCTCACCTGAAATGATCCGTTCGTGGTCTTTTGGTGAAGTTAAAAAGCCAGAAACCATTAACTACCGTACCTTCAAGCCAGAGCGTGAAGGTTTGTTCTGTGCCAAGATCTTTGGCCCAGTAAAAGACTACGAATGTTTGTGCGGTAAGTACAAGCGTTTGAAGCACCGTGGTGTGATTTGTGAGAAGTGTGGCGTAGAAGTTGCATTGGCTAAAGTGCGTCGCGAGCGTATGGGCCACATTGAGCTAGCTAGCCCAGTGGCTCATATCTGGTTCCTTAAATCATTACCATCACGTATTGGTTTGTTGCTAGACATCACCTTGCGTGACATTGAGCGTGTGCTTTACTTTGAAAGCTACATTGTGATCGATCCAGGTATGACAACGCTAGAGCGTGGTCAGATGATGAACGATGAGCAGTACTTTGAAGCCATGGAAGAATTCGGCGACGACTTCGATGCGCGCATGGGTGCTGAAGCTATTCAAGCACTGCTAAAAGACTTAGACATGGCTCAAGAAGCCATGCAGTTGCGTGAAGATATTCCAGCCACTAACTCTGAAACTAAGATCAAGAAGCTATCTAAGCGTTTAAAGCTTATGGAAGCATTCTTGGCCTCTGGCAACAAGCCAGAGTGGATGGTGTTAAGTGTGCTACCAATCTTACCACCAGATCTACGCCCGTTAGTGCCGCTAGATGGTGGTCGTTTTGCCACTTCAGACTTGAACGACCTATACCGTCGTGTGATCAACCGTAACAACCGTCTAAAGCGTTTGTTAGATCTAAGTGCGCCGGACATTATCGTACGCAACGAAAAGCGTATGCTGCAAGAGTCAGTTGATGCTCTGTTAGACAACGGCCGTCGTGGTCGTGCCATCACTGGCTCTAACAAGCGCCCACTGAAATCTTTAGCCGACATGATTAAAGGTAAGCAAGGTCGTTTCCGCCAAAACCTATTGGGTAAGCGCGTAGACTACTCTGGCCGTTCTGTAATCGTGGTAGGCCCATATTTGCGTCTACATCAGTGTGGTTTGCCAAAGAAAATGGCCCTTGAGCTATTCAAGCCATTTATCTTCTCTAAGCTAGAATTGCGTGGCTTAGCCACTACCATTAAAGCCGCTAAGAAGATGGTAGAACGTGAAACTGCTGAAGTTTGGGATATTCTTGCTGAAGTAATCCGCGAACATCCGGTCATGCTTAACCGTGCACCTACACTTCACCGTTTGGGTATCCAAGCGTTTGAGCCTGTGCTAATTGAAGGTAAAGCCATCCAGCTTCACCCACTAGTTTGTGCGGCTTACAACGCTGACTTTGACGGCGACCAAATGGCCGTTCACGTACCGCTGACCATTGAAGCGCAGCTAGAATGTCGTGCCCTGATGATGTCTACCAACAACATCTTGTCACCTGCTAACGGCGATCCAATTATCGTACCTTCTCAAGACGTCGTTTTGGGTATTTACTTTATGACGCGTGACCGTATCAACGCCAAAGGCGAAGGTATGGTGTTTTCAGACGTGACTGAAGTTCAGCGTGCATACGGTGCTAAGCACTTAGACCTGCAAGCTAAAGTGAAAGTACGTGTGACTGAATACAACCAGCTTAAAGATGGTTCAATGGAACCGTTTGAAACAGTTACAGACACCACGGTAGGCCGTGCACTTTTGTCGCAAATTATGCCGCAAGGAATGCCATACAGCCTGATTAACAAGACCATGAAGAAGAAAGATATTTCTACTTTAATCAACGCTTGTTACCGTAACGTTGGCCTTAAAGAAACTGTTATCTTTGCTGACCAATTGATGTACACAGGTTTTGCATATGCAACTCGCTCTGGTGCATCGGTCGGTGTTAACGACTTCGTTATCCCAGCTAAGAAAGAAGTGATCATCAATGAAGCTGAAGATGAAGTACGCGAAATTGAATCGCAGTTCCGCGATGGTCTAGTGACCCAAGGCGAAAAATACAACAAAGTCATCGACATATGGTCTCGTGCCAACGAACTTGTTGCCGGTGCAATGATGGACAGCTTGAAGAGCGACACCGTTATTGATGCTAAAGGCGATGAAGTTGAGCAAGAATCATTTAACTCGGTATACATGATGGCCGACTCCGGCGCTCGTGGTAGTGCTGCGCAAATGCGTCAGTTAGGTGGTATGCGTGGTCTGATGGCTAAGCCAGATGGCTCTATCATCGAAACACCTATCACGGCTAACTTCCGTGAAGGCCTATCGGTACAGGAATACTTCATCTCTACTCACGGTGCTCGTAAAGGTTTGGCCGATACGGCACTTAAAACCGCTAACTCGGGTTACCTAACGCGTCGTCTAGTAGACGTTGCCCAAGACTTAGTGGTCACCGAAGTAGATTGTGGTACTGAAAACGGTTTAACCATGTTGCCAGTTATTGATGGTGGCGAAGTGCGTGTCCCACTGGGTGATCGCATCCTAGGCCGTATGATTGCACAAGACGTCGTTAACCCAACTACGGGTGATCTTTTGATCGCTAAAAATACGCTGATTGATGAGCGTTGGGTTGAACGTTTAGAAAATGACGAAACTTTGTCGTCAGTAGACGAAGTGAAAACTCGCTCGCCTATAACCTGTGAAACTCGTCACGGTATTTGCTCAAACTGTTATGGTCGTGATCTTGGTCGTGGCCACTTGGTTAACATTGGTGAGGCAGTGGGTGTAGTTGCTGCTCAATCTATCGGTGAGCCAGGTACACAGCTAACCATGCGTACGTTCCACATCGGTGGTGCGGCATCTAGAGCGGCAGCAGAAGATAAGATTCAAGTGAAAAACGGTGGTGATATCCGCTTACACAACTTGAAGGCTGTGACCCGCAGCGATGGTCATTTAGTAACCACTTCTCGTTCGGTAGAACTAGGCGTAACTGACCAGCACGGTCGTGAGCGTGAGCGTTACAAGCTACCTTATGGTGCTTTGATTCAAGTGAGCGATGGCGCAAGCATTGAAGCTGGCGAAATTGCAGCATCTTGGGACCCACACACTCACCCAATCATTTCTGAAATGGCGGGTAAGGTAGAATTTGTGGGTCTAGAAGAAGGCTTAACCATTAGCCTACGTACTGATGAACTGACAGGTTTAAGCTCTATTCAAGTATTAACTGTGGGCGAACGCCCTGCAGGTGGTAAAGACTTACGTCCAATGATCAGGTTAGTGGATGCCAAAGGCAACGAAATCATTAACCCAGAATCTGGTGCTCCAGCTCAGTACTTGCTACCAGGTGGCGCAATGTTGTCGATCACTAACGGTGGCCAAGTAGAGATTGGTGATGTAATTGCACGTATCCCACAAGAAAGTGCAACCACTAAAGACATCACCGGTGGTTTGCCTCGTGTAGCTGACCTATTTGAAGCGCGTAAGCCTAAAGAAGCTGCAATCTTGGCAGAAGTGTCGGGCATCGTAAGCTTCGGTAAGGAAACTAAAGGTAAGAATCGTCTAGTGATTACGCCTACAGATGGCAGTGATAACTACGAAGAGCTTATTCCTAAGTGGCGCGTACTGAACGTATTTGAAGGCGAAACAGTGGTTAAAGGCGAAGTGATTGCCGATGGCCCATTCAACCCGCACGATATCTTGCGTATCTTAGGAGTTGAAGAGCTTGCCCGTTACATCACCACAGAAGTACAAGATGTATACCGCTTACAAGGTGTAATCATCAACGACAAGCACATTGAAGTTATTGTGCGTCAGATGCTGCGTAAAGTTGACGTTGTTTCCTCTGGTGATACTAACCTGATTAAAGGTGACCAGGTAGAATTCACGCGTTACTTAGAAGCCAACGAAGAAATGGTTGCTAAAGATAAAGTAGAAGCTCACGTACAGCGCGTATTGTTGGGTATTACTAAGTCTTCTTTGGCTACTGAATCGTTTATCTCTGCCGCTTCTTTCCAAGAGACGACCCGTGTACTCACCGAAGGTGCAGTAACAGGTAAGAAAGACCACTTGCGTGGCCTTAAAGAAAACGTAGTAGTTGGTCGTTTGATTCCTGCAGGTACAGGTTTGGCATATCACTCAGAGCGTAAGCGCAAGCGTCAAGAGCAGTTGGCATCTGAAGGTGTATCAACAGTGAGCGCTGAAGAAGTGCAAGCAGCACTGACCGAAGCACTGCAAGCAGAAATGTCTGCAAGCTAAGTGAGTTAGCGCTAGTTAGCTAATCCATGATAGAAAAGCCCGATTCATTCGGGCTTTTTTTTGCCTATGAGAAAGGCCAAAGGCAAGTGAGCTACGGGGCTTTTCTTTAGGCAATAAAAAACCCCGCGTTAGATGACTAAGCGGGGTTTTCTTAAGGGCTTAAAGCTTACTTAGCAGCTTGACGCTCTTTCTCGTCCGCGATTACTTTTTCAGCAACGTTGGCAGGGCAATGCATGTAGTGTGCAAATTCCATGGAGAATTGACCACGACCAGAAGTCATAGTACGCAAGTGGCCGATGTAACCAAACATTTCTGAAAGAGGTACGTTTGCCTTGATGCGAACACCAGTCACGCCTGCTTCTTGGTCATTGATCATGCCACGGCGACGGTTCAAGTCACCGATAACGTCACCTACGTGGTCATCAGGAGTAAATACGTCTACCTTCATGATCGGCTCAAGAAGCTGTGGACCAGCCTTTGGCATAGTTTGACGGTAAGCGCCTTTAGCTGCAATTTCAAAGGCAACTGCAGAGGAGTCAACCGCGTGGAAACCACCGTCAACCAACTCAATCTCAACGTCTAATAGAGGGAAGCCAGCCAATGGACCTTCTTCCATCATAGTGCGGAAACCTTTTTCAATGGCTGGGAAGTATTCCTTAGGAACGTTACCACCTACAACCGAAGAGCTAAAGGTAAAGCCAGAACCTGTTTCGCCAGGGGTGACAATGTAGTCGATCTTACCAAATTGGCCAGAACCACCGGATTGCTTCTTGTGCGTGTAGCTGTCTTCAATTTTGCTGGTGATAGTTTCACGGTAAGCCACTTGTGGTTGGCCTACAATAAGATCTACACCATAAGTACGGTTCAGAATGTCTACCTTAATGTCTAGGTGAAGCTCACCCATGCCTTTAAGGATAGTTTCACCAGAGTCTTCGTCTGTTTCAACGATGAATGAAGGATCTTCTGCAACCATCTTACCAATGGCAATACCCATTTTCTCAGTAGACGCTTTATCTTTAGGCGTTACAGAGATAGAGATTACTGGCTCAGGGAAAATCATCGGCTCAAGCGTACATTCATGCTTAGGGTCACACAAAGTATGGCCAGTTTGTACATTTTTCATGCCTACAATTGCAATAATGTCGCCGGCTTCAGCAGAGTTCAATTCAGTACGCTCGTCAGCGTGCATTTCTACCATACGGCCAACACGTTCTGTTTTACCAGTGAACGAGTTAAGAATAGTATCGCCTTTCTTCAATACGCCAGAGTAGATACGAATAAAGGTTAACGCGCCGTAACGGTCATCCATGATCTTAAACGCAAGCGCACGTAGTGGCTCGTCTGCAGAAACAAGAGCAACTTCGCCATTGGCTTCGCCAGTTTCTTTATCAGTAAGCGGCTGTGGGTCTACTTCTGTAGGTGAAGGAAGGTAGTCAATAACAGCATCAAGAACCAACTGCACACCTTTGTTCTTAAATGCAGAACCACAGTAGGTTGGGAAGAAGTCTAGGGCGATAGTACCCTTACGGATACAACGCTTGATGTCTTCCATAGAAGGTGTTTCACCTTCAAGGTAAGCTTCCATCAACGCATCGTCTTGCTCTAGTGCAGTTTCGATTAGCTTCTCGTGGTACTCTTCCACTTGGTCAACCATGTCTTCAGGTACGTCAGACACTTCGTAGTTTTCAGGAAGACCCGTGTCATCCCAAACGTAAGCTTTCTTAGAAAGGATATCGACCATGCCGACAAAGTTTTCTTCGCGGCCAATAGGTAGCGTCATAACTAGAGGCACAGCCGCCAAAACAGATTCAATTTGGCCAACCACGCGTAAGAAGTCTGCACCCATGCGATCCATTTTGTTCACAAGGATGATACGAGCTACTTCAGATTCGTTAGCATAACGCCAGTTGGTTTCTGACTGAGGCTCTACGCCGCCAGAACCACAGAATACACCTACGCCACCATCAAGTACTTTTAGAGAACGGTAAACTTCTACAGTGAAGTCAACGTGTCCAGGAGTATCGATGATGTTCATGCGGTGATCTTTCCAGAAACAGGTCGTTGCCGCAGATTGAATTGTGATTCCACGCTCAGCTTCTTGAGTCATGAAGTCTGTAGTGGATTCGCCATCATGAACTTCACCCGTCTTATGGATTTTACCAGTAAGCTTAAGAATTCGTTCTGTGGTAGTGGTTTTGCCCGCATCTACGTGAGCAAAAATACCGATGTTACGGTACAAGTTTAAGTCAGCCATGAGGGCTCCATTTAGTTACAGTCTTAAAAAGTCGCGATATTATACAGGAATGGCTAGCCGATAGGTAACAAAAACAACTCAAATGAAGCTCGATCTTGTCATTATTCGCATGGTTTTTTGCATTTAATGTGATTTTTTGCCTAATAAAGCATCAGCTTCTTCAAACCCCGGGTTTTATTTGGTTTAAGCCGCACAAAATAGCACAGGCCTTGCTTGACGCTTCACTAACAAAGCGAATATAATTCACCGCCCGAAATTGGCAGGCAAATATAGTCCTGTGTATTTTTTGGGTATTTCGGCGGTACTAACAAATAGGTTGTTAGTGTTGTGCCGATGAAGAATGTGGAGTTTGCAAAATGGCAACAGTTAACCAGTTGGTTCGTAAGCCTCGTAAGCGTAAAGTCGTAAAGAGTGATGTACCTGCACTGCAGGCTTGTCCTCAACGTCGTGGCGTTTGCACAAGGGTTTATACAACCACCCCTAAGAAGCCTAACTCTGCTCTACGTAAAGTATGTCGTGTGCGTTTGACAAACGGTTTTGAAGTTACCTCCTACATCGGTGGTGAAGGTCACAACCTACAAGAGCACAGCGTTGTATTGATCCGTGGCGGTCGTGTAAAAGATTTGCCAGGTGTTCGTTACCATACAGTACGTGGTTCTTTGGATACATCCGGCGTGAGCGATCGTAAACAGAGTCGTTCTAAGTACGGTACTAAGCGTCCTAAGTCTTAATGAAACTTTCCTTAGCTGATGTGTGGTAACTCACAACCATCAGCTAGGACGGGCAGTCACTGCGAAAGCGGCACTGTTAGCCAGATCGTTTTTAAACGGCTGGCCATGAGACTTATCGAGAACCGATAAGAGTAAGGCCAGGTAAACACTTAATAGTAAGTGTTAAATCCTGAACATAACCTGAAGTATATTTGAGGCCCATCATGCCAAGAAGAAGAGTTGTCGCCAAACGTGACATCCTGCCAGATCCTAAGTTTGGCAACGTCACCCTAGCCAAGTTCATGAACCATGTCATGATCTCTGGTAAGAAATCAGTTGCAGAGCGTATCGTTTACGGTGCTCTAGATAAGATCGTTGAGCGTAAAGGCGGCGATCCACTAGAAGTATTTGAAGCTGCGTTAGAAGCAATCCAACCTATGGTGGAAGTAAAATCTCGCCGTGTAGGTGGTGCAACGTATCAAGTTCCAGTTGAAGTGCGTCCTGCACGTCGTTCTGCCCTAGCAATGCGCTGGTTGGTAGATTACTCGCGTAAGCGTGGCGAAAAGTCTATGGCTTTGCGTCTTGCTGGTGAGATTCTAGACGCTGCTGAAGGCAAAGGCGCTGCGGTTAAGAAACGTGAAGACGTTCACCGTATGGCTGAAGCTAACAAAGCCTTCTCTCACTTCCGCTTCTAAGCGACGTAAGAGAAAGAGAGAACTGTTATGGCTCGTAAAACTCCCATTAATCGTTACCGCAACATTGGTATCGTGGCTCACGTAGATGCGGGTAAAACCACAACTACCGAGCGAGTGTTGTTTTACACAGGTCGTTCCCACAAGATTGGTGAAGTGCACGATGGTGCCGCCACCATGGATTGGATGGAGCAGGAGCAAGAGCGGGGGATTACCATAACCTCCGCTGCAACAACCTGCTTTTGGAAAGGCATGAGCCAGCAGTTTGATGACCACCGTATCAACATTATTGATACCCCAGGGCACGTAGACTTCACCATTGAAGTAGAGCGTTCTTTAAGGGTGTTAGATGGTGCGGTGGTAGTGTTATGCGGTTCCTCAGGCGTTCAGCCACAAACAGAAACCGTATGGCGCCAAGCCAACAAATATGGCGTACCGCGCATGGTATTTGTGAATAAGATGGACCGAGCTGGAGCTGACTTCCTGATGGTAGTTGACCAGCTAAAGGAACGTCTAGGTGCCAATGCTGTTCCTATTCATTTAGCCATAGGTGCAGAAGATGAGTTTAAGGGCGTAGTAGATCTAGTGCTCATGAAATCCATCATGTGGAGTGAAGAAGACCAAGGCATGACCTATAAGCTGGAAGATATTCCTGCTGATATGATCGATAAAGCCCATCAATTCCACGAAGAGCTAGTTGAAGCCGCAGCCGAAGCTGATGACGACTTAATGGAAAAGTACCTTGAAGAAGGTGACCTTTGTGTTGAAGACGTTAAACTTGGTTTGCGAAAAGCTACCCTAGCCAACCAGATTGTATTAGTACACGCAGGTTCAGCATTTAAGAACAAGGGTGTACAGGCAGTGCTAGACTCAGTGATTGAGTACATGCCCTCGCCAATTGAAGTAAAGCCTATTGAAGGTGTGTTAGAAGACGGTAAAGGTACGGTTGCCATTCGCGAAGCCGATGACAATGCCCCTTTTGCAGCCCTAGCCTTTAAGATTGCCACCGACCCATTTGTGGGTACATTAACCTTTATGCGAGTTTATTCAGGCGTACTCAGCTCAGGTGATCACGTATTCAACCCCGTTAAAGGTAAGCGTGAACGCATAGGACGTATGGTGCAAATGCACGCTAACGACCGCGATGAGATAAAAGAAGTACGAGCTGGCGACATTGCAGCTGCAATCGGTCTTAAAGACGTAACAACCGGCGATACCTTGTGTTCGGTAGACAATAAAATTGTCTTAGAGCGCATGGAATTTCCAGAGCCTGTAATCTCAGTGGCAGTGGAGCCTCGTTCCGTGCCAGACCAAGAGAAAATGGGTGTAGCACTTGGTAAACTTGCTCAAGAAGACCCGTCTTTTAGAGTGAATACCGATGAAGAAACAGGCCAGACCATCATCGCAGGTATGGGTGAATTACACCTAGACATTATCGTTGATCGTATGCGCCGAGAATTTAATGTTGAAGCCAACATAGGTAAGCCACGTGTGGCCTACCGTGAAAAGATTCGCGCTACCATTGATGCCAACCACAAGTTTGCGCGTCAGTCAGGTGGCCGCGGTCAGTACGGCCACGTAGTGATTGAATTTAGTCCTTCTGATGAAGAAGGTTTAGAATTCATTAACGAAATTGTGGGTGGTGCAATTCCTCGTGAATACATCCCGGCCGTACAAAAAGGAATTGAAGAACAAATGAAAAACGGCGTTATCGCTGGCTATCCTTTGTTGGGTTTAAAAGCCCGTTTGTATGACGGTTCCTTCCACGACGTTGACTCTAACGAAATGGCCTTTAAAATCGCTGCTTCGCAATGTTTGAAGAAGTATGCTCAATTAGCCGACCCCTGTTTGCTAGAGCCGATGATGAAGGTTGAAGTGGTAACCCCAGAAGTGAACATGGGAGACGTGATGGGAGACCTGAACCGTCGTCGTGGGATAGTTCAGGGGATGGATGACAGCTCTGCTGGTAAAATCATCAACGCTCAAGTGCCATTAGGTGAAATGTTTGGTTACGCTACTGATTTGCGCTCTGCAACTCAAGGCCGCGCCAGCTACTCTATGGAATTTGAATGCTATTCAGAAGCGCCTCAGAATATTGCTGAAGCGGTAACTAATCAAGCCTAACTTTTTAGAGGACTCTACTCATGGCTAAGGAAAAGTTTGAAAGAAATAAGCCGCACGTAAACGTCGGCACCAT
>CAXHZX010000030.1:0-11121 GCA_964022265.1 uncultured Oceanospirillaceae bacterium | reverse complement strand
CTTAATAGCAACAAATGCACTTATTAGGGCAATTAAATTGGCTTGCCAAAGTTCAGCTGTAATTGACATATTGAGACCTGATAAATTCATCCATAAATTTTACATCACTTCAGGCTTAAAAGATTCCTGAAGGTTACTAGCTTATACTAAAGCTTACGGAAATACACTCATAAAGAAACTATAGTATAAGAAATTAGTTTTCGCTAATTTATTATAAAATTATTATCCCAATACCCACACAAAAACGCCACGGTATATATACGGCGTTGTTTAAAAACTCTATTTTTCAATAGCTTAGGCTACTGAAATTCTTCGGTATTGCCCATTCCCTGGCGCAATACCTCTAGCTCGCCATCCACCAAGCTTACTAAAGAAGTGACTTCCATACCACAATAACCACCATCAATAATAAGGTCTACGCTGTGCTCTAGAGTTTGCCTAATGTCATATGGGTCTGTTAGGGGGTAATCTTCATTAGGTAAAATAAGGGAGCTGCTCAGCATGGGCTCGCCAAGCTCTGCTAGTAAAGCGAGTGCTATATTGTTATTGGGCACGCGCAAACCTATGGTTTTCTTTTTGGGGTGCAACAGTTTTTTTGGCACTTCTTTACTGGCTTTTAAAACAAAGGTGTAAGCACCTGGGGTGTGTGATTTTAAAATTCTGTAAGCTTCGTTATCTACTTTGGCATAAGTCGCTATTTGGCTAAGGTCTTCACACACTAGGGTGAGGTGGTGTTTTTCATCCAGTTGGCGAATTTGTTTTATGCGATCTACCGCTTTTTTGTCACCTAAATGGCATGCGATGGCATAAGCACAATCTGTGGGGTACACCACTAGGCCACCCTTTTGGATAATTTCTACGGCTTGCTTTATCAACCTTGGCTGGGGTGATTCAGCATGTATCTGGAAAAATTGGCTCATTGCCAGTACCTCTAGGGTTTACGTATTGTAGGGTTACTTATTTGGGGCGACTTATTTAGGTTTAGTATGTGTAATTTGTTTATTTGTGCTGCATTAACTTGATATTTATTATTATTGACTATGGTCCCCAAGCTACCCAAGCATCCAAGTACCCATAAGATAAAAATATCGATCAGCAACAAAAAAGCGGAGCTCTTTTTGCCAATAATACCGGCATAAAGAGCTCCGCTTTTAAAGGGATAAATTAACCGCCTAGGTAGTTAATCATAATACCTGCGGCAACTGCTGAGCCTATAACACCCGCAACGTTTGGCCCCATAGCATGCATCAACAAGAAGTTTTGGTTATTCGCCTCTAAGCCTACTTTGTTAGACACACGCGCAGCCATTGGCACCGCTGATACACCAGCAGAACCAATAAGCGGGTTAATACCACCGCCTGTTATCTTGTTCATTAGTTTTGCCATCAATACACCAGAGGCGGTACCCATAGCAAAGGCAACCATGCCTAAAGCCAATATGCCTAGGGTTTCAAGGTCTAGGAATGATTCAGCCGATAGCTTCGAACCCACAGCCAAACCTAAGAAAATAGTCACAATGTTAATCAGTGCATTTTGGGTGGTGTCTGCTAAACGCTCTACCACACCAGATTCACGCATTAAGTTACCAAAGCAGAACATACCTAATAGCGGAGCTGCATCTGGCAGCATAAATGCCACTAACAACAGTAGAAGCATTGGGAAGGCTATTTTTTCTAGCTTACCCACTGGGCGCAGCTGCACCATTTTAATTTGACGCTCTTTCTCTGTGGTTAAGAACCTCATGATAGGTGGCTGAATTAACGGCACCAAAGCCATGTAAGAATATGAGGCTACCGCAATGGCGCCCAATAAGTCTGGCGCTAATTTACTGGCCACATAAATTGAGGTTGGGCCGTCTGCGCCGCCAATAATGCCGATCGCTGCTGCATCTTGCAATGAGAAATCAAGCCAACCTATGGCAGATAAGCCTACAGCACCTATTAAGGTAGCAAAGATACCAAACTGAGCCGCAGCGCCCAAAAATAGCGTTTTAGGGTTAGCTAACAATGGGCCAAAGTCTGTCATGGCACCCACACCCATAAAGATGACAAGCGGGAAGGCACCCGTCTCAATCCCTATGGAGTAGAACATGTACAAAATGCCGCCTGGGTCTGCTAAACCAGCCCCCGGTATATTGGCTAAAATGCCACCAAAGCCAATGGGTATAAGCAACAAAGGCTCAAAATTACGTTTAATCGCCAAATATAACAGCAATAAGCCTACGGCCATCATCACTATTTGGCCAGGTTCGGCTTGGTAGAGACCAGAACTGTGCCAAAGTTGTACTAATTTTTCCATTATCATGATCGTTCGCCTACGCTAGAGTCAACAAGGTATCGCCAACGGATACGGAGTCGCCTTCTCTTGCGAGTACGGCTGTTACTGTACCTGCCTTGCTTGTGCGAATTTCGGTTTCCATTTTCATGGCTTCCAAAATAAACAACACATCACCTTCCTGCACGGTTTGGCCAGGCACTGCATTCACTTTCCAAATGTTACCTGCTAAAGGCGCAACCACAGGCTCTCCGCCTGTTAGTGGCGCGGCGGCTGGGGCTGCAGCAGGCGCACTGGCTGCATTACCTACTGGCATTGCGCCTGCGGCTGTGATGTCGCCACCTTCTGAAACCTCTACCACATATTCTTGGCCATTAACGCCAATGGTGTAAACCGATGGCCCAGCAGGCGCCGAAGCTGCTGCTGTGCTCGCCGCGGCTGATTCCAACGTAGGAATAGGCTCAAAAGCATCTGGGTTATTACGGTTCTCAAGGAACTTAAGCCCTACTTGCGGGAACAATGCATAAGTTAATACGTCATCAATTTCACGCTCACCTTCTGCAAGGGTAATGTTTTTCTCTTTGGCCAAACCACGAAGCTCTTCAGTCAGCTTTTCTAGCTCGTCTTCAATCAGGTCTGCAGGGCGACAAGTAATAGCTTCAGCGCCATCTAATACGCGGGCTTGAAGCTCTGCATTAAAGGGGGCCATGGCAGCGCCATATTCACCTTTTAATACGCCAGCAGTTTCTTTAGTAATGCTCTTATAACGCTCGCCTGTTAGGGTGTTAAGCACTGCTTGAGTGCCTACAATTTGTGAAGTAGGTGTCACTAAAGGAATAAAGCCCAGGTCTTCACGTACACGTGGAATCTCTTGTAGCACTTCATCCAAACGATCTGCGGCGCCTTGCTCTTTAAGCTGATTTTCCATGTTAGTCAGCATGCCACCTGGCACTTGCGCTACTAAAATACGAGAATCTACACCTTTAAGAGAGCCTTCCCATTTTGCATATTTCTTACGCACTTCTCTAAAGTAAGCAGCCACTTCTTCAAGGGCTGTGATATCTAGGCCAGTATCACGCTCTGAACCTTCAAATATAGAAACCACAGACTCGGTGGGTGAATGACCATAGGTCATCGCCATAGATGAAATAGAGGTGTCTACATTATCAATGCCTGCCTCTGCGGCTTTCATAATAGTCGCAGTAGATAACCCAGTTGTTGCATGGCAGTGCATTTGCACCATTAAATCTGTTTCAGCCTTTAACCGGCTTACCAGTTCAAAGGCGGTGTATGGGTTTAACAAACCCGCCATGTCTTTGATACAAATAGAATCAGCGCCTTGGTCTTCAATTTGTTTGGCCAAATCTACCCAATAATCAATAGTATGCAGATCGCTCAAAGTGTAAGAAATAGTGCCCTGCGCATGCTTACCTGTTTCTTTAACAGCCGCAATGGCGGTTTTTAGGTTGCGCGCATCGTTCATGGCGTCAAATATGCGGAACACATCTACACCATTAATAGCAGCCCGTTCTACAAATTTACGCACTACGTCATCCGCGTAATGACGGTAACCCAGTATATTTTGAGCACGGAACAGCATTTGCTGTGGTGTATTAGGCATCGCCGCTTTAAGAGCGCGAATACGCTCCCAAGGGTCTTCACCTAAAAAACGAATGCATGAATCGAAGGTCGCTCCACCCCAAGTTTCAATAGACCAATAACCAATCTGGTCTAGCTTCTGCGCAATGGGAAGCATATCGGCCAACCGCATACGCGTGGCAAATAAAGATTGGTGTCCGTCTCGAAGGACGACGTCGGTTATTCCTAGAGGTTGCTTAACAGCGGTCATGGTTTACACCTGTACAAAAAAATCAAATGGGAAAGTTGGGAATGTTTGGTTCAGCGGTCCTGGCGGTGTCGCTTTACTGCAGCAGCAAGCACAGCCATTAGCTGCGGGTCATTGGCCACACTTTGTGTAGCTGGCGCCATAGGCACCGCTGGGGCAATAATCACTTCTTCAACGGGCGATATCCACATAGCCGTTGCAGACATTATTTTTGTGGCAAACACCAAAAGTGTAAGGAAAGTGAACACAAAGCCCATTCCAAATACCATTAAGGTAAGGCCTTCGAGCATTATATCGGATGATGGCACGGTAGCAGCTCCGGTAGTTTGATCCGCTTGTGGCGGAATAGTTATGCAGCCATGGTGAGGCTACTTTACAAGTTAGTAGGATAATTTACCCAGTTGCGGGCCATTTCGCAACACTAGCGCGGATAAAATACTAGGTTTATGTGATCTGGCCAAAAAGCGTAAAACAAATTCAACAAGGCGGCTAGATATGTGCGAATTAAGCAACAAATTTTCTTACTCTGGCCTATAAACATCCACGTTTTTAAAACCCTGATCTTGAATATGCAAAGCATGCAGCTGGCTCATGACGCCCTTTTCGCAATACAACAAATAATGCTGGCTTGGGTCTAGGCTTTCAAAGTGCTTATTGATTTCATAAAAAGGCACTGTCAATATTTTCACCCCAGGCAGGTTAAGGGGCTTTTTTTGTTGCTCAAAAGGTTCGCGTATGTCGATCACAACCTGGTTGTTATCTAACCTTTTTTGCGGGTTTAATGCAGACGTTGGCGCAGCTTCAACGAAGCCCTCTGCTAGGCATTCAATACTGTATTCCACAGTGCCTTCAAGTGCTTTTTCTAGCAGGTTCATGTCAAAATTTTGCTCTTGCGCTTCCACTTGAGAAAGCTGGGCTCTAACGGTGGGTTTGTCTGAAATAATGCCGCAATACTCAGGCATAGTTGCGGCCAGCTCATAGGCACCAATGCGTTCTGCTATATCTATAATTTCTTGCTTATCAAAGGTCACTAGGGGCCTTAGCACCAGCCTTTGTGTCGCACGGTCAATAACACTTAAATTAGTGAGGGTCTGGCTTGAAACTTGAGCAATGCTTTCACCGGTAATTAATGCTTCTGCCTTAAGCTTAGCAGCCACCCTGTCTGCCACTTTAAGCATCATTCGCTTTAGCACCACGCCCCGGTGTGAGTGACTGACCTGCTGCATTAACTCGCCCACTACTTCATCAAAGGGTACGCTTATAAACTTTACCTTAGCTGCCGAGGCATATTTATTCCACAAAAAATATGCCGCCTGCTTTACACCTTTCTCATGCGCTGGGCCACCTAAATTAAAAAACAAAAAGTGTGTTTTTGAGCCTCTTTTCATGGCCAGATAGCTTGCAACAATAGAATCAAAGCCACCAGAGATAAGTGACAATACCGGCTCCTGGCTTCCTTGCGGATAACCACCTATGCCATCAATACGCCTTTCAACCAAAAACACCGCGTTGTCTTTTATCTCTATTTTCACGCTCATCTGTGGTTGATGAAGGTTTACTTTAAGTGCTTGGGTGCTCTCCAGTATCCCTTTGCCAATATAACGTTCCATTTCAACAGAACTAAAATCATGCTCACCCGACCTTTTTACCCGCACCACAAAGCTTTTACCTGCCAAGGCATCGCCCCAAACCTTAATCACGGTCTCCAATAAAGCCTCTGGCGTGGTGAGTGGGTATTCTTGCACTTGAACCACATGGGCAATGCCCTGCACATTACCAAGCGCTGCTACTAAGTCTTCATAACAGTTAGAATTGGCTTCAGGCTGCTCTATTAACACCCTATCCCATAACCGAGTCACCTTGATCTGTGGGTCTATGCGCTGCAAGATAATTTGTAAATTGGCATGCAGTCTTCGCACCAGACGCTTCTTTACAGACCGGCTTTTAATAGTGATTTCTGGAAACAGTTTAACGATAAATTTCATATTGCTTTGATAAAACTTGAATAGTGCAGCCAACAATAAGTTAATCATTATTATAACAATGATTAGCAGGCATGCTCTAGGCCAGAACGTATCCATATCAAAGTAGGCACCATGGATGAGGCTCACTTGGGCACGCCCAATAAATAGCCTGGCTAGGGCATTTATTGGCACAAAAAAAGGTAGCCTAAGCTACCTTTTTATTTCAACTAAAAAACGATGTATTTTTAGCGGTAAGTGACCTGATCATCATCATGGCTCTCAGGGCGGGCAATACCACCAATCATAGCAGCCAAGGTAACATTACCAATTACTTCAGAATCACGTACTACGTTTGCAGTGGTTACGTCCGCTGCAATCATTGCAGGCATAGCCAATTCTAGAATAGTGTCATGAGCAAGCTCTAAAGCTGAATCACTCTTACCTTCATTCATGACAGAACTCACATCTAGAACACGCGCACGGTTAATGTCTTTAATAAAGTCACGTACATAGTCATCGGCAGGATCCAATACAATCTCTTGCGGAGACCCTTGCTGAATCACAGCACCATCACGCAAAATTACGATATTGTCGCCAATATTCAAAGCTTCATCTAAATCGTGCGTAATAAAGATGATGGTTTTATGCAATTCCTCTTGTAAATCAAGCAAGATGTCTTGCATGTCATTACGAATAAGCGGGTCTAGCGCGGAGAAGGCCTCGTCCATCAGTAGAATTTCAGCGTCTGTTGCCAAAGCTCTAGCTAAGCCTACTCGCTGCTGCATACCACCAGAAAGCTGGGCTGGGTAGTTGCTTTCAAAACCAGTTAAACCCACACGGTCAATCCATTTTTGTGCACGCTCAGCCATTTCAGCTTTATCTACGCCTTTAATTTGTAGGCCATAACTTACGTTATCCATTACCGTACGATGTGGCAACAAGGCAAACTTTTGGAATACCATCGACATTTTGTTACGTCTAAATTCACGCAACTCTTCATCCGACATAGCCAAAACGTCTTCGCCATCAACCAAAACCTCACCTGAGGTAGGCTCGATTAAACGGTTTAAATGACGAATAAGGGTTGATTTACCAGACCCAGATAAGCCCATGATCACCTGAATGCGGCGGGCCGGAATATCGATGTTAACGTTATTCAAACCTAATACATGCTGATGCTCAGCTTGAAGTGAGCCTTTGGTAGCGCCCTCTTCAACTTTTTGGACCATCTTTTTGCCGTTTGGGCCGAAAATCTTATAAAGATTCTTAATAGAAACCTTAATATCAGGCACCGTGGCCTCCTTGACGGTGCTTTTGCAACCGTATGCCATACTGTTGAGAAACTCGGTCAAATATTACTGCCAGCGCTACAATCGCTAAACCGTTCATTAAGCCCAAAGCTAGGTATTGGTTAGAAACTGCTCGTAGCACCGGTACACCTAAACCTTTCACGCCGATCATAGATGCAATCACTACCATAGCAAGTGCCATCATAATAGTTTGGTTTACGCCTGCAAAAATATTGGGCAGGGCCAGTGGAATTTGAACGTCAAATAATTTTTGACGGTAGCTAGAACCAAAGGCTTCTGCAGCCTCTAGTACTTCTTTGTCTACAAGGCGAATACCTAAGTTTGTTAAACGCACAATTGGCGGTAAGGCGTAAATACATACAGAAATAAGGCCCGGTACTTTACCAATACCCAAGAGCATTACTACTGGGATTAGATAAACAAAACTTGGAATAGTCTGCATCACGTCTAGCACAGGGGTAATAACTGATTGAACACGATTAGAGCGCGCCATCAAAATACCCAGAGGAATACCTAGGCCAATGCACAAGAAAGTAGCCACAGATATAATCGCCACGGTGGCCATGGTGTCTTCCCACATACCAAAGTAGCCAATCGCCATAAATGAAGCAATGGTGCCTATCACGATAGGAATACTGCGTGCACCAAGCCATGCTAGTAGTGCAAAAATCACAATCATTAAAGGCCATGGCGCGTTAGTGAGCAGATTTTCAAACCACACCATGAAATGCATTAATGGATCAAAAAAGCTTTCAATAGCTTCGCCATTTTCCTTTGAAAAGTCACGAAAAGCAAAGTCGATGCTCTTCTTTAGATCACGCAGATCGGTGCGACCCAAGGATGGAAATTTGTCAAATAATTCCACAATCAATCCTTCTTAGTTTGGCTTAAAAAAAAGCCCACTAACTGTGTTAGCAGGCTTTTGTGCACTTCTTTATTTTAGTTTAAAGCTTTCTTAATTTTGTTAGCTGCCTGAACACCAACCCACTGTGTCCACACATCTTCGTGCTCGATCATGAACTCGATCGCAGCGTCTGAACCACTTGCTTGGTTGTCCGCCATGTACACTAGCATAGCGCCCATTGCGCTCGCAGGCCAAGTACGCGTGCCAAAGTAAGCAACGGCTTTAGGATCGTTATTAGCAGCAAAAGAATCAGTCACAATAGTGTTGATTTCAGAAGCACTCCAAGCTGATTGCTGTGGATCTGCACATTCTGCCTGGGTAATACAGTTAGTCCAGTGATCCATCTCAACGAATGGCACACCAAAGTCAACCATTTCCATGTTGTACTTGCCCATCATTGCTGTTGGAGACCAGTAGTAACCGAAGTAGTTGTCACCACGCTGAACAGACTTAGCCATAGCACCGTCAAGACCCGCAGCAGAACCTGGATCTACTAATACCCAACCTTTTTCTGCCATGTTAAATGCAGTGAACAAGTTGTTGTTAACTTGCTGACAACCCCAACCCGCAGGACAGCCTACAAATGCGCCCTTAGATGGGTCTTCGTTGAATGGGAAAAGATCTGGACGCTCAATAATATCCAAAACAGTTTTTAGCTCTGGGTTATTTGCCAAGGTGTAGTCAGGTACAACCCAACCCTCACCCGCGCCTACGATTGGTTTTGGGTTTACAGAAAGTAATGCACCAGAAGCAATAGCGGCCTTTAGTGGCACTTCTACAGCTTGAGTCCATAGCTCAGGGGCTACATCAGGAACACCTTTGGTGTCCATGGAAGCGAAAGTAGTTAGAGTTGCACCAGGAACTAGCTCAACTGAACAACCGTAGCCTTCTTCAAGGATAATTTTGTCTACGTTAGCCATTAATTCTGCAGATGCCCAGTTCATTTCTGCAATTGAAACATCGCCACAAGCAGCTACTGCGCCTTGTGACATAGCGGTTGCCATACCAGCAACTGCAATACCTTTAACAAACTTATTCATGTAAAACTCCGTTATTATAATTAGATGTGAATCATTTTTTAAGTTGTAACTCAAACTAGCAAATGAATACACAAATCTCAAGGCTTCAAACCTTTATTCAAATCTCAGTGACGCACACAGATATATATATGCCGCTTTAATCCTATAGCTTCTAACCCAACTAAACAACCGTAAAAGCCATTTAATGTTGGTTATTGCCCATGTCACCATCGGCCTTTGCACGCTAATTTGGGCCATTCTTAATCAGGCTTTTCGGTAAATTTTTATGCTGATACAGGCGTTTTTTGGCCCAGTAAATGCGCTCAAATAAATATGCAAAACTGATGATTACCCATGCCATCTAGTAAAAATTTGTTGGCTTTAGATGTAGGTTGCAATTCTATTTGGATGTGGCTCAGATTTGGCTTGGATTCGGCCCACAGGATAAAAAATAATTGTTTTATAACCCAAAAGCCTATTGGCTAAATCATTAATTTATTTATATAATAATATCTTTACAAGAATGTAACGCCAACCCAAAATCACAAAGGATCGCCATGAGCTATCAAGAACGCGAAGATGAAATTGACCTTACAGAACTACTGCAACAACTATGGCTAGGTAAATGGTTAATTATCGCCGCTGCTAGTGTTGCAGCAATCTTTAGCCTTATTTACCTAGCACTAAGCCCTGCTAGCTTTCAAGGCCAGTTAGAAATTAAGCCCTTAAGCAGCTTTGAAAAGCAAAAATATGATGCACTGAAGGAAACCAGCCTATACCAATTGTCACCGCATCACCTTGAAATTATGTTAATTGAGGACTTAGAGCGCTATCAAACTTTTGAAGAAAATGTATTGGCCTTAAACTATGTGGCTGCTAAAAACCCAACAGAAACTAACGCTAAATTTTCAAAAAGAACCCAACAAGCAGCCAGAATGTTTACCATAACTAAACCCGGTGAAAAGCACCCCGACCCGAGGGTAAACTGGCTTATCAATTTTAACACCCATCAACCTGATCTTGCCTCCCAGGTTTTGAACGCAGCCCTTAAACAATCTACTATTAATGTTAAAAACCAAATCCAAACCGCCTTTAACACCGCCATAGAGGCTCATGCCAGGAATATTGACAAGCAAATAGAAGATATCGCCATCAATCACTTACATGCATTAAAACAGCAGCAAATGGCCACAAATTCGCGCGTCGCCTTTTTAAAAGAGCAAGCCCAGTTAGCACGCGCATTAAAAATTGAAAACAACACGCTCAACACACAAACCTTCAACACTCAATCTACAGTAGTGACAACCCTTGGCGCTGAAGAACCATTTTATTACAGAGGGTACGTGGCCATTGAGACCGAACTAGAGCTACTACTTGCCAGGCAGTTTCCTAGCTTGTTTTTAAATGAAATTATTGCACTTGAAAAAAAGAAACAGACTTTAGTCGACGACCCTAGCATTGAAAGAGCGATAGACGCATTTTCTAGAACACCGATCACTAGCGATAATTTTAGCGCCGCAAGTTACGACATAAACTCAATCGAGCTTAAGCGCAGCCGCTCAAGTGTGTTGATTTTATTAATGGCTGTTATGTTAGGGGGCTTTTTAGGTGTGCTCATCTTGCTGATAAAAAATGCTGTTACTGCAAAAGCCAATAAACAACCCGTTTAAACACGGAAAAGCCCATTTCTCTTAGCGCACAAAAAAGCCCTTGCAGGTGATCCATGCAAAGGCTTCTAAAATTCTTGAAAAATGGCGCGCCCGAGAGGATTCGAACCTCTGACCGCTCGGTTCGTAGCCGAGTA
>CAXHZX010000029.1:0-11619 GCA_964022265.1 uncultured Oceanospirillaceae bacterium | reverse complement strand
ATTAAATTTGGGCGCCTCAAAGGCATAATCGCATCGATAATAATGCTGGTGAATACAAGTTCACCAGCATTTTCGGCTAACCTTGAAGTGTCTGATTACATTCTTGAGCAATGGAAAGGCCCGCTTTTAATACAAGCTAATCGCTTGATTAAAAATCAGCCAAGAGTTATTGATAATGAAAATCTTTGGGAGAATGCTTGGCAAGACTACGCTAACAGGCAGCCTCCCATTGCTTGGAAAAGTCACTACGTTGCAATTGCTTTGGCTTTGCCTGGCGTAATGGGGGGTAGCACACTATCACCAACCCCGATCGAGACCGATTGCCATGGCAATGCACCTATCAAATGGCAAATTAACCCACCCAAACCAGGCACCTCTGTAAGCATGTCCATTATTGATTCGTGGTTTATTGTGTTGCTAGATAACAGCCAGGGCTGTTTTTCGAATGACCCACATTTAACGGTAAAATAATTAGCATAGGTTAGGTTAGCCCGCTGCTAATCTTTTGTTCGGATCAAAGAACGGCTTTTGTACTACCTTTGCTATGGTTTTGGAGTTAGGTTTTATCACTGACAGTTCTGTCCCTAGATCTACAGCTGAAATTTCCACCATAGCTAAAGCAATATTTTTTTCTAATCGAGGCGAATAAACCGCCGAGGTCACCTTCCCAACCCACTTACCGTCCTTCTCTAACGTCCAAAAACTAGTGTTGGACCCCTCAATAATCTCGCCTTCAATAATTAAACCCACTTGCTTACGCTTGATGCCTTCGTTACGGATATTAAGTAGGGCCTTTTTACCGATAAAGTCAAAATCACCATCCAGCTCCACCAAACGATCTAGACCCAGTTCAAAGGGGTTGGTATTGATATCCATGTCCGCATGATAAGAGAGCATGCCACCCTCTATACGCCTTATGGTTGACGTGTGGCCTGGTTTTATTCCAAAAGGTTTGCCAGCAGCCATAATCTTTTCCCACAGCAAATCGCCTTTGGTTTCATCTCTAAGATAAATTTCATAACCTAGTTCGCTCGACCAGCCTGTTCGCGAAACAATTAATGGAATACCATCCAGCTCATATTCCCTGAGCCAGTAATACTTCAGATCTAAAATTCCATCGCCAAAAAGGGCTTGCATGACTTTGCCAGACTTGGGTCCTTGAAGCTGCAGCGGAGAGGCATCTGGTTCCCTAATCTGAACATCTAAACCTGAATTAACCGCGACTCCTTGTGCCCAGAGCAAAATATCGCTGTCAGCCAATGAGATCCAAAAGTGATTTTCTCCCAACCTTAACATGATCGGGTCATTTAAAACGCCACCTTCTGCATTAGTTAATAAAACATAACGACACTGGCCTACAGCGCATTTGTTAAGATCACGCGAAATAAGGCGCTGAACAAATTTGGCAGCGTCAGGCCCAGTGATTTCCACCTGCCTCTCTACCGCAACATCACACAAAATGACATCGTTCACCAGGTTCCAAAAATTCTCTTGTGGGTTACCAAAATCGCGCGGGATGTACATGTGGTTATATACAGAAAAATCTTTTGCGCCCCACCTGATCGTGGCGTCAAAATAAGGAGACTTTCTAATCTGTGTTCCAAAGCCAAAATCTTTTACAGTATTCATCGTTTAACCCTCAGTTATTTCATTAGGCCAATATTCAACAGCCTATAAAAGTGATTTGGTTACACTATAGGGGAAGTGGCAAAATAAAATGGGCTAAAAAAATGTGGAAAAGAGACTCTTTAGTCTTTGTTTGCCATGTCATTAAACAAGGCTCTAAGGTTAGGCTGCGAGCGTTTAACGACTTTAGTGACGATGTAGATAAAATAACGATCTATACCAATATCGTCATTAAGTAACTGTTCGATTAACGTTTGAAATTTAGCTAGATTTTTACACACTACCTTCATTACGTAGTCTGACCCGCCCCCTGTTGCAAAACATTCAACAACTTCATCCAGCGCGCTAATGTATGACTCAAAGCGTTCAAAATCCGATTTTTGGTGAGTTTTTAAAGAGACGGTCACCATGACTTGGGTGAAATCAACCCATTGATGAAGATCAATGTCAGCATAATAAGCTTTGATCAGGCCCAGCTTTTTTAACTTATCTAACCTCACCCAACAGGGTGTTGGTGATAAATTGACAAGTTCAGCAAGTTTAAATTTGCTAAGCCTGCCATTATTTTGCACGGCGTCTAAAATACGTATGTCTGTTGCGTCTAACGCTAGTTTTTTCATCAAAAAATTCCGCAACTTAAACTAACTAAAAGGTGTAATCACCTGCACATCAGCAAACGCGGCTTTTACATCTTGCTCATATTGAGATTCAAACAATAACTTGATATTGGGGCCAGCATCCATAGTCAAATAGAGAGGCAAGCCTTGTTCACGCAGCTGCCATACCCTTTGCATTTGATTGAGAGATTCTGGTTGCCAATAGACCAAGGGCGGCCATGCGGCAGCCATCGTTGCGTGCATGCTCATAGCATTGTGCTCAGCCGTTTGCGCCATGAGTTCAAAATTATTTTCAATAATAGCATTTTCAATCACCGCCAAATCACCGTGTGCTTGGGCAGGCCATTGCTCATAAAGTTTTGACGTAGCAATAGTGCGCGCCATACCTTCACGAGAAGACACCGCTTTAGCAGTGCTTGAAACAGTGAGCAAACCCACTCTTAATTTTGGCCAAAGTTGCTCAAGGGGCGCAGCCACGCTGTCACTGCCATCAGCCTTTTCTCCATGATTCCACTTAACAAAACCATGCCAAAGTGAACGGCTAGCACTACCACTACCAAGGCGTGCCAGTGCTGATAACTGAGACTCTGATAAGCCCCATCCCATTAATTCATTGGTCGCCAAGGTCAATGCAGCAAACCCACTAGCAGAAGACGCCAAACCTGCAGCTGTGGGCACTGTGTTGGTTGTTTCAACACGTAACTTTAGATAGGCGGGCAAAACCCGATCAAGCCATGCACAAATTTTTAAAACAAAATTATCGTTTGCATCAAGCTGTTTCCCATTCAGTAAAACACAGTGGCTTTGGGTGTCGCATACCGACAGTTGAGTATGAGTGCCATGCTTGGCTAAAGAGATGGAGATAGACCCTGTCACTGGCAAATTAAATTGTGAGCAACGCTTGCCCCAATATTTACTCAACGCAATATTGCTGGGTGCGTATACGCTGGCAAAATCTTTAGGCTCGTTATATTTGAATGCCCCTAATACCTGATCAACCCACATACTCACTGCATCATTGGGCATAGCAATCACCCCATTTTTCGAAGTCATATTTAGGTCTCTAGGCCAGCTTGGCTTGGCAACAAGGTTTCTTCGCGCACACCGTGGGAATCTATCACCAACGGAATTTGCTGGTGCGGCCAATCGATTTCCTTGGCCCCCATGATCAACACGCAATCGCCAAGCCCAGAACCGGATATTTTTGCACCAAACAGTGGTTTTTCAACTGCCGTATTGGTGAATTTTGAATGTGCTTGATTGTGACCCAAGTCTATAATGCTTTCAATAGCATCATCACTTACACCTATATTGCGCAAATGATGCTGATACAAGTTCATAGAATCAGCAAATGTGTGCCAACTGGAATCTTTGATCGCGCCAATGCATTGATCCACACATTCACCCATTGCGGCGTAACACTTTTTAAAGTGCGCTTCATTACCTTTGGCTGCTGTTGCTACTTTATTAATAACGATAGGGGTTGGCGTTTTGTAACCACAATAAACCAACCTTAGTTCTGGTGCCTTAGCCAACATTTCAGCACTCAAAAAGACATTTTTGGCACTGGGCGGACTGGCCTCAAACTCAACCACACCACCTAAGGAACTTGCAGCGACATCAGCACCAGAGCCACTGCCTTGCACTTTTTTAATCACCTTAATACCAAGCTTCATCACAGCTTGCCTATCGATCGAGCCACCACCAAGCAATGCCATAACACCAATGACAGCAACGGTGACCGCAGCAGATGAACCAAGGCCCAAAGTATGATTAAAGCCTGACTCGATACGTAGGTGCACGCCAGTTTTAGTATTCGAGATTGCTAATGCGTTAAGGACAAAAGCAAAGGGGGTTGGCTCCTCCATTTGCTTCGACAACTCACCAAGCTTGCAAGAAAAATGGCCAAGGCTAGAATCAATAACCACTTGATCATCATCGCGAATGCTAGCTTGCACAAAAATTCGCTGTTTTAATGCGCACACCAATGCTTTATAGCCAAACAGCACAGCATGCTCACCCATTAACATGGTGTTAGCAGGTGCAGATGCGATTGCTGTCTTAACATTGCCCATAGCTTACCCCCTGCAAGTCAGGGTTCAATGCCATGAAGTCATATCCATTTTGTTGGCAAAGTTCCCTAAGTGTCGACTGGCTCAGCCCCGTTACAAAAATCAAACCACCAGCCTCGCCTAAAATACTGCCTGCGCCGCAGACTTTTGCTGCACCATGACGGTCTTCAATTTGACTGATAAACTTCTTAATGAGCGATGGCACCACACCAATATGGCATAAAAGTGAGTGATTCGATTTTATGGCGTCATAAAAGTGGTTCAGCTTAGCAAGCGCTAAACTATTAATCATTTGGCTTTGCACCTTGGAAAATTGATCCCAAATGGTTTGCGGGAAGTTTTTTTGCCTTACAAAATCGACACATTCGCCGGTAGTACTTAAAGGCTTTCCAGTTAAAACCAAAAAGCTTTCCGGTAGATTTTCTAAAGGTTTAAGTTGTGAGATAGGCGGGTTATCTTTTTGATAGCAATGCATACCACCAAAGAGACAGATATAGGGGTCTAAACCACTTGAGTGGCCATGCTGCCAATGCTCGCTCTGAGTCGTTTGCTGGGCTAATTGAGCCCTTTCTAAAGGTCTGCCCAAGTGCTTGAAACATGCTGCAAGCATAGCCGCCACAAGGGCTGCCGATGAACCCATCCCCGCTCCGACCGCTAAGTCTGTGGTTAAAACAACAGCTATTCCAGTCTTATCATCTAAATGTTCAACTAAGCCACTTGCTCCGATGGCTGCCGCAAAAAACACTTCGGGATGATCAACCACTTGGTTTAATGCCAAGTTTCCGGCCAAGTAGGCAGCATGGGCATTTTGCGTTTTATTTGAACATTGCAAAAGCTGAGCTTGGGTAAAATGTTGATCGATATCAAAATCTTTGATGATAAGGCGAACGCCATGTTCAGGTATGGTTTTTACCTGGGCCACTGCATGCTTATTTATAGCGCACGCAAGCGCCGGCGTACCATATACCACCGCGTGCTCGCCAGTGATAATCACTTTGCCGGGCACCCTTACTCGCGTGCAGGCTACGCTTTTAGGCATAGATGCAAAAGAGTGAGCACCAAGTTTGGTCATTGGCTTTGATAAAGACGTTTATGCTGGCTGATACCGGTAAGTCGGAACTTGCCATTGGTTTGATGAGCAAACTCATGGTCACCTCCATCTGTAGGCACTTCAAAGGCGTACATTTGTCGATATTGAGCGTAGCTTAGTGGCTGCCTGGCCGCGAGCATGGCTTCATGATCTTGCTTATGGAGCATATCTTGGTAACCATCCACCAGCACGCCAGTGAAAAACTCACCTACACTGCCAGAACCATAGCTGAAGAAACCAATACGCTTGCCAGAAAGGTCCTCGCCAGTATTATCTAGCAAAGAAACAAGACCAATATACATGGCTGCAGTATAACTATTACCCGTGATACGGTTATATATAAGACTGGCTGATATTTGCTGTTCCAGTGCTTGGCCAGTCAAATCATGCGCATTGCAATTAGCCAAGTGGTTATGGGCTTTTTGGGCCATACGACTAAATGGAAGGTGGTAGCAAAAGTAATTAAAGTCTTCAAACTTTAAATCACTCTGTTGCTGAAAATCTTGCCAGGCAGCGCGCACACACCGCAGGTAAACCTTGGTGGAATATTTACCATCAACCAAGGCTGTTGAGCGGTAATTGGGGCGCCAGAAATCCATTACATCTTCAGTATGAATGCCAGTTTCTGGGTCAAGTTCAATAATTCTAGGGTTTGAGCTTACGATCATCGCAACAGCGCCGCAGCCCTGAGTCGCTTCGCCTGGTGTTTGGCGCTCATATCGAGCGATGTCTGAGGCGATCACTAAAACTTTTTCTGTGGGTTTTCGAGCAACCCATGCAGTTGCCAATTGCAACGCAGCTGTGGCGCTATAGCAAGCTTGCTTGAGCTCTACCACGCGACATCTAGGGCTTAATCCCAGCAGCGAATGTAAATACACACCCGCAGCCTTAGATTGGTCTATGCCGGTTTCAGTGGCAAACAAAATCGTTGTGATCGCATCTAGGCTTTCACCACGCTCCTTCATGCCTTCAAGTAAAGGCAAACTGGCATTAGCGGCCATTGTCACTATATCTTCGTCTTCACCTGGCACACTCATGCGCTCTTGGCCGATACCAACAGTGTATTTTGCGGCATCTGAGCCATTGTTGGCTGCTAACTCTTGCAAATCGAGGCTAAAGTTAGCGGTGTAAAAACTTATGTCATCAATCCCAAAGGGCATATAGCTTCTCTATCTTACATGCTACAAACTTAATGAAGTACAGGTGTCTCAGACTAACTTTCACTAAGTATTAACGAATCGTTCAAATACAGATCATCTACAGAGCTTGCAGACAATAAGAACATAGCGGTAACAAACTCTTTCTTCAGGGCTTCTATCGCAGCCACCACAGCCTCAGTAGACTCAATAGCTGGCTCCAGCAAAGGCTTAGCCACCCCACCTAATTTTGCGCCCATGATAACACTCTTTACCAAGTCTAGCCCATTGCGCAAACCACCACTTGCAATAAAATTTGCATCTTGCATGTAAGGCCGTGCATTTTTCATCGCAACCGGTGTGGGTATACCCCAGTCCTGCAGTGTGAACCCAAGCGTGTGGGAATCTTCTCGGCGCTGTTGCTCAATGCGCGCCCATGAGGTGCCGCCACGGCCAGCAACGTCAAACCACTTAATACCGTGGGCTAAACCTAACTCTATGTCAGCCACACTTAAACCTGCGCCCACTTCTTTTAGCACCAGCGGCACATCTAAATTAGCTTGAGCATGCCCAATAGCTTGAGCTAGGTTAGCAAAATTAGTGTCGCCCTCTGGCTGCACTGCTTCTTGCAAAGGGTTGAGATGCAAAAACATAGCATCAGCTTCTAATACGTCAATAGCCTGTTGCAACTGCTCGTGGCCTATACCGTAATTAAGTTGCACTGCACCTACATTGGCGAACAATAGCGCATCTGGCGCAAACTTTCGCAGCGCGAAGCTTTGCGCGGCTTTTTCATCTTCAAGCATAACCCGCTGAGAGCCAACTCCCATGGCGACACCCGTAATTTGTGCAGCTTTAGCCAAGCGTTGATTCACTTTCTCTACAAGAGCATCATCACCGCCTGTCATGGATGAGATTAACAATGGAAAACTTAAAAGCTTGCCCATAACCGTGATACTAGGGTCAACATCAGCTAGGTTTATTTCAGGCATCGCACGATGCTGCAGAAACATATCATCAAAGAAACGCCCATTACGTTCGACGCCCTCATCTTTCATGATAACTTCGATGTGTTGGCGCTTGCGACGGTTGGTTTGATCGTTCATTTAACGCTCTAACTTTAGATGGGCTTGCATTAGCTCGCCCTGGTTGGTTTGGGCAGCCAATAAAGAAAGCTCACCACACAGCACAGTTGCTGCACATATTTGAGCTAGCCTGCGCGAATTTTCACCTGCTTGTGCGGGATTAGAACACCCAAGGTGAGCTAAGTTTTGAGTCACAAAATCTAGGCCTTTGCCATTGCCAATGGTGCCAACAATGATATTTGGCAAGGTGCATGAAAAATACAAATCTCCATTTCGCACCTCGGCATGAACCATGCCTTGCGAGCCTTCTATAATGTTGGCAGCATCTTGTCCTGTGGCAAGGTAAAACCCAAGTAGCATATTGGCAAAGTGGGCATTAGCGCTGCGCATGCCACCCGCCATTAATGTGCCCAATAGGTTTTTCTTAATATTGAGATCAACAATCTTTTCTGGAGTTGACAGTAGCTTACGCTCGCAAAGGTCTCTAGGAACGGTCAGTTCTGCAACAACATACTTACCTCGCCCTAAAATACCATTGACCGCAGTCGCTTTTTTATCACTACAATAGTTGGCCGATATCGAGCTATATGAAAGTTCTGGATACTCTGCAAGAACCCATTGCATAAGCCTATCCGCAGCTTTAGTCACCATGTTGTGGCCAGAAGCATCGCCTGTTTTGAACTCTAAGCGCAGATACAATAAGTTAGCCACGATTTGCATGTTCATATTAATAAGGTGGGCAAATCTGCTAGTTTGCTCCACAACAACTTGCATTTCATCTTGGCGATTTTCAATTGAACGCCAAGCATTTAAAACTTGGCTGGCATTCTCTGCTTCTAACAATATAGAACGCGTCATTCGCTCGTCAACTAGGGTGGTTTTAATGCCTTCATCACAAAGCACAGAAAGCCTTGCACCTCGGCCTACAGAGTGCCAAAGTGGAATTTCATAAGTGGCTAAAGGGACGGATACTTTGTCTTGCCAAGCCTCGTCTAGGCTTTTTTGGGCACTAATTTTCATAGGCCCAACAAAACGCATTGGCACGGGTGCTTGAGTCACTTTAGGGCTCAGTTTAGCTTGGGTAGAGGCCATTCAAGATGCCTTTCAATAGTAGAAGCTGGGATTAGGGACAGGCTTTAATTTTAACGAGGCCTATAAAGTTATGCAATGAAGAACTGGTGCCATGAGCTGTTTTCACCGCATATAAACGGCATATCGACACCTAACAGCATTAAGTTATGGGCGCACCTAGTAAACTTAAGCACACAAAAAAGCCCCACCAGCGCTAAACTAGTGGGGCTTTTTAAGATAAGGTTTAAAGCTTATCTGAGTTTTCGCTTAGGTAAGAAGCTACACCCGCTGGTGAGTCAGTCATACCTGAATCGCCTTTTGTCCAACCTGCTGGACACACTTCGCCGTGCTCTTCGTGGAACTGTAGTGCGTCAACAATACGCAACAATTCGTCCATATTACGACCCAGTGGCAAATCATTGATAATTTGCGAGCGAACCTGTCCGTCACGGTCAATGATGAACGCGCCACGGTATGCTTTGCTGCCGTCAGCTAGTTCAACGTCGTATGCACGGCAAATGTCATGCGCCATGTCAGCAGCCAAGGTGTATTTTACAGGGCCAATGCCGCCATCGTTGATAGCAGTGTTGCGCCATGCGTTGTGTGTGTAGTGAGAATCGATTGATACACCAATGACCTCTACACCACGTGCCTTAAAATCATCCATTCTGTGATCTAGGGCGATAAGCTCTGAAGGGCATACGAAGGTGAAATCTAATGGATAGAAAAATACCAAGCCATACTTGCCTTTAATTGCTTCTGCAAGATTAAAGTCATCAACAATAGTACCGTCGCCTAATACAGCTGGAACCGTGAAATCTGGGGCTTGTTTACCGACTAAAACGCTCATAGTCATTCCTCTTTAAGGTTATTGAGTTAATTTTGTAGGGTGTAATTTATTCTGCTTCAGGTGCAGAGGCAGCAGCAGCGCTAATTAATTGTGCCAGTTCACCAGATTGCGCCATATCAGTAATGATATCGCAACCGCCGACAAGCTCACCATTCACCCATAGCTGTGGGAAGGTTGGCCAATTGGCGTATTTAGGTAATTCTGCGCGAATATCTGGATGCTCTAAAATGTTAACAAATGCGAAGCGCTCACCACAGTTCATTAAATTTTGTACAGTTTGTGAAGAAAAACCACACTGGGGAAACTTTGGAGTGCCCTTCATGTACAACAAAATAGCATTGTTTTCGATCTGTTCTTTAATGGTAGATAAAGTATCCATAATTGAGGTCTCGCTCGATAAAGGTATTGGATGGGGCGATTTTGTGAACAAAAACCCATCTGAAAGTCTTTAAAAAATAATTGTGGCAATTATAAACCTATCCGAGTGATTTAGTCAGGTATTATTTAGCTAAAGAAACGCGCTACTGGTATTATTTTGGCTGTTTTTTTGTATATTTTGTTATCAGTGCGGTTGAATTTGCAACAAGCACTCTTTAGTCCTATCATTACTTGTTTGGGTAGCCCTTTGCCATGTCTCATAATTCTCCACGACACTTTTTAACATTACTTGACCTTGCTCCAAAAGAGCTAGATTGGGTAATTAAGCGCGCGATTGAGCTAAAAAACATTCGTAACCAAGGGGAAATCTACGAGCCGTTTCGTAATCGTGTCTTGGGCATGATATTTGAAAAATCTTCCACTCGTACCCGCGTCTCCTTTGAATCAGGCATGGCGCAGCTGGGTGGGCATGCTATCTTCTTATCGTCCAAAGATACCCAGCTTGGCCGCGGTGAACCTATCATCGATAGTGCCAAGGTTATCTCAAGCATGGTCGATATCGTTATGATTCGTACCTTCTCGCATGCTCAAGTAGAAGAATTTGCCGCTCACTCTAAAGTGCCTGTTATTAATGCACTCACTGATGATTATCATCCGTGTCAATTGCTGGCAGATATTCAAACCTTTGTAGAGCACCGTGGCAGTATAAAAGGTAAAACTGTGACCTGGATCGGTGATGGCAACAACATGTGTCACTCTTTTATTAACGCTGCCAAACAATTTGATTTTAAGTTAAACGTGGCGTGTCCAGATGGATACTTACCCAATTCAGATTTGATGAACGCTAACTCCGACAGGGTCACCTTAATCCAAAACCCTAAAAAAGCCGTTGTAGGCAGCCATCTTGTGGTGACTGACACTTGGGCATCGATGGGCCAAGAAGATGAGAAAAAAGCCAGAGAAGAAGCTTTTAAAGAGTATCAAGTCAACCCAGAATTAATGGACCTAGCCCAAGCCGATGCCCTATTTATGCACTGCTTACCTGCGTATCGTGGATTAGAAATCAGTGAGCATATGTTTGAAGATCCAAGAAGCATCGTTTACGACGAAGCAGAGAACCGCTTACACGCTCAAAAAGCCCTAATGGAATTTTTGTTACTGGAACCTACTGTTTAACAACCACCCATGATTGAATTAAGACATCTTCGCACTCTACTGGCCTTAAGAGAAACCGGAAGCTTGGTAGAAGCCGCTGATAAAGTTTTTCTCACTCAGTCGGCTTTGTCACACCAAATTAAAGACTTGGAACATAAACTAGGTCTTGAGATTTTCGTTAGAAAAACCAAACCCGTGGAGTTCACCACGGCCGGCCAAAGGCTATTGTCATTAGCTGATGACCTTTTACCACAGATTCGTAACACAGAGCGTGAACTTGCCCGCCTGGCCGCGGGTTCAGTGGGCAGGCTTAATATTGCGATAGAGTGCCACAGCTGTTTTCAGTGGCTGATGCCAAGCCTAGACAAATACAGAGGTTACTGGCCTGAAGTAGAGCTCGACTTAGCCAGTGGTTTTAACTTTGCTCCTTTGCCTGCACTTCGTAATGGTGAATTAGACCTTGTAATTACCGCAAACCCTAAAGACTTGCCTGGCATAAGCTATGTGCCATTATTTAGCTATGAGTCGGTATTAGCGGT
>CAXHZX010000028.1:0-13331 GCA_964022265.1 uncultured Oceanospirillaceae bacterium | reverse complement strand
TAAGCACATTGATCTAAATTAAATTCAGCATTAGCAAGGGCTTCTGACAAGCTGCAAGCATCAGGTCATAAAGACCCTAAGATGCTTAAGATGTATGACAGGAAAAAGCATACGGTTAAAGCGACTAGGTAGATTGTTTTCCCCGCGTTTTTCCCCATAACTTAAAACTCGCAAGTTTGAAAAACAAAGAATAAGACAAGGCATTGAAATAAAAGGAATTAATTGGTCGGGACGGCAGGATTTGAACCTACGACCCCCTGCCCCCCAGGCAGGTGCGCTACCAAACTGCGCCACGCCCCGACACATCTGTAAAAGGCCGTTAGCAGCGCTTCAACAGGGCGAGTATGTTACTAGAATGCATGACACTTTGGAAGCACACATGCGTTGTATTAGGCAACAATATGGATTTAAATCAAGTCTTTGATAGGATAGCTTACGCAGCTAGTTTTCTTTTTCAACGCGGTCTTTTAACTTTTGGCCGGGTCTAAAAGTCACTACACGTCGGGCGGAAATCGCCACTTCTTCACCCGTTTTTGGGTTGCGACCAGGGCGCGAGCGTTTGTCTCTTAGGTCGAAATTACCAAACCCTGATAATTTGACTTGTTCGTTGCCAATGAGGCTGGCAGACACTTCTTCAAAAAAAGCCTCTACCATTTCTTTGGCATCACGTTTACTCAAGTTTTGTTGTGCACTTAGGCGATCAGCCATGTCAGCTTTGGTGAGTGATCCCATACACGGGCCCCCGCTAATATTTATTATTCTTCAGCTTACAAGACGTGATGCCCCATTAGGCGTAACCTAATGGGGTTATTTTAGCCTCTTAAGCTCGCTCCAGCGTGATCAGACAGGCTTTCAACCACCTGCTCGACCCACTGATTCACTTCATCATCCTTAAGAGTGCGCTCTGGGTGCTGCCACGTCAAGCCTAAAGCCAGACTTTTTTGTCCATTTTCAATGCCTTGACCCTGATATACGTCAAATAAACGCACATCGGTAAGCCATTCTCCTGCACTTTCTTTGATGTGTTGCGTAACCTTGGCAACACTTACTTTTTGATCTAGTACAATGGCTAAGTCACGACGCATTTCTGGGAACTTAGACAAAGTTTCATAGGCAGGCAATGTGCCTTCACTAATCGAAGCTAGGTCGAGTTCAAACATAAACACAGGGCCTTGCAGGTCCAGCTCTTTCAACAAACCAGGGTGCATTGCACCGATATATCCAATCGTTTGGTCAGCAAGCTTAATGGCAGCACTTTGGCCTGGATGCAGGGCCAGCTGAGTGGCAGCTTCAAAACTGAAGTCTTTGCCACTAATAGCAAGTAATGATTCTAAATCGCCTTTGGCATCGAAGTAGTCTACCGACGCAGCTTTAGCGTGCCAGCTTTCTGGTTGGCTTGCGCCATAAAGCAGGCCAGCAAACACGTCTTGCTGTTGCAGGCCTTGCTGACTTGGAATAAAGCGTTGGCCCGTTTCGAACAAACGCACTCGGCTTTGTTGGCGGTTCTGGTTATGCTGCAAAGCTTTCACCAAACCTGGCCATAAGCTTGTGCGCATAACCGCCATGTCTGCTGAGATTGGGTTTAACAAAGCAACAGGCTTATGCTGATCATCAAACTTAGCAAGTAATGAAGGTTCGACCATGCTGTAAGTAATAACTTCTTGGTAACCGCGACTCACCATATTGGCACGCAGCTTTGTAAGCGGGCGCTCTACTTCTGGCTTTGCAGGAATTTCCATGCTGGCTACAGGGTTAGTACTTGGTAGGTTGTTGTAGCCAAATACTCGCGCTACTTCTTCTACTAAATCGGCTTCTATGGCAATGTCAAAACGCCAAGATGGCGCTTGAAATGTCCAGCTTTGCTCATCTGATGAGACTAAACTAAGGCCAAGACGAGTCAGGATATCAAGCACCTTTTCATCTTCAATTTTGTACGCCAATAAAGACTCTAAACGGGCCTTACGAAGGGTGACTTGGTTCTGAGTAGGCAGATTTTGGGTAGAAACTTCTTCGACAATTGGGCCTGCTTCACCACCCACGATGCTTTGTAATAACAAAGTAGCGCGGTCAATAGCTTTGCGTTGCAAATCATAATCTACTCCACGCTCAAAGCGGTGTGAGGAGTCTGTGTGCAAGCCGTAGCTGCGCGCTTTACCTGCAATGCTAATGGGATTAAAAAATGCAGCCTCTAGGAACACATTGTGCGTGGTTTCGCCCACACCCGTGTCAGCTCCACCCATAATACCTGCCATGCCAATAACACCTTCGTTATCAGCAATAACCAGTGTTTCATTAGTCAGTTCTGCATCTTGTCCATCAAGCAAAGTGAGATGTTCACCTTGGTTGGCCATTCTCACAATCAGCGTACCGTTTACTTTATCTAGGTCATAGGCATGCATAGGCTGGCCCATTTCCAACAAGATATAGTTAGTCACATCCACCACTGGGTCGATGCTGCGAATGTCACAACGACGCAGTTTTTCTTGCAGCCATTGTGGTGACGCTTTGGAAATGTCGATGTTCTTTAATACGCGGCCTACAAACCTTGGGCAGTGCTCTTTTGCATTCACTCTTACTGGGAACACATCTTCTACTTGAGGAGCTAACTCTGTGTTTTCTGGCACACTTAAATCACATGCATTAAGCACACCTACTTCGCGTGCTAAGCCTGCAATGCTTAGGCAATCGCCACGGTTTGGTGTTAAATCTACATCAATAATCTTGTCGTTAAGGTTTAGGTATTCACGAACGTCAGCGCCTACTGGGGCATCTGCTGCAAGCTCCATAATGCCATCGTTTTCTTCATTAATTTCAAGTTCAGCACCAGAGCAAAGCATCCCAAAAGATTCTTCTTGACGAAGCTTGGCCTTTTTAATTTTGAAGTTACCTGGCAGTACTGCACCCACCTGAGCAAAGGCCACTTTGATGCCCTCGCGCGCGTTTGGTGCACCACAGATCACTTGCACTTGGTGAGTGCCATCACTCACTTGGCAAACTTGCAATTTGTCTGCATTCGGGTGTTGTGTAGCGCTCACTATTTCACCCACAACAACACCTGTAAACTCACCAGCTGCTGACTCTACGTCATCTACTTCAAGGCCAGCTAGGGTGATTTGGGCAACTAATTCATCGCTGCTAATGTTTGGGTTAACCCACTCTCGCAGCCACTGTTCACTAAATTTCATGTCTGTTTCTCGATCAAAGGTTAACTAAATTGGGCCAAAAAGCGCAGGTCGTTCTCAAAAAACATACGCAAATCTTTCACACCATAACGCAGCATCGCTAAGCGCTCTACACCCATGCCAAAAGCAAAACCGGTGTATTTCTCAGTGTCGATACCAGAATGTTCAAATACTTTAGGGTGAACCATGCCACAGCCCAAAACTTCTAGCCATTTTTGTTCGCCGTCTTCACCCTGATAGCCGATGTCTACTTCTATCGAAGGTTCGGTAAAGGGGAAGTATGAGGGCCGAAAGCGAACTTGTAGATCACGCTCAAAAAATACATTAAGGAAGTTATGCAAAATACCTTTAAGGTCTGCAAAGCTAATATTGTCATCAACCAATAGGCCTTCAATTTGATGGAACATGGGCGAATGAGTTTGATCAGAATCACAGCGATACACTCGGCCTGGGCAAATTATGCGAATAGGCGGTTGCTGTTTTTCCATGGTTCTAACTTGCACGCCTGATGTGTGGGTGCGAAGCAAGGTGCCATCACCAAAGTAGAAAGTATCGTGCATGGCACGCGCTGGGTGATGCGCAGGAATATTGAGGGCTTCAAAATTATGATAATCATCTTCAATTTCTGGGCCTTGAGCCACTGAGAAACCAATTTGAGCAAAAAAGTTTTCAATGCGTTCGATGGTCATGGTCACCGGGTGTAACCCACCAATGTCTTGGCCACGGCCTGGCAAAGTAACATCAATGCTCTCTTGTGCTAATTGCTTACTGAGTGCATTAGCAGCCATCATAGTACGCTTAACAGTAATGGCATCTTGCACCTGCTGTTTAGCTTCATTGATCTTTGCACCTGCTGCAGGGCGCTCTTCTGCCGACAGCTTGCCTAGGCTTTTAAGCTGTTGTGTTAGCTCGCCTTTTTTACCTAAGTACTGAACCCGAACTTGGTCAAGGGCATTTTCATCAGCCGCTTGATCCACCGCATTTAAGCCATCGGTGACCAGTTGCTTGAGGTGTTCCATATCTTTCTCCATCTAAAACAAGACAGGGGAAGAGCTTGCACTCTTCCCCTGTTTCTAATCCTCGCAAGAGGATACGAAGGTAGTTCAATTTAAGCTAACAAGGCTAGCCTAAATTAACCAGCTTAAGCGAGTGCCGCTTTAGCCTTCTCTACGATCGCTGTGAAAACCGCTTTGTCATGAATGGCCAAATCAGCCAACACTTTACGGTCGATCTCGATTGAAGACTTCTTCAAACCAGAAATCAAACGGCTGTAAGATAACCCGTTCATACGCGCACCGGCGTTAATACGAGCAATCCATAGAGCACGGAACTGACGCTTACGTTGACGACGGTCGCGGTAGGCATATTGGCCAGCTTTGATTACGGCTTGCTTAGCAACTCGGAATACACGGCTACGTGCGCCGTAATAGCCTTTAGCCAGCTTGAGGATCTTTTTATGACGACGGTGTGCTTGTACACCACGTTTTACGCGAGACATTATACTTCTCCTTACCAGTGACTAATTAGATATACGGCAACATGCGCTTTACTAATGGCTTATCTGCAGCACTAATCTGCAAAGTGCCACGTAAATGACGCTTACGTTTGGTACTCTTTTTGGTCAAAATATGACTGGTGAAGGACTGACGGTGTTTAAAGCCGTTAGCAGTTTTCTTGAATCGTTTTGCAGCACCGCTGCAAGATTTCATCTTAGGCATTACATTTACTCCACGCATTCGTTGATTGTTAATGAAGACGCATATAAGGACCTAAACCCCTACACGGTCTCCCGAATGTAGCTTTTTAGAGCTACTTTCTTTTCTTGGGTGCCAAAACCATAGTCAATTGACGGCCTTCCATCTTTGGATATTGCTCTACCATTGCGTATTCAGCCAAATCGGCCTCCACACGCTTAAGTAGGTCCATACCCAATTCTTGGTGTGCCATCTCACGACCACGGTAACGCAAGGTTACTTTCGTCTTGTCACCATTCTCTAGGAAACGGATCAGGTTGCGTAGTTTTACCTGATAATCCCCTACATCAGTCCCTGGACGGAACTTGATTTCTTTCACTTGCGTCTGCTTTTGCTTCTTTTTAGCAGCCGCTTTCTGTTTTTTCACTTCAAACACTTGCTTGCCGTAATCCATGATCTTACAGACCACAGGTTCAGCATCCGCAGCAATTTGCACTAAGTCTAGCTTGGCAGCTTCTGCCATAACCAATGCTTCTGCTACGCTTACAATGCCAACTTGTTCGCCGTCAGCACCGATGAGACGACATTCAGTCGCTTCAATATGTTCATTTATTGTTGGGCGTTTTGATTTGCCCTTAGTCTGTTCCCGTTTAATTTCGGTATCTCCGTTAATTCATATTTTGAAGCGTTAACTTACGCTTCAGTGCGGCCTAGTTTTGCAATGTCTGCGTTTAGCAAATCTGCAAAAGCGGTTAGGCTCATGTTACCCAAATCTTCGCCCGAGCGAGTTCGCACGGTTACGGTTTGAGTTTCAACTTCCTTATCACCAATCACTAGTAAATAAGGAACTTTAAGAATTGTGTGCTCGCGGATTTTAAAGCCTACCTTTTCGTTTCTCAAGTCCGCAGCGGCCCTAAAGCCCATTTTTGTTAAGTTTTCTGCAACTTCTTGGCAAAAAGGTGCTTGTTTGTCGGTAATATTCAAAATTGATACTTGTTTTGGAGCTAACCAAGGCGGCATGGCGCCGGCAAAGTTTTCAATCAAAATACCCAAAAAGCGCTCAAAAGAACCCAAAGTTGCCCGGTGTAACATGACCGGTACTTCACGATCGCCTGCTTCATTTACAAACTGTGCATCAAGGCGACCTGGCATTGAGAAGTCCACTTGAATGGTGCCACACTGCCAAACTCGGCCTAGACAATCTTTTAAAGAGAACTCAATTTTAGGGCCGTAAAATGCACCTTCACCTGGCAATACTTCAAACGGCAATTGCTTAGCATTTAAGGCTTCTGCAAGCGCTGCCTCAGCACGGTCCCAAACTTCATCTGAACCTACTCGCTGTTCTGGACGCGTAGATAGCTTTAGAATAACGTCGTCAAAACCAAAGTCTTTATATACTGCATACAAAAAGTCGATAAAACGCGCTACTTCATCCTGCATCTGATCTTCAGAACAGAAAATGTGGCCGTCATCTTGCGTAAATGATCTCACTCGCATAATGCCGTGCAGCGTGCCAGAAGGCTCATTACGGTGGCAAGAACCAAATTCAGCCATACGAATAGGCAGCTCTTTGTAGCTTTTAAGGCCTTGGTTGAAAATCTGAATATGGCATGGGCAGTTCATTGGCTTAACGGCATAATCGCGGTTTTCAGAAGCCGTAGTAAACATCATGTCAGAGAATTTATCCCAATGACCAGAGCGCTCCCATAAGCTGCGATCGACCACTTGCGGGGTTTTTACTTCTTGATAACCGCCTTCAATCTGGCGCTCACGCATGTAACGCTCTACCACTTGGTAGATCGTCCAACCATTGGGGTGCCAAAACACCATGCCAGGGGCTTCTTCTTGGGTATGGAACAAGTCTAGCTTCTTACCCAATTTGCGGTGGTCACGCTTTTCAGCTTCTTCTAGGCGGTGCAAATACGCTTTTAAATCTTTCTTATCTGCCCAAGCAGTGCCGTATACGCGCGTAAGCATGGCGTTATTTGAATCACCACGCCAGTAAGCTCCCGCCACTTTCATTAGTTTGAAAGATTTAATGTGCCCAGTAGAAGGAACATGGGGTCCACGGCATAAATCGGTAAAACCACCCTGGCTGTAAAAAGATAAGTCTTCATCACCAGGAATGCTATCAATAATCTCTACTTTATACTCTTCACCAAGGTCTTTAAAAAATGCGACCGCATCTGGGCGGCTCATAATACGCCGCTCAACCTTAAGGTTTTCTTTGGTCAGGGCCTTCATGCGAGCTTCAATCTTGGTTAAATCTTCTGGAGTAAAGGGACGCTCGTACGCAAAATCATAGAAAAAACCGTCTTCAATCACAGGACCAATAGTCACTTGGGCACCTGGAAACTCATCTTGTACGGCTTGAGCCATCATGTGAGCACATGAATGACGAATCACCTCTAAGCCTTCTTCATCTCTTGCGGTAATAATGGATAAGGCAGTGTCTTGTTCAATAACGAAGCTAGTATCAACTAATTCACCAGCCACTTTACCTGCTACAGCCGCTTTAGCTAAACCTGGGCCTATGTCAAAAGCCACGTCAAAAATAGAGACTGGAGCGTCAAAAGTACGCTGACTACCATCTGGGAGAGTAATTACCGGCATTAAATTTCCTTGCTCAGTGGTGGCCCCTACCAAAGGCCACTTGGTGTTGAACGCTGTTGCTTTTAACAATGACGAGCCTGCGGTTTAAACAGGTGCAACTTAAGCGCAAAAAAATGATGCAAAATTTTACCCTTATTACGCCTTAAGAGCAAGGTTTACAGGGTGTTCACATCAACATAGCACGCCTCAATATAGCCCAAATTATCACAACCAGGTCGGTTATTTTTTAAACGACTAGAGCCTTGGGGCTAGCACGGGCATAATAAGGTATTAAGGGCCCCATAAATATGGCTAAAACAACACTTTAAATGAGCTGGATCACCTCTTCAATGTGGCTTTAGAGCCGCCAAAGGCGAAACCATGGACACCCGTTACCCATCAATTGAAATGTTAGCCGCACGCGCTAAGAAGCGCATGCCAGGTTTTGCTTATGATTACCTCACTGGTGGCTGTTTTTCAGACACAAATTTAGCGCGCAACACCAGTGACATTCGAAATATTCAGCTAAAACCCAACTACCTACGAGATTTTAACGGTGCTTCCCAACAAACCACCCTGTTTGGCAAAACCTATGATTCGCCTTTTGGTATCGCTCCAGTTGGCTTACAAGGGTTAATGTGGCCCAAATCATGCGAAGTATTGGCCCAAGCCGCCAAACAATATAACGTGCCTTTTTGCCTAAGCACAGTTGGCACCGCTAGTATTGAGCAGGTCGCCAAGATTACTGACGGTGAATTTTGGTTCCAACTTTATCACCCCGCACAAGATATATTGAGGGATAAACTCATAGAGCGAGCCAAACAAGCAGGCTGTAAAACCTTAGTGCTACTTGCAGACACCCCTACCTTTGCTTATCGGCCTAAAGAAATTCGCAACGGCTTATCCATTCCACCCAAAATGAACGTTGCAAACTTGCTTCAAATGGCGACCCATCCAAGCTGGTCAATGGCGCAATTAGTCGCTGGTGCTCCTGAGTTTAAAACCATGAAACCCTACATACCCAAGGGCCTTAATATGCAGCACTTGGGATTATATATGGACCAAACCTTTTCCGGGCGTTTAACCGCAGACAAGATAAAAGCGATACGCGAACAGTGGCAAGGTAATCTTGTCATCAAGGGCATCGTTAACGAAGAAGACGCAGAGCTTGCCATTGCACTGGGTGTCGATGGGATCATTGTATCTAATCACGGTGGCAGGCAGCTGGATGTGGGTCAATCCACTATTAAGCCACTGCAAAGGCTTGCCAAAAAATACGGCAACAAGATTACTATAATGATGGACAGCGGCCTTCGCTCTGGTGCAGATGTGGCCACTTCACTGGCCTGCGGTGCCAGCTTTACGTTTCTTGGACGGGCTCCTATGTTTGGTGCCTGTGCGCTGGGCTCCACAGGAGGCGCTCAGGCTTTGGAAATACTTAAACGCCAACTGCAACAAGTGATGGAACAATTAGGTTGCGAAAAGATCGAAGATCTGCCCCTTCATTTAATTGATTAACTCGCGCTTAAAAAAGCCCTAACTGGCGCTGCGTTATGCTAGCAAAACTGTCGTCCAAAAAAGGCAAAATACCATCAACCACCGGCTCTATTTGGCGCTCTATATAGTGCTCGTAGTCATAGTTTTTAGGGTTAATCTCTAAGGGTTCTGGGCCTGTCAGGGTGATCACATATTCTATCCACCCCCCCTTAGCGTATGCTGAAGGTAAATTATTTTTAGCCCGCCAGGTCTCGGCTTTTCGGGCTGCTTGCACATGGGGTGGCACATTTTTTTGGTACTCAGCCAAAGGTCTTCGTAAGCGCTTTCTGTAGACCAATTTACCATCTAATGCGCCTGATCTTACTTGCGCTAATAAAGGCTTTATAAGGTCTACATAAGGCTCATCATGAAATATCCTTTGATATAACTTTGCCTGTAGTTCGCGTGCAAGCTTGGTCCAATCGGTGCGCACTTGCTCTAAGCCTTTGAAGATCATTTCTTCATTACCAAGGGTGTCCACCGCAATGCCTGCGTAGCGCTTTTTGCTGCCTTTCTCTTGCCCTCTGATGGTGGGCATGACAAAGCGTGAAAAGTGGGTTTCAAATTCAATTTCTAAGTAGCTTTTAAGGCCAAACTCACGGGTTAAATGTTGACCCCACCAATGGTTTAGATAACCCGCTAATTCAGCGCCCTTGGCCTGAACATCATCCACTGACAAGGCTTCATCGCCAAGCCATACAAACACAGAATCCGTGTCACCATAGATCACTTGCATGCCTTTTTGCTGAATTAAATCTTTGGTTTGGTTCAAAATAGAATGGCCACGTAAAGTGATGGAACTGGCTAAGCGCTGATCATAAAATCGGCATACATTAGAACCTAAAACGCCATAACAAGAATTCATCACAATCTTAATAGAAGTTGATAAAGGCGTGTTATTGTTAGCTTTAGCCGCGTCTCTAGCGCTCCACAGCTCTGCAATAATGTTTGGTAAGATGCTTTGGGAGCGACTAAATTCTGCGCCTTTGTAGCCTGGTAAAGCGTCCTCTTCAGTAAGCCCCTTGACTAACCCTAGTGGGTCAATTTTAAAACTGCGAATAATACTTGGATAAAGGCTCTTAAAATCTAAAACCAAAACATTTCGATACAAACCTGGCTTTGAGTCCATCACAAAACCACCCGGGCTTTCCCCTGCTTGGCCTGAAGCAAAAGCGGGTGCCACATAACCTTGCCGGTGTAATCTTGGTAAGTACAAATGATCAAAAGCCGCAGAGGAGCCACCCACCCGATCCATAGGCAAACCTGTTAACCTTGCTCGCTCTATAAGAAAGGCGATTAAATCGGCTTTTACAAAGATGTCCCAAACCAAGCGGCAGTCTTCTAGGTTATAACTCACCAGTGCACTTGGGTTCTCTTTATACATGCGCTGTATTTCTTCACCACGATCTTGTGGCTTGGTAATGTCCTTACCACGGCCCAAAAGCTTTCTTGCCACATTCTCTAGAGAAAAAGACTCAAACTGCCACGTAGCAGAGCGCATAACTTCAATACCATCAAGAGCGACCCTGCCAGGCATGTACAGTTTTGCAGGCCTGCTGCCTTGACCCTGTCGCCAGCGTATTTCCTCGCCGCCGCGTCCTAAGCGTAACCTTATACCCAACACTCTGGCCCGGGCACATAGAATTTGAAAATCAAACTGCACCAAAGACCAGCCAATAATTGCATCTGGGTTATACGCTTGTAACCACTCACTAAATTTCTTGATGAGTTGCCGCTCATTTTTACAAACCTGAGTATAAGAGGGTAAGTTTTTTATCGCGGAAGTGGGCATAGCATCAGGCCAATGCAGCCAAACCTTTTGCTCAGCTTTGGTGTGATGAATGCCATAGACAGCAATACTGTGGATCGTTCTTCCATCCAGGGTGGTCTCTATGTCTAAAGACACCGTTTTTATAGTGGGAATATAGTCGCAGCGCTTAACTTTTGCATCTAATACCACTCCTTTATCTGGACTAGCATTGACTTCAAGCCCCGCACTAATGAAGCGCTCCATTAAGTAGCGCTCTTGGGGCTGAATGTCCTGCTCCATCACACTCACATTTGCATTCACTAGCAAGGAACATATTTGCTGAAAAATTTTTAAGTTTGAGACATAAAGTGCAACTGCTGGCTCATTATGAAAGGTTTGCAGCTTTAGTGATGCAAAACGCCAAATGCTTTTAGATATGCTTAGGCTTTCAATCAACTTCTTTGCTAATGGTTGCTGAGACACAGGCAAAAAACATACCGCATGCTGCTCTCTTTGGCGCAGCAAAACCGGGCCTTGGTCTGTCGCTAACCAATAGGAAAGATTAATTCCTTTGTCAGTATCTTGGTTGTGGCGCGATAGCACAAAACCTTTCATTAATGCACAAACCTATAATCACAGAGCGTAAGATGATTGTGAACAGGCTACTAATGTCCCTGTTCTATAAAAACAAACTTAGCCTAACAACAACCGTCTCTTTTTGGCACCTTTAAAACCAATCAATTGCATTTAAACTTAAATATATTCATAATAATGTACTATTATAAGTATTAATGGAACCCAGCGCGATGCGCACCAAAACACTAAAAGGCTTTAAAGGGCGCTGAAAGAGCCCTGCCGCAAAAACAAGACCAACCCAGTCGTAATATCAATAGAAATGGAGATCACTTGATATGAGCACTAGCAATTATAATGGCAACTACAACGGAGATGGTATGACTGTTGTGGTTATTGACTCAGGCGCGTCCACGCAATTTGCAAACAGTAATGTTGTGTACAGCTATGACTTTGCCGACAATGACACCAATACGTTTAGCCAAGAACATTTTCATGGCGGGGCCGTTGCCTCAGTGGCTCAATCGGTTGCCACTGGCATCAACATCATTCACTTAAAAATATTCAGTGATGGTAGCGATAATGCTTATCAGTCAGACATAGAAGAAGCACTTCAGTGGGTTGTACAAAACTCTGCTTACTACAATGTAGCGGCAGTTAATATGTCATTTGGCTCTGGCAACATGACTTCGAATGTATCTGATTCTTTCTATCTAGCAGATGAATATGAACAGCTAGATAACATGAATATTATTACCACAGTGGCTGCAGGTAATTCGGCCTCAAATTATGACACCGACGGTATCAGTATTTATGGGGCAAGCGACAGTGTTATTGCAGTTTCTGCGGTGGACAGCAACAACACCTTCACTGATTTCACACAGAAGCATGCCGATCTTACTGATATTTCAGCACTTGGAAAAGATGTTGCCATCAATGGTTATAGCTTATCGGGGACTAGTTTTTCAGCACCCATTGTTGCCGGCACCGCAGCCATTATTCAACAAATTGCAGTAGAAAAACTAGGGCATAAAATAACAGATGAACAGTTTTTAGATTTGATTCAAAAGAGCGCTGACAAAATCGACCCGTCGACCTACGCAATTACACAAAGTAACACTAACCAAAGCACCATAGAAACCAACACAAAAATGCTTGACAATAACGCTGAGCATATTTCTCCCATCACAGACCCGGGCCACACATGGGTTGGCGCTCACAGCACCCATTCATATGGTAATAGCTTCGTGATAAAAGACACTTTAAGTTATACCGACGAAAAAGATTACTACTCTTTTACACTGGATAACGATGCCATGGTGAACGTCACTCTTACAGACTTAGACGCGGATGTTGATCTTTTGTTGGTAAAAGCAAATGGTTTCGATTATTTCGGCAACGCCCTAGCTACAACGATTGTCTATAAATGGGAATGGTTCAACGTAGACCTGGAATTTTCAACATTTTTGAATGCAGGTGAAGAATATTTTATAGTCGCTGATTCATATGACTTGAACCACACAAACTATACCTTGACTGTAGACCTAGGTGACGGCATGGATAGTGATATTATTCCACCGACGAACCCAATTGAAGAACCAGTCAGTCCACCTGAGGAACCAATCACCCCTCCTGAAGAGCCAGTGACTCCGCCTGAAGAGCCGGTAAGCCCTCCTGAGGAGCCGGTAAGCCCACCTGAAGATCCAGTCAGCCCACCTGAAGAACCGGTAACTCCTCCTGAGGAGCCTGTCGCCCCCCCCATTACTGCGCCTGATATCCAGTACATCAGCCCAGAATATGACCCTGGTGGAACATTAAAACACGCACATCAACTGAGCCCTACTAGTAACCAACTAGTGATTACAGACACTTTAAGAACCACTGCAGGTTTGGGCAACAAAACATGGGGTAACCATAAACATATAGATGACCAAGACGTGTTTTCATTTACCTTAGATCACGCTGCAGAAATAACAATAGACCTCACGCAGCTTGATCAAGATG
>CAXHZX010000027.1:0-15086 GCA_964022265.1 uncultured Oceanospirillaceae bacterium | reverse complement strand
CAAGCTGAGGCAAATGCTGCTGCAGAAGCTGCTGCACAAGCTTTAGCTCAGCAAGAGGAAGCTGCCAAAGCATTAGCTCACATCATTTATTTCGATTTTGATCAAGCTACTATCAAAGCTGAGTACCGTGCTGCGTTAAACGGTCACGCCGCTTACCTTAGCCAAAACCCTTCAGCAAAAATTGTTCTTGAAGGCCATGCAGATGAGCGTGGAACAAGAGAATATAACATTGCACTAGGCGAGCGCCGTGGTAACGCTGTGAGCCGTTATTTGGTTGTCCAGGGTGTTTCTGTCGATGCGATTGAAGTAGTAAGTTTTGGCGAAGAGCGCCCAGTGAATGAAGGCCACGATAGCGCTTCCTGGTCTGAAAACCGTCGCGTAGAAATTAGATATATTAATTACTAATATAAAACAGCCTTTAGGCTGTTAACTAAGTAGTTATATTTTTCTATGCCCTAATGACCATCGTTATGCTCAGTGTAACGGTGGTTTTTGCTTTTCAACTTGCTGCTTTTAAAGGTCTATGGATATGTCTAAAATGTCGAGCTTTCGTGCGATAGTAATTTCTATATTGCTTGTCTCAGGCCAAGCTGCTGCCAATAATTCGGTTCCAGTGACTGATCTAGTCAATGATATCGGTAGTACTTCAAATGCTATTGCGAATCCTATACAGGCTCCAACAATAGAATCAGCACTTGCTCCAAATGCCGTCAACTTAGCCGGTGCTAACGCACAGATGTTTGATATTGTGGAAACATTAAAGTCTGAACTTCAGAACTTAAGAGGACAAGTTGAAGAACTTACCTATACGATTGGGCGTTTAAAACAGGACCAAAAGCAACGTTATCTAGATTTAGATCGCAGAATTGTCAATTTATCCTCTAAGTCTAGTGCTGCACAATCAAGCGCTACGGCGGTAAATGCCAGCACTCAAGTTACAGTTTCGCAAGACCTGGCTACAGTTAAACCAGTTGAGGTTACAGAACCTGACAAACCTACCTACGATCCACAGCAAGAAAAAGAAGACTATCGAGCAGCGTTTAACCTGATCAAAGAGCGCCAATATTCAGCTTCCATAGATGCCTTGTTAGCTTTTGTTGATAAATATCCTCAAGGAGATCTCCTTGGCAACGCGCATTATTGGTTGGGCGAGGTCTATATGGTAGAGGGTAATGCGCCGATGGCTGCATTGTCGTTTGAGCTTGTTATTAAAGAATTCCCGTCCCACAGAAAGGTACCCGATGCTATCTACAAAGCAGGCGTTGCGTATCAACAGTTAGGGCAAGATGTGCAGGCCAATGAACGACTAAAGCGTGTTTTAAAAGAATTCCCTAATTCATCCGCAGCGCGGTTAGCTCAAGAAAGAGTGAATTAAAATGACCCAAACTATAGCTACGGTTAGCGAAAGTGAAATCGCGGCAAGAGTGCTAGTACAAGAACATCTAGCTCATGAACACCTTAAAACAATGCCTGCTGCTAGCGACCTTGATGCTCAAAAGAAGCGCATAAAGCAGCTTTTGATTGATCAGAATGCAAGTCTGGTCGCTCACTACTATACTGATGCATTGGTGCAAGAACTGGCTGAGGAAACTGGAGGCTGTGTCTCGGATTCACTGGAAATGGCCCGTTTTGGTGCTACTGCAAGCTCCACAACCTTGGTGGTTGCGGGGGTTCACTTTATGGGTGAAACGGCCAAAATTTTAAGTCCAAATAAGCGGATTTTGGTACCTAGTTTAGAAGCAACCTGTTCTTTGGATATTGGCTGTCCAGCAGACCAGTTTACTGAATTTTGTGACCAGCACCCAGATCATACCGTCGTTGTTTATGCCAATACCTCAGCTGCGGTTAAGGCCAGGGCCGATTGGGTTGTGACTTCTGGTATTGCAGTGAAATTAATGGAACACCTTGCCGAACAAGGAAAGCCCGTTATCTGGGGCCCAGACCAACACTTGGGGCGTTACATTGCAAACCAAACGGGTATTGAGATGCTGCTTTGGCCTGGATCTTGTATTGTTCATGATGAATTTAAAGTGCAAGGCGTAGAACATTTAAAGCAGGTCTACCCTAATGCAGCTGTGCTGGTCCACCCAGAGTCGTCCCAAGCAATGTCAGAAGCAGCTGATTTTGTGGGTTCAACAACACAACTCATCAGGGCTGCGCAGGAGATGCCCAATAAAGAGTTTATTGTAGCAACAGATAGAGGCATTTTTTATAAAATGCAACAAGCCGCGCCAGACAAATTGTTAATGGAGGCCCCAACAGGTGGTAACAGTGCAACGTGTCGAAGCTGCGCGCATTGCCCGTGGATGGCCATGAATGATTTGGATAAGATCGAACAGGTGCTGTTAACTGGAGCCAATGAAATTATCATTGACTCCAAGTTACAATCCCAAGCGCTGAAGCCTGTTCAAAGATTAATGGATTTCGCAGCGGCTAATTAAATTTAGCCTTGTCTTCTATTTGATTTAATATTCTTTGCTTCAAGCCATTTACAGAACCTGCTAGTGAGTCTGCAACTTGTAGGCTTGCAAAGTGAGCTTGTGAAAGGGCAAGGTCACTTTCGGCTCTTAATAGGTGCCACCTTGCTTTAGCCACGTGATTGAGTTGGAGTCTTTGATCTTTTGCACTCCAATCAGCTAATGTTTGCCAGCCTAATAGCCAAGTAGGATACTCTTCAAGAAGCTCGATCAAACTGGATATTGAAGCCGCGTTTTCATTGTTTTTTCTTAGAGCTTGAGTCTTAATCCATCGGCTTAAGTTATTGGCTGCTCTATATTCTTTTCTTAGTTTTAATTGTTCAAAAACAGCCTGAGTTTTGCCCTGCTGTAATAGATTTTGCATCCACTGATACCAAATTAGGCTAGCGTTTGGATTCGCTAATGACAGTTTTTCTAGCTGTGCTTGGGCGATTTCCATGTGGGTGTTAGCTTGGTTGACTAAAGCTTGTGCAAACATGGATACGACAGAGTAATGAGCAGACAGCGGGTCTATCGATTTTAATAGGGCCTTTTTTGTTAAAGGATCATTATTTGCAATAGATGCGCGTTGATATACTTTCAAAATATCAAACGCAAGCTCATATCCATGCTTGGATACTGGTTTTTGTGTAATCAATGTTCTTTGGCTAATATCTGCGATGCGCTCATTGGTAATTGGGTGGCTTCTTGCCCATTGCCACTTCGGTGAATCTGTGACTGAGGGAGTGTTTAATCTTTCTAATAGAGTTTGCATCTTGGAGACATCAAATGGGCTTTGATACATTAATTCAAAGCCCACACGATCGGCCTCTCGCTCATGCAAGCGACTATAGCTAAGCTTGCTGCGCTGCATGGCCGATAATGTAGCATGAACCCCTGCTTCACCTACGTTGGCGTCTACTTGCCCAGCTAGCCATATGGACGCGATGAGCGCGCCAAAATAAAGTGGCCCTTGAACTTGTGCTCTTTGTTGGGTTCTTGCGTAATGCCGCAAGCTTAAGTGGGCCACTTCATGGGCTAGAACAGAAACGAGCTCGTCCACGGATTCAACGCTTTCAATAAGGCCCGTGTTAATACCAATAACGCCACCTGGAGCTGCAAACGCGTTAATACGTGGATTGTTGACGATAAAAATTTCAATGCGCTTGTCATTTAATTGACTACGGCTAATTAAAGGTTGGGTCAGGCCTTTAATAAAGGCGACTGCTGCTAGATCTTGCCAAAGTGGTAGTTTATTTCTTATATTTCCAGCGACAAGCTTGCCAAGTCGATGCTCTTCTTGCTGGCTGATTTTGATTGAGTTTTCTGAGTGGATAACAGGCAGGGCAGATGCGTAGCCTAATTGAGGCTGGCTTGTTATGATCAATAGACAACAAAAGAGGCGTTTTATATTGATGCTAAAATACTCCAACCATTGATATGCCTTAACGAATGCTTGTCTTATAATAGAGTCTAACATTACAAACTAACCCTTTTGCAGTCGTAAGATTAAATTATGGTGGTAGTATGACGCTTGAAACAGATCCATGGCACCAATTCCTTGATACCCAGGGTTTACAGTGTCCGTTACCACTATTAAAGGCGAAGCGTGCGTTAAGTCAACTTCAACCCGGCCAAACTCTAAAAGTAGTGGCAAGCGACGCTGGTTCTCAAAGAGATTTTTCAGCTTGGGCTGAAATAGCGGGTCACAAATTACATCAAAATCAATGTATTGATAGTGTTTTTCACTATCTTATTGAAAAGAGAAATTAGGATACCATATGTTTAAAGTGTTTCGTGGTTGGTTAGATCACTTCTTTGGCGATGAACAGGCTCTTTTGCTCCTTGTACTCTTAGCTGCAGGCCTTGGCGCGATATTGATGTTTGGGTCAACCCTTGCCCCTGTATTTGCCAGTATAGTCTTGTCCTACTTAATATTCGGATTGGTAGAATGGTTAGAAAGGTTTGGGGTGAATCATTTGCCAGCTGTCTGGGGTATTTATTCATTATTTATTGCCATGTTAATGACCTTTCTTTTTGTCGTGTTGCCCTTGGTATGGAATCAAGCCAGTGATTTAATCCGTTCATTGCCCTTGATGATTGAAAAGCTTAGGGTTCTTTTCGTAGCGCTTCAAGAACAAGCACCAGAGCTCATTAACGCAGATCATATTAAAAGTATGTCTGATGCTGCTATCGCTGAATTTGGCAATGCAGGACAACTGATCTTGTCTTTATCATTAGCTTCTATCGGCCAATCAATTACCTGGTTAGTGTTTTTGGTTTTGGTTCCTATTTTAGTTTTTTTCTTTCTTAAAGACGGTCATATGATGGTTCGATGGGCCACTGGTTTTTTACCATCTAAACGTCACGTCTTAAGCGATGTTTGGGCTGAAATGGACCAACAGATTGGTAACTACGTGCGTGGTAAAGTGGTTGAGATCGCTATTGTAGGTGGCGTTTCTTACGTGGCGTTTTTGATGCTGGGGATGGATTACGCGGCATTATTGGCCCTAGTTGTAGGCTTGTCAGTTCTTATTCCCTACATTGGGGCGACTTTAGTGACCATCCCCGTCGCATTGATTGGCTATGTACAGTGGGGGGTGTCGACAGAGTTTTATACCTTGCTCATTGTTTATGGCATCATTCAAGCGCTTGATGGCAACGTTTTAGTACCGTTATTGTTTTCAGAAGCCGTTAATCTTCACCCCGTAGCCATCATCGTTGCCGTATTGTTTTTTGGCAGTATATGGGGGCTATGGGGCGTGTTTTTTGCCATTCCCTTGGCCACACTCATTAAAGCGGTAATGAACTGTTGGCCTAAGAAGCTTGAAGTTCAGTAAGTCGATCTAAAACAAGCTGGGCGTGACCAGCTACCTTCACAGAGCGCCAGGCTTCGATTAAAGTGCCCTCTGGGTTGATCAAAAAAGTGCTACGGTCAATGCCCATGTATTCTTTCCCGTAGAGTTTTTTCAATTTAATCACATCGAAAATTTGACACAGAGCCTCGTCTTCATCGCTGATTAGCTCAAAATTATAGGCCTGTTTTGCTTTAAACTTTTCGTGTTTCTTAATTGAGTCTCGAGAGATGCCATAAATTTTGCAGTTTTTCTTGTCATACTCATCCAATAAATTATTGAAATCATGCCCTTCAGTGGTGCAGCCTGGCGTATCATCCTTAGGGTAAAAGTATAAGACCACGTATTGTCCCTGATGCTTGGTAAGGTCAAATTCTAGCTCATTAGTTGCAGGGGCGTTGAAGTGGGGTACGGCTTGTCCAATCGTTATGCTCATATGTGTAGTCTCAATTAAAAGTGTTATCATGTGGTTTTGTGCCATCTTAAACAACTGGACAACATTTTGAAACAACAAGCCTTTTGCCGCGCACGCATTCTAAACACATTACTAGCTTCTTTGATTCTCACAGGTTGCTCAAACAGCCCATTAACTGGCAGCGATAGTTTGCTGAGGGACAAAAGCCTTGACTATGCTCAAGCTGAGGTCACACAGAGGCTGGTGGTGCCTGAAGGTCTTGATGGCGGCAAGGTTAATAATGACCTGTTAGTTATTCCAGATGAAAGTTTGTTCGATCAAGCCACAGGCATCAAGGATGCACCTAGGCCAAATTTCGTGTTTGCACAGACGGGTAGCGAGGTGGCTCACTTCACTGGCGCCCAGGATCAAAAGAGAATTAGTGTAGAGGGCAATCAAGAGAGAGTTAAAGAGCAAATTACAACTTTTTGGGCAAACCAAGGGATTGAAGTCACGCAACAGCCCTCTGCATCAGTGGTTGAAACAATTTGGTTTTCTCTTACAGAAGATGAGCCCTCCGACGACTTTTTAAGTCGATGGGTTAGAGGCTTAACTGATGCTGATGAAAAAGTGCCATTGGGTAAGGTAAAAGTTGAATTGAATCAAGTGTCTGATCAACGTGTTGAGCTTTCTCTGGCCTTTATGCAGCTAACCCAGCTAGAAATCGACCAAAATGTGACCCTTAACTGGCAAGAAGAAGGGCGCTCACTGCCCAATGAATCTGAAATTACCTTCGAGCTACTGAGGTTTTTGAGCCAAACATCTTACGTTGCTCAAAAAACCGACGAAAACAGCCAACAAACGGTGACACCGCTACTGGGCAAAGACCAATTTGGTCGGCCGCTTGTTAAGCTTAATATGAGTTACACAGAAGCGTTTGAAAAGGTTCTAAATGCGATGAGTGTTTTTGACATGGGTAGCTTTGATGAGCAACAAAAGAAGATTTATTTCACCCACACCACGAATAAGCGCTCACTAGAAGAAAATGTCTCTGTATCCGATGGCGTTTTGGGCTGGTTTAAGGGGCTTCATAGTGGTTCTGATCGCTCTGAAGGATTTACCATTGATAGCTCCATTTTAGGTGGCCAAGAAGAAGTGCAAGCGCAAGCTGAGCCTGTTTATTCATCTGATCCTTCATTGGTATTTGAAACTGCACTAGAGGACAAAAAAGGTTTTAAAGTTTGGATGGGTGGCAAGGTCGTCTATGTTTTTGAAGATGAAGATCAAGGGGACGTCAATGATAATGGTGAGTACTCTTTTACTGGACGTTACCAATTAGACTTTAAAACGACCTTAAAAAGTGTCTACCTTCAGGTGCTAAATAGCGCAGGCGAACCTGCAGCAAATGCTCATGCAGAGGAGATTCTATGGAAACTCCAGCGTCAGTTAGACGTCCAATAAGCCTTAGGGATAAAAAATGCAAGGTGTGATGCTAGATGCAGGCTCTCTTGGCACCGCAGACCTAGATTTAGGGCCTTTGCACACTTGCCTAGAATCTTTAGAGTGTTATGACAACACAGCCCCCTTAGACGTTGTGGAGCGTTTAAAGGGCAAAGACATAGCGCTGGTTAATAAAGTTCTATTGGATGAGGCTGTGTTTGCTCAGCTGCCAAACCTTAAACATATCATTGTCCTAGCTACGGGGGTTAATAACATAGACCTTGAAAGCGCTAGAAACCATGGTATCAGTGTCCAAAACTGTCGCGCGTATGGCGTGGATTCTGTGGCTCAGCATTGTTTGATGTTAATGCTGACTCTAAGCACCAAAATGCTGGAATATCGTACCGCTGTGTTCAATGGGGCATGGAGCGAGAGTGACCACTTTTGCCTTTTAGACTTCCCGGTGGAAAGCCTAAGCGGAAAAACACTTGGGATAGTAGGTTATGGGGACTTGGGCAAAGGCGTGGCTCGATTAGCGAAGGCCTTTGGCATGTCTGTTATGGTTGCTAAAAGAGACGGGCAGACATCTGACTCTATCAAACGGGTTGGGCTTGAAGAATTGTTACCCCAGGTTGATATCTTATCTTTGCATTGCCCTTTGAATGAGCAAACCAAAAATTTAATCGGCTTCCCCCAGCTTTGCCAAATGAAAAACTCTGCATTGTTGATCAACTGTGCACGAGGTGGCGTTGTCAATGAAGCTGATTTGGTCAAGGCTTTGGATGAAAAGCAAATTTCAGGCGCTGGTGTTGATGTACTAGTTCAAGAACCCCCACCTATAAATAACCCATTGTTAGTCACCAAAAGAGATAATTTGATCGTAACGCCTCATACCGCTTGGGCAAGTCGTCAAGCAAGGCAAACAATCGTTTTACAAGCTAGTGAAAACATCATTAGCTTAAAATCTGGTCACAAGAACCTTCGGCAAATCTAAGTGATTGATTTTAAAAAGTGTCAATAGTTGTGCTGACAAAAATGCTACTTTTTTATCATTTTTTTATTAGAATTCAGCTTGACTTCGCTAACTTATTGAATTTTAAACCTTGTGTTGTGGACATTTTTTAAACGGCATTAAAAATCTTGTTATGTTTGTCAAAATTTCCTAATAATTATAATTGACAAGTTTAAGTTATTGATTTTAATCGCTTTTATTTGCGCTGGTTGTTTTTTGATCAGTTTGTTGATAGAGCCGATATAATAGGCTTTGGAGCTTCTTTCCAATATTTGTTAACAGAGTTATCCACAACTTGTGTGTATAAATCTTGTCAGCTCAAGTGGCGCGGTGTTTGTAGCTGTTTCGGTTGATTTTGGGGTCCTAATTATAGAAATAATGTTTTTATTTTTGTGATCAGCTGATACGATTACTCGCTAATTTATACCCCTCGATACAAAGGACAAAAATGAAGTTTTCAAGTTTTATTGCGGTTTTAATCACGTCTTTGTCATTTAATGTGGCTGCCCATGACTTATCCATAGATCAGCTTGTGTTCTCTAAGGCCTGGGTCAAGGCACCTATGCCAGGCATGCAGATGACCGCTGGTTTCGTTGAAATTGAAAATAAGTCAAATGAAGACGCCCGTTTAGTGGCTGTAAAAACGAACATCAGTAAAATAAGCGAGCTCCACACGATGATGATGGTCGACAATGTTATGCAAATGCGCCAGGTAAAAGATGGATGGGTTATCCCCGCCGGTGAAACTTTAAGGCTAGCCCCAGGCGGTAATCATGCAATGCTAATGGGAGTGTCTGGTGACCTTAAAGGTCAAACAGAAGTCATCTTGGAATACAAAATAGAAGGCTTAGGCTGGATTTCAGTCCCATCCAAGCTTCACATGGCGCACTAAAGAACGGCTTTTAGATTCGGGTTGAACCGACCTAATTCTGTGAACACACCGTCAAGGGGCTGGTCAAACGGCCCTCTTATCACCCTTTCCATCTCCTGCGCCGCATAAGCTAACCCATAAACCTTAATTGATTTGGTTTTTCTTAGTTTTTCTAAGGTGCGATCATAAAAGCCACCACCATAGCCAAGCCTATATCCACTCCTGTCAAAGGCTAGCAGAGGCGCCAAAATAACATCAGGTTCGATTGCTAAAGCCTTATCTTGGGGCTCTTTCGTTCCAAAGTCGGCCTCATTTAGAGTGTCTTGGGGCTTCCAAGAGCGAAAAATGAGTGGCTTTCCTGTTCCTAACATCACGGGTAAAGCCATAGGATGCCCTAGGGTATGGAAAGCATTTAGAATAGGCATTGGGTCAAGTTCATCACCCAAAGGCCAGTACACGGCAATTTTGGAGCCCTTGGCGATAATATTTGAAGTGACTAAATGATTACATACTGCCTCACCTGCATTTGGATTTTGTGCATAAGCATGGGCTCTTTGTTGTTTAGCAATAATACGTAACTTTTGCTTTTGTTCATCGATGTTATGCATGGGTTTTTCTCTTACGATGATGTAGGACTTAGATTTTTTGCTAGGCTAGCACAGGCGTAAAATTTCCTAAAGCATGGTTATTTATCAACGGCGCAGTGGTAACATTTAGTCTGTGATATTTTCTAGATATAAGGTAAATCAATGGCACTTGAAAAATTATTAGACATGAATAAGGCGTGGGCTAAAAAAACGGCGCAGCAACAACCCGAACTTTTCACCACTATTGCAGAGCAACAAACGCCCAAATATTTATGGATTGGGTGTTCTGATAGTCGCGTGCCTGCTAATGAAATCGTAGGCTTGTTGCCAGGTGAGTTGTTTGTGCACCGTAATATCGCCAATTTGATCAAACATGTTGATTTTAACTGCCAGTCGGTTATTCAGTATTCTGTTGAAGTGCTCAAAGTAGAACATATTATCGTATGCGGCCATTACGGCTGTGGCGGAGTTAAAGCCGCGCTTGAGAATACCAACGCAGGCATTACTGATTATTGGCTTAGATCAGTTAAAGACACTGCTGTGTTGCACCGTGAAGAGCTCATGGCAATTACTGACCAAGACGCCCGTTTAAGCCGTATGTGTGAATTGAATGTAGCAGCGCAGGTGGCTAATCTTGCCAACAGTAAAATTGTACAAAGTGCATGGCAAAATAACCAAAAGCTTGAAATTCACGGCTGGATTTATGGCATAAAAGATGGGTTGGTTAAAGACCTTAATTTGAGCCACAAAGGTTCAGATAATCTTCACGATATTTACCAAGTAGATCTGTAAAAAAAATAAAGTGGCAGGCTCACGAAGGGGTAAGCCTGCCACTGCTGTATTTAGCCAGTTTTAATGCAAATTGTTTGGCTATCTATATTAAGCCAATATCAAATCAGCAGCTTTTGCGGCTACCATCATGGTTGCAGCGTTAGTATTGCCAGAAGTAATGTTTGGGAATATCGACGCATCGCACACCCTTAAGCGGTCAATACCATGCACTTTGAGTTGTTGGTTAACCACACTTTGGTTTGGATCTTCTCCCATAGCGCAGGTGCCACATAGGTGATAAATGGAGCCAGCATCCGAGCGAAAATACTCTAGCATCTGAGCATCAGATTGCACTTTGTGTGCGGGTTTCTCTTCTCTAACCGTAATTTTTTGCAGTGCATTTGCTCCAGCAATTTTTCTAACCAGTTTACAGGCCTGTATAGCCTCTAATTGGTCTTTTTGAGTGGACAAATAATTAAAGGCTATTAACGGGGCATCATTCACATTAGCACTAGCAATATTAATGGTGCCACGGCTTGATGGGCGACAAGAATTAACGGCCATTAAATAGCCCGAATAAGGCAGGGGTGAAAGCTTCGCATTGGAGCTTTGCGGAATCTCGTAAGATAAGGGATTAAAATAAACCTGAAGATTAGGAGTTTTTTCTGTTGGGCAGCCTTTAAAAAAACCACCGGCTTGGTTGACTGCAACAGACAATGGGCCTTTGCGCTGGGTGACATATGTAAAGCCTGCTGCTAACTTGCCTTGCCAGGAGCCAAACACATCATTTAATGTTTTTAAATGACTCCGAAAATAAAAGCTTACACACAAATGATCTTGCAAATTTTGCCCAACCATAGGCAAGGCATGCGCTAAAGGAATATGGTGTTTATTCAGCAATTTCGGATCGCCAATACCAGAGAGTTGAAGCAGTTTTGGGTTGGCAACTGCACCTGCGCACAAAATCACTTCTTTTCGGGCTTTTATATGACGTAACTGACCCTTATACACTGCTTCTACACCCGTGACTTGTTTCGATTCTAGGGTGAGTTTTTGTACCACAGCATGCGTCCATAATAATAAATTAGAACGCTGTAATGCGGGTTTCAAAAAAGCGGTGTAACTTGAGTCTCGCTTTCCGTTACGGATATTGGCTTCATAGATGCCAGCTCCCTCAAACTGTTGGCCATTAAAATCTTGCGTTTGGGGTAATTGAAGCTCTTTTGTAGCGTTCAAATAATGATCGCAAATGGGGTGGGCGTGTTTGTTAAGTGGCGTGATTCCCAAAGCTCCTTGTGAACCATGGAACTCACTGGGCCCATAAGGGTGTTCTTCTAAGTCTTTAAAATAAGGTAGGAGTTTGTCATATTGCCACTCTGGATTGCCGGCACAGGCCCAGTCGTGAAAGTCTTGACGTTGACCGCGAACGTAAATCATGGCGTTTATCGATCCTGAACCGCCCAAGCCTTTACCCCTTGGTACATAGATAGAGCGATTTTTGAGGTGTTTTTCGCCTTGGCTTTGATACATGTAATTGTATCTAGGATGGTAATAAGTGCTGCTAAATCCGGCAGGAACTGTGATCCATGGGTTCAGCAACTTGCCACCAGACTCAAGCACCAACACAGTATATTGACCAGATTGGGTCAATTTTTCAGCGAGTATGCAGCCGGCTGAGCCTGCTCCCACGATAATATAATCCACTTCCATTTTTTAAACTCATCCCTTGGCTAAATGATCGGGGCCCATGAACTCATCAACTTTTAGTCCCTAGTGCCCATTGTACACACGGCTATCCATGGTTAAGTGAAGTGATTTTTCTTTATAAGGTGAATGGGCGCTAATCACATCCATATCTAACTCAATGCCCAAGCCAGGTTTTTTACTTGGAATAATGTAACCGTCTTCCCATTGAATTTTTTCCTGTACGACTTGAGCGTGGAAACCATCCCATGTACCGATGCTCTCTTGGATTAGAAAGTTGGGTGTGGCGGTTGCTAATTGGATGCTAGCTGCAGCCCCAACAGGCCCATTGTATAGGTGAGGTGCGATTTGGCAGTAATAAACTTCTGCTAATGAGGCGATTTTCTTAGCCTCTAAAATACCCCCAACACGACCTAAATTCATTTGGATAATGGATGCCGCCTTGTGTTTAAGAACGTCGTGGAATTCATACTTGGTGGTGAGTCTTTCACCCGTTGCTATAGGAATGCTGGTTTTAGAAGCCACATCTGCCATTGCATCCGGCTGGCCTGGAGGTACAGGTTCTTCAAACCAAAGAGGGTCAAAAGGTTCCAATCGTTTAGCAAGGCGGATGGCAGATGCTGGGGTCATTTGGCCATGGGTACCAAACAATAAGTCACAACGATCGCCTACGGCATCGCGTATTTTTCTACAAAAAGTTTCACACTTAGACAAGCTCGAAAGTGATATTTGGTGGCCCGAATAAATGCTGTAGGGGCCAGCTGGGTCAAATTTTAGTGCTGTAAAACCTTGTTCCATATTCATTAAGGCGCAGTCTACGGCAAGATCAGGGCAGTCATAGTCGTAGTCACCATTGGCATTTTTAGGGTAGAGGTAAGTGTATGAACGCAGTTTATCGTGCACCTTACCCCCTATAAGCTCATACACTGGTTTATGACAAGCTTTGCCTATAATGTCCCAACAGGCCATTTCAAGCCCACTAAGGGCACCCATCATAGAAAGATCGGGACGTTGAGTGAATCCACTGGAATAACATTCTCGATAAAAGCGTTCAATATGGTGAGGGTCTTGATCTTTTAAATAGCGCTGGAAGACATCTTCAAGCACTTTCGCCATGACCTCAGGGTGAAATGTAGCAGCATAGACCTCACCCACACCATCAATCCCACAGTGTGTTTTCAACTTTACAAATATCCAATACATGCCCCCTACATGGGGTGGCGGGGTGGCTACGATATGGGTCTGCATAGTGGCAATTTTCATAACATTTCTCAAAATGGCATTATTTTTAATGGGTATATGACTGCCGACTTCATGCAATGTTGAGGTTAGTCAAATCTATGAAATTAACCTTGTTAGCAAGCAGAACGCGAGGCCTACAGCGACTCATGAATTGTGTGCGTCATTTGGACAATACTTGATGAAGGGGTGGGAAGTCCAAGTTTTTTCTATAAAGGCTATTTAGATTAGTATTCGATTAATCGTAAATGAGTTAACACAAGAAATTTTACCTAAGCAATCCTGATCTACACGGAGCTTCATCGCGCTTGAAATTATAACTCCAATATTATTTAAGTAACGCACTTACAGCGGATGAAACAATCACTTCATCGCCATTCACATAAGCTTCATGGTTAGTTTCTATATCGCGAATGCGGTACTGATAATTCACCATACAACCCCATGAGTTCTCGATCCCGTTATCAGAGGTATCAGCTAAGGCATGCACTTTTTCTAGTTGGGCACCGTTGCCCAAATGGAAGCGGGATACTGGGTCGCTAGCACCACCACGGGGTGAGCGAGTATTGACTAAATATTTTGCCAAAAGTTTGGTCATGCGTGCATCATCCTGCAAAAACTGGTGAAGCGTGCCGTTGGCTTTTTCTTGCTCCAGTTGTTGGATAAAAATGCGTTCCTCTTCGGTGATAGACGCTTCTTGTTGATCTAACTGCTGCAATGCCCACGGCCGAAAACTTGGAGTGGGGGAGAGGGTGACAAAGGTTTTCAAATTAGAAAATTCTTGGCGTAGGCTTTCTACTACTTGTTTGATTAAAAAGTTACCAAAGGAGATACCACGCAATCCATTTTGACAGTTGGATATTGAATAAAAGACTGCCCTAGTGGCTTCGCTTGGGTTTAATTGCTCACGCGTGTCAGACAATATCGGGTTAATTGCGTTTGGAGTGTCGCTTGTCAGAGCGACTTCAACAAAAATGAGAGGCTCCATACCAAGAGCAGGGTGGAAGTACCCGTATAAACGTCGATCAGGCGCCGCTACTCTTAACCGCAGGTCATCCCAACTATCAATTTTGTGTACGGCCTCATAAGCGATGATTTTTTCTAAAATAGTGGCAGGTGTTTCCCAGCTAATTCGTTGAAGCTGCAAAAAGCCACGACTAAACCAAGACCTAAATAAATGCGAGAAATCTTGGTCTAAAGATTTAAGGGCTGGGTTTTGTCTTATTAAGCGCAATAAGTCTGTGCGCATGTTCACAAGCCGCATGGTTGAGTTAGAAGCTTGGTTTAGACGACGAATTAGGTCTTGGCTTTTAGGTTCCGCGACAAAATGCAGTGCCCTTGCCTTGGCTTCAGATTGATCTTCATGCCAGGCTTCAATGGCTTTGTTGAGTTTGTTTTTGTCAGGTCCAAAATCGTCTTGAAGACCTTGGAAAAATTCGAGTTTTTCTTCTTTCGAAAGTTGTTCATACGCATCTAAAATATAAATAGATTGGGCTAGACCCGTGGCTTCACCTTGTTTTGCCATCAAGTTTTCACAGTGTTCCAATAAAGTGGTGTCTGACATTTTTTTGTCAGTACCCAACAATTTTCCAATATCAGACACCTTAGCGAGCAGGTCGCCAAGAAAGCTTGTCGAGTTAGATCGGTCTGCTCTGTCAAATAATTGGAACATAATTTTTACCATAATAGCTATTTAATGTGCGCGCCTTAATGCTCTTGGTTTCTTAAAAACTCTGATAATAATTTGCCAGTTTGAT
>CAXHZX010000026.1:0-15124 GCA_964022265.1 uncultured Oceanospirillaceae bacterium | reverse complement strand
TTTTAAAGAAGTTTTAAAAGCAGCTTTTAATTCAGTGGCTGCCATTTAGCCGGTTACAAACATAAAGTTTGACCGGCTTTTTTGTGTCTGAAGGTTAGGAAAAGACAATGGCTTTTATCGACCCAACCAACCCCCATCTACTGGTAAGGTGATGCCTGTAATATAGCGCGCAGCAGGAGAGGCTAAGAAGGTGACGGAGCCTGCTATGTCTTCTGGCTGGGCCCAGCGGCCAAGTGGTATGCGCTCTAATATAGCTTGGTTGCGCTGCGCGTCATTTCTAAGATCTACCGTGTTGTTACTGACCACATAACCTGGTGCAACAGCATTGACCGTAATGCCTTTGCTAGACCATTCGTTAGACAGGGTTTTAGTAAGGCCTGAAAGCCCACTTTTAGAGGCAGTGTAAGAAGGTATTCGAATACCACCCTGAAAAGAAAGTAGTGATGCCACATTAATAATGCTGGCACTGGCTTGGTTTTCTAGGCAGGCTTTGGCGAAGGCTTGGGAGAGGAAAAACACCACCTTTAAGTTGATGTTCATGACTGCATCCCAGTCTTCTTCTGTGAAATCTATACTGTCTGCGCGGCGAATAATGCCAGCGTTGTTAACGAGTATATCTATGGGCCCAAATTGAGCTGTGGCTCCTTCAAAGGCTTCAACTGCACCTTTTACCGTGCCAAGGTCTGCGTGCCATGCATCGGCTTTACCGCCAGCACTTGTGACCGCATTGATGGTGTCATCCATGGCAGATCGGCCTACAGCAATGACGTGGCAGCCCTGGCTAGCTAGGCTTAGCGCAATAGCTTGGCCTATGCCTGTGTTAGCGCCTGTAACAAAAGCCCGACTGGAGGCTAAGCTAAATTGCCTCATTTTAGCTCTTCCATGGTAACCATGTTCACGTCTGCGTAGTCTTGGTTGTCACCTGCCATAGCCCAAATAAAGCTGTAGCTAGAGGTGCCAGCACCAGAATGTAAAGACCATGGCGGAGAAAGCACGGCTTCTTCGTTACGTACTATTAGGTGGCGTGTTTCATCGGGTTCGCCCATCAGGTGAATAATGTTCTGGTCACTGGGTAAGTCTAGGTACAAATAGGCTTCAGTGCGGCACTCATGGCGGTGAGCTGGCATGGTATTCCATACTGAGCCCGGGCTGAGCTGCGTCATGCCCATGACTATTTGGCAGGTTTCCATCACGGCTGGGTGCACAAATTGGTAAATAATGCGCTCGTTAGAGGTTTCACGGCCACCTAGAGGCATTTGTACGGCATCGTTAATGGTGACAAGCCTAGAGGCGATGGTGCGATGAGCAGGTGCAGAAATAATGTAAAAGCGTGCATCTTCGCCAGACACAGTAACAGGGCCTGAACCCATGCCTAAATACAACATGTCGCAGCGGCCTAGTTGGTAGGTTTGTGAGCCACTTTTCACACTGCCATTAGTGCCTAAGTTCACTAACACGGCTTCGCGCCTATCTAGCCACGATGGGGTGCCGGTGAGCTCTACATGGTCTATAGTGAGTTCGCCACTGGTGGGTGTTGCACCGCCTACAATCATGCGTTCGTAGTGCGAATAAGTCAGGTTTATGCTGTCCGCTTGAAAAAGGTTTTCAATCAAAAATTCGTTACGCAGTTCGCTAGTGTTCATGGTGTTGGCGTGCCTTGGGTCTATGGCACGGCGTATTTGAGTATTAAGCATGGTGATTCCTCTTACTAAGCGTTTCTTTTTAGCATGTGTCTTATTAATTGGTTATTAAAGCAGTCTTCCACTGACCTTTAAAGAGCCTACGGTGAAAAGCAGGTAATTTTATAATTTCTTCTATTAAGAAAACCGATACTACCCAAAAAACCGGCAGCTCAAAATAAAGCACGGCAAGGGCGGTTGCAGGCACTCTAAATAGCCATTGCGACCATAAGAATATTTGCATCACATAAATAGTATCGCCACTGGCCCGCAGGGTATTGCCGCATATGGCATTGGAACCTTTTGGAAAGGGCAGTAATAACAAAATCGGTAAAAAGCCTAGCACTAAAAGCCTGGTCTCTGGGTGTAGGTTTGAATAAATAACATTAGCGCTTAGGCATACGCTAAGAAATATTGCTGCCACCACAGCAGCCGCCACAAATGCTCCGCGCCAGGCTTGGCTTAAAAACTGGTCTAACCTTTGGGGATCCTCTTTTTGGCCAAGAAGCTGGGCTACTACAATGCCTGTCGCCTGTGCCCACTGCATGCCAATGGTGCCTGCCACCATGATCCATGGGGCGATTAGTGTCATTGCAGCAAATTCGTTGAGGCTTAATTTGGCATAAATTAGGGTGCACACATGGGTAGATACAGTAGCGCTTAAAAAGGTTGCGGCAATGGGGGATGAGAAGGCAATGTGGCGTTTAAGGGTGGCGATAAAACGAGTTTGGCGCCAACCTACTACTTTTAACAAATAGCTATCGCTCTTTATAAACTGAATTAAAAGAAAACCCACTTGCACACACACAGCAATAGCAGAGCCCATGGCTGCGCCTGTTACACCATAGGCAGGTAATCCAAAATACCCATGAATTAAAATAATACTGGTCACTACGTTCACAGGTAATGACAGGCAAAAGCTATACAGGGGTAATTTGGTTCTGCCGCAACCATTAAAAAAAGTTGATAAACACTGGCCTACTGCCTCGCCCATAATCACCAATGAAAACACTGTGAGGTAATCTGTGGCTAAGGTGGCCATTTCTTGGTTAATGGCGATGGTGGCAATAATAGGGCCGCCCAGCACAGTTAAGAATATAAGGCCGACTATGCCCACTGCTATGTTCACTGCAAGGCCAGAGGCTAAGGTAGATTTTAAGAATACTGGGTCGGCAGAGCCAAACGCCTGCGCCGTGCGTATTTGCAAAGCATTAGAAAAGGCTAAAATGCCCCCTAAAACGAACCCGGCCATGGCTGCTGCAAGGCCCATGGCTGCAAGCGCGGTTTCCCCAAGAGAGGAGACAAGGTATGCATCGATGACTACGGTGCCATGTAATATAATGGCTTTTAAGGTCATGGGCCAAGCAAGTGCAAATACTGTCCATGCATTGGCTTGGCTGGCGTTTTTAGTACTATTTAGCCCAGCTTTAGGCGTGTGCGAGAGGCTCATTAAGCCTCTCGTTGAAAGTAGTTACCGTTAGTTTGTGAAATACGCTCAATCGTGTCGTCAAGGCGTGCCAGGTGAACTGTTACAATTTCAACGGCTCGCTCTGGTTGGTTATTCTTTACCGCTTCTGCAATCGCACGGTGATCGTCTACCAAAGCTGGCATACGGTCTTTTTTAGACAACCCAAGGCGGCATAGCCTATCTACCTTGGCTTTTTCTATTTCTATTACGTCAAAAGCAAAATCTGTTTTGGCGATTGCACACAATAGTTTGTGGAATTCGTAATCTAGGCGGCCAAAAGCTTCTACATTGTTCTCTAAAATGGCTTTATCTTGCTCGGCAATAGCAGTATCCAATAAAGCTGCATCTTTTTCGTCACAAAGTGCAGAAGCGCGTCTTAGTACTTCGTTTTCTACTGAGGCGCGTATAAAGCGAGCTTTTTCTATTTCGCGCATAGAAAAGCGTTTGACTAACGTGGCCCTTTGCGGGCGAGTCACTATCAAGTCTAGGTTCACTAGCCTGCTAAATGCATCTCTTACCGGTTGGCGAGACACACCAAAGCGAGCTGCAATTTCTGCCTCTGAAATTTTGTCGCCAGGCCTTAAGTTCAATGACAATATTTGATCATGAAGATCATCAAATATTTGGTCAACACTGGTCCTTCTTTCGCTTGTTTGTGTCCCTTGATCCATCACGTTAACTCTTTGTCCGGTTCTACTGTCAAATGGCTAATAACATGGCTTAAAACGCCTCGCATTATATCATGCGCAAGCTCACCAACGGGGTACTTTGCGTACATAGTCGGGAATGTATTTAAGCATTTCATCCGTGTCATCACGGTCTTTTACCATGGCTAGGTTGTAGAGTTCATGCAGCTCTGCAAGGGCGTCATGATCTAGTTCTACACCAAGGCCTGGGCCCTCTGGCACTTGTAATGTGCCATTTATAAATTTTGGCCTACCGCCTTTTATAATTTCTTTGGTCGACCAAGGGTAATGGGTATCACAATCGTATGTGAGGTTGGGCGTTGCTGCTGCTACATGACACATCGCGGCTAGTGAAATCCCTAAGTGAGAATTAGAATGCATAGATACACCAAGACCTGCTGCACGGCACATTTCGCCCAGCTGAATCCCTCCAAGTGGGCCGCGCCAATAATGATGGTCTGACAATATTATTTGCACAGCATCTTTTTTTACGGCTTCTATCACTTCTTCAAACTCCACCACGACAAGGTTGGTGGCTAAGGGCAAATCTATTTGGGCTGAGAGCTGCGCCATAGCATCCATGCCTTTGCATGGGTCTTCTAAATACTCTAATACCCCGTCTAACTTATCCACCACGCGCTTAGCTGTTGGCACCGTCCATGCGCCCATAGGGTCTATGCGTAGCGCATGGTTGGGAAAGGCTTCTCTGAGTTTAAGCATAGTTTCTATTTCAAGATCCGGCTCTAACACGCCACCTTTTACCTTGAAAGACTTAAAACCATACTCATCAAAAAAAGTGCGCGCTTGCTCAACCAATGCATCAGGCGTCATGACTTCGCCCATAATGTCTGGCCCAAAGGTTAGGTCTTGTTTAGCAAATTTAAAGAATAAATAACCACCAAAGGGGATGGTTTTGCGCACAGCTCCGCCTAATAAATCATACAGTGGCCGGTTAACTTCTTTCCCTCGTATATCTAAACAGGCCAGTTCAAAGGCGCTGTAAACCACATCTACAACTTTATGGTCTGCTAGCGCCGTGGGTGCGTTAACGCCACCGGCATTAGGCAAGGCTATTTCTATTCGTTTGCGAAGGTCGCGTAGGTTGTATGGGTCCAAACCTTCTAGTTTTGGGCCTACTTTATTAAGACCATCTAAGGTTCTTTTTGCTCCATAGGTTTCCGCTAATCCTACTAGACCAGTGTCGGTTCTAACCTGTATAACAGCGCGTAAAAATACCGATGGGTGTACGCCTTTAGTATTAGCTAAAGGTACATCAGGTATAGCTATTGGAGTAATCAGTACTTCTGAAATGCGCATGTGTTGGCCTTTTCAATACAATAAACAAAAACCTTGATCAGTAGTGACAAAAAAAATTTGTTCTTTTTTAAAATTTGTTGTTGATTGATCTAGTATACCAGATGAAAATACTAGTATACTAGTTGAAAGACAAGCTAAAAATAATAATCATCTACGTGCTCAAGCGCATGATGACTTTAATTGGGGGACATAATGGCGGGAGTTAATCTGGCCGGTTTGCTTAAGGCTTATGGCGAAATAGAAGTAGTTCGCGGTATTGACCTTGAAGTAAAGGAAAAAGAATTTGTGGTACTGGTAGGTCCATCTGGGTGTGGTAAATCTACAACCTTGCGTATGATCGCAGGGCTTGAAGAAATCACGGGCGGTGACCTGACAATAGACGGTGTATATATGAACCGCGTAGCGCCTAAAGACCGCGACGTAGCCATGGTATTTCAAAACTATGCTTTATACCCTCACTTAAGTGTCTCCGAAAATATTGCATTTGGCCTTCGCATCCGCAAAGAATCAAAGCAGGTGATTGAAAGTCAGGTGGCAGAGGTTGGCGGCATTTTGGGGCTCACTGAGTACCTAGAAAGAAAGCCTGCTGATTTATCGGGTGGCCAGCGTCAGCGTGTGGCTATGGGCCGAGCTATTGTGCGCAGGCCCAAGGTGTTCTTGTTTGATGAACCTTTGTCTAACTTAGATGCCAAGCTTCGTACCCAAATGCGTGCTGAAATTAAACGTTTGCATAACCGTTTGGGGGCTACTTCTATATACGTAACCCACGATCAGGTTGAAGCAATGACCCTGGCTGATCGTATTGTCGTTATGAACGATGGCAATATTGAGCAAATTGGTACGCCCATGGAGTTGTTCTTATACCCAGCTAATACCTTTGTGGCAGCCTTTTTAGGTGCCCCACCAATGAATATGGTGGACGCTGAGGTTGCTGTCGGAGATAACGGTCAGTTGGTTGCAGATTTTAGTGGCAACAAACTACCACTGCCAGATTTGAAGGGCTTAAAAGAGCGTGTAGGCAGCCAAGTCATTGTAGGTATTAGGCCTGAATTTGTTGAAGTGGCTGAAGATGACCAAGAAAACCAAGTAAGAGTTGATGTCGATCTAATCGAAACCTTGGGCTCTGAAGCCCTGATTCATGCCAGCCTCAACGGTGATCCATTTGTTATTCGCACCGGCACTTTGGGCCGATTTGAGCGTTTACAAAAGGTGACTGGTTTTACTATTGAGCCACACATGATTCGTTTGTTTGATAAAGATACGGGCGTAGCTCTTTCAGATCAGGGCGAAATCCAATGAGTTCAAACACAAGCCCGCAAGGCGGCCGCCCAGAAACCAAAATGAACCCAGCGTTTGCGTCACAACAATGGGGGCAAATGAGTTTGGTTGCTCGCATTAACGATCACGTAAGGCGAGAGTGGCAATTGTATGTGATGTTAATTCCTACCATCATTTGGTTGTTGGTCTTTTTGTATAAACCTATGTACGGCTTGCAGATAGCCTTTAAAGATTACTCAATTTTTAGGGGTGTTGCAGGTAGTCCTTGGATAGGTTTTGAACATTTTGAGTCTTTGTTTGGTAATGAACAATTCTTAAGGTCGCTAAGAAACACCGTTATCATGAGTTTCTATACCTTGGTATTTGGTTTTCCTATGCCTATTTTGTTGGCCTTAATGTTCAATGAAATATTGCACAAAATGTATAAAAAGTCGGCACAAACCATTGTTTATTTGCCTCACTTTATCTCCTCGGTGATTATCGCGGGTATCGTTATTACTGCGTTTTCACCTTCGGCGGGTATTGTAAATACAATACTTGGCTGGTTTGGCGTAGAACCCATCTACTTCCTCACCAAGCCTGAGTGGTTTAGGCCAATTTTTGTGGGTACAGGTATTTGGCAAGAAACAGGCTTTCAGTCCATCGTTTACCTAGCTGCCATTGCAGGTGTTTCGCCTACTTTGTATGAGTCGGCAGTAGTGGATGGCGCTTCGCGCTGGCAAATGATCTGGAAGATTACCTTGCCGTTAATCTTGCCGACTATCATTATCATGCTAATTATCCGCATAGGTAATATCCTTGAAGTGAGCTTTGAGATGATTATCTTGCTATATCAGCCTGCTACTTATGAAACGGCCGACGTAGTGAACACCTTTATTTATCGCCAGGGCATTCAGTCGGGACAATATGACTTTGCTGCCGCCGCTGGTTTCTTTAACGCCATCGTTGCTTTCGCCCTTGTAATAAGTGCGAACGCGATTGCTAAGCGTTATTCACGTACGTCACTCTGGTAAGGAAAAAAAGGACATGGCTAATACCACCCTATACTCTCGTGGCGACCGGATGTTTGTAATTTTGAACATGGTTTTGGTCGGCATGTTTACAATTTCAACGTTATATCCGTTTATCTACATTGCAGCTGTGTCATTTAGTTCTGGTTTTGCCGCGCGAGCAGGCACCGTTCTAATGACACCCGTCGACTTCACTTACGAAGCTTATGCTTATGTGTTGTCTCAACCTATGTTTTGGACCAGCTACGCCAACACCTTTATTTACACTATTGGTGGCACCATTATGAGCTTGCTGTTCATCATTCCAGGTGCATATGCACTGTCGCGCCCACAGCTTTATGGCCGCAGATTCTGGAACTTGATGGTCGCTTTCACCATGTGGTTTAACGCGGGCTTAATTCCTTTTTTCTTGAATATGCGAGATCTGGGCCTTCTTGATAGTTACTTTGGTATTATCATTGGCTTTGCAGTGAATGGTTTTAACATTATTCTGCTTCGCAATTTCTTTGAAAGTGTGCCTCAGTCTTTTGAGGAAGCTGCACGGATGGATGGAGCTAACGAATTCCAGGTACTGTGGAAGGTGTATATGCCTTTATCAAAGCCTGCAATAGCAACCGTAGCTCTGTTTTGTATCGTGTCGCGCTGGAATGGTTTCTTCTGGGCCATGATCTTGTTGCAAGATCAGGACAAGATTCCAATTCAGGTGTTCTTGCGTCAAACAATAGCGACGTTATCCGATGACCAAGAATTTGGTAAGACCTTAATAGATGCAACCTACTCGTTTGAAACCGTGTCGGCCGCTATTATCGTTTGTTCGATCATACCCGTTTTAATTATTTATCCGTTTATCCAAAAATACTTCGAGAAGGGCATTCTTCTTGGGGGCGTTAAAGAGTAATCACAATAATAACAGGAGTAAATCATGAAAAAACTCAATGCAGCAGCGGCCGTTTTGGCTGGGGTTCTAGTAGGAGGTAGCGCAACTGCGGATGACCACCTACGCATCGTTGATGACGAGCTAACGCTCTCGATTCAAATGAACCACAAACGTTATCCTGTATACCAAGAAAGTTGGCCAGTAGAGCAAGCCGCTCGCGCGCTAACAGGTATCAGTTTAAAAGATGCTACTATTGGTGCCAACTTGCGTGGTGACGGCGAAAACTCAGGTCGTACTGAAGCGCTTAACCTAATGCTAGCCAGTGGCGAAATCCCAGATATCGTGGGTTCAAGCCGCCTGAAAGACTTTGTTAACCAGTATGGTCCAGAGGGTGCATTTATCCCATTAAACGACCTTATTGAAGAACATGCGCCTAATTTAAAAGCTTTCTTTGAAAAGCGTCCTGAAATTGCATCTGCTATTTCAGCTTCAGATGGCAACATGTACTACATTCCATACCTTCCTGATGGAAAGTACGGTCGTGCATACTTCATCCGTACAGACTGGCTAGAGGCGTTAGGTCTTGAATCACCTGAAAACGTAGATGAGCTTGAAGCTGTTCTGCGCGCATTCAAAACTCAAGATCCAAACGGCAACGGCGTAGCTGATGAAGTGCCATTCTTTGCTCGTCAGTGGCCAGAATTATTGCGCCTTGTTACTTTGTGGGACGGACGTTCTTCAGGTTCTGACACATACCATGATTTCCACGTGAAAGATGGCGTTGTAACTCACGGTTACATCGGTGAAGGCTACCGTAATGGTATTGCTAACATTGCACGTTGGTATGATGAAGGTTTGATCGATGCCGAAATATTCACCCGTGGTTCATCTTCGCGTGATTATCTGCTATCCGAAAACCTTGGTGGTATGACTCACGATTGGTTTGCCTCAACGTCTGGTTACAACCGTTTGTCGCGTGACATCGACGGCTTTGCATTTAAAGCCTTTGCTCCACCAGCATCTATCTCTGGTGCACGTGTAGAAGAACATCGTCGTACGCCTATCAAGCCAGATGGCTGGGCGATTGGTTACACCAACGAACACCAGGTAGAAACCATCAAGTACTTTGACTTCTGGTTCACCGAAGAGGGCCGTCGCCTTGCTAACTTTGGTGTAGAAGGTCAGCAGTACACTATGGTTGATGGCGAGCCTACCTTTACTGATGCAGTGCTTAACAGCGACCAGCCAGTGAACAACCAGCTTTATAGTGTAGGTTCACAGCTGCAAGCACGTGGTTACTTCCAAGACTATAACTACGAGAAGCAATGGTCTAACGAATTTGCGTTAGAAGGTATCGCTTTGTATGACCAAGGTGACTACCTTATCGATCAGTTCTTAGGAGTGGCATTCACACCTGAAGAGCAGAAGGTATACGATCGTAGCTGGGGCTCAATCCGTGATTACATGTTGGAACGTCAGCAGCAGTGGATCTTGGGTAGCAGCGACATCAATGCCGACTGGGATGCGTACATGAAAACCCTTAACAGCATGGGTTTACAAGATGTACTTGATGTAATGAATAGTGCATACGTACGTCAGTACGGCAATTAATAAGCGCTACTAAAAAGGGTGCGTCTCCGTCTTAGGGGGCGCACCTTTTTTTTCTAATATAGAGTTAGATTTTTGCATAATATGAAAACCGCTATAAAGTTGGCGAGTTAGCCTCTTTTATAAGGTCTGCGTCTTATGCAAAGCTCTAAACAAGACGACATTTTTTGATAAGCGAGGAATTACCTGTGATGCTTGATGAACCCAAAACCGGCCGCCTTACTATCCAGTATGCACCGACTACACAAACACAGATTGTAGAGAATCCGCCACGTTTTACTTGGCTGCCGGTCATCGAAGAAGAGGCGCAATATGTGATTCGTATCTCAAGCGACCCATCATTTGCTGATAAGAACACTAAGCAATTTAGCAAAATACCATTAAATTTCTTTACCCCAGATTGCACATTAGCAGCGGGTGAGCATTTTTGGTCTTATGCGGTATGTGATCCTGCCACAGGCGCTGCAACCACAAAGTGGAGCACCGCTCGCAGCTTTGTTGTCCCTGAAGGGCTGCCAGAAACTCCATTAGCTTCTAGAGCTGATCGCATCGCTAAAGCCGATCGAAGCCATCCGCGTTTATGGATGACGCCTGATCGTTTAGTTGATTTTAAAAAGGCGGTCAAAGCGGATCCTACGCATTGTACTTGGTCTGATTTCTTTGAAAAATCTGTATTGCCTTGGATGGATAAAGAGGTCATGCAAGAACCTGTAGGTTACCCAGATCATAAGCGCACGGCTCCAGTGTGGCGCCAAACCTACATTGATTGCCAAGAACTTTTATACGCCATTCGTCATCTTGCCATTGGCGGTGCGGTGACTAATGATGAAAAAATGCGTCAACGCGCCAAAAGTTGGTTGGTGTCCACGGCTCATTGGTCGCCTACTGGCACTACTTCACGAGCTTACACAGATGAGTGGGCGTTTAGGGTAAACCTTGCCCTAGCGTGGGGCTACGATTGGTTGCATGATCTGTTAGATGAGCAAGAGAGTGAATTAGTGCGCAACGCTTTATTGGCCCGTACTCGTGAAACTGCTGATCATATTATCTTGCATGCTCGTATTCACTTGTTCCCGTTTGATAGCCATGCTGTGCGCGCAGTATCTGCAGTGCTTATTCCTTCTGCTATTGCGCTGCTTGACGATGCAGAAGAAGCCGAAGACTGGCTGCATTATTCAATTGAGTTTTTGTCTACTGTGTATTCACCTTGGGGTGATGCTGATGGTGGCTGGGCTGAAGGCCCTCACTATTGGATGACGGGTATGGCTTACCTTATTGATGCTGCAAACTTGCTTAAGAGTTATACCGGTATTGATCTGTATCAACGCCCATTCTTCCAAAAGACAGGTGATTTTCCACTCTATACCAAGGCACCTAACACGCGCCGTGCAACCTTTGGTGATGACAGCACCATGGGCGACTTGCCTGCTGTTAAGATCGGTTTTAACTTGCGTCAATTCGCAGGTGTAACCGGTAATGGGGCTTACCAATGGTATTACGATGAGATTAAACGCACTAACCCTAACACCGAAATGGAGTTTTATAATTGGGGTTGGTGGGACTTTAACTTTGACGAGCTGGCCTATCAAACAGATTTCCCAATTATAGAAGCAACGCCGCCAGAAGATGGGCTTAAAGCCTTTAGCGGTATTGGTTGGGCTGCCATTCAACAAGGCATGGGCAAAGCCGATGAGCACATTCAATTTGTGATGAAATCGAGCAGCTTCGGTTCAATCAGCCATAGCCACGGTGACCAAAATGCTTTTTGTTTAGCAGGTTTTGGTGAAGACCTAGCGATTCAATCTGGCTGGTATGTCGCCTTTAATAGTTCCATGCATCAAAAGTGGCGCCGCCAGACGCGTTCAAAAAATGCCATCTTAATTAACGGCAAAGGTCAGTATGCTGATAAAGATAAATCGTTGGCGATGCAATCTACCGGTGATATTTCTATTGCAGAAACTCGAGAGAATCATATCTATATCAAAGGTGATGCAACGGCTGCATATCGCAGCTTATCGCCAGAAGTGACGGGTGTAACACGTGAAGTTTATTTCATTTATGGTGAGTACTTTGTCATTGTAGATTCAATTGACGCTGATAGCCCAGTGTCTATTGATTGGTTATTACATGCGAATGCGCCGATGAGCCTTGGTAGCAACACGTTCCGTTATTCAGGTGAAAAAGCAGGTTTTTATGGCCAGGTTCTCTGGTCTGAAGCAGGCTCGCCTTCGCTAACTCAAACGACAGGTTTTGAAGGTGTGGACTCGTCTGAGATTGAGGGCTTAGCTCAGAGCACCTGTTTAACAGCGCGCTATCCTTCAGCGACTCGCCACCGTATCGCAACTTTGCTGGTGCCTTACTCATTGAGTTCGCCTAAGCGTGTATTTAGCTTCCTTGATGATCAAGGTTATGACTGTGATTTGTACTTTACTGATGCCGATGATCGCAGCTTTAAAGTGGTTGTCCCAAAAACATTTAATGTTGGCTGATCAACTGATAACGAAAATAATAAAGGAAAAGTGTTATGAAACTTGAGGGACAAACAGCCATCGTTACAGGCGGTGGACGCGATATTGGTGCAGCTGTGGCTTTAAAGCTTGCAGCAGAAGGTGCAAACGTAGCGATCAATTACTTTTCAAGCAGCGAAGGTGCTGATGCAGTGGTTGCTAAGATTATTTCAAATGGTGGTAAAGCCTTTGCTATGCAGGGTGATTTGACTAACCAAAGTGACGTTGACGCGCTAGTGAATAAAACCATTTCTGAATTTGGTGGCATTAATGTTTTGGTGAACAACGCGGGTGGCTTAGTGGCTCGTAAAACCATTTCAGATATGGCGCTTGATCATTGGAATCACGTTATGGACTTAAACGTAACGAGCATCTTTATGATTACAAAAGCGTGTATCGAGCACATTGAAACAGGCGCTATTGTGAACTTATCAAGCCAAGCCGGGCGCGATGGTGGTGGCCCAGGTGCAGTGGCTTATGCAACAGCTAAAGGCGCGGTCATGAGCATGACACGCGGATTGGCGAAAGAACTTGGGCCCAATATCCGTGTCAATGCACTATGCCCAGGTATGATTGATACCGATTTTCATAATGTGCATACTCCAGATGCAAGTAGACGTGGCTTTGAGGCTTCTGCGCCTGTAAAACGCCAAGGTCACACCGATGATGCGGCCAATTTAGTCTTGTTTTTAGCAAGCTCTGACAGTGCATTTATTACTGGGGCTAATATTGATATTAACGGTGGAATGCTTTTTTCATAATTTTTAAAGGATATAAATATGTCTGATTTTCCAGTGGTTGAAACGGGTGAAAATGTTTCTAGGCAAGTATTGTCGGATCACCCAGACTTAATGGTAGTGGCGTTTAATTTTGCATCCAAAGATGCTGAAGGGTACTTACATAGACACCCGCATGTGCAATCTACTTACGTGATGAGCGGTAAGTTCCGTTTTTTCATTGACGGTGACGAAAAATTGGTAGGCCCAGGAGATAGTTTTGTTATCTCTTCTAACCAAGAACATGGCTGCGTTTGTGTTGAACCTGGCACTTTGATTGACAGCTTTACGCCACGTCGCGACGATTTTTTATAATTAACGCAGGCATTAATATTTAGGAGTAGCTCATGCGCGAAACTTGGCGCTGGTTCGGCGAATTTGACGAGATTACGCTTGATAAAATTGCCCAGACAGGCGCTCAAGGCATAGTGTCTTCGCTGCATGACATCGCTTATGGCAAAGTTTGGCCTAGGCATGCTATTGCCGCACGTCGTAATGAAATTGAGGCGCAAGGCTTCACTTGGGACGTCGTAGAGAGCTTGCCTATTCATGAAGACATTAAGCGTGGGGTAGGGGATCTTGATGGATTGTTTGAAAATTATCGCCAATCTCTAGTGAATTTGGCCGCTGAAGGTATTAACACTATCTGTTATAACTTTATGCCTGTTCTAGATTGGACTCGTACTCACCTTGAAGCTCCAGTAAAGCGGGGCGGCACCTGTCTAAGGTTTTCAGCGCCGCTGATGGCAGCATTTGAAATTCACCTTATTGGCAGAGAGCAAGCTCGTAACCATTACTCTGCTGCGGCTGTAAAAGCTGGAGATGAGTGGTACCAAAATGCCACTGAAGAAGATCACAATCAACTATTGCATGCGATTATGTCAGGCTTGCCTGGCGCTTTTGATCGTTACGATATTTCTGGGTTGCAAACAGCCATTGCGGCTTATGCAGGCATGACCCATGCCGATATTAGAAATAATCTTGCACGCTTTCTCAAAGAAGTCATCCCTACTGCATCAAAGCTTGGCATCAATATGTGTATTCACCCTGATGACCCGCCAATGGACATTTTGGGACTGCCCCGCATTGTGTCTAATAAAGAAGATATTGCATGGATCCTTAACGCGGTAGATGATCCTGCCAATGGGCTTACCCTGTGTAGTGGCTCTTTGGGCGCAGGTAAAGACAATGATGTGGTTGATATTGCCAAATCATTTGCAGGGCGTATTCATTTCGCGCATTTACGCAATGTTTCTCGAGACCCTGATGGTTCTTTTGAAGAAAGTGCTCATTTAGAGGGTGATGTAGATTTAGTGGCAGTCACCAGTGCTTTAATAGCGCTAGAAAGGGCGCGTGGGATTAATCTTCCTTTTCGGGCGGATCATGGCCACTCCATTCTGTTTGACATGGATCAACCCTATCAACCTGGTTACACCCTCATTGGTAGGCTGCGCAGTCTGGCGGAGCTTAGGGGCGTGATAAAGGCGATTTCTTAGCATCGCCTTTGAGTTTCATATCTTCTTAAAATACATGATGGCCAACACTCGTTAGCTGGTTCGGTGGCCAGGCTTTAGGGTTAGTATTCATTTGTCCTATTTTATATGCTATATTTTGTTATGTTATAACATATCAAGGAAAGACGAATGTCATCACACTCTAAAAAGTTTGCTCTAACCAGCATCATGCTCGCATTAGCTTCTCAACATACACTGGCTAGTGGCCAGGATGCGCACGAACACGGCAGCGCAAATTTAGACATTGCTATTGATGGCAACATCATTGAAATGAGTTTTGAATCGCCCGCAGTTAATATTGTAGGTTTTGAATATGTAACTAAAGACGCTGATCAACTGCTATTGATTCAAAATGCTGAAGCTAACTTATCAAACTTTGATGCAATGTTTGTTTTAGAAGGTGC
>CAXHZX010000025.1:0-17004 GCA_964022265.1 uncultured Oceanospirillaceae bacterium | reverse complement strand
CTTATCCACCACCAGCTTGAGATGGGCACAAAAAAAGGCGCCTTCGGCGCCTTTTTAAAAATCTTAATAAAGCTTGAAGCTATACCAAGAAGGCTTACATCACCAGGTGACGGATATCGCCTAGCAACTTACCTAGATACTGTGTGAACCTTGCCGCATCGGCACCGTTTACTGCACGATGATCATAGGACAGGGATAAAGGCATCATTAGCCTTGGCTCAAATTCACTACCATTCCAACGTGGCTGCATTTCAGCCTTTGAAACACCTAAGATTGCTACTTCAGGTGTATTCACAATAGGAGTGAAAGCGGTGCCACCAATGCTACCTAAGCTTGAGATGGTAAAGCAGCCGCCTTGCATATCTGCAGGCATCAACTTCTTATCTTTGGCCTTAGCACCCATCGCAATGACTTCTTCTGACAATTGCCAGATCGACTTTTGATCCACATCACGAATCACTGGCACCATAAGCCCAGCTGGCGTATCCACGGCTACACCAATATGCACATAATGCTTCTGGATAATATGCTCACCGTCATTATCCAGTGACACATTAAACTGCGGGAATTGCTTTAACGCCATAGCACACGCCTTTAGCATAAAGGGTAAAGGTGTCACTTTAGTGCCACGCTTTTCTGCTTCTGCTTTAAGGCCTTTGCGGAACACTTCTAGCTCTGTGATGTCCGCATGATCAAACTGGGTCACGTGCGGCACATTCAACCAACTACGCGTCATGTTTTGAGCAGTAATACGTTTAATCTTGCTCATCTGTAGGCGCTCAATTTCACCAAACTCAGAGAAATCGATCGCTGGCGGCTGCTCAATACCGTGGCCTTGGCCTGATACTTTTGCAGGCTGCGTTAGCTTTTTCTTAACAAAGGCTTGCACGTCTTCTTTTAAAACACGATTTCTAGGACCCGTTGCCACTACTTGACTAAGATCGACACCGAGCTCTCGCGCTAACATTCTTACGGCCGGGCCAGCATGTGAATCCTTGCTATTGCTAACAGCCTCTGGAGTGCTTGGCGCTTGAGCTTCACTCTTTGCAGCTGGCGCTGGGACTGGGGCTGCGGCTTGCGCTTTAACTGGTTCAGCTGGTTTTTCAGCTGCAGGCGCGGCAACAGGTGCAGCAGCGACTGGTGCTTGGGCTTGGGTAGTCGCTAATAAAGCAATCACATCGCCGACATTTAACCTGTCGCCTTCAGATACTTTTAGCTCAAGAATTTTACCGTCAAAGCTTGCTGGAATCTCCATTGAAGCTTTGTCTGTCTCAAGTACTACTAAGCTATCGCCATCACTGACTTCATCGCCTGCGCTTACGCAAACTTCAATCACTTCAACTTCTGTAGCACCACCTAGATCAGGCACCAATGCTTCACGCTCAGCCTGCTCTGATGCAGGCGCGGCAGCTTCCACTGGCGCTTCTACTGCGACGGGCTCTTCTGCTTTTGGTGCAACTGGCGCAGCTTCGGGCTCAGCAGCTGGCTCAGCGGCAGATTCTATTTCTATCATCAGGTCACCTAAGCTACAGGTGTCGCCTTCTTTAAGCGCTATAGATTTGATCACACCGGCACTTGATGCAGGAATTTCCATAGAAGCTTTGTCAGTTTCAACGACTACAATTGAGTCGCCTTCTTCGATCGCATCTCCAACGGCCACGCAGACTTCAATCACTTCTACGTTTTCTGCACCGCCCAAATCTGGGATCATCATGTTACTTGTCGCCATGTCTTTGTCCTTTTCTGATCAGCAGTTTACAGGTGAACTGGATTTGGCTTGTCGCTATCAATATTGAATTTCTTTATAGCTCGCGATACTTCGCTTACTTTTATAGTACCGTCTTCTGCTAGAGCCTTAAGCGCAGCAACAACAATGTAGTAACGGTTCACTTCAAAGAATTCTCTTAGCTTTTCACGGCTATCACTACGCCCGTATCCATCTGTACCCAATACTTTATAGTTGGCTGGAATAAACTCACGGATTTGCTCAGCATACGCTCTAACATAGTCAGTCGCTGCAATCACAGGGCCACCATGGTCTGCCAAACACTCTTCTACATAGCTCTTTTTAGGCTCCGCTTCAGGGTGCAACATATTCCAGCGGCTCACGTTTTGAGCATCACGGCCTAGCTCGTTAAAGCTCGTTGCGCTCCAAACATCAGAGCCGATTTCAAAGTCAGAGGCTAGAATTTCAGCCGCAGCTTCAACTTCGCGCAAAATAGTACCACTACCTAATAACTGCACGCGCTTCTTGGCTTTTGGCTTGTTCTCTTTAAGCAGATACATGCCTTTGATAATACCTTCTTCACAACCTACTGGCATGTCTGGCTGAACGTAATTTTCGTTCATAACAGTAATATAGTAGAACTTATTCTCTTTAAGCTCATACATACGGTAGAGACCGTTTTGAATGATCACCGTTAGCTCATAAGCGTAGGTTGGGTCGTAAGTCACACAGTTAGGGATTAAGTTACCTAAAATATGACTGTGGCCATCTTCGTGTTGTAAACCCTCACCATTTAGCGTTGTACGACCTGCAGTAGCTCCGATAAGGAAACCACGCGCTTGGCTATCACCCGCTGCCCAGGCAATGTCACCCACCCGCTGGAAACCAAACATTGAGTAGAAGATGTAAAACGGAATCATTGCGTAATTGTTATTACTGTATGATGTTGCACAAGCTAACCAAGCAGACATAGCGCCGGCCTCGTTAATACCTTCCTCAAGAATCTGCCCCGATTGGTCTTCGCGGTAGTACATCACTTGATCTGAATCATGGGGCACGTATTTTTGGCCTTCAGCGGTATAAATACCCAACTGGCGGAACATGCCTTCCATACCAAAGGTACGGGCTTCATCTGGCACAATAGGCACCACGCGCTGGCCAATCTCTTTGTCTTTAACTAACGATGTTAGGGTTCTAACAAATGACATAGTGGTGGAAATTTCACGCTTGCCACTTGATTTAAGCTGCCCGCTTAAAGCCTCAAGCGCTGGTGTTTTAAGCGACTCAAAGTCACTTCTGCGACTTGGTAAAACACCACCTAAAGCAGCGCGACGCTCACGCATATACTTCATTTCTGGAGTGTCTTCTGCAGGGCGGTAGTAAGGTACTGTTTTAATCTGCTCTTGGGTTAGCGGAATGTTGAAACGTTCACAGAAATTTTCCATGCCTTGCGTATCCAACTTCTTTAGCGAGTGAGTTGGGTTTTTAGCTTCGCCCATCTCACCCATACCATAACCCTTTACAGTTTGAGCTAGAATTACAGTCGGCTTGCCTACAGTGTTGGCGGCTTCGTGGTAAGCTGCATAGACCTTATAAGGGTCGTGTCCACCACGATTTAGCTTCATGATGTCATCGTCAGAGTAATCTGCCACTAATTCCAATAGCTCTGGGTATTTGCCAAAGAAGTGTTCACGTGTGTAAGCACCACCCATGGCCTTGTAGTTTTGCAATTCGCCATCCACTACTTCGTTCATACGCTTTTGCAATAAGCCGGTTTTATCACGCTCTAGAAGTGGGTCCCAATGGCGACCCCAAAGTACTTTAATAACATGCCAGCCTGCACCCCTAAAGATGCCTTCAAGCTCTTGAACAACCTTGCCATTACCACGCACAGGGCCATCTAGGCGCTGCAAGTTACAGTTAATGACGAAAATAAGGTTATCAAGTTTCTCGCGGCCTGCAAGGGAGATACAACCCAAAGATTCTGGCTCGTCACACTCACCATCACCTAAGAATGCCCATACCTTACGATCACCATTATCTACCAAACCACGCTGCTGCTGATAACGCATAATATGTGCTTGGTGAATAGCTTGCAGCGGGCCTAAACCCATAGAAACTGTTGGGAACTGCCAGTAGTCTGGCATTAACCATGGATGTGGGTATGAAGATAAACCGTTACCATCTACTTCACGGCGGAAGTTATCCATTTGTTCTTCAGTAAGACGCCCTTCCAAATAAGAACGTGCATAAATACCTGGTGAGATATGGCCTTGGAAAAACACCAAATCACCTTCTTGTTGATCTGTGTTTCCACGGAAAAAGTAGTTGAAGCCTACATCATACAAAGTCGCTGAAGATGAGAAGCTGGCAATATGTCCACCCAGACCGTCACCATTGTCATTGGCACGCATTACCATTGCCATAGCGTTCCAACGGATTAGAGAGCGAATACGACGTTCGATAAACAAATCACCGGGCATACGCTTTTCATCGCCTGGTGCGATTGAGTTGACGTAAGGTGTAGTTAGTGAATTTTCTACTCGTGCTCCTTGCAATCGAGCTTGTTCACCAAGTTGGGCTAGGATGAAGCGAGCGCGATCAGCGCCCTCGTTATTGATCACTGATGTTAATGCGTCCAACCACTCTTGTGTTTCGATTGGATCTATATCTGAATGAGACTGCACTACGTTTTTCTCCTGTCCACTTCTGACGAAGTTTTGACTTCTAAACAACCAAAACTAATATGTAGTAATACTACAATAATTGCTAAAAAAATGCCACTTCTGAGCCGGTTCAAACGGCTTAAGTAAATGTTTTACACGTACAAAAAATCGCTCGTCAGCGCATTAAAACAGCGCCGGCAAAGGGTTTCAAGATTGTGGATTTAATTTCCGAAAACTTAAAACTGATCATCGCAATGATGAAATCCATATTAAGAGAAGTACTCTTTGACAAGCAAATTAATGTGCTCTTGGAGCACTCATACAACTAATACCAAAGTATATTATAACCAATATTATAACTTGTTGCCTAAACACACTCTACGGCTGTGATATTATACCGGGCACAAATTTACATTTATTTGCGCGGAATTTTATATGCCCACCCCACACCTTAATGACGAAGCAGCATTTTTGTTAAAGGCCGATATTCAAAGCAATGTGAGCATCGCGTTATCAGAGGATATAGGTGATGGTGACATTACCGCCAAGCTCATTCCAGAAAAAGAACAAGCCTCTGCAGCGATCATTACCCGTGAAGACGCCACCATTTGCGGCGTAGATTGGGTGAACGAAGTGGCGCGCCAAGTAGACCCAACCATTAGCATCGACTGGATGGTTGCCGACGGCCAACAAGCACAAGCCAATCAGCTATTATTTCAGGCCCAAGGCAACGCTCGCAGCCTACTTACTTTTGAGCGTTGCGCGCTTAACTTTTTACAGTGCTTATCTGGCACGGCCACCATTTCCCACTACTATGCTGGCTTAGTGGCTGACACCTCGGTAAAACTATTAGACACGCGCAAAACGATTCCCGGGCTTCGCAAGGCACAAAAATATGCCGTCGCCTGTGGCCAGTGCTTTAACCACCGTATTGGTTTATACGATGCCTTTTTAATCAAAGAGAACCACATTGCTGCCTGCGGCGGCATCAGCCAAGCCGTTGCAACAGCGCGACAACATGAGCCTAGCAAGCCTGTAGAAGTGGAAGTGGAGTCCTTAGAGGAGCTAAAACAAGCCTTAGAAGCAAATGCCGATCGCATTATGCTAGATAATTTCACCTTAAAGGAAATGCGCGAAGCAGTAACGCTTGCTTCTGGCAAAGCCGAGCTTGAAGCCTCTGGCGGCATCACAGAACAAACCCTTAGGCCGATTGCCCAGACAGGCGTAGACTTTATTTCTATAGGAGCGCTCACCAAAGACTGCCGCGCGATCGATTTATCAATGCGGTTTGTTTAAAACAGCATTAAATGGTCTAACGACAGTTTAATACCAATCTCTTCGCCAATTTCATGGTTGTGATGCGAATCTGCAAAGCAGGATATGGTTTGGTTGCCGGCAATTAAAACTCGGTATAAAAAGTGGGTGCCGCGAAACCGCTTACTAATAATGCGCCCTGTGATTGGGCTCTCATCTAAATGCAATACGTCATCTGGGCGGATGAATACCTCAGCTTCTTCGCCTACCGCAAAACCATGGGGGCGCTCACTGCAAAGTTTACCAATGGGTGAATCTACGCAAGTTTCACTGACCACTTGGCAGGCTAAAAAGTCGCCTTCACCGATAAAATCGGCGACGAATCTACCATCTGGCTTATGGTAAATATTATAGGCTGTATCCCATTGCTCAATGCTGCCTTGGTTCATAACGGCAACATGATCTGCCATCGTAAAAGCTTCGGTTTGATCATGAGTAACCAACAAGCCTGGGATTTTTTCTTGCCTTAGAATCGCCCTGACTTCTGGCACTAGCTCTTCACGCAGCATGGCATCTAGGCCTGAAAAAGGTTCATCTAAAAGCAACAAACTAGGCTTTGGCGCCATTGCACGCGCCAATGCCACCCGCTGCTGCTGGCCACCGGATAATGCATGGGGGTAACGGTTTTGATAACCGCTTAAGCCCACAAGATCTAGCAGCTCTTCTACTCGCTGCACTTGCTCTGCTTTGGGCCAAAGGTGCAAACCAAAAGCCACGTTAGCGGCAATATTCATGTGTGGAAATAACGCTACATCTTGGAACACCATACCGACATTTCTTGACTCTGCAGGCAAAAAGAAATCATCTTTAGCCAAGGTTTTACCTGCCAACCTAATACTGCCGGAGCGCAAAGGCACAAACCCTGCGATGGCCCTTAATAAAGTAGATTTACCACACCCACTTGGCCCAAGTAGGCAGCCAATTTCACCCACTCCTACAGCCAAACTCACATCGTGCAACACGGCTTGACGGCCATAGGCAATACTGACCTTATCGACCAGCAAGTGTTGCTCTGCAATATCAAAAGACATCGTCATTTAATTATCTCTCATCATCAATGTGGCCTGCGCCTGGCAATAGATGCATGCAGCATAAGCACTGGAATTAAGCCTACCACCACAATCATAATTGAAGCAGGCGCTGCGTCAACTAGCCTTTCATCCGAAGCAAGCTCATACGCACGCACCGCCATGGTATTAAAATTGAAGGGCCTTAAAATTAAGGTAGCCGGCAGTTCTTTAAGGACATCCACGAATACAATTAATACCGCAGTCAAAATGGAACTGCGCATAAGCGGAACATGAATTTTACGCAATACAGCCCAAGAACTATTACCCATGGAGCGCCCTACGTGATCTAAACTTGGCTTAATTTTTTCTAAACCGGCTTGAACACTTCCCAAGGCAACGGCCAAAAACCGGACAGTGTAAGCAAATAATAACGCCACTATGCTGCCAGAAATGATTAAGCCTGGGTTGTCCCAACCAAAGTTTTCAAACAATTCTATAATTCGGTGATCCAACCAAGCTAGAGGAATTAAAACCCCAATAGCGATAATAGTGCCAGGCAGTGCATACCCAAAACCTGACATAGCAATCACAGAACTGATCGGCTTGATGGGGTTGTTGCGTTTAGCGTATGACAAAATAACGGCCAATGTCACTGCCACTATTGCTGCGATAAAGGCTAGGCTGAAGGAGTTCCATGCTAATTCAACAAAATCCCAGCCTAAAGGTGCGGCTTCAAAAACAGCCCAATACATTAGCTGAATCGCAGGTATAGCAAAACCAAACAATAAAGGTGCTAAGCATAGAGCTACTGCTAGCATAGCTTTTGCGCCCTGCAAGGGAATAAGGTCTGCCCTTGCTTTAGATTCTGCTGCAGAGTGATAGCGCGCCCTGCGTCTTGAATAGCGCTCTATTAAAACTAACAGCATCACAAACGCCAATAGGCTCACTGCCAGCTGAGCCGCCGCTGCAGTGTCACCATAGCCATAAAAGGTTCTGAAAATACCAGTAGTGAAGGTGCTCACACCAAAATACTGAACAGTGCCATAATCGGCCAAAGTTTCCATTAAAGCCAAGGACAGACCGGCAATAATAGCAGGCCTTGCCATGGGAAGAGCTAGACTCCAAAGTGCTCGCCACCGCGAGTAGCCCAAACTACAACCTACCTCAATACTGCTGACTGATTGTTCTAAAAATGCGGCCCGTGCCATGAGGTAAACGTATGGGTATAGCACTAGCGACATCATTACGATTGCGCCGCCAATGGATCTAATTTCAAAAAACCAATAATCGCCATATCCAAGGCCCGTAATAGCCCTGATCCAAGTTTGCACTGGCCCAGCAAAATCCAGTAAACCTGTGTAAGTGTAAGCGATGATATACGCTGGCACGGCTAACGGCAGCAACAAGGCCCAGCTAAACCACCTGCGCCCAGGGAAGCTGCACATACTGGTAAGCCATGCAGTAGGCACACCCAATACCAGCACGCCGGCTCCAACGCCAAATAAAAGCAGCAAAGAGTTGATAAGGTACTCGTTAAGCACCGTATCAAACAAATGCTGCCACAAAGAGCCATCAGCTAGCACTGCATTAGTGCTGATCACAACAACTGGAAGTAATATTAATGATGCAATAACAACAGCAAAAATACTTAATCCATGGCGTTTAAACATTAACTCATTTACCTATTTCCAACCTGCACGATCCATTAATTGAACAGCTTGCCTGTTATTTTGGCCTAAGATTTGTAAATCAATAGGGTCCATTTTGTAAGAGCCAAAGGCTTTAAGCACGTTAGATACTGCTACGCCTTCAACTACAGGGTATTCGTTATTAATTTCCGAGTACCAAGCTTGCGCCTTTTCAGAGGCTAAATAATCTAACAAAGCTTTGGCTTCATCGGTGTTTTTACCGTGCTTAGTAAAGGCAGCACCGCTGACATTAAAGTGCGCGCCGCGACCCAGTGTTGAAGTGCCCGTTTGATTAGGCCAAAATACCGCCAATTTATCGGCTACCGCTTGGTCTGCTTCTTTGTCGCTATTTACCAGTCGGGCTAAATAATAAGTATTAGCCAAGGTTAAATCGCACACTCCAGCAGCAACTGCTTTAAGCTGGTCTGTGTCTCCACCCGATGGCGATTTAGCAAGGTTGTTCACCATGCCTTTCATCCAAACTAAAGTGGCTTCTTCGCCTTGGGCGTGAATGGTCGCCGCAACTAGAGACTGATTATAAACGTTTTGAGAAGACCTAAGACACAAACGGCCCTCAAAGTTCGCTCCCGCCAAAGCTTCATAAGTTGATAACTCGTCCACGTTTACCCGATCTTTTGCATAGATGATAGGCCTAGCGCGCAAAGTAAGCCCATACCAATAGTGCTCAGAATCCCACAGTGTTTCTGAAATGCTACTTTGAAGCGCTGGCATAGCGACAGGCTTTAATACCCCTGCTTCTTTTGCGCGCTGCAGCCGACCCACGTCAGTGGTCACAAATAAGTCTGCAGGCGTGGCACTGCCTTCTACTTCAAGGCGCTTAAGCAAGGCATCGGCTTTACCTGTGACCAAGTTAACTTCAATGCCAGTAGCGCCGCTAAATTCATCTAATAACGGCTTAATGAGTGCTTCCTTACGCGCCGAATAAACGTTCACAACATCAGCCGCTTGAACCAAGGTGCTAGACAATAAACTAACGGCCAAAGTAGGCATAATGAGTGATTTGATGACTTTCATAGAGGTTCCTTTATCATGTCCTTGATGGAAAATATGCTCTGCACTGACTGGACTTCGCTCATCTTTGAAGATTTAAGTCGCTGCACCAGCACTTGACACAAAAATTATAAAAGAACTGTAATGTAAATGCAAATCATTCTTATTACCATTAACGATTTAATTCACTATTGATGTAGATTCCTATTAATCATCAAAAAATTGCACGATTTGCAGGTTTTTCAGGTACACATAAAAAGCGCTAACTGTTAGAATGCGCGCCTACAACGTCCCAGTAGCTCAGCTGGATAGAGCAGCCGCCTCCTAAGCGGCAGGTCGGAGGTTCGACTCCTCTCTGGGACGCCATTTCTGCATGCATTAATGGCTGCAATACCCTACACGCTATAGCCTTCTGCGCTAAGGCGCCTTGCTAATTCTTCAATATGCGCAGGCCCCACTTCACAGCAACCACCAATTAAAGCAGCGCCGCTATTTGCCCAGTGAAGTGCGAATTCGGCATATGCAGCCGGGTTTAGGTCTGACCTTGACTCCATCGATTTAACCGTGCCACCTGGTTTCAAGCTCTCTACCGAAGTAAAACCATTGGCATAAGCTCCCGTCACACCCTGTTCAGATTGCATCATAGGCCAAGCTTCAAGTATGGCTTCAGGTTTGCTGCAGTTAAGTAATATAGCATCGGCCCCTAACTCTTGTAGCATAGCTACAGCTGCGCTTAGTGGCTCACCACTTCTTAATTGGGCCTTCTCATCATCTTGAATGGTGAGTGAGACCCACACCGGCAAGCCACTTTGTTGAGCTGCTATAAGTGCTGCTTTGGCCTCGTTGACAGAAGACATGGTTTCGCACAAAAACACATCGACATGGGGCGCTTGCACTGCAACTATCTTAGCGTAGCTTAGGAGCATGGCATCGTATTCAGGGGCCACGTCAGCATGGTAACTTGCGACTAAAGGCGGCAGACAACCGGCAACTTTTACCCCTTCAACCCCTGCTTGGTTCCTCGCATCTAGGGCGACATTAATGGCTGCCTGTTGCAGAGCGTTAAAATCGCTGCCCTGTGCATCACGGGCAAGGCGTTCTGGCGTCATAGTATAGGCATTTAAAGTAATCACTTTGGAGCCTGCGTGGATGTAATCAATGTGCAGATCACGAACAATTTCAGGCTCATCAATCATCACTTGAGTTGACCACAGTGGCGTAATTTCTTTGCTGCTGCGTTTAATTAATTCCTGTCCCATACCGCCGTCAAGAAGGGTAATGGTCTTGTTTTTTGAAGCCATATCAATAGTTACCTTAATACATTTACCAAGCACTTCACTAAGGCCTTAAGTGATACAAAGTGAGTGTTAACGACAGCAAAACTGCCTTTTGCATAAGCAGGTGAGTATATAACAAGAAACTCCCCACCTATGCAATTAATGAATTATAATCTTGGAAAATATTGACCGAACCCGTTTTATGACAGAACAGCAAACGATCAATCTATCCGCCCACCCTATTGATAAGCCGCAATACGCAAGCCAGTGCAAAGAAAGTTTTGACCAGCATGGTGTTTTGGTACTAAAAAACTTTTTAACCCAAGCCGCATTGACCCAAATTATTGCTGAGGGCCGGCAAAAAAAACCGCTGGCGTTTTATACCCGTTCAGGCCACAACGTTTATTTAACCCCACCAGATCCTAGTTTTGCAGCCAGCCACCCGCGCAACCGCTGGGTAAACTCCTCTAAAGGCTGCATTACTGACGAGCAAATAGATGCAGATTCACCATTGCGCAAGCTCTACGACTCAAAAGTATTACAATCATTTTTAGCGTTGGTGATGGGTGAAGAACAATTGCATCCTTATGCTGACCCCTTGTCATCGATTAACTTACATTATGCAAGCAGGGATCAGGAGCTAGGTTGGCATTTTGATAACTCTTCGTTTGCAATTACGCTGCTCATTCAAAGCCCCAATGCAGGCGGCCAATTTGAATACGTTGCCAAACTTAGAGATTCAAGCAACAACGACATGAATTATGCAGGCGTGGAAGCAGTATTAGATGGCAAAGTAACACCCCAAAAATTGGCCATATCAGCAGGCGACTTGGTTTTATTTAGGGGCCGCGATGCCCTTCACCGAGTCACTCCTACACAAGGAGATAAAACCCGAATGCTTGCGGTACTGGCGTATAACTGTGAGCCTGGCATTGCTTTGTCTGAATCTGCGCGCATGACATTTTATGGGCGGTTATCTTAAACTCTTGACTAGCATTTAACTTAGTTAGCTTCACCAAGTTCCTTTATAGCTGTGCAAATAGCCTTAAAGTTATGGGCGGCTTTATCGCTTATTGCCCTTGCTCTAAGGTAGCCATGCACTAGCCCTTCTCCTAGTTCGATATGATTAGTGACCTTGACTTGCGCTTGTTTTAGGGATTGTTCGTAAAGCGCACAGTCATCTCTTAACGGATCTATTTGGGCTGGGAATAAGTGCGTAGCAGGTAGTCCCTTGTAGTCTGCTCTTTGCATAGGAGTGTATAAATTATCATCAGTAGGGATTTGCTTCGCCTCACCACCTACTCGAATACTAAAGTAATAATCCATATCAGCCTTACTTAAAAGTGGCGCATTGGCGTGCTCTATCATAGAAGGGGTATCGGTACCGCAGGTTAGCGCAGGGTAAATGAGCACTTGTCCTATAATACTTGGGCCATTACCCACATCAACAAACTGCCGCCTTGCATAGGCGACACTTGCGCTTAAGGTACCGCCAGCACTGTCACCTACTAAAACAATGCGCTCTGCTTGGTTAAGGAAATAATCCACCACAGTTAAACAATCGTTAATGTCATCGGGGTATTGATATTCTGGGGCGAGACGATAATCCACTGCCACAAGATCTAAACCGGTGTCTTTTGCGATGTGGCCACAAATGTCGTGATGGCTGTCTAAATCACCCACCACAAAGCCACCGCCATGAAAAAATACAATCTTAGTAGCCGCTGTATTTGTAGGCAGGTTATGGGAGTAGTGGCGCACCGGCACCAAATACCCATCACTAGATTTAATGTGAGTGTCTTTTACCTCAATGCCAACCGGCATAGGCTGAGCAATTTCTAAGCACTTAGCTTTGTAATATTGCCTTTGCTGCAAAGCCGTTGCGTGGGTGGCATTTTCTGGGTCATGAGATAAGCTCTGGGCGACAAAGGCCTGCATTTGGCGATCTAACATACTCATAAAATACCTTATCAGTGATCTGTGCCTAGGCTCTTATGAAAACTTAGGCGAGCGAATTTATATGCTTTTACTTGGCGAGGAATCATCAGATAATGATAAACTTAACCATCATTATTTAAGCAGCATTCAATGCCATTTTATAGAGGTCGACTCCAACTATGATTAATTTCATTACCCATTCCCCTAAAGCAGGGCTCATGTTTACCAGCGGGCTAGGCATTAATTTGAGCTTTCTTTTTTTATTGCCTTGGAGTTGGAACAGCGTAGTGACCTTAATGATGACCGCTATTGTTCTCAAACTATGTTACAACCGCCATGCCATAAAAAAGCACACCGTCTATGATGCAGGCCTAATGGCAGCAGCTTGCTTTGGGTCTTTAATATTAAGGTACATTTTAATAGCAGCCATTGGCATGACCCCTGCTGCGGCAGGCCTTATTGCCCCGATATGGGCTTTTGTCATGAGTAGTTTGTTATTTATTAAAATAACACCACAAGAGATTAAGCAAGAGTTTGCTTTAGGTTATAAACCCAAGCCATAAACTTAGGCTGACCACATAAGCTGACCGAAATGGCGGCGACACAATGATTGATATTGGCCGTTACCGCCTATCACCACTTGCTCGCCGTCTTTCACCACCTTGCCTGAATCATCAGTTCTCACCACCATGGTGGCCTTTCTGCCACAATGGCACACCGTTTTAAGTTCTACTAATTTATCAGCCCAGGCTAATAGGTATTGGCTACCTGGAAATAATTCGCCCCTAAAGTCGGTGCGGATACCATAACAAAGTACTGGAATATTAAGTAGATCAACCACTTGAGTTAATTGTTTGACTTGATCACGGCTTAAAAACTGGCTTTCATCAATGAGAATACAATCAATGTGTTGTTGTGAATGCTCAGCTTTTAATAGATCAAACAATTGATCGTTAGGGTGAAATAACTGAGCTTTTGCAGACAGCCCTATTCTGGAAGTGACTTTCCCAACCCCATACCGATCATCCAAGGCAGCCGATAAAACAAAAGGATGCATGCCCCTTTCTTGGTAATTATAGGCAGATTGGAGCAGCGCGGTAGATTTACCGGCATTCATGGAGGAGTAATGAAAGTATAGTTGGGCCACGGGCAAAGAACCTTTTACTAGCCAAGCTATGTATCTCAATTTTATCAGCGCATGGGCGCTAGTGATGGACACCTAAGTTGGCTTTATAGAGTGATGTAGGCGTGATTTTATATTCCTTTTGTCTAATTATACCCTCAAGAAATCACGAAACACCATGCGTTGATTCGAATATTTTATCGGCGTTATTGGTAATAAAGCCTTCAAACAACACACCATTAGCTTCTGGGTAGCGCCTTGCAAATTCATAAAAACATGAAGGCACTTGTTTTGTGGTGCCGCAAGAAAACTCTACCCTCACCTTATCTGCAATTGTAGCAGCCTGTACGAGCAAATCTTTAGGCTCGCCCTTAATAGTGCCGCCAGCCTTATTCATGGCAAAACCCTTTTGGTCCAGTAACTCGATCACGGCTTGCATTTCAGGCTCACCCTGCAAATGGTTTAGGCTCACTGTAAAGTGGTTGGCCCGCAGACCTAGGGTAGACAACCAACTGGCATACTCACTTTCCTCTACCAGCACTTGATAGTCGTCAAAGCTTAATGGTAGCCACAATAATCCACTAGAGAAAACCTTGGGGTTAGAAGCTGCATCTACTGGAATTTGTTGAACTAAGGCGCTGAGAATAGTTTGGCTTTGTGGGCTTAATAGATGACGTTGCAGCTCACTCAAAAATATTTTCGGCTGGGCTTGGCTATTATGAATGTAGCTTTTAGCCAACAGCTTTTTGCTTTCAAACTGGTATTCATCTTGCACAAGATAGCCCATCGCAATGAGCAGCGGTTCTAAATGAGCAATATCGATAGGCGAATTAGACAAACTTCTAAATGCTACATGATCATTCACAACGCGCTCACCTTGCTCGGTAAATAAGTCATGTATCACTTTAGCTTGAGGGGCGATGGCTAGGTAGTCTTGCCACAAGAGCTTAAAAAAAACGTCAACTTGCATGATATTTCCGTTTCGTAAAAGTCATCCGCCCTAAGGCTAAGATGTGGAATAAGATAAACAGTAGCCAATGATATTAACAGACTATTTCGCCAATGACATAGCTCATTCGCTCAGCACTTTAATCAGCAAAGAAAGTGTCTTTATCACTCGGATTGGCAGCTAGAAAGGTGGCTCAATGGCCATGAGTACGCCATCAACCTTACCGAATTTTTTGATCGCCCCATCGTAAAAAGGGGCTACATCGGCTGGTTCATGACGTGAGCCCTTACACTGGTACGCAAACAGATCATTTTGTATCGATTCAATTTTAATTGAGGTCGAAAGCACACCCACTGTATGGCCACACGAAGCCATATTAAGTGCAGCATCAAACCCAAAGCAGCTTTCGCTACCTATTACTAAAATTACCTTGTCACTCATTAGCCTCCCTAAAAGGTCGTTTTTTATTATTATATTCACCTAAGCCATACGACTAAGACAAACAGGCGTTCACGGTATTGGGGCTTCGTAAAAAGTGGCGCCAGAGTGAACCACCATAAAAGAAACCTCTGACAAAAAATACACTTCACCATGGTTGGCAAAGTCTGCCTGCTCAAAAACCCTACTATCAGTAGGGTATTATCGAGACCACAATATCAGAAGAAGCTAAAGTATAGCAAATTTCATTATAATGCTCTCGCAAATATGACTCTAATCACACTGCAGCACCTATTAATAAAATTTTTTTCGTATTTGATCCCTTAAATTTTAAGCGTAACGCAATCATCACACATCCTATCAAGTGCTTTTTCAAATTTCCTTTCGTTGCAGCGGGTTGGGGTATGAGAGAGCGCCATTAGATAACGGTCTTTTCAAACAAGAGCCTGTGTCATGGGATATGAATGAAGCCAACTTAATTATGGGTGATCGGCGATCGCTAATCTATTGCGTACCAAAAACGTAAGCTTCAATAAGTTTTACAGCGCAATAAATCAAAGCAGGCACCAATACTATGGTAATCACATTTCGCACCAGGTAATGCAACCCAGGGGTCTAGAGGTTGGTTATTGGCGTTAAGTATGCGTCTCCATACTTTGGTGGTGGGGTGTATAAAATGACTTTGGGTATAAGCTGCCAATTGCTGAAGCCAGGCATCATAGCCTTGGCCTGGAAACTGCTCATTCAGCATTGCCAAGGCGGGTAGGGTTTCCGCTTGAACCCAAAAATATTTATTATCATCACAAATATCGCCTTGAGGATCAAAGCCGTAATAAAGACCACCACGCGCATCGTCCCAGCCGCGAGGCCACGCGGTATCGACCAAAAACTTAGCTTTTTCTAACATCCAAGGCGATGCCTTATGGCTATGTAAAATAAGTAATAGCTTAGCCCACTCAGTAAAGTGGCCTGTTTGATAGCCCCACGGTTTATATAAATTTTGAGGGTCATCTTGGTTATAAGCCCAATCAATCTGCCAGTTGTCATCAAAATGCTCCCACAAAAGTCCTGCCGAGTGTTTTGTTTGCCGGTTCACTATGTGGTCTGCTATTTGCAATGCTTGATTTAGATACCGCTCATTGTTAGTGGCTTCAAACGCCGCTATCAGGGCCTCACAGGAATGCATGTTAGCGTTTTGACCACGATAACTAGATAACTCATTTGATTGGGCATCCACTTGGTCTGCAAATAGACCGTGCTGTGGCTGCCAAAATTTTTCGTGCATTAAGTCATGCACCAACTCAAGCTTCTCTAAAGCTTTCTGTATTCCTGCTTGATAAGCATTGGCATAAGTGAGCAGAAGAAAAGCGTAGCCATAACAATACTGGTCTGCATCGCTCACTTGGCCCTTGTTTAGCTCCCAATGGAAGCAGTTAGTCTCTTTAGAGTAATGGCGTTGCTCAATAAAGGCTAAACCATGATCAACAATGGCTAAATTTTTTGCCCGAGCTTTAGCATCACTGCTTAACATAGCGCCGCGGCAAAAATTAACGATCCACCGGCAACTGCTGACTAAATGATAATGATCAGGGTCTTTAACGCTGCCATCTTCATGTAAACTTTGGTTAAAGCCTGCTCCTTTTTGAATACCGTAGCGCGTGTAAAAGTCTAAAATAGATTCAATCTGATGATTAAGAAACGCCTCAGATAACCATTGGCTTTTATTTACTTTCTCGGTTGAGCCCATGCGCACTTGTCTCCAAAACCTATGTATTAAAGTGGGTTAACTTAATCATCTGAGCGATGTTATAAGCACATTGATCTAAATTAAATTCAGCATTAGCAAGGGCTTCTGACAAGCTGC
>CAXHZX010000024.1:0-17084 GCA_964022265.1 uncultured Oceanospirillaceae bacterium | reverse complement strand
AAAATGCTGAAGCTAACTTATCAAACTTTGATGCAATGTTTGTTTTAGAAGGTGCAGGTTCATGTGAGGTCGTTCGTTCGATGGCAAAATGGGTTACGGAGCAAGACGAACACGGCCATGAAGAAGAACATGGTCATGAAGCAGAGCATGGTCATGAAGCAGAGCATGGACATGAAGAAGAACGGGCTGCGCAACATGCAGAATTTGTTGGCGAATATAAGTTAGAATGCGGCAAATTAAATGAACTGACTAGGATCACCGTTAATCTCTTTGAATATTTTGAGGCCATTGAAGAGCTTGATGTTCAAATGATTCATTCAGGTGGCCAAAGTATGCAAGAATTGAACGCTGAAAATATACAAATTCGGTTATAACAAATGAATGACATAGCAGCCAAAGGCGCTTTAATAAACCTTAAAGAGGTAGATTTTACGTGGCATGCGAAGGCTGAGCCTGCGATAAAATCGGCCCATTTAACAGTGGCAGAAAACGAACACGTTTTTATTAGAGGTGCTTCTGGGTCGGGTAAATCTACCTTACTGAACATTGTTGGCGGCATTGTTACCCCTCAACGCGGCCAAGTAGAAGTGGTAGGACAAAATTTTTGTGAACTTAGCTCCTTGGACAGAGACAAGGTACGCGCTAGTCATATCGGTTTCATCTTTCAGCAATTTAATTTGATTCCTTATCTGTCCATTCTAGAAAACGTCATGCTTCCATGTCGGTTTTCTAAGTTAAGACGTGACAAAGCCGTTCAGCGCTCTGGCAGTGTTGAGGATGAAGCAAAGTATTTGCTGGGTAGGCTTTATTCTAAGCGTAATTTTAGTTTTAGCCGAACTACCAGTGAATTAAGTGTAGGGCAGCAGCAAAGGGTGGCTGCAGCCCGGGCTTTAATTGGCCAACCTCAACTGATCGTGGCTGATGAGCCTACCTCATCACTTGATTACCATGCCCGTGAAGATTTTATGAGCTTACTTTTTGATGAGCTAAAGCAAAGTGGCTCCACGTTACTGTTTGTGAGCCACGATCCTGCACATGAGGCACTGTTTGATAAAGTGGTCGATATGTCCCAGATCAATCAACAGACAGGGTCTGCTTTATGAACCTGAGATTACTGGCTCGCAAGAGCCTTAAAAGTAGGCGATCTACGGCGCTACTAACGATTAGTTCTATTGCCGTAAGCGTACTTTTATTGCTTGGGGTGGAGAAAGTGCGAGTCAATGCACAAACTAGCTTCGCCAACACGATATCAGGCACTGACCTCATTGTAGGTGCGCGAAGCGGGTCAGTGCAGTTGTTACTTTATTCTGTGTTTCGTATTGGTAATGCGACTAATAATATTACTTGGGACAGTTATCAAAAAATAGCCAAGCATAAAGATGTGAAGTGGACGATTCCAATATCCTTGGGTGATTCGCACCGTGGGTATCGGGTCATGGGTACCAGTAGAGATTACTTTAGCGCCTATCAATACGGTCAAAAGCGTAGGCTAGAATTTAACGAAGGCACGCAATTTGAGGGTGTATTTGACGCTGTAATTGGCGCTGAGGTGGCGAAGGCGTTGAAGTATAAGATAGGCGATCAAATTATCATTTCTCATGGTACAGGCAGTGCTAGCTTTTCAGATCATAAAGACAAACCCTTTGTTATTAGTGGTATTTTGAACCACACGGGTACCCCAGTAGATCGAACTATTCATGTCAGTCTTGCAGGTATAGAGGCGATGCATGTGAACTGGCAAGGGGCTATTAAAAAACGTAAAGCTAAAAAAGCGCTTACCGAAGCTAATTTGCAACCTGAATCCATTACCGCTTTTTTAGTGGGCTTGGATAGTAAAATAGCCTCTTTTAGAATGCAGCGTTATATTAATGAGTTTAAAGGTGAGCCTTTATTGGCTATTTTTCCTGGTATAGCCTTGCAAGAGCTTTGGAGCCTAATGTCTGTGGCTGAAAAGGCCTTATTAATGATCTCATTATTTGTAGTCTTGGCAGCGTTAACAGGCATGTTGGCAGTGTCACTAGCGGGCCTTAATGAACGTCGCCGAGAAGTGGCCATTTTGCGCTCAATAGGCGCTAGTCATTGGCATATTATGGGGTTATTGATCACTGAAACTGTATTCTTAACACTTGCAGGAATTGTTGCTGGGTTGATTATGCTTTACGCTGGTATTGCTGCAGCCCAGCCTATTATCGAAGCTAATTATGGTTTATACATTCCTTTAACTGCGCCTAGTATGAGAGAGCTGAGTATGGTTTTGATTCTGGTATGTACAAGCTTTTTGGTGGGTCTAGTCCCTGCCTATAGGGCTTATAAAAATTCTCTTGCAGACGGTATGTCTGTGCGCTCTTAAGGCTCAAAGATTATGAACAATAGATTAGGTCATTATTCAGCTTTTGTATTCTTGTTGCTGTCTTGTTTTAACTTTAATTTAGCATTCGCTGATTCCGCTAGTGAAGTGGAATGGGAAAGCCTCATGCCAAGTGATTGGTACCCAAACAAAGTGTTTGATGATATGAGCGATGATGAGTACTACAAGCTTTCAGAATCACAACTACTGGCGCTAGAGCAGCAAGTGCAAGATTCTTTTGACGCTGCCCCTGTAGTGGATACCTTTGAAGGTAAACGGATCAAGATACCAGGGTTTGTGGTGCCTCTTGAATATAATAATACCAAGCTTACAGAGTTTTTGCTGGTCCCTTATTTTGGTGCTTGTACACACACCCCCCCACCCCCTGCCAATCAAATTATTTATGGTAAGTTGGACATAGGTACAGATTTTGATGATATCTACTTGCCGGTTTGGATCACTGGCACGCTCAACATAGAGAGGCTACAAAGCGAATTAAATGAAGAGGGTGTGGTCAACGCTTTAGACGTGCAATCGGCTTATGCGATGAATGTCGAGTCAATAGACCCCTATATAGAATAACTCGTCACCTTTTCACTTGATCTTACCTGGTTTTAGACTAACGAACGTGTTTTTTCGCTCACTGGTGTTCATCGTAGCTGTAAATAATTGGATTTAAGCAGCAAAACGGAAATTTTTTACTAAGCTTTAAGGATGGGTCGAAAAAGCATCAGATATTAAGTGCTCCTTAAAAGATGCCCCCTAAATTTGACGACTTGCGCAATTATCGCAACATGGGGGTAAAGTGTATTATTTTATGATCGGGTTTTTTCACTGCGCTAACTTCACGGGTCGAACAACTCGGTTAGAGTTTATGGGCTTTGTATTGATCGCTTTCATACTTATGGTGTTGATAGACACACTGTCTAAGCTTATACATTCCAATTGCCCCTCTATACTGTGTGGGCTAGTTTTAATTCTACCTCTATCTAGTATTCTTGTGAGGCGCCTTCATGATACGGGCAAAAGCGCCTGGTGGTTATTTGCGCTATTTGTACCCGTAATTGGGCTTTTTATGGTGTTTGTGTTTTTGTTATCAAAAAGTGATGGGGAAAACAAATACAACCATCGCTAGGTCATTCGCGCATCATTATTACACCCAGATTAAGAGTTTTCAAAAATGGCATTAACCATTGAAATATTAGCGTTGTTGCTCATTATCGCTTTCATAGCGGGTTGGGTAGATACCGTTGCGGGCGGGGGTGGTTTGATCACTATTCCTACCTTAATTCTTGCAGGGGTATCACCAGAATCTGCCATAGCGACTAATAAACTGCAAGGTAGTGTTGGTACTTTCACGGCCGCGGCTTACTTTGCCAGAAAGAAAACAGTCAGTCTTAGTCGATTAAAGTGGGCCATGTTAGCTACTTTTTGCGGGTCTGTTTTTGGTAGCTGGCTCTTACTTAAAATAGATTCAGACACCCTCGTTATCTTTCTACCCATATTACTTATCGCGATAGGCAGCTATTTCTTGTTTTCTTCCAATGTGAGTGATGAAGATCGAAAACAAAAACTAACGCTAGTCTTGTTTGCCTTAACTGTGTGCCCTTTACTGGGGCTTTATGACGGTTTTTTTGGTCCAGGCACAGGTAGTATGATGGCCTTGGCATTTGTGGTGCTGTTGGGTTTTAGCCTAGCAAAAGCGACCGCAAATGCAAAAATTCTCAATTTTGTCAGTAACATTTCTTCCTTGGGTTATTTTATTCTGTTTGGTGATATTAATTTTATTGCTGGTTTAGTGATGATGTTGGGTCAGTTTTTTGGGGCTTTAATGGGCGCGCGGATGGTCTTAAAAAATGGCTCTAAGCTTATTAAACCTGTGGTGGTTATTGCTTGTTTTGTGATGTCGGTTAGTCTTTTGTTAAACCCGTAAACGAACTGTAAAACGAAATAAATCCATATTATTTATCAATAATACAATCATATTGTCATCTTTTTTCATAAGAAAATTAAACTTATACTAATTGATAATTATAAGATATTATGGCAATCCAAATAAATCACTCAAGGACTGAAATTGGATTTCCTGCCGACTGAAAACGAAAACTATAATGGCAACTTTAAAGTGTATGTAGGCTTTTGTACCAGGTTGATGGCCATGGCAACTGATACGATGCTGATCACGCCTTTAATTATTGCCGCTTGCTGGCTATTAGGCGCCAAGGTGCATATTCTTATAGTGGCTGGCACTGTCATCTTTAGTTACATCATTTATTTTCATTATCGCTACGGTGCCACCTTTGGAAAAATGCTTCTGAAAATAAAGGTGACTAACCCTGATGGGTCCGCCATTGGCTTAAAAAAAGCCTTGCTTCGTTCTAGTGTCGATATCGCTTTTGCAATACTTCTAGCGATTGCATTTATTTTTGCCGTGTCAGATGCGCAGCCAATGCCATGCATTGCAAAGGGCGTACTTGCCTGGGCTGAACAAGTCATATCTTTTTACCCTTCTTGGTACGGTTTGGTCTTGAGTCGGTATTTAGTTTGGGTAGTTAGTGATGTGTTCTTTTTACTGATGAACAAGCGCAAGCGAGCGTTGCACGATTTTATTGCTGGCACAGTTGTTATTCATAAAGAATTTTCAGGTCGGGGCAATGAAGCTGGACATTTGATGTAATGCAAAAGTATTGGCTAGTCCCAAACCCGTGCCTTGGGGTTAAGCTCTAAAGATATGTTCTTTTGAGCGTCAATTAAAATAAAATTATTACCGTCTTCTAAAAAACCGATGATCCATTCAGGTAAGCTTTTTAAATTGATATAAAATAATTCACCCATTGATTCTGCATCAAAATAGTAGAGGGTTAGAATAACCCCTACGTTGAGTCCGGGGAATTCCCCCAGTTGGTAACAAACCCTAATATTCTCATGGGTAGGTTCCAAAATATTCGACAACACAATATCAGGCAAGCCAGAGCTTTTTTCTTTTAAAGTGTAAGGCGTGAAAGCGAGCATAGATGATCCATTAAACTGACGTTTGAGTTATTTTTAGTGAGCGTTATCCAAGTAGTGTAATTCGGTATTTAGTACTCGCTAATGTTCACTGAATCAGCCATGCTTAGCAATAATAAGATAATCATAGTCCGAATTCATTTCTCATAATGTTAGAGATGCCTTACATATAAGAAATAGTAAATTAATATTTAGAAATTTGATCTGTAAAATTCTGGTCTTGAAAGTGTTGGCCACTTTTCAGATAGAAACAAAATATTTCATTACACTAAGGAAAAAGCCCATGAGCTCAGTCTACAACCCACCTAAAATATGGACACAAGAAAGTTCCAATGGTGGAAAATTTGCGAATATTAATCGCCCTTTTGCAGGTGCAACTCATGAAAAAGAGTTACCCATAGGTACCCATCCGCTTCAGCTTTATTCTTTGGGCACGCCCAATGGTATAAAGGTCACTATTTTACTGGAGGAGCTGATAGAGCTTGGTATCAGTGAAGCCGAATATGATGCTTGGCTCATTAAGATTACCGAAGGTGACCAATTTAGCACTGGTTTTGTGAGCCTTAATCCAAACTCAAAGATTCCAGCCCTTGCAGACCATTCAGGTGATGATGTCATACGAGTGTTTGAATCAGGGGCTATTATGTTGTATCTGGCTGAAAAATTTGGCCACTTTATTCCAGCGGTTGGCGCATTGAATAGAGCTGAGTGTTTGTCTTGGTTGTTTTGGAACATTGGTAGCGCGCCATTCTTGGGAGGAGGTTTTGGGCATTTTTATGCTTATGCACCGGACAAACTTGAATACCCAATTAATCGTTATGCTATGGAAACTAAGCGCCAGTTAGACGTGCTAAACCAGCGATTACAGCATACTCAATACTTATGTGGGCACGAGTATAGCATCGCAGATATGGCTAATTTTTCTTGGTATGGCGCCTTAGTGCAAGGCAAGTTGTATGATGCTGCAGAGTTCTTGGATGTGGCAAGCTATAGCCATGTTATCCGTTGGGCGTCAATGATTCAAAATCGCCCAGCAGTGGCAAGAGGACAGCGTGTCAATGTAGGGTGGGGGGCTGAAGAAGAGCGCGTACCAGAGCGCCATAGTGCCCAAGATTTTCTAGCTTCTAAATGTGATTAGTGTATTGATCTAAAATGTGAATAATCTGGTCGCAAGAATTGTATTATTTTTGAAAAAAACAGCGATCTAGAAGCGTAAATAATGTATTCTTGCACCCAAATTTAACGCTGCCAACTCAGTATAAAAAGACCAAGCTACTAACACTCTAGTGCGACTTAAAGTACTTTTAGGCTACAAACATTCAATTAGGAAGACTTAATGAAAATCATACGCATGATCTTAGGGCAAATTATTTTGTTGTTGGATTTCTTAACTTCTCCAAAGCCCCTGATTAGAGAGGCGCCAGCGCAAAAAGCCATTGATGATGTGACAGCAAGCATGTCGCTGTATCAGTTTAAGACTTGTCCATTTTGTGTGAAGGTGCGTCGGGAATTGAAGCGTCATTCCCTTAATATTGAATTGCGTGATGCGAAAAATGACGCGCAGATTAAAGCTGAGCTTATCCGTGAAGGCGGACGACACAAAGTGCCATGTTTGAGAACTGAAAAGGCAGATGGCTCTGTAGAATGGATGTACGAGTCAAATGATATTATTGCGCATCTAAAGCAAGAGTTTAAGCTAGTTTAAACCTACCCTTTGGTTAAGTCACAACGGGTGGCTTAACTCATCCACTGTCCACCATCGACATTATAGGTTTGCGCTACAACATAATCAGCGTCTTTTGAGGCTAAGAACACAGCCATTCCGGTTAGATCTTGCGCAATTCCCATGCGCCCATGGGGGACATCTTTACCCACTTGAGCTTTCTTTTCGCCAGGTTTTAAACCTTCATATTTGGCAAAAAAAGCATCTACGCCATCCCAATGTTCACCATCCACTACCCCAGGTGATATTGCATTAACGTTAATGCGATATTTAATGAGGTCTAATCCGGCTGACTGGGTAAGGCTTATGATGGCTGCTTTAGTGGCGCAATAGACCGCCACCAATGCTTCGCCTCTGCGTCCAGCTTGGCTTGCCATGTTGATAATCTTCCCACCTTGGTCTCTTTGGATCATATGTTTGGCCACGGCCTGTAACATGAATAAAGGGCCTGCGAAATTGACTGAAAAAACTTTTTCGTAGTTTTCACGATCAATTTCAACGATGGGGGCAGCACTGAACAAAGCTGCATTATTGATAAGGATATCGATTTTGCCCATTTTCTCAACGCAATCAGATACACATTGATCTATGCTAGCTTGGTCAGTCACGTCTAAGGGTAGGGCGATGCACGCATCACCCAGGCTATGAGCTGTTTCTAGGGCTTTTTGAAAGTCTATATCAGCAATAACGACCTTAGCGCCCTCTTCAATATAACGCTCGGCAAAGGCTTTGCCAATGCCTCTAGCAGCGCCTGTAATAAGCGCTACCTTGCCCTTTAGTCTATGGCTATGCATGTCACCGCCGCGAGTAACCGTAAGAGGGTTACTATGCTGTGCCTACCGGAAAGCGCTCAAACATGGCGTTGATGGCTTCTGTAAGCTGTTGTTTGAACTCTGGAAACTCAACAGGGACTTGGCCCCAAAGATCTTGGCAGGCCACAAACTTACTTGCATCTTTGCCGTTCACTAAGGTTTCTAAGTAATCCCATCTAGGCTCAACATATTGGAAATCAATTTCTTTTGCAATCACTTTGCACATAAACACATACCAAGCCGCAATGCCCTTTAAGCCTTGGCTAGGTACATGCCCATTGGCATAACAGTTAGAAATTGTTGGCAAAATAAAGATTGGGAATTTAATGCCACCGTCTGCGCAAATACGTGCGACAGCATCGGCAATGTTACTGTTGCTAAAGCGAGTCTTGGTGAGGCCATAGTAGTCTTGCAAGTTGATTGGCGATTGGCCAATGGCAGGAATCACTTCACCCGTTTCATAAGCTGAGAACATTGCGTTAAGTTCTTCATCAGCCAAACCTTGATCGTAAGTTTGATAGCCTTTTAGCGCCGCAAAGTATGCAAGAATAGTGTGGCCACCATTAAGAATACGAATTTTTGCGTCTTCATAAGGCGTTACGTCTTTAACCAATTCTACGCCTACACGCGCAAGATCTGGCATAGGGCCTGCAAAATTGTCTTCAACAACCCACTGAATGTAAGACTCTGACATCACTGTTAATGTGTCGTCAACACCAAAGGTTTGTTTTACGTCTTCAGCATGAATAGGATCAGGTCTTGGGGTAATACGGTCAACCATGCAGCATGGGAAAGTGACGTTAGTCGCCATCCATTCTAGTAGGTCTGTGTCATTACATGCCTTAACAAACTGTTCAAAACCAGACTTAAGGTAGTGGCCGTTATCGCGTAAGTTATCGCAGCAAAGTAGGGTAATAGGCAAGTTGCAACCTAAACGACGCTTATTTAAGGAAGCCCTAAGGTAGGCATAGATGCAACTGCCTTCGCCTTTCATAGCATCTGCAACGATGGGCAAATGAGTTTCCAATTCGCCAGTCTCTGAAAGGTAATAACCGCCTTCAGTCACCGTCATAGTAATCAAATGAACATTTTCATCGTTCACGGCATCCGCCGCAGCATTTGCATCTTTTGACCAGTCAATCGTGGACAAAATAGAACCCACTTGCGCGTATGTAGAGTGGTTTTCTGGTGATAAAGTTTTTAAGGTATAGATGTTGCCTTGTGCATCTAATTTCTGGCTAACATGGGCATCCTCACTGCGTAGGTTAATGCCGATAATCCCCCAGTTTTTCTGATCGCTGTGGCCTAGCAATTGGTTAATATAAACCGCCTGGTGAGCTCTGTGAAAGGCACCAATGCCAACATGAATGATGCCTGCTTGGCAATCTGATTGGCTGTAGTTTAGGGGTGCAAGTGGTGTGTTCTGTAACGCATTCATAGTTAGTATCTTTATCGGGCTTATAGTTTTTGTTAGTTAGCTATTTTTTAGGGTATTGCGATTGTGGGTTTAACTACAGACTGATCTTTGCCTAAATTGGTTTGAATAATCCGTCTATATTCGCCAGGTGTCTTGCCTTTTAGCTTCACAAAATGGCGATTAAAATTTGTAATATTGTTGAATCCAACATCAAAACAGATGGCTGAAATTTGATCGTTTGTTTCTGCCAGCTGTATACATGCTCTGCCTATGCGCACTCTATTTACAAACTCTACAAATTTATTGCCGGTAGACTTTGCAAAGTGCCTAGAAAAAGCACTTTCACTCATGTTGATCATTGCCGACATTTTGCCAAGCGATAAATTTTCTTGGTAATGGTCAGCAATATACTGCACAACTTCATTTATTTTGTTAGCAGCAGAATTAGTCATTGGTGAGGTCAGTTTAGCTGTTGAAAGCGTGCGTTTATGTGGCCACGACTTCAGGCGCGTTAATAACTGTAAAAAAGCTAAAAGTCGCTCCATACCAGTTTCATCGCGAACTTTACTAAATAGACTGATCGCCTCTTCCATATCGAAATCAACAAACTCTACGCCTGAAAGTGATAGCTCAAGCATAGACATCAGCTCCTGCATTTCACTGAAGCCTTCAAGAATTCGTTCTATGGAATTGTGAGAAAATACAATCACCATGTCGCGTACATCAACGGGTGAGGGCTCATCTTTGTTGGTTACCCAATTGTGAGGCACATGGGGGCCTACTAAAATGAGTTGCCCAGGTTTGTAACGACCGATGTGATCACCCACAAAAACTTTACCGTGGGTGCTTACCATCAAATGTAATTCGTAGGGTGCATGAGCATGCCAACGAATTAGATCAGAAGGCCAGCCATGTTCAAGATAACAGATGCTATCATCGACATTCTCGATGATTTCTACCTGATTAAATGTATCTATCTTCATAGCTGACACTTCCAATTTTGAAGCAAACTAAAGCATGTTTTATAGTGCCTTAATTAAATCTCCAGTGATCGCTGGGCTTAGGCGTGCGCCTTTGTCATCAAAGCTGTGTACTTGCTCTAAATCTAAGCCAAACTCAATGGTTTCACCCAGCTCCACGGGCGCCAAGCTATCTGCACGAATGGCAATCTGGTGATTGTCGCCGTACGTTAGATAAACCAAAGTTTCAGCACCTAAGCGCTCGATTAAGTTAACCTTTCCGAACATGCCTTTCTTCTCAAGCATGATCGATTCAGGACGCGCACCAATCCAGTCAGCACCTTCAAGGTTACGATTAACACTTGTATTGTTAGCTAAGTAATTGGTTAGCTCTTCATCCATTGGCAAGAAGTTCATCTTTGGTGTACCAATGAACTCAGCAACAAAACGGCTTTCTGGGTTGTAGTAAACTTCCATTGGTGAACCAACTTGCTCTACCTGACCGGCATTGAGAATAACCACTTTATCAGCCAGAGTCATCGCTTCTACTTGGTCATGAGTTACGTAAATCATGGTCGCTTCAAGGCGGTGATGCAACGCAGCTAGCTCTTGGCGCATTTGCACACGAAGTGCAGCGTCTAGGTTAGACAGCGGCTCGTCGAACAAGAACACTGATGGGTGACGCACAATCGCACGGCCAATGGCTACACGCTGACGCTGGCCACCTGATAAAGCTTTAGGCTTACGATCAAGTAGTGGTTCTAGTTGCAAAATAGCAGCGGTGTCCGCTACTTTTTGTTCAATTTCTTCTTTGCTTACACCCGCTAAACGAAGTGCAAAAGACATGTTCTCTGCAACGTTCATGTGGGGGTATAGTGCATAAGACTGGAATACCATGGCAAGGTCACGCTGGGCCGCTGCCACTTCTGTAATATCGCGATCGCCAAGAGAAATAGTGCCTGAAGAAACGTCTTCTAGACCAGCGATTAAGCGTAGTAGAGTCGATTTACCGCAGCCAGATGGCCCAACGAAAACGACAAATTCGCCTTCTTCAATGTTTAGATCAATTCCACGAATGGCGTGGAAATCATCAAAATGTTTGTGTAACTGAGAGATATTTAAAGTAGACATTATAATTCCTTATTTCACTGCGCCAAATGTTAAACCTTGTACCAATTGCTTTTGGCAGAACCAGCCAAATACGATAATTGGTGCACAGGCCATAGTGGAAGCAGCTGAAACTTTGGCCCAAAATAGGCCTTCTGGGCTGGAGTAAGAAGCGATTAGTGCAGCAAGTGTACCTGCATCAGAAGCAGTTAGCTGAATTGACCAAAAGGCTTCGTTCCACATCAAGATGAGAGATAACAAACCTGCTGAGGCGATACCACCCCAAGACAGTGGCATTACTACATGGCGAAGCTCGTCAGTAGTAGTAGCGCCATCCATGCGGGCTGCTTCAAGGATCTCTTTAGGAATTTCTTTAAAGTAAGTAAAGAGCATCCACATCACAATAGGCAAATTCATCAATGCAAAAATCACAATCAATGGGTAGATGCTATCAAGTAGACCACCCATTTGAGTCAGCATGTAAATAGGGATTAATACCCCCACAGCTGGCAACATTTTGGTGGATAGCATCCATAACAGAATGTCTTTAGTGTATTTGCCTGGGAAAAATGCCATCGCATAAGCTGAAGGCACCGCCACTAATAGTGCAAGGAATGTGCCGCCTACAGAAGTGTACAAAGAGTTCAGTGCATACTTCATGTAATCACTACGCTCTTGAATAAGCGCATAGTTGTCTAGCGTAGCTTCCCACAAAAATAGTGGTGGCTGGGCGATGGCTTGAAGCTCAGTTTTAAAGCTTGTCATTATCATCCACAAAATAGGGAAGAACAGGGTTAAACCTACCACCCAAGCAAAGATGCCTGTGGCCCAATGCTTGATTGTTTTACGTTGAGATATAGTTAAAGTCATAATTTAATCCGTCAGATTCTTGCCAACGGCTCTGATTAAGAAATAAGCCACGATGTTGGCCAAAATGATAGCGAATACGCCACCCGCTGAAGCAACACCCACGTCGTAAGCGAGGAAAGCTTGACGGTAAATTAGCCATGCCAAGTTGGTGCTGGCAAAACCTGGTCCGCCACCAGTGGTAACAAAAATCTCTGCAAATAAAGACAGATGGAAAATTGTCTGAATCATCACCACAATTGCGATTGGACGCGCAAGGTGGGGCAGTGTTAAATAACGGAAAATAGACCAGAAACCCGCGCCATCAAGCTGGGCAGCTTCTTTTTGTTCCGTGTCTTGGGACTGAAGCGATGTCATGAATATAAGCAGCGCAAAAGGTGTCCACTGCCAGCTCACCATAATGATGATGGAAGCAAGCGGCATTTCTTCAAGCCAGTTTACAGGTACGACATTCAAGAAATTGGCGATGACAGCGAAGATCCCGTAGTTGGGGTCCATCATCATGTTTTTCCAAATGAGCGCGTTAACCGTTGGCATAATGAAGAAGGGTGAGATCAGCAGTACGCGGACGATACCACGGCCAAAAAATGGCTGATTCACCAACAAAGCAAGAGCAAGACCTAGTACAACCGTAATGATTAGTACAGAACCTACAAGAACTAAGGTGTTTAATAAGGCAGGGTAAAAAGCTGAATCGGTCGCGAAATAGTTGTAGTTTTCTGTACCGATAAACAACTTTGGGCCAGGATAAAGAAGATTGTATTCCACAAAAGAGTAATACAACGTCATGCTTAGAGGCACAATCATCCAAATAAGCAACAAAATAATGGATGGCGCCTTAAGAAGGTTAACCATGTTAAACCATTTACTTTGAGTTTGATTCGATGTGTTTAGCTGAGAGTTCATAAGATCTTTATAATCTCGGTGCGTTAGTAAAATAAAAAAACAGGGCCTTAGGTAAAATTACCAAGGCCCTGTTTGGAGTAACTAAAATAATGATCTAAAGATCAATTACTTGTAGTACTTAGCTTTACGCATAGCGCGGTCAGCAGCTTTTTGTGATTCAGCTAGAGCGTCTTCAACAGAGATGTCGCCAGCTAGAGCAGCAGATAGCTGTTGGCCAACGGCACCAGCGATGTCAGCGAACTCAGGGATAGCTTGGAACTGAACACCCTTGAATGGGCTAGGAGCTTGAGTTGAGTTGCTTGGATCAGCAGACAAGATAGCTTTTAGTTCAGCGTCAGCGAATACTGCAGCGTCAGTAAAGTTCTTGTTAGCATAAGTTGAAGAACGAGTACCAGTAGGTACTGAAGCCCAACCGTTAGTTGCAGCAACTAGCTCGATGTATTCCTTAGAAGTAGCCCACTGTACGAAAGCTTGTGCTTCTGCAGACTGCTGAGTACCAGCAGGTACTGCTAGAGCCCATGCCCACAACCAGTTAGCGCCACGGCTAGAAACAGCTACAGGAGACTGTGCAAACGCCATGTGCTCAGCAACAGAAGATTGTGCTGGGTCAGATACGAATGAAGCAGCGATAGTAGCGTCAATCCACATGCCACACTTACCAGCGTTGGTTAGTGCTAGGATTTCGTTAAAGCTGTTACCAGAAGATCCTGGAGGGCCGTAGTTAGTTAGCAAGTCAACGTAGAAGTTAACAGCGTGGTTCCATGCTGGAGAATCTAACTGAGGCTTCTTGTCCATGTCGAACCACTGTGCGCCAAACGAGTTAGCTAGAGTAGTGATGAACGCCATGTTGTCGCCCCAACCTGGCTTGCCACGAAGACAGATGCCGTATACGCCATTGTCTTTGTCAGTCATAGCCGCAGCTGCGTCTTCGATGTGTCCCCAAGTTGGGTTGTCAGGCATTTCCATGCCAGCAGCATCCATCAAGTCTTTACGGTACATGATCATTGAGCTTTCGCCGTAGAATGGAGCAGCGTATAGGTTGCCGCCGTCAGACAAACCGCCACGCATAGCAGGTAGGATGTCGTTTACGTCGTAGCTAGCGTCGAAGTCTAGAGCTTCTAACCAACCTTTAGCACCCCACATTGGAGCTTCGTACATACCGATAGTCATAACGTCAAACTGACCGCCTTTAGTAGCGATGTCAGTAGTTACACGTGAACGCAAAGTGCCTTCATCTAGAGTAACCCAGTTTACGTTAATGCCAGGGTTGGCTTTTTCAAAATGACCAGTAAGCTTTTGCATTTCAATCATGTGACCGTTGTTTACAGTCGCGATAGTTAGATCAGCTGCTTGTGCAGTTGAAACACCGCTCAATGCTACTGAAGCAGCAATAGCTGACATCTTCAAAATTTTCATATTTATTCTCCAGAGATATTTCTCGGTTTTATTATTAACAGATCTGGTACTTATTAAACGGCGCCACACTGTCAGTGACGCTGAAGTAACAATAGCTGCTGTAGGGGTTGTCAAAACAGTACAAATTATCCAAATTCTGGTACTTTTTTGACATTTTACCTAAATTAATACAAGAAGAGTGCAAATTAGTATAAATTTAGGCCCAGCAAAGCAATAAAGTATTGTTGCAAGGGCTAGTAATTATACAAGATTTGGTATGATATGGCTAAATATAGCCGATTTTATGGGGCAATCTGGGTCTAAAAATCTTTTTACTGACCTTGTGACTGCGAATTTGGGTGTGTAACGCCTCTAAATATAGGAAACCGTTATTTTGATTATTTGTTGTGGTGAAGCTCTGATTGACATGGTGCCAGTCGTTTCTGTAGATGAGCAAGCAAGTTTTGCGCCTTTAGTGGGCGGTGCCATTTTCAACACTGCTATTGGGCTAGGTCGTTTAGGCGCTAAGGTAGGGATGATGTCTGGGGTATCTACAGACTTATTTGGTACCCAACTTCAAGAAGCCTTAGAAGCGAGTAAAGTAGATACTTCTTATTTAGTTAAGTTGAATGCGCCCACCACATTAGCATTTGTTACCCTAACTAATGGCCAAGCAAGCTACACTTTTTATGATGAAAATAGCGCGGGTAGAAGCCTAAGCTTAAAAGATGTACCAAAGTTATGCGCTGTGGATGGAGAGCCAAAGCCTAGCGCTTTGTATTTTGGTGGTATTAGCCTAATTAATGATCCTGCGGCTTCGGCTTATTGTGCCTTCGCCGAAGACAATGCAAAAGACACTGTGATTGTTCTGGATCCTAACATCCGCACTAGCTTCATTACCAACGAACAGGCTTACCGAGACGGTTTGCAGCGTATTATCAATGTTGCAGACATTATAAAAGTTTCCGATGAAGACTTAGATTGGCTAGTAGGCGAAGCTGAAAATGAAGCCAGCCAAGTGGCGGCGCTTCGTGGTGAGACTCAAGCTATTATCGTGGTGACTAAGGGGGCTGATGGTGCTACAGCGCATTTGGCTTCTGGTGAACAGGTACATCAAGGGGTGCCAAAGGTTGTCGTAGTAGATACGGTAGGCGCCGGTGACACCTTTAACTCGGGTTTGTTAGCTAAGTTGTTAGAGTTAGGTGTGTTGACTAAGTCTGAGCTTTCAAAAATCACCAGTGATCAGATGCAGCAGGCGCTGGCTTTCGGTGCGCAAGTAGCAGGTGTAAACGTGACTCGCCAAGGCGCTAACCCACCCTGGTTGAGTGAGTTATAGGGGCAGGTATTAAGTGGAGGCAGGTTGGAGCACATTGAAACAGCAAACTGAACCAAAAGTTGCTGCAGGCCGAAAGGGCAACCCTTTGTTTATGAAGGGTATAGATGATGCCATTGCCAAGGCAAGAGCCGTTAAAGATGGTGAGCTTGTCCTTAAAAGTAGGAGATAAAATACCTAACTTTAAATTGCCAGGCACCAAAGACGGCATGGTTACCTGTGACCAGCTGTTAGAAGAAGGCCCGCTTATATTGACATTTTACCGGGGTAGCTGGTGCCCTTATTGCAATTTACAGTTGCGCGCATTTGAAGGCTACTTAAGTCAAATAAAGGCTATGGGCGGCCAGTTGGTAGCTATTACGCCCCAAGTTCCTGATGGCTCTTTGAGTGAGGGAGAGATCAGTGCGATGGACTTTAAGGTTTTGTCAGATCAAGGTGCCAAAGTTGCGGAACAATTTGGGGTTGCTTGGCAAGTGCCTGAGTTTGTTTTAAATCACATGAAAGTTGACCGTGGGCTTGATCTTGAATCAATCAACAACGGCAATGGAACCATTCTACCTATCCCAGCCACTTACGTGATTGACCAGCAAGGAGTGATTGTTTGGCGTTATCTAGATGTGGATTATCGCACGCGCGCTGAACCCAGTGAAGTTGTGCAAAAGCTAAAAGAAATTGCCTAACAAAAAAACCACCATCTTGGGATTGCAGTGGGTGGTTTTTTAGCTGATTGGGGTAGTCTCTATCCAGCTGGCTTGATCACTGAATTATCAAAGCGATTGGCCATAGCGAGCCATTAATACTCTACTAAGATTTCGTTTCTGCGCATAAATGGAAGCGACCATGGGGCATTGTAGCGAGCCATTTCAGGTTCGTTGACCGGATTAATGCCTTTTTTGTCCAGCCATTTCAAAAGTTCTTCTGTTTTCTTAGCGACTTTAATGGGACCTGTAAACCCAGAAAACTCAATAGAGGCATAATTACGGGCAGGTATTTGCCTGATATTGACAGCTTCATTGTCTGGAACCGGAAGTGTTTCCATAGTGTATTTGCTGGGCATTACAAAATGAATGAGCCATTGTCCATCTTTTGCTTGCATGCTTACAGGGGCAGTCATGTCTATTTTTTCAGATTGCAGCTGCATGTTGACAGGTACTGTCATGTCTATTTTTTCAGATTGCAGCTGCATGTTGACAGGTACTGTCATGCTTA
>CAXHZX010000023.1:0-19815 GCA_964022265.1 uncultured Oceanospirillaceae bacterium | reverse complement strand
CTGGATCTTTTACCCGCCCTTGCCATTCCAATTTTAACATCCAGATCAAACAAGATAGTTTTGGTGGGTTCTAAGTCGCCGTGTACATAATGTTTAAGCTGCGCAATAAAATCTTGGTCAAGTCCACGGCCATAGCCCTGATAAGCCACAGATGCATCGGTAAAACGATCACAAATCACCCATTGTCCCTGCGCTAATGCAGGTTCAATGACATTTTTTACGTGCTGTCTTCTAGACGCAAACATGAGTAACAATTCTGTATATGGATCTACACTCTCATCTCTATGTTGTAACAACAGTTGCCTTAGGTCTTCTGCCAAAGGGGTACCACCAGGTTCACGAGTGACCAAACATTGGATACCACTTTCCAAGAGCTTACTCTTGATGTACTCAATACTCGTTGATTTTCCGGCGCCTTCTCCGCCTTCGATGGTGATAAATGCAGGGCTCATGTATAAACTCTTATTGATTAAGCTGATATTTTCGCACGTTTTCTAAGTGTATTTCATAGGTGTCAGAAAATGCATGGCTACCATCACCTTTGGATACAAAAAACAAACTCGTGCCATCTGCGGGGTTTAACGCAGCAAAAATGGAGGCCTCCCCTGGTAAAGCAATGGGGGTGGGTGGTAAACCTTTATGTACATAAGTATTGTAAGGCGTATCTCGTTTGAGGTCTGAACGCCTTATATTACCGTCAAATGCTGCGCCCATTCCATATATTACAGTAGGATCAGTTTGTAATTTCATGCCCCTTTGCAGGCGTCTTACGAACACTCCTGCAATGGTTTCACGCTCACTGGCCTTAGCTGTCTCTTTTTCTATGATTGACGCCATAATCAAGGCTTCATAAGGCGATGTATAAGGCAAGTTTTGCGCTCGATTAATCCAGGCTTTTTGAAGCATTTGAATCTGCTTTTTATAAGCTTGTTTAATGACATCAACAGGCTGATTATGGCGCGCAAAGCGATAGGTTGATGGAAACAACAAGCCTTCAGGGTGATCAAAGCGGCTATTCACCTCATCAAGCCACTCAGAAATTTTAGGTAGTGGTTTACCTTGCATCCCAGGGTGTTCAGCTAACAGCTTGGTAAATTCAGAGTAAGTGTAGCCTTCTGGCACCGTGAGTGAATATTCTAAAATTTTTCCATCAACCAGCTGTGTTAAAACTTCCTCTGCTGAAAGCAGACCACTAAATTGATATTCCCCTGCCTTTATAAAACGATCTAACTGACGCCATTTGGCCAGATATTTGAAGCTGTCCGCGTGGGAAATAATGCCATCTTGATGCAGTTGCTGGCTAACGCGACCCAAACCAGAGCCTGGCTTAATATAGATAATTTTCGGCTCATCGATTGGTATCGGCTCATACAACCAAACTTGAATTTGTCGCACGCCTGAATATCCCACCGCGCAAATTATGGCGATAACGACTAAAAAGACCCAACGCCAAAAACTTTTTAGCATACTGAAGCAACTAAAGGTTGCTTGGCAAGTTGATCAGATAGCGTCTTTTGAAGCCTGTTGGTGAGTTCAGAAATTGACCATGACAAGGTTGCCGCGTCTCCATCATGGTTGCTGTGGTGTAATTTAACAACAGGCCAAATTCCATTGATACTATTGGTGAGAAACAAGCCATCGGCTTCTAGCATATGCTCGATAGTAATATCGGTATGAATTACTTCAACTTGCATGTCTTGAGCAAGGGAGCAGATAAACTGGGCCATTGTGCCATGGATACCACAGTTATCTAGTTTGGGTGTTAATAATGCGCCATTAAATTCCACAAACAAATTACTCATGGCACCAGAGCACACCTTTGCTTGCTGGTTAAGCATGATACCCTCGTGAATATCTGGATCATTCCATTCACTTCTAGCAATAACTTGATCTAGTCTGTTAAGGTGCTTAAGCCCAACTAAAGCTGAGTTTTGAGACCAGCGATGCTTGCACATTCGCACAGTTACGCCATCACGGGCTAAGTAATCACGGCCGTTGGGCCAAGGGGTAAAAGCAATAATTCGACTTAACTTTGTATGGATTGGTGGTGCATAGCCACGACCACCGACGCCCCTTGTGATTGTAATTTTTAAAACGCCATTAGGTTGCTTAAACAGATCAAAGCCTGTTTTTACATCGGTCACCACATCACTTAATAAACTTTCAGCTTCCTCGTTTGAAGCTACTAACTTTAAGCTTAGAAGACCAGTTAATAGGCGTTGCTTATGTAGATGCCACAACTGAATCTGGCCATTGACCAAAGCAATGGTCTCAAAAAGACCATCGCCATAGGCCAAACCTCGATCAAAAATACTAATCGAATGAGTAGACTGGCCGTTAACTAAAGTTGTAGTTTCCATCATGCCAGCCTCATTGTTAGGTTAGATTTTGGTAAAAATTAATGTACCGTTGGTGCCACCAAACCCAAATGAATTCGACATCACCGAATTAATTTTTGCTTCTTGTGGCTGATGCGGCACATAGTTTAGATCACACCCTTGTGAAGGGTTATCCAGGTTAATAGTGGGTGGCGCCACTTGATCTCTAATTGCTAATACAGAGAAAATAGCCTCAACCGCACCTGCAGCACCTAATAAGTGACCTATCATCGATTTTGTTGAGCTCATCCGTACATCAGCCGCAGCACTGCCTAACACTAGCTTAGCCGCGTTTGATTCAGCAATATCCCCGGCTGGCGTTGAGGTCCCGTGAGCGTTAATGTATTGAATATCCTCACCGTTTAAGCCTGCATCTTTCATAGCGTTGCTCATTGAGGCAGCAGCGCCGCGTCCATCATCTGGTGGTGAAGTCATATGATAGGCATCACCACTCATGCCAAAACCTGTAAGCTCGGCATAGATTTTTGCACCACGCGCTTTAGCGTGTTCATACTCTTCTAGAACCATGACACCAGCGCCATCACCCAACACAAAACCATCGCGGTCTTGATCCCATGGACGACTCGCAGCAGTGGGATCATCATTACGAGTAGACAAGGCCCTAGCTGCGCCAAACCCACCTAGACCAAGTGGTGTTGTCGCCATTTCGGCGCCGCCACAAACCATTACATCAGCATCACCGTAAGCAATCATTCGCGCCGATGCACCAATATTATGCGTACCCGTTGTACACGCGGTTGTAATGGCAATGTTCGGACCTCTAAGGCCATACATGATCGATAAATTACCAGAGATCATGTTGATAATACTGCCAGGTACAAAAAAAGGTGAAATTCGACGGGGGCCACTCTTATTTAGAGCATTATGGCATTTTTCTATAAGAGGGAGTCCACCAATACCTGAGCCAATCGCTACACCGATACGGTCAGCATTGGCATCAGTGACTTCAAGCTTGGCATCGTCTATCGCTTGAATGCCAGCTGCCATACCGTATTGGATAAACAAGTCCATTTTTTTGCCTTCTTTAGGCGGCAAGTAATTCGCTAAATCAAAGTTCTTTAGGCCTGCAGAGAAATGGGTACTAAATCCTTCGGTATCAAAATGAGTGATGTTTGCCATGCCACTTTTGGAAGCTAAAACGTTACTCCAAGTCTCATCAATGGTGTTACCTACAGGTGTCAACATCCCCATGCCGGTGACTACAACGCGCTTACGACTCATTTGAATCTCCTTTTACTATGAATCCAGGCTCATGCCTTTGGACTAATTGGTCATTAATTTTACGTGATCAAACCAATATTTTAAAGCTTCAGATACAGAAAAGCCGCACTCAAAGGCGCGGCTTTCCTTACTTCAAGTTGAAGTGCAAAAACTAAGATAACCTACTGGTTAGCGTTAACGTAGTCAATTGCAGCTTGAACAGTGGTGATCTTCTCAGCTTCTTCATCTGGAATTTCGGTTTCAAATTCTTCTTCCAAAGCCATTACTAGCTCAACAGTGTCCAAAGAATCGGCGCCTAGGTCGTCAACGAATGAAGCAGTATCAACCACTTCTTCTGCTTTAACACCAAGTTGCTCAGCAACAATTTTTTTAACGCGATCTACAATACTCATAGTTTTTCCTAATGGGTTCTTATACACCGTTACCGCTTAATAAACGATAACGAATTTGCTAGAAAACATAAGCCTAGGTAATCCCTAAAGTGCCTCATATTTCTACTCAGTATAGAGTGACGCTATTATCTACAAATTGGCTGAAAATGCAACAAAAAAACAGATATTAAGCCTATGCAGCCCTGGTTTTTAGCAATAAATAGCGCTAAGAAGTCTGAAACACTCCAAAAAATTAAATTAGCTCATATACATGCCACCATTAACATGAATTGTCTCACCTGTAATATACGCCCCTGCATCACTGGCCAAAAAGCCTACTAACCCAGCAATGTCTTCTGGCGTACCAAGGCGTTGCAATGGAATTTGGGTGCGCAGTGTGTCTTTTTGTTCTTCACCCAAGGCATCTGTCATATCTGTGGCGATAAAACCTGGAGCAATTGAATTAACGGTAATGTTACGAGAAGCCACTTCCCTAGCCATCGCTCGACTAAAACCTTCAACACCCGCTTTAGCCGCTGCGTAGTTGGCTTGACCCATGTTACCCATGGAACCTACTACCGAGCTAATGTTAATCACTCTGCCCCAGCGCGCTTTAGTCATGCCCCGGAGGCAGCCCTTAGCCATGTGGAAAATAGAGCTCATGTTGGTGCTGACAACATCATCCCACTCATCACTTTTCATGCGCATCAGAAGGTTATCTCGAGTAATCCCCGCATTATTAACCAAAATAGTAGGTGCACCATAGGTGTCTACAATGGCCTTTAAAGTCGTTGCAACCGACTCAGCGTCGGACACATTTAACACCATACCCGTGCCGTTATTACCCGCACTTGCAAGGTTATCAGCAATCGTTTGGGCACCGCCCTCAGAAGTGGCTGTGCCAATAACCACAGCGCCTTGAGAAGCCAACTGAAGTGCTATGGCTTTACCAATACCTCGTGTTGCGCCCGTAACGAGTGCGATTTTGCCATCAAGTGCCAACATAAATTTTCCGTCCTAATGTTCTAAAGCTGCAGTGAGTGATGCAGCGTCATTGATTGATGCTGAAGTCAGCATCTTATTTATACGTTTAGTAAGCCCGGTTAAAACCTTACCAGGCCCACACTCTACCACAACTTGTGTACCATTTTCCGCAATCGCTTCAACGCAAGATGTCCATAGCACTGGCTTATGAAGCTGAGCGACTAGGTTTTCAACAATCTGTTCGCTGCTCGAAGCTACTTTTGCATCTACATTTTGAATGACCGGTATACTTGGCTGCTTCACATCGATATCTGCTAGAACCTGAGCTAGTTTTTGCGCTGCAGGAAGCATTAAATCACAATGCGATGGCACGCTAACAGCCAGTGGCAAGGCCCTTTTTGCGCCTGCTTCTTTACAAGCTAGCATGGCCCGATCAACAGCTGCAGCTTGCCCAGCAATAACCACTTGTCCTGGTGAATTATAGTTGACCGGCGCCACTACTTCTCCGTTAGCGCTCGCTTCACAAGCTTGGCTAATAGCAGCATCATCTAAACCAATAATGGCGGCCATTGCACCCTCTCCACTTGGCACTGCTTCTTGCATAAACTTGCCCCGTGCCTCAACGACTTTTATAGCGTCTGAAAAGTTTAAAGCACCAGCACAAACCAAGGCTGAATATTCGCCTAAACTATGACCTGCTAGTAGGTTTGGTTTAATCCCACTTTTGGATAACCATAATCGATACAAAGCAACGCTTGCCGCTAATAAGGCTGGCTGAGTAATATGGGTCTGGTTTAGTTTTCCAGAATCATCATTTTGAACCAAATCCCACAAATCATAGCCTAAAGCCTGGCTGGCCTCGGCAAAAGTGTCAATTACAACAGGGTTGGATGCACCCAACTCAGCCAGCATACCAGTGCTTTGTGAACCTTGGCCTGGAAAAACAAATGCAATGTTTGCGCTCATTTTAATTTCCTTTTATAACGTTTGAATTTTTGTATTTTGGTGGTGCTAATCGTTGATTAGCCTATCAGACAACTGCATTTCAACATAATCCTGAGTAGCTTCAATCGCAAATTGCAAAGCCCGTGCGCTAGCATGCCCATGCGATTTCACCACTAAACCTTGTAGGCCCAACAAAAAGGCACCGTTGAGTCGATCTGGATCAAATTGAAACTGCCAATCTTGCATTACTTTTTGGGTCTGCTCGCCTGTTAGCTGGCTACGATCTAGACTTTCCATGAAACCCTTGGCTAGTAGATTGCTGACACCTTCTGCCGATTTAATCAAAATATTACCTGCGTATCCATCACACACCACAACGCTTGTTTGGCCATCAAAAACATCCTGCGGTTCAATGTAGCCTAAATAGTTTAGCTTTGGATCTGCGCTCAATAATGCATTAGCTTCCTGCACTTGCGCTTGGCCTGTGCCTGCTTCACTAGCAATATTTAATAGCCTTAACGTCACATCCGGTTTGTGTTGCAAACTAGATTCAAGCGCTTGGCCTAGTTGGCCAAATTGATAGAGTTGCTGGCCCGTAGAGCTCAAATTTGCTCCCATGTCTAACACTAAGCACATACCTTTTCTAGTCGGAATGTGGCTTGCGAAGGCTGGGCGTTCATACCCTGGCAACATCCTTATTAGATGCCGACTCAATGCCATAAGCGCACCAGAACTGCCGGCACTGACACATGCTTGAGCATCACCTTTTGCCACTAAGTTAAGTGCCTGATACATCGATGAGTTTTGTTTCTGGCGCAGAATAACCATCAAGTCATCAGTTTTCTCAACGACCTGATGAGCATCGACAAAATTGAGTCGAGCAAGCAACGGCTTTTGTGAAGCACTGACAGATTCAATAAGTGGTAGAAGTATTGCGCGGGGGCCTACCCATAGAAGGGTTAAGCGGGGGTGGCGCTCGAGGCTAGCTAGGGCTGCCTCGAGGCTAGTGGCGGGACCAAGGTCCCCACCCATTGCATCGATTGCAAGGGTGTAGTGCGTGGACAAATTACTCGGCGTCTTGGTTTACAACCTGACGACCTTTGTAAAAGCCATCTGCAGTCACATGGTGACGACGATGAGTTTCACCAGTCGTTGCATCTACTGAAAGAGTAGCTGTGCCTAGCGCATCGTGTGAACGACGCTGTCCACGCCTTGAACGGGTTACTTTGTTCTTTTGTACAGCCATGACTAAAAACTCCTAAATTGGTAATCTATTTTTTTTGCAGTAAAGCCTGTAAACCTTCAAAAGGATTTGGCTTTTCTTGCAGCGTTTCTTGTTGGCCAAATTCAGCTGTGAGTTCGCAGTCTGAATGATAAGCCACAATGGGTATGTTCAATATCATTTCGTGGTCAATAAGCTCTACAGTATCAAGCCGTTTCTCTTCCAATAACCAAGGATCATACTCAGCTGGAAGATTTTCGGCTTGCTCTTCTGTAAGCACTATAGCCACGTTCATTTGCCCAGTTATATCAATGCTTACAGCATCTAAACAACGTTGGCATTCTACTTGTACACTCTTAACTTCAGCCGTACCTGTAATGACAGGCCGATGAGCGTTATCGCGTGAAAACTTTAACTCAACACTGACCTCACCTTGATCTGACTGTAGATAACTACAAAAGCCTTTTAAAGAAGCAAGATCCAGATTACCCGAAACGGATTGTTGGCCATCGCAGAGTTTGCGAGGGTCCAAATAGCGAGGTAATTGTGTGTTAAACATGGCGCGATATGATAGGCATCTACCCCGCTTATGTCAAAGATAAATAGGGATAAAATGGAAAATAGTTGCTTTATTTAAGGGTTTTAGGCAATTACTCACAAAACATTATCAATATTGGCCATAACTGCATCTTATTGAAGTGTGAAGCCTTGGTTTAATCCCCAAGAAACTGCACTTGATGTTTGCACACCTAATTCATCTACAACAGCTTCAAAAGGTGTTTTTTCGGGTGAATAGTAAACCACGTCTATGCCATCAGCCTGATCCCTTACCACGCTGTAAAGACTTCCTAAGCCATCAACCAAACCTAATTCCAAAGCCTTCTTGCCATGAAAGATAGCTCCAGAGAAAACAGCCGGGTCGCCACTTAGTCTGTCGCCACGGCCCACTTTGACTTGCTCGATAAACTGCTGATGTACTTCATCAAGTATCGCTTGGAACTGTAATGCATCTTCCAAGTTTTGAGGTAAAAATGGATCTAAAAAGTCTTTGTTTTTACCGGCTGTATAAGTGCGCCGCTCTATGCCTAGTTTGGCAATCAGTTCTGTAAACCCAAAGCCACTGCCAACCACCCCAATAGAGCCTACTGAGCTGGCTTTGTCTGCGTAGATAAAATCCGCCGCAGCAGCAATGTAATAAGCGCCCGATGCGCCCGTGTCTGAGATGACAGCGTACACGGGTTTGTCTGGATATACCGCCTTCAACCTTTGTATTTCATCAAACAAAATACCCGCTTGCACAGGGCTACCACCAGGGCTATTGATGTTCAACATGACGGCTTTTGCGGTTGATGTTGTGAAAGCGTCTTCAATGCTGGGTAATAGTTTTTCAGCACTTGCGTTTGAACCCGCCAAAATTGGGCCAAATACATTAACGATGGCCACATGACTTTTGGCGGGCGCCATAGAAGCTGAATCGCTGTTACTTACGCCCATGGCAATCAAGCTAAAAATGACAATATAGAACAGACTTTTGAAAAATATGCCCCATCGACGCGCGCGCTTTTGCTCATCTTGAATACTAGACACTAACTGACTAATAACCTGCCATTCTGGTGTGTTTGATTGGTCACTCATGAGCAAAACCCTTGATAAAAACTAAAACTATAGCTTGTAGATGGGCTCTTGTTGTCATTTTAAAAGCCCCGCAGGGTTTATTTTTGTTTGCTGTGCTAGAGTTTAGGTGTGTATTGATTACCTCAACGGACGCTTATGAACACTATTGACGCCCTCATCTCACCCCAAGGCAGCTTAGACATATTAACCTTACAAGAGATAAACCAGTTACAAAAATCGGCCGCTACTGGCTTACATGAGCTATTTAGGCAATGTTGTCTGGCTGTGCTTAATTGCGGCATTGAAGAAGATGATATTGCCGCTCTTTTGAAACGTAATGAGCGCTTTGATGTTGAAGTTGTTCCAAAAACTCGCGGGGTAATGTTACAACTCTATAACGCCCCCATCAGCGCTTTTGTTGATGGAGAAATCATTTTAGGCATTAAAGAAAACCTATACTCGGTATTGCGCGATATTATTTATTTGAACAATACCTTACTGACCCAAGAGCCTATTAAAACGGGCCAAAATTTAACCAGTTTAGTGTTTGAGATATTGCGTCATGCCCAAGCATTAACCCCAAGGCGCACACCCAAAATAATAGTGTGCTGGGGTGGACATTCGATTAATGACATTGAATACAAATACTCTAAAAAAGTGGGTTATGAGCTTGGGCTTAGAGGTTACGATATTTGCACAGGGTGCGGCCCTGGCGCCATGAAAGGCCCGATGAAAGGCGCCCACATTGCTCATGCGAAACAGCGCTGCCACGATTATCGTTACATTGGAATTACAGAACCTGGCATTATTGCAGCAGAATCGCCAAATGCAATGGTGAATGAACTCATCATCATGCCAGACATTGAAAAACGCTTAGAGGCTTTCGTAAGGCTTGGCCATGGATTTGTCGTTTTCCCAGGCGGTGTAGGCACCGCTGAGGAAATATTATACTTATTAGGCATATTGCTTCACCCAAAGAATCAAGACTTAAAGCTACCCCTTATTTTTTCTGGGCCATTAAGCTCAAAAGCCTATTTTGCGCAGATCGATGCCTTTATCGGTGCAACACTTGGCGAGCTGGCACAAGCAAAATATGAAATTATTATTGAAGACCCTAAAGCCGTCGCAATGGCAATAAACAGTGGTGTTGCAAGCGTGATAGATCAACGCCAAGAATCCCAAGAGGCTTATCACTATAACTGGCAATTGCACATTGACGAAGACTTTCAACAGCCCTTCATACCCACGCACGAAAACATGGCCAACTTAACATTGACCAAAGACTTACCCACCGAGGCTTTAGCCAGCAACCTTAGAAAAGCCATGAGCGGTATCGTGGCAGGTAATGTAAAAACATTTGGGGTTGAACAAATTAGCAAGTATGGCCCATATCAACTTAACGCACAGCCGCAACTGATAGAAAAATTAGATGTATTGCTAAAAAGCTTTGTGGCACAAGATCGTATGAAGCTGCCTAGCAACAAGCCCTATAAACCCTGCTACCAAGTTAATTAGGCCAAAGTTCACTTCAGCGTTACTTAAAATTGTGACTCGTTCAATATAATAAGTGTTGTGCCAATAACGGTTAGCGCAGCCCCCGCCCATGCTCCAAGTGGCGGCGCCTTTCCAAAAAAGACCCACAGCACCGGCAAAATTAAAATGGGCGAAATTGATGACAAAATCGACACCAAAGACACGTCAGCGTTGGCTAAAGCAAACATCAATAACGTCATGCCTAACACCATAGATAAAACAGAGCTCATAGTGACTTGAAGAAGAATGCGCCAATTTAAAGGCTGTTTGTTTTTTGTGGTTTTTGGCATCACCCAAAACAAAACAGTGTGAGCTAAAGCAGCTGCACCAAGACGAACCGCCGAAGCAGCCATTGGGTCTGCCCCACTGTCCATCACAGGCTTAGCAAGTATCGAACCGTAAGCTTGGCAAAGCGCAGCTGCAAGCCCAAATAGAATGCCTAAACCTACAGAGCCTTGGTTAGTCTCCCACAAATGAGTACTAGCTTTGTTACGCCCATAAAATATCGCAAGCATTACACCCAAAGTAACCAGTGCAAAAGCCAAACCAAGCATTGGGGAAATATAGTCATCCAACAGCACTACGGCCATGAGAGCCGCAATTGCAGCGTTTGAGGCAAATAAAATCGCTGCTCTTCTTGGCCCCAATATGTTCATTGATGCAAACAGCAAAGTATCGCCCAAAAATATACCCACAAACCCAGACCAGCCCAAAGCTTCCAGATGACCCATAGAAAGGCTCACCCACTTGCCACTCAATGAAACCACTATGGCTAACACAGTGAAAGCGGTGTACATACGCCACCTAGAGAAGCCAATACTGCCAAGATGTGCTGAGGGTGTTACAGAGATTAAAGGCGTCATAGCCCACAAAAATGCAGTACCAATGGCCGCTATGGCTCCGATATTGGCCATGCCCGAAATAAAGCTAATATCCAAAAACGATGCCTCTAAGAAGTTATGACAATAAAAGACGTTGGCATATTAGCTTTAAAACGCAGGCATTAGAAGAAAATGTGCCAGGCTTACACATTTGCCGGCTTACTGAAACAATAGATAACGAGCGATGCCATACATATATAAGCCAGCAAATATAATATTAATGTATTTAAGTTGGCGCTCAGTATGCAACCAAGCGCAGCAAACCCAGATCAAACAAAATGGAAGGCTAATAAACATAGTCCAAGGATACCAATCTTGTACAATGGCCACGGTGCTTATCACACCCAGTACCAAGGCTACCCATTTTAGTAGCTGCTCATAATGAGCTAGAGGTTTTAACGCCATGATTCATTTACTCCATCTATGCCAATTTTAGGTTGCTAAGCGATTACTTAAAGCTGCCTGAGTATAGGTCACAAATACAACAATGAAATATCAAATTAGATGCTAAGTAATGCTTAGCCTGCTTGCCCAGTTTGGGCTTGGGAGAGCCTCGCAAGGCTTTAAAAGTGAGGTTTAGCCACGTTTTTAGTGGAAAAAAACTGATCTATCCATGCTTTGGGCGTGGCCTCTACGCTTGCATAGCGCCAATTTGGGGCTTTATCTTTGTCGATCAATAAAGCTCTAACCCCTTCTTCAAACTCACCAAGGCGAGCAGCATTCACACCCACTACATATTCATGAAGAAGAGCCTCTTTAACGCTTTTGAAGTGTTGACTAAAGGCTTCATAAAATAGATGCAGGCTAGTAGGCGATCCGTGCGTCATGGTCGATAAAGCCCTATCAAGCCATTCATCTTTGCCCTTAAGCTCAACTAAGCTAGCCACAATAGCATCTAAACTTGGCTGCCTTAAGGCTTTGACGATGTCATGTTTATGAGGTGCAAGTTTGGATTTTTGTGAGTGAGCTTGCGCTTTTACCTCTAACTGACTCATAACGCTTTTTAAATCATCAAAAGTGGCTGCTTGGCTCTGCTTTGGCATCGCTAATAAAGCCGACATTACGGCGCTCAAATCGCCATCATCAACCAAGGCATCGATTAAGCCTAACTCTCTGGCATCGACGCCATTTAACATCGCGCCAGTTAAACCTAAGAACAAGCCTAAGTCATCTGGTACTTGGCGTAAAAAATAGCTGGCACCTACATCTGGAAACAACCCAATGGTCACTTCAGGCATTGCCAAACGGCTACTGTGCGTGCCTATTCTAAGCGCAGCACCTTGTAAAAGGCCCATACCGCCACCGATAACATATCCACTGCCCCACACTATTAAAGGTGTTTTAAGCTGGTGCAGCATCAAATCCATTTCATATTCGTGGTTAAAGAATATTTCACCTACATCTTGAGCGCCTTTGGCCATCTCATAATACAAGGCTCTAATATCACCACCAGCACAAAATGCCTTTTCACCCGCACCCTGCATAATAATCGCAATCACATCATCATCAGCTTCCCAAGCCGGCACCTTTTCAAGTAGCAAATCGACCATGGCGCCATTGATGGCATTGAGTGCTTCAGGCGCATTTAAGGTGACTTCCACTACTTTTTGGAAAGCTTTTGTATGGTGTACCTTTACGAGCAACGGGCCTTCACTAACGTTTGCAGTATCAATCATAGCTCAAACCAACTCTACGGCCACGGCGCAGGCTTCACCACCGCCAATGCAAAGTGCCGCAACACCCCGCTTTAGGCCTTTATTTTTAAGGGCCGTAACCAACGTAATAATAATTCTAGAGCCAGTTGAGCCTATGGGATGCCCTTGCGCACAGGCTCCGCCATATATATTAACTTTAGAGGCATCCAACCCTAGATCCTTAATCGCAAGCATAGTCACCATAGCAAAGGCTTCATTGATCTCAAACAGATCAACCCCTTCTAACGACCACCCTACCTTTTTCAAAAGCCCTCTCACTGCGCCAATAGGGGCCAAGGTAAAATCATCAGGTTCTTGTGCATGGCTATTCACGGCCATTATTTTTGCCACAGGCGACAAATCATGGTTTTTAACCGCATCCGAACTTGCCAATACTAATGCCGAAGCGCCGTCTGATATCGAACTTGCATTGGCTGCGGTAATGGTGCCGTCTTTTTTAAAGGCTGGCCTTAATAGCGGAATTTTATCGATACGCGCTTGGCTTGGTTGTTCGTCCTCATCAACAAGATGGGTCGCTTTACGATGGGTTACCTCTACAGCAGCTATCTCGGATTGCAAATACCCCCCTTTAATGGCGGCATTAGCTTTGGCAAGTGAGTCTATAGCAAAGGCGTCCATATCTTCACGGCTAAGCTGATGTTGATCTGCCGTGGCCTGGGCTAAACTGCCCATCAAACCGCCTTTATAGGCGTCTTCTAACCCGTCAAGGAACATGTGATCTAACATTTTACCGTGTCCCATGCGCATGCCCTGTCGAACTTTAGGTAGCAGATAAGGCGCATTAGTCATGCTTTCCATGCCGCCACAGACCATAATTTGTGAAGACTCAGCCTTAATCGCGTTATAGCCCATGATGGTAGCTTGCATGCCTGATCCACACATTTTATTAATAGTGGTTGCAGGTGTGCCAACAGATAAGCCAGCCCCAAGAGCAGCTTGGCGAGCTGGAGCTTGCCCTTGCCCAGCACCAAGCACGCAGCCCATATACACCTCGTCTACTTGATCTGGCGTTATTTTTGCCCGTTTTAACGCTGTACTTATTGCAACAGAACCAAGCTGAGACGCCGTTTTACTAGCAAGACAGCCATCTAAAGCCCCCATTGGGGTGCGACTACCATTAAGGATAAATACATCTTGGCTCATTCAATAACTCCAGATAAAGATAACATCAAAGTTGCAACATTCTGTTTGACCTTCTACACAAGGTCAAACACTATATTTGGCTAATCACTGTTTAAGCGACACCATTAGGCAAGGCAAGCAGTCATAAAGACACTAGTGATAGCAACAATTTACCTAGCCAGGCTTTTTTTGTATCTACCCCATTAGGCTATAACGTTTGATCATTTAATATGATAAGTTTAAACGACAATTACCAGAACGAATGCGGTTCTATACCTGCATTTTTAAGGCTGAAACCGATCCATAATAAGATGGCTCGCATTGGCCATTAACCAGGACCCAAAACATGTCTTTGTTAGCAACAAAAACCATGCCCCGCCAAGTTAAGATTGTTGAAGTAGGCCCTCGAGACGGCCTCCAAAACGAGGCTGGCCCGCTGTTAAGTGCTTCAATAAAAGCCAATCTCATTAACCAGCTAGCAGCCTGTGGTTTAACCTATATTGAAGCCACTGCATTTGTACATCCTAAATGGGTGCCTCAAATGGCCAATAGCGCCGAGGTAATGAAGCTTGTCAAAAAAGCCAGCCACGTTAACTATAGCGCTTTAGTACCTAACTTAATGGGTTTAGAAAGAGCTATTGCTTCTGGGGTAGATGAAATTGCAGTCTTTGGTGCTGCCAGCGAAAGTTTTAGCCAACGCAACACTAACTGCAGCATTGCACAGGGCTTACAAAGGTTTGAGCCAGTCGCTAAGGCGGCCCTTGATGCGGGCTTAAGCGTACGCGGTTATATTTCGGTGGTCATTGACTGTCCTTATGAAGGTTCAGTTGATCCTAATATTGTTAGAGACGTTGCCCATGCGTTGATGGATATGGGTTGTTATGAAGTGTCTCTGGGTGACACCATCGGTACAGCGACACCCAGTAAAATGCTAAAGATGCTTGAAAGCGTCAATCAAAAAGTGTGTATTTCTAATCTAGCAGGCCATTGCCACAATACCTATGGCCAAGCTTTAGCTAATGTTTTGAGCATGCTAGAGGCTGGTGTAAGCGTGTTTGATAGCTCAGTGGCAGGTCTGGGTGGTTGCCCTTATGCAATGGGCGCCAGTGGCAATTTAGCGACTGAGGACTTGGTTTATATGCTGGATGGCATGGGCATAAAAACAGGTGTTCAACTAGAGCGTTTAGCCCACGTAGGCCAAACGATATGTGATGCACTTGGCAGGCCTAATGGTTCACATGCAGGACAAGCCCTGATGGCTTAACCCCGTCGATTTTATGCAAGTAACCAAGCCAATATTTGGGATATGGTTGTTAAATACGCGCACGCTTGTGTATCAATAAAAGGAATTAACCGCGATGACAAAGCCACTTTGGCAGCCCAGCAAAAAACAGATTGAACAATCCAATCTGTGGCGGTTTATGCAACAGCTAAATCACAAACACCAGCTTACACTTTCAAGTTACGACCAACTTTATCAATGGAGTATCGATAATAGTGCCTCCTTTTGGGAGCAAGTTTGGCAACAATGTGCAGTGATCTCAAGCCAAAAAGGCGACACCATAGTTAACCAAACAGAGAAAATGTTAGAGGCAAAATGGTACCCTCAAGCAAAGCTTAATTTTGCTGAAAACATGCTCAAAGTCCGCGATAACTCAACCGCACTCATTTTTTGTGGTGAAGATGGCGCGCGTGAAGAAATCACCTACCAAGCCCTTTATACAAGAGTTGCAGCCTTAGTTGGCGGATTACAAAAATACAACATAAAACCAGGTGATCGTGTCGCAGGCTTCATGCCCAATGTCATTGACACCGTGGTAGCCATGCTTGCTACAACGAGCTTAGGCGCGGTTTGGAGTTCCTGCTCTCCTGACTTTGGCATTAACGGAGTGTTAGACCGGTTTGGCCAAATAGAACCTAGAATCTTATTCACCACCGATGGTTATTACTATAACGCCAAGCAATTAAACTCATTAGAGCGCATAGCCAGCATTGCTAAACAACTGCCCAGTGTAGAAGCGGTAGTGGTGTGTGATCATGTCACCAAGAAAGCGGATTTAAGCGCTCTACTAGAAGTTCTCCCTAAAAAGGCACACCACTTAGCTGATTTTCAGGATGAAAGCTGCACAGACATCCAGTTTGTGCAGTGTCATTTTGATGACCCTTTGTACATCATGTATTCATCTGGCACTACAGGGGTGCCAAAGTGTATTGTGCACGGCATCGGTGGCACTTTATTACAGCACAACAAAGAACACTTTTTGCATACTAACCTGACTAATGATGACGTTCTATTTTACTACACTACATGTGGTTGGATGATGTGGAACTGGCTAGTGAGTGGTTTATCGATGGGCTGTGCCGTGCTCCTATATGACGGCTCGCCATTTAAAACACCCAGCATTCTTATTGATTTGGCAGAGCGCGAAAAAGTCAGCATTTTTGGTACCAGCGCCAAGTATATCGCCGCCTTAGAAAAAGCGGCGGTAGTGCCTATTAAAACCCATGACCTAAGTGCCTTAAACACCATATTATCCACCGGCTCACCTTTATCCCAAGAAAGTTATCATTATGTGTACGAGCAGGTGAAAGAGGATGTTTTACTGGCGTCTATATCGGGTGGTACCGATATCATTTCTTGCTTTGCACTGGGTTGCCCTATTTTGCCAGTCTACCCAGGCCAGCTGCAATGCAGAGGCTTAGGCATGGCCGTTGATATCTTTGATGATGACGGCCAATCTATTAAAGAAAGTAAGGGAGAGCTGGTTTGCTCTGAGCCTTTTCCAAGTATGCCTATCTATTTTTGGCAAGATGACGGTGGCAAAAAATATCACGATGCTTATTTTGGCCAATTTGATAATGTTTGGGCCCACGGCGATTATGGCGAAATAACATCTCAAGGGGGCCTTATCATTCATGGCCGATCTGATGCCGTGCTAAACCCTGGCGGCGTACGCATTGGCACTGCCGAGATTTATCGCCAAGTAGAAGCTATAGACGATGTTCTAGAAAGCATTGTAATAGGCCAAAACTGGCAAGATGATGTACGTGTGGTGCTGTTTGTTGTTTTGCGCGAGGGCTTAACCCTAAACGAAACGCTTATTAGCGGTATAAAACACAACATTAGAGCCAGCACAACGCCAAGGCATGTGCCAGCCAAGGTGGTTCAAGTCGCTGCCATACCTCGTACCATTAGTGGAAAGATTGTTGAGCTTGCTGTTCGTAAAGTGGTGCATGGTGAAGAGGTTAAAAACAAAGATGCCTTGGCCAACCCAGAGGCCCTAGATTTATTTGCCAATCTTGAAGAACTCTCTTATTAAATACGCTGAACACTAGATGATTGATGAACTCATACACACCTTAAACCAGCGGCCTGGTTTATGGAAAATGGAAGATTTTGCAGGCATTGATCAGCTGCATTTAGGGGGCTGCGGTGCCACTTTAGAGCTTCTAAAATGGTTACCCCGCCATGATGAAGCACAGCATGAGGCCATCGGCCTAGACATAGGTTGTGGCCTTGGTGGTACCAGTAGGCTTGCGGCTGAATATTTGGGTTATCCGATGGTGGGCCTAGACTTAAACTCAAGCTATATTAAGGCTGCCACCCTATTAAACCAAAGCTTAGATCCCAAGCCCAATTGCAGCTTTGTTGTGGGCAACGCGCTACAGGCTCCCTTTAAAGAGCAAAGCTTAAGCTTTGTAATAAGCCAACACGCGTGCATGAACATTGCTGAAAAGCATGCACTACTAAGCGCTGTTTACGATCAATTACGCCCTAAAGCTTGTCTTTTAGTGCATGAAATAATGCTTAGCCCAAATGAGCAAAACATACCAGTCGCTTACCCTACCCCCTTTGCAAAAACGAAACAGCAAGCCCACTTGTGCCAATGGCATACCTTTAAAAGCATAGCCCTAGAAGTAGGCTTTGCCCATACACATTTTGTAGATGCTACCAAGGATGCATTAGTTTGGATGAACAAGGCTCGAGAGAAATCGTTAAGCAGCACTAAAACAAATTCAAACATCACAAAAGCGCCCTTTAGCCCAGCCATGGTGCTAGGCCAAAACGCAGGGTTAATGAGCAAAAACATGCTAAAAAACCTGCAAAATGGTGCCTTACAAGTGGTGAGTGCTTGTTTTCAAAAGCCCTAAGCCTAAAGCCATGTAGGCCATTTAACCCGCCAATGATTTGCCAAATTAGCCAACAGCATCAATAGCCCGCCAAAGATAATCGACACTTGTAAAGGTTCGTTGTAGAGCCAAACGCCAATAAGAGCAATGAGAGGCAGTCGTAAAAAATCTACACTAATCACAAGACTAACGTCCGCCTGCTGGAACGCTTTAGATAAGCAGTAATGCCCTGATAAGCCAGTTAATGCAACCGCCATGACAAAGGGCCACATCCAAGGCTTGGGCATACTCCAATCGGCACCTGCCATAAACGCTGACAGCGGCAGCTGGATTAAGGTCATGTAAAAAACAATGGTGAGGGGGTGCTCAGTATTGAGCAGTGACTTAGTCATAATGAAGGTAATTGCAAAACTAAATGCCGCAATCAACATGACAATGGCGCCCTGGTCTATGTCTTGAAGGCCTGGTTTTAATATCACCACAACCCCAAGTAAACCCAGCGCCACAGATAATGCCTTACGCTTGGTAATGGCCTCGCCTAAAAATAACGAAGCCAAGATTAAAACCCACAATGGAACTGTAAATTCAATAGCAAACACTTCTGCAAGCGGCAAAAGCCCAATGCCTACCAGCCAGCAAAACTGACCAATAAAATGGAAAAAGTTGCGCCCTAAATGAGCGTTCATACGCTTGGTAAACATTAAGGTTGGGCGTTTGATTACATTCATAATCACAACCAAAAGAATAATACCAACGGCGCTTCTTATGGCCAATAATTCAAATTTATCAATATGCCCATCCAGCTCGCGAGCCGACACAGCCATCAGACAAAACGAAGCAATAGCACCTAACATCCATAAACTAGCGCGCATAATAGCTCCCTAAACAGGTTTCAAAGCAGATTGGGGTAAGTCTGGATCAACTTGGCTTGAGTCGCTGCGAAGCGCCACTAAAATGCTCCACCAGGTGGCCAAAGTGCCCCATAACAGCCCCACAACCACTCCTGCATCTAACATCGGGCGCCAAGGCTGGGGTAGATTAACCGCGATTAATACAAACACAATCACCATTAATAAAATGGTGTAAGAAATGATGGCTCTTTTTTTGGAAGCATAAATAAAACCCATGGCAAATAATGGCGCAACGATAACCAACCAGAACTTAGGGTTTTGCTTAAGCCACAATAAACGTGATGCAACACGCGGAGAAAAGGCCTGTTGGAAGCCTTTATAACCTTCAGAATAGGCCATAAAAACCACCCAACAAAGGATGATAACCCAGTGCCAAATTTGGGCTGGGTAATTAAAGAACTCTAACGCAACAACAGATAGCCTGAAGGCAGAAAACATTAATAAACAAATGACCCCGATAGCTCCCCAGACGAACCCGATTCGACCCAACATGTATAATGTTCCTAAACCAAAAAAATTAATAATATTCTATCACGAAGCTCTTTCTTGTGCGCCTAACTGAGCCCATAATAAGGCCATCAATATTAGTTAATATATAACTTATGCGCCGTAAATCTCGTTCTAAAAAAATAATAGATCATTCCATCCCCTCACCTTGCGTGAGCGTATGTCAGTTTAAAAAGAATGAGCTAATCTGCAAAGGCTGCTTTAGAAGCCAGGATGAAGTAAGAAACTGGATGATAATGAGCCAATCAGAAAAGCTTGA
>CAXHZX010000022.1:0-20801 GCA_964022265.1 uncultured Oceanospirillaceae bacterium | reverse complement strand
GTCATGTCTATTTTTTCAGATTGCAGCTGCATGTTGACAGGTACTGTCATGCTTATTTTATCGTTAACGCCAGCTGCGGTCTTGTTATCACCAAAAATGTACCCCGCGATCACCCTAAAGCCCGCATTAGAGGCTTCATCTAAATCACCTGAAACTAGCGTTTCAGCAACAATCATGGGTTCATAAGATCGTAATTCGAAGGCGCCATCGGTTTCTATTACTGTGTACTTGGGTGCTTCAAGGGCCATAGAAAACTCCGTAAAGAATGTCATTATTAAAGCCAGTGGCAAGTATTTTTTCATGTAACGTGTCCTTTGATGATCTAAACCATAGCAACATTAAGATGCCATAAAAGTTTGCAATCTGCCAAACGTTTTGAGTAAAGCTTGTGAAAAGGTCTGTTGCTCATAAACACACCCTATTCTTGTAAGGCTTGATCATACACTAAAATTGGCGCGCTTAGCTTGCTTTTGAACCTAGGCGTGATCGCTCAATTTAAAGCTATGCTTGATGTGTGGTATAGCTGAGTGTACAATGTCGCGCGCGCAAAATTCGTTAGTGTCATAGAGGCGTCAGTTCCTGGCACACCGCGTCCAATTAACTTCCCTGATGTAGCTGACCTTCAGGCTAAACGAGCGTTGTTTGTGAGCAAATCCTGACTTGCACAACGTCTGGTATATAAACATGAGCGAAAGCTTTGCAGATCTATTTGAAGAATCCATTATTGCTGTTGAAATGCGTCCTGGTGCCGTTGTTATGGGTACCGTTTTGGACATCGATGGTGACTGGGTAACAGTACACGCTGGCCTTAAGTCTGAGGCAATCATTCCTATTGAAGAATTTTATAACGATTCTCGCGAAGTAGAAGTGAAAATTGGCGACCAAATTAAAGTTTCTCTAGAAAGTGTTGATGACGGCATTGGTGAAACTAAACTTTCACGCGAAAAGGCCAAACGTGCTGAAGCGTGGGATGTATTGCAAACTGCCTTTGATGAAGAAGCGACCATTACTGGCGTGATCAATGGCAAGGTTAAAGGCGGCTTTACTGTTGCTATTAACAACATTCAAGGCTTCTTACCTGGTTCATTAGTTGATGTTCGTCCAGTGCGCGACGTTGATCATTTGGAAGGCCAGGAACTTGAATTCAAACTAATTAAGCTAGACCAAAAGCGCAACAACGTGGTTGTATCACGTCGTGCGGTAATGCAAGAAGCGAACAGCGCCCAGCGTGACGAATTGTTGGCTAGCATTGAAGAAGGCATGGACGTTAAGGGTTATGTTAAGAATCTAACCAACTACGGTGCATTCGTAGACCTTGGCGGTGTCGACGGACTTCTTCACATTACAGACATGGCTTGGAAGCGTATTGCACACCCAAGCGACATGCTAAACCCAGGTGATGAAATCACTGTTCGCGTTATTAAGTTTGACAAAGACAGCGGTCGTTTATCACTAGGCCTTAAGCAGCTACAAGAAGATCCATGGGCGTCTATCAAGGCACGTTACCCTAATGGTCATCGCGTACAAGCGACTGTGACTAACCTAACTGACTACGGTTGTTTTGCTTCAATCGAAGATGGTGTTGAAGGTCTAGTACACGTTTCTGAAATGTCTTGGACAAACAAAAACATCCACCCATCTAAAGTGGTTAACCTTGGCGACACAATGGAAGTGATGATTCTTGACGTAGATCAAGAGCGTCGTCGTATTTCTTTGGGTATCAAGCAGTGTGTGGGTAACCCATGGGCTGAGTTTGCTGAGAAATATGCTGCTGGTGACAAGGTTGTTGGTAACATCAAAACGATCACCGACTTTGGTATCTTCGTTGGCCTAGAAGGCGACCTAGATGGCCTAGTGCACATGTCAGACATTTCTTGGGAAGTTGAAGGCGAAGCTGCCTTGCGCGATTACAAGAAAGGCGATGAAGTCAGTGCAGTGATCTTGTCTGTAGATTCTGAGAAAGAACGTATTTCTTTGGGTATCAAGCAACAAGAAAGTGATCCGTTTAGCGAATACGCTGCAGCCAATGACCGTGGCGCTATCGTTACCGGTACTGTTAAAGCGTGTGATGCTAAAGAAGCGATTGTAGAGCTTGCTGAAGGCGTTGACGCTGTGCTGAAAGCTTCTGAAATTAGCATTGATCGTATTGAAGATGCACGTAACGAACTTAAGGTTGGTGACAGTGTAGAAGCTAAGATCGTTGCTGTTGACCGTCGTAACCGTTCTATTAACTTATCCATCAAGGCTAAGGATGTAGCAGACGAGAAGCAAGCTATCCGTGACGTTCGCGAAATGGAAGTGTCTACTGATGGTCCAACAACTATCGGTGACTTGATTAAAGAGCAAATGGGCAAGCAATAAGCTTCACCCCTTTGGGCTTTTTAAAGGGAGTGCCTAGGCACTCCCTTTTACGTTTTGCACTTGCAAAACATGAGACTACACCGTGATTTAAGCGGTGTGGTTTTAATTTTTGAAGAGCGTTTATGAACCTTTCTCCTATCCAAAACTTCTGGCAACTTGTCGCTGATAATGCAGATCATCTGCGCAGTCTTGTCGATGAGCAGTCTGTGTTAGCACAAGAGTTATTAGAGGAAGTGCAGGAGCAGTTATCGTACATAGACCCTCACCTCACTGTATTTTGTGCGCGCGATGATGCCGGTACAGGCATTGAACTGGTGTTTGGATGCGATGGGTATAACCAAAGTATCGATACCGTTTTGTTTTTGGTTGCCGCAGCGCCTGTGCTGGACCAAATTAAAGTACTCGCCTTTAACCCTAGGGTAGAGCAAATACCAGAAGCCATCGAGATCGGCGACTCGGTGCTTGAGCTAGACGATTTATTCTTTGGGCTACGCAATGTAGGTGAAGAATTGCATTTAGACATTTACCTTGATGAGCTGCCTATGGCTGATGACGCGCCGCAAACCGATGCTGCACTCATGTTTTTAGATGCTATTGTAGGTGAGTATGACCTCATGACACGAATACATAGTGTCAATTGGCTAGATCTGCCTGAAGATCCATTAGATCATGGTTTAAAACCTTTAGTAGAGTTGCGTCAGCAATTTGATTTGCTGCGCTCAAAACGACCTGCCCTGGGTGAAGCGCTGCATTAAATTTGTTACCATGACAGCCAATTGCGTAATTTAATGGAATAACACACATGGAACCCATTTACATTTTCACTTTTGCTGGCTCGTTTGCGATGGGTGCAGCCCTTTGTGCCCGTCAGGTTAGCCATGATGTGCTGACTGAAAATAAAGCGGCTATTGAAGCTGGGACAGCTCAGGATGATGTAGAAAAAGTGCCTGTCTCAGTGCCAGCTTTGTACTTAGCAGCGGGTAATGTCGCCGCAATTGCCCTGATAGTGACATTGGTTTATGGCTGGCAAACTCTAGCTTGGTGGATTCCCCTGGTGTTTTTAGTGGTGAGCTTTCCTGCCATTCATCAGGTTTTATTGCGTAAAATATTAAAGCCAAAAATGGGTAGTTTAATCTATGCAGGGCTTTCACTTATAGGCCTTATCCCAATGATTCAAGGGTGGTTAGCTTAATTGTATGTTGGATTATCTGGCTTGGTTTTTCGCCGTCTTTATGGCGCTTGTGGCGATTTTTTTCGCCATGCGCAGTGCTTCTGGTCAAGTGCAACCCGATGAGGCTTTGGTGGGCCTTAAAGAGCAGGCTGAGTCAGAGAATAATTCTCTTAAACTTGCACTTGCGCAATTGGAAGTGAAATTAGAGCAGGCCCAAGATCAGTTGGTTTTGTCCCAAAACCAATTTGAAAATACCCAACTGCAAAATACGCAGTTACAAACTCAACTAAGTGAATTTGCAGCCCAAAAAGCAGCTTTACAAGCAAAATTAGATGCTCAGCATCAGGCACACCTTTTACAGGTGCAGCAACAAACCCAAACACGAGAAAATTTTGACGCTTATCTTAAGCAATTTGCTGACGCGGCGCTAAAACAACAAGCAAACCAGTTATCTAGCCAAAACCAAGACCAATTGGGCCACTTGCTGAACCCTTTGAAACAGCAATTGGGTGATTTTAAGAAAAAAGTGGATGATGTCTACGACAAAGATGCTCGTGACCGAGCAGGCTTAACGCAACAGATTAATAGTTTATTAGAACTAAATAATAAGTTAAGTAGCGATGCCATTAATCTCACAAAAGCTCTTAAAGGCGACAATAAAGCCCAGGGCAATTGGGGCGAGATGGTGCTTGAACAAGTGCTTGAGCAATCGGGCCTAAGAAAGGGTTTTGAATACGAAACCCAGGTTAACCTTACTCAGACCGACGGCAAACGTTTGCAGCCAGATGTAGTGATCCACATGCCAGAAAACAAAGATGTGGTGGTCGATTCTAAAGTGACCTTAGTGGCTTATGAGCGGTATCAAAACGCCGAAGATGAAAATGAAAAAGCGCTAGCGCTTGCAGAGCATTTGGCTTCGGTGAAGGCCCATATCAAAGGCCTTAGCGGCAAGTCATATGAAAGCGCAGAAGGGGTTTCAAGCTTAGATTATGTGTTGCTTTTTATACCCATAGAGTCGGCCTACATGTTGGCTTTACAAGCAGATCAGGATCTATTTGTGAGCGCGATGAAAAGCAATATTATGTTGGTAAGCCCAGCCACGTTGCTGATGGTCTTGCGTACAATTCACAACATATGGCGATATGAACATCAAAGCCAAAATGCCAAAGAAATTTCACGCCAGGCCGAAGAGATGCATAAAAAGCTGGTTGATTTTGTGTCCTCAATGGACTCCGTGGGCAGCCATCTTGTGCGCGCTCAAGATGCTTTTGACACCGCTCACAAACGTTTAACTTCGGGGCGTGGAAATTTAATAAATCGAGCCCAGACTATTGTTAAGCTTGGCGGTATTCAACCTAAAAAATCTTTGCCAGATGGCATGATTGAAGAAGCTAACGAACAAGGTTCTAATCATGAGTCTTGATGTTGGCGCACGGCTTAAAGAAGTCCGTAAAAAGCGGGGTTTATCTCAAAGAGAGTTGGCTAAGCTTGCTGGCGTGACTAACAGTACCATTTCTTTAATAGAGCAAAACCGGGTAAGCCCATCGGTGAGTTCACTAAAGAAAGTGCTGGATGGCGTACCTATGTCATTGCCTGCATTTTTTGCAGATGAAGTGCCAAACCAACAACAGGTGTTTTATAAAAGCGAGGAATTACCTGATATTGGTTTGGGCAATGTGATGATGAAACTTGTAGGCTATAACCACGAACCTAGAAGCCTATCATTGATGCACCAAACATACCCTCCAGGTGCAGATACTGGGGCAGGTATGCTGCTGCATGAGGGTGATGAAGCTGGAATACTGGTCAGTGGCAGTTTAGAAGTTACTGTTGCTGACCAAGTGTGTGTGTTGCATGAAGGTGACGGCTTCTATTTTTCAGGCAGTCAGCCGCATCGCTTCAGAAACCTATCAGACCAGGAGTGTGTTTTGGTGAGTGTGAACAACTGTGAAGGTGGTCCAGCGTGAGTGAACGTCAGTTAGCGCTATACGGTACTCCAGGCTGTCATCTTTGCGAAATAGCCGAGCAGCTTCTGGCCCAATGTTTAGACTTTAAAAAGGTCCAAGTGGCGTTGGTAGACATTGCAGAATCTGATGAGTTGACTGAGCTTTATGGGATCAAGATTCCAGTGCTTAAGTGTCTTGAGACTCAAGCGCAGCTTTGCTGGCCGTTTGATGCTGAAGCGGTTAAGGCCTTCTAAAGGCCAAAGAACCTCTCTACATTGGCTTCTGTGATGCGGGCCAATTCTTCTGCACTTTGGCCACGAAAATGTGCGACAGCATTTAATATGTGTGGCAAATAAGCAGGCTCGTTACGGCTAGATTTAGGCCTTGGGCGCATGTCCCGGGGTAATAAGTAAGGCGAGTCAGTTTCAAGCATAATGCGATTGTCTGGAATTATTTTTACGGCGCTATGTAAATGTTGGCCCCGCCTCTCATCACAAATCCAGCCCGTAATTCCGATATAAATATCCAATGCCAAAAGTTTTTCTAAAAATGCGTGGGTGCCGGTAAAGCAATGTACTACGGCTTTATCCAACTGGGGTCGGTAATGTTCCAAAAGTTCTAAAAAATCATCTGCTGCGTCTCGCTCATGCAAAAATAAAGGCATCTTCAAATCAGCGGCGGCCTGTAAATGTTTTTCAAAACTATCAAGTTGTTGCTTGGGTGAAGAGAAGTTGCGATTAAAATCTAACCCAGTTTCTCCAATAGCAACCACTTTAGGGTGTTGCCATAGGTTCATAAGGGCGCTAAAAGACTGTGTGTTGAATTCACTGGCGCTGTGAGGGTGTAAGCCTGCGGTAGCATATCTGGTGCCTATAAAGGATTCATCAAGGGCTAAAGCTAGGGCTTGTTCACTGCAGCTTAGTGATGTGCCGGTAATAATGTGCCTTTGGACTCCCACATCAAAGGCCCTGTGTAGTACATTAGCGCGGTCTTTATTGAACCGATCACTGGTTAAATTGAGGCCAATGTCAGTCAGTTTGTATGCCTTGTGTGCCATTTTAAGTATCTGGGTGCTCATAAGAAACGGTATAATGTTGCCAGTTGCGTTAATATATCACCCCTACTCATTCCGATGGGTGATTCGGCTCACCTTTTAGGTCTTTTAATGAATTTATTACGTTTACAACAAGTCCAGCTTGCCTATGGCGATGTGGCGATACTTGATCAGGTTAATCTACAAATTGATGCAGGTGATCGAGTTTGCCTAATCGGCCGTAATGGAGCGGGTAAGTCTAGCCTTATAAAGCTCTTAGTAGGCGAGCAGTTACCTGATGGAGGGGATGTTTGGCGCAGCCCCGCGTGTAAAATTGGCTACCTGCAACAAGACCTTCCTGATCGTGAAGATCTCAGTGTGACTGAGCTTGTGGCTATGGGCATGGGCGAGGTTTATGAGATCCGACAGCGCTATGATGAAATATCCATGGGTGAGCTTGATGACAAAGCCATGCTGCAATTAGAGCGGGTAGGACAGCGCATTGATGAGCTAGATGGCTGGCAAATGGAAACTAAAGTAGAGCAAATTTTAACGCGCTTGAACTTAGACGGCACCCAAGTACTGAGTCAATTGTCAGGTGGGTGGCGCCGCCGCGTTGCTTTGGCAAGGGCTTTAGTGTCAGAACCTACTTTGTTGTTGCTTGATGAGCCGACCAACCACTTGGATATTTTGGCCATTGAATGGCTTGAAAAGCAGCTGTTGGAGTTTGCTGGTGCAATTATCTTTATTACCCACGATCGAAGCTTTTTGCAGGCTTTAGCTAACAAAATAGTGGAGTTAGATCGTGGTCATTTGAACTACTTCCCAGGTGACTACCAGCGCTTTTTAGCTTACCGCGAACAACAACTGATGGAAGAAGATCGTCATAACGCTTTGTTTGACAAAAAATTAGCGCAAGAAGAAGTGTGGATACGCCAAGGCATCAAAGCTAGACGCACCAGAAATGAGGGGCGCGTGCGTGCGCTTGAGGCATTGCGCAAAGAGCGTGGGCAAAGACGAGAGCGTCAGGGTAATGTTAAATTGCAGCACGCTCAAGCGGAAAAATCGGGTCAATTAGTGTGCGAGCTTGAAAACGTAACTCATGGTTATGGCGAGCAAAAGCTGATTAAAAACTTTGATTTAAATTTACTCAAGCTAGACCGTATTGGATTAGTGGGTGCTAACGGAGTGGGTAAGTCCACCTTGTTGAAGTTGATTTTGGGTGAGTTAGAACCCAACTCAGGCAATGTAAAACGGGGTACAAAGCTTGAAGTGGCTTACTTTGACCAGTTAAGAGATCAGTTGGATCTTAGTAAAACCGTATTGGATAACTTGGCCGAAGGTCGAGAAAGTATCACCATCAATGGTAAAGAGCGCCATGTGATGAGCTATCTTGGCGACTTTTTATTCTCGCCAAAGCGCGTCAGAAGTCCTGTGAGTAGTTTATCAGGTGGCGAGCGCAACCGTTTATTGCTAGCGCGCCTGTTCAGTAAGCCATCTAACATGCTGGTGTTGGATGAGCCGACTAACGACTTGGATATTGAAACGCTAGAGTTACTTGAAGAGATGCTTGCTAACTACCCTGGTACGGTGCTTTTAGTAAGCCACGATAGAGCATTTTTAGATCAAGTAGTGACTTCCTGTTTGGTCTTTGATGGGCAGGGTAACATTACCGATTCAGTCGGTGGGTATAGTGATTGGGTAGGCCGAGGTGGCTCTTTAAAAGCACCGACGGTGCAAGGCCATAGTAAGCCCACCGGGATGGCATCTACGCCTTTGAAAGCAAAAGAAAAGCCCAAAGCTAAGGCCAGCGTTAAGCTAAGCTATAAAATGCAGCGCGAATTAGATTTGTTACCTTTGCAAATAGAAGAGCTAGAGGCTGAGCTTTTGGCGCTGCAAACGGAAATAAGCCAGCCAGAATTTTATGCGCAAGATACTGAAAAAGTGAATGAACGCCTGGCGTTCATGCAGGCTCAAGAAGATAAGTTAGAGCAGTATATGGAGCGCTGGATAGAAGTTGAGGCCATGCAAGAGGGCTAAACCTTACACCCTAACGGCTAATACGTCGCAGGTAGCCCCGTGAAGAATCCCATTTGAGGTAGAGCCTAGCAATAAAGCAAGGCCATGACGCCCGTGGCTGCCGACAACAATAAGATCTGTGCTAATTTCATTGGCAACTCGGTGAACTTCTTTTTGAATGTGGCCGCATACTAAGAGTTGGTTCACTTGGGTAAGACCTTGTTCCTCAACGAGCTCATTCATGCGTTGTTTGGCATGTTCATGAAGTTGAGATTGGACTTCAGACAGATCCATCGGTATTTCACCGCCATAGGTGTAACTTAAAGGCTCTGTAACGTGAATGAGGGTCAACATGGCGTCGCCACTAGTGCACATAGCGTGGGCTTTTTTGATGACTTTTGAGGCATCGTCATTGAGGTCTATAGCAACTAAAATAGTTTGATACATACTCATGGTTTATCCTTAGTTGTTTGCTAAAGTGTAACATAGTAGCCGTGAGTCATTTTTTCTTCAATTGAGTGGTGTGTTTGTGGAACTAAAAACGCTGATCGTAGTTTTTGTCTGTTTGTCCTTAATGGGTTCAGTGGCCTGGGTATTACCCACGCCTTTGCAGCGTGCTCAAGCTAAAATCCGTAAAATGGCCATGGCCAAGGGGATAAAGGTCAATGTGAGTATGCTCAAAACGCCCCGTGAAAAAGGCAAAATTGAGGCCCGCAGTCATTTAGCCACCAGTTATGGTATTCCCAAAGTTGTTAAAAGGCGCTCTAAAGATGGTATGTTTGCACAACAAAAAGAAGCCTGGGAGATTTTCAAAACCGACGGCCTTAGTACTAAAGGACTACCTACGGGTTGGTGCTGGCACAAAGGAGAAGGTAGCTTATCGTCAGCCAAGCTTAGTGAGCTAACAAACCTGATAGAACGTTTGCCCTCAGACGTTTACGCAGTTGGGGTTACACCAATTATGGCCCTTGCTTATTGGGATGAAAAATCTACCCCAAAAGAGTTAGATGAACTAGAAAGTGTATTAAAAGAACTCATATCAAAAGACTTCTAAAGTTGCGACCATGCGTGTGGCTCCCTAGTCACGGTTGACTTTCCTTGAGTCTGGTTTAAAGTGCTAAGCTAATTCAAACAAGCGTATGAATTTGAGCGAAAGCCCTAAGGCCTGTCAAATTCACCCCAAGGAGTCTATGCATGATTTATGCAGGCAATGCTATTCAAGTGCAAATGCACGACACACGGTTAGCTAAACTGACGTTCGATCTAAAAAACCAATCGGTAAACACACTCAGTGCTGCAGCTTTAATTGAGCTAAAAGAAGCGCTAGAAGTGATTTCTAATACTTCTGACATTAAAGGATTGATGCTTTGCAGCGCCAAAAGTAGCTTTATTGTGGGCGCAGATATTACCGAGTTTTTAGGTTTTTTCAGTGGCGATGAGCAAGATTTGATCGATGCAAATATGCAAGTCAATGCCACCTTTAACGTGCTTGAAGACCTTGCTATTCCTAGTGTTTCATTGATCAATGGTTTGGCTCTTGGCGGCGGTTTTGAAGTGTGTCTGAGCACAGATTACCGAATTATGGTGCCAGAGGCGAAAGTGGGCTTGCCTGAAGTAAAATTGGGCATCTTTCCAGGTTGGGGCGGCACTGTGAGGTTGCCACGGTTAATTGGGTTGGACAACGCGATCGAATGGATTTGCGCTGCAAAAGACAAAAAATCAGCTGTAGCTCTTAAAGACGGCGCAGTGGATGCCGTGGTTGAAGCGGACCAGCTCTTTGAAGCCGGAGCCCACTTACTGAACCAATGCATAGCGGGTGAATTAGATTACCAGGCTCGGCGCACTGTTAAAACCTCTAAATTGCCACTGTCTCCAATGGAGCAAATGATGGCATTTGAGACATCCAAAGGTTTTGTTGCAGGCAAAGCGGGTCCTCACTACCCAAGCCCATTAACAGCCATTAAAACCATGCAAAAACATGCTTCTATGGGCCGAGACAAAGCTTTGGCAGTAGAAGCGAAAGGGTTTGCGAAAATGGCACAAACCCCTGTGGCTGCCAATTTGGTGGGCATATTCTTGGCAGACCAATACCTTAAGCGCACCGTTAAAGCCCTAAGCCCCAAAGCCACAAAAGTGGAACGTGCAGCGGTACTTGGTGCAGGCATTATGGGTGGTGGCATCGCTTATCAGTCAGCCTTTAAAAATGTTCCAATTATTATGAAAGATATCGCCGAGGAGGCGATTCAATTAGGCTTGGACGAAGCAACCGGCATTTTACAAAAACGAGTTAGTCGGGGCCAAATGAAGCCAGTTCAAATGGCTAACGTGCTCAACAATATCCGCCCAACGCTTAATTATGCAGATATTCAAGATGTAGATTTGGTGGTTGAAGCGGTGGTCGAGAACCCCAAGGTAAAAGCTTCTGTGTTGGCACAGGTTGAGGAAAATACTGGCGCAAACACAGTTATCACATCGAATACATCCACGATATCGATCGATCTGTTGGCCAAGAGCCTTAACGACCCATCACGTTTTTGTGGCATGCATTTTTTTAACCCCGTTCACAAAATGCCCTTGGTTGAAATTATCCGTGGTGCTGAATCTAGTGAAGAAACCATTGCCACAACCGTTGCTTATGCAGATGCCATGGGTAAAAAACCAATCGTGGTTAATGATTGTCCTGGTTTTTTTGTGAACCGTGTCCTCTTCCCATATTTTGGTGGGTTTGGAATTTTGCTTGAAAAAGGTGTCGATTTTAGTCGCATCGATAAACTCATGGAACGATTTGGCTGGCCTATGGGGCCTGCCTATCTGCTGGACGTTGTAGGTATTGATACCGCCCATCACGCTCAAACAGTTATGGCGCAGGGGTTCCCAGAACGTATGGCAGGTCAAGGTGAAGCGGCAGTCAATCTAATGTATCGATTAGAGCGTTTTGGGCAAAAAAATAAACAAGGTTTTTACAACTACGAAAAAGATAGAAAAGGGCGCTTACAAAAACAAATCGATCCAAATTTAGTCACTTCTTTAGCGAACTTATGTGAAGCGCCAGAAGAATTCAGCGATGAACAAATTATCGACTTTTTGATGATTCCTTTGTGCTTAGAAGTGGCTCGTTGTTTAGAAGAAAATATCGTTGCCTCGCCTGCAGAGGCTGACTTGGCTTTGGTTTATGGTATTGGTTTTCCACCTTTCTTAGGAGGTGCATTAAAATACATAGACACTATAGGATTACAGAATTTTTGTGAGCGAGCAGATGCACTAAGTCACTATAGTTCTTTATATAGTGTGCCATCACAGATGCGCAAGATGGCCTCATCTGGGGAAACTTTTTATGGCAAGTTTCAACCTGCCCACTAACTTTGGAGAAAATAATGCAAATACAAGCCAATGATATCGTCGTTGTCGACGGGGCTCGCTCTGCAATGGGCCGTTGTAAAGGTGGTGCTTTTAGAAATGTACGCGCTGAAAACTTATCTGCGGCAGTGATCGATGGTCTTTTTGCCCGCAATCCGCAGTTGAACCCGGCTCATGTTGAGGACGTGATTTGGGGCTGTGTAAACCAAACTTTAGAGCAAGGTTTTAACGTCGCAAGAAATGCTGCTTTACTTAGTGTAATCCCCCAAACAGTGGCTGCACAAACGGTGAATCGTTTGTGCGGCTCTTCTATGGCAGCAATTCACACCGCAGCTCAAGCGATTGCGACCAACAACGGAGACTTTTTTGTGGTTGGTGGTGTCGAGCACATGGGGCATGTTGCTATGGATCATGGCATAGACATTAATCCAACAGGTTCAAAGCACGCCGCTAAAGCGGCCATGATGATGGGTTTAACGGCGGAATTATTAGGCAAAATGCATGGTATTAGTAGAAGCATGCAGGATGAGTTTGCAGTGCGTTCTCATCAGCTTGCCCATCAAGCCTCCCAAAACGGTGACTTTGATACTGAAATTATCCCAATTGAAGGCCACGATAGCTTAGGTCGGCTGGTTAAAGTAGTGCGTGATGAAGTGATTCGTCCAGACACTAATTTAGAGGCTTTGGCCCAGTTAAGGCCTGTTTTTGATCCAAAAAATGGCACGGTCACTGCGGCCACATCTTCGGCTTTGTCTGATGGTGCTTCTGCTATGTTAATGATGTCAGGTGCCAAGGCCATGGCTCTGGGCATTAAGCCAATTGCTAGAGTAAAATCTATGGCGGTGGCAGGCTGTGATCCATCGATTATGGGCTATGGCCCGGTGCCAGCCACGAAAAAGGCTCTTAAAAGAGCAGGCCTAACCATAGAAGACATTGAGGTAGTGGAGCTTAATGAAGCCTTTGCGGCCCAATCTTTGCCCGTGTTAAAAGATCTTAAGCTGATCGACCAGCTAGATCAGAAGGTGAACTTGCATGGCGGTGCTATTGCCCTTGGCCATCCGTTAGGCTGCTCTGGTACTCGTATCTCGGTGAGCTGTTTGACTCGCATGCAAAAGCAAGATGCTCAATTTGGATTAGCCACTATGTGCATCGGTATGGGCCAGGGTATTGCGACGGTGTTTGAGCGGTTGTAAAGTTTTTAGTAACAAACTCTAATAATTTCAAAAGGCTAGTTATCTAGCCTTTTTTGTTTTTGTTAGATGATATTGCTTGCAATTTAGTTGAAAAAATGAAATTTTAAAGAATAGAGTGGAGTTCCCACTTGACCTTCTTAAAGATACGCCTACACTATGGCGCCGTATAGCTTCCGCGATAGAGGCGGTTTATCAGTAACTATTGGAATGAAATTGCATGGGTAAGTCCCTCGTTATAGTGGAATCACCAGCCAAAGCCAAAACGATCAATAAATACCTGGGTTCAGATTTTATTGTGAAGTCCAGTGTGGGTCACATTCGCGATTTACCGACCAAATCACCAGCAGGCAGTGCTGACCCAAAAGCGCGTGCGCTAGAGGCTGCCAAAGTAAGAAAAATGGCGCCAGAAGATAAGCTGATCTATAAGCGTGCCCGCTCTCGCCAGCAATTAGTAAGGCGAATGGGCATTGACCCAGAAAACGATTGGCGAGCAGACTACCAAATTCTTCCAGGCAAAGAGAAGGTGGTTGAAGAACTAAGGCGTTTGGCTAAAGATGCCGATACGATATACCTTGCGACGGATTTGGATAGAGAAGGAGAAGCTATTGCATGGCATCTTCGCGAAGCTATAGGCGGCGATCAAAGTCGTTATCAAAGGGTAGTCTTTAACGAAATTACTCAGTCTGCTATTCAGGCTGCTTTTGCAAGCCCTGGTGTATTAGACATGGATCATGTGAATGCACAGCAAGCACGACGCTTTTTAGACCGCGTTGTTGGGTTCATGGTATCACCTTTACTCTGGGCAAAAATTGCGCGTGGGTTATCCGCTGGTAGGGTTCAATCGGTTGCGGTTAAATTAGTAGTAGAACGAGAAAGATTAATTCGAGCATTTGTACCCGATGAATATTGGGAGCTAAAAGCAGACGTTTCAGATAAAGAAGACAAACCTTTGTTTTTGCAAGTGCACAAACAAAATGGCGCTGAATATAAGCCTGTTAATGAATCGCAAAGCGATGCAGCCGTGGCACTGCTTGAGAAACAGAAATTTATTGTTCAACAACGCCAAGACAAAGCCACCTCCAGTAAACCTTCTGCTCCCTATATCACCTCTACCTTGCAACAGGCTGCTAGCACGCGCCTGGGTTTTGGGGTGAAAAAGACCATGATGTTAGCCCAAAGATTATATGAGGCAGGCTACATCACGTACATGAGAACTGACTCCACCAACTTAAGTGCAGACGCAGTCAGTTCATGTAGAGATTTCATTGAAAAAAGTTATGGCAAGGAATATTTGCCAGGTGCCCCTATCAACTACTCAAGCAAAGAGGGTGCGCAAGAGGCTCACGAGGCCATACGTCCCTCTACAGTCACATTAAAGAGCACAGCCCTTAAGAATATGGAGCGTGATTCAGAACGCCTCTACGAGCTTATTTGGCGCCAATTTGTGGCATGTCAAATGCTACCAGCTTTATACACCAGCACTACCATTGTTGTAGAAGCGGGTGATTTTAGTTTACGCACACGCGGGCGCATTATGCGTTTTGATGGTTATTCACGTGTTCAGCCCAGCATGAGTAAAAAAGATGAAGATCACATCTTGCCAGATGTTAATAAGGGCGACTTACTCACGTTAAAGAAACTTACACCCAGTCAGCATTTTACCAAATCAGCACCCCGTTTTTCTGAAGCAAGCTTAGTAAAAGAGCTCGAAAAACAGGGCATTGGCAGGCCTTCAACATACGCAAGTATCATCTCGACGATCCAAGATCGTGGTTATGTAATGGTTCAAAATCGCAGGTTTTATGCAGAAAAAATGGGTGATATTGTCACGGATCGTTTGGAAGAGAACTTTGCTGATTTAATGGATTACTCGTTTACCGCCAATATGGAGCAACGCCTTGATAGCGTGGCTAAGGGCGAAACTGAATGGAAGCGTTTGTTGAACGTTTTTTATAAGGCTTTCACTCGCAAACTTGCAAGCGCAGAAGCAGAAGAGGGTGGTATGCGTGCAAATTCGCCTACCATGACAGACATTGACTGCCCAAGCTGTAGTAAACCCATGAACATAAGAACGGCCTCTACTGGGGTTTTCTTAGGCTGCTCTGGTTATGGGCTGCCACCCAAAGAGCGTTGCAAGGAGACAATCAATCTTATCTCTGGTGATGAGGTGGTGGCTGTGGATGCCGATGAGGAAGCTGAATCTCGCATATTGATTAACAAACATCGATGTAAAATTTGCGACACCGCAATGGATGGTTACTTAATTGATGCCAAACGCAAATTACACGTGTGTGGCAACAACCCAGATTGTAGCGGCTTTGAAATAGAAGCCGGGGAATACCGCATCAAAGGTTATGATGGCCCACTGATCCAGTGTGATAAGTGTGAGTCTGACATGCACCTTAAAACAGGCCGGTTTGGTAAGTATTTTGATTGCTCTAACGCAGACTGCAAGAATACTCGTAAACTGCTTAGAAGCGGCGAAGCTGCGCCACCAAAGATGGACCCGATACCCATGCCCGAGCTTGCTTGCGAAAAGGTAGATGACCATTACATATTGCGTGATGGGGCAGCAGGTCTATTTTTAGCGGCCAGCAAATTCCCTAAGAATCGAGAAACCCGAGCACCATTATTGGCTGAAATCCTGCCGTACAAAGATGTGCTAGACCCAAAATATGCGTTCTTGCTAGAAGCACCTGTGAAAGACCATGAAGGTAACCCTTCTATTGTGCGATTTAGTCGTAAGACTCAAGAGCAGTATGTCATGTCTGAGGTTGAAAAGAAGGCATCAGGTTGGCGAGCTACTTATGTGGCGGGTAGATGGGTTGAAGAAGTGCCTGTTAAAAAAGCAGTGGCTAAGAAAAAAACTGCCAAAAAAACAGTAAAAAAACCCGCAAAAAAAACCACTAAAAAAGCTTAATATGGCAGTTCAAGATCAATGGCTAAGAGCAAGTCAGCACAGGTTTTTGTTTTGCAAAAACCTGTGGCAAGATCTCACTAAGCATTACGGCAATACTGATGGCAAGGCGTATCAACGCCAACGGCCCATGCGCATGGCTTATCAATATGCGTTGCTTGATCATCTGTTAAGCGCCGCTAAGTTTCTGACTCAAGCTTGCCTGAAACAGCTTGCCAATACTCGCTTTGATGATATTACCCTTTCAAGTTGGCAACAAATTGAAGCTGTTTTAGCTGCGCAAGACTACTTGTCTCCAGAGGCTGGGCGTATCCACAGTTTGATAAAGCAGGGTGATTGGGCCACCTGGATAGAACTGCAGGGGCAAACAGATTTTAGCGTTGCTTCAAAACAGGATGAAGCTTTTGATCAGCTCATTTCATTAAGTGAAGAAAACGATGTGAGTGACCCAGATCATTGGCCGATAGAGCGTTGGCTGAAACAATATGAAGCTTTGCAAAGTGATGTGATCGCATCTATGGCCGAATACTAACAGTTAAGCTTTGGAACCTTTAAACATCAGAGCGTAGGGTATCGATGACCGCCATAGTCTTGGCATCCATTTCTTTGATGTTGATGGCCACCCGATATTGAAAAAAGCTAACAAAGTCTTCAGCTTCATCGCAAGGCACTAAACACGAATCTCCAACCAACACCGGCCAGCGCTCCACTTCTTTTGAATCGACCATCAGTGCTTGGATGTACCCATCGCTGTATAAACGCCAACTAAAGACTTCGGTCATCGAAAAATGATCAAAGTTGTCGGCCGTAAATACAGCGTGATTACCACAGGTGTCTGCTAATTCTTGTACTACAAACACGCTATCATCTTCTTCAAATTCGAAATAATCGGCGGCTGAAAGGAGCTCAACGCACTTATGTTGTGGTACTTGAGGCATTAATTGGTCTAGGCCTGGGTCATAATAGCCTTGGAAAAAGCCTTTATCAGGGCAATTAAGTTCGCTGCAAATAATTAGTTGGTCGTACCAGGGGATCATGCCGGCAAAGGAGCCATCATCAAGTAATGCCCAAAATAAAATGGAAACACAAAACAGTTCTTGGCCTGTTTTTGGGTGTCCGTGCTCATTAGAATAAAGCACTTCAAAACCATCAAGCTCTGGGGCTAGCCGTATGACTTTAGGCTGCTGGGGTAGGTGTTCTCGGCCGCTAAAAAGGTCAACCACTTTAGCGGTAGACGTCACATTATGCATGGTAATATCCTCAAAAAGTGGGAAATAACGATATGCTTTGCTGCTGATTATGAACTTTGTAGTAAAGAGTATAGGCAAGTAACGAAGCTTTGTGCAAGCTAGGCTTTCAAGTTGTTGTAAATGGCTCAAACCTATGGCCCTTATGGTAATCAAAAGGTACAATGCAAACGCAATAGAAAGACTAAGCTTTATTAGTGTACTATCAAAATGATTGATTCAAATACAAATGAAAATACATTAAAGCTAACCAAAGAGCTTTCGAACCGTATTAAAACTCAACAAAGTTATCTGTTACGCCAGCAGCAGCATATTGTTTCTTTGAGACAAGAACATGAGCAGTTAAAGCGGCGGGTAGAACAAAACCGAAATCAGATACTCAAAGACAATAAAGAACATGACCAGCATTAGTGAATTACCTGCCGATACGGCCACAGACACATCAACCACTGAAGCGCCGGTGCCACAGCTAAGTGCTGCAGAGCGCAAGAAAGCTAAAAGTAGGGCCGCTAATCGGGCCGCGGTTGAACTGATTTGTGAAACTTATCCGAACACCTTTAGTTTTGCTAACCCAAGGCCGCTAAAAATTGGCATTCAAGAAGATTTAGTCGCTGATGGAAAGCTAAGCCAGACTAAAATTAAGCGTGGGCTAGCAAGTTATGTGCGCGCTTATGGTTACTTGAAGTCACAAGTCGATGCAGCGCCTCGTATTAACCTGCTAGGTGAGCCTGAGGGAGCGGTGACTGCTGATGAGGCAGCCCACGCCTTAACTAAGCTGCCAGCGCCTAGAAAACCCAATAAGCCTCGCCCTGCGGCTAAAAAACGACCCGATCAAGCGGCGGCTAAAACCAAGCGTGCAGCCAGCGCTAAGGTACGCAAACCTCAACCAAAAATTGAGAAAGCGCCAAGCCCGTTTGACGGTTTAAGTGAAGAGCAACGCATGGCTAACAAATTAGACTTATTGCTCAATAAAAATAGGTGATAAGGCTTTATTTTTTCGATGCATAAAAAAACCGAGCAATGCTCGGTTTTTTTATGGCGTTACAATCACCATTAAGTGTTGTCAGAAATAAATGCCAACAAGTCTGATTTTGCTAGGGCGCCCACTTTAGTGCCTGCAACTTCACCATTGTTAAACAGCATTAGGGTCGGGATACCACGCACGCCATAACGAGCAGCGGTTTCGCTATTTTCATCAACATTGATTTTACAAACTTTGATGCTGCCTTCAAATTCTGCCGCAACATCTTCCAAAATAGGTGCAATCATCTTACATGGGCCACACCAAGGAGCCCAAAAATCTAGTAATACAGGGACATCTGCATTAGCAACATCTAGGTCAAAGGTGGCATCAGTTACAGCGTGAGTTAAATCGCTCATGGTCTTCTCTTAATTAGGTGGTTTAGTTTTATCTTACGTCATTTTGTGGCAAAACTCAGCAGCTTTTTGCTAACAAAAAACACTTTTCGATGTTACCAGTGTTTATAGGGACGCCAAACTATAATTCAAGCTAATTAGTGATGGGAAAGGGCTTTGTTAATACACGCCACAGGCGAAGGCTAATGAGCACAGCGGCTACGCTTAAACCAAAAACAATGCCAATCCAAAAGCCAGCGGGGCCCATGGCTGGGTTGATAATGTCGGTCAACCCTAAAACATAGCCTAAAGGTAAACCAATTAACCAATAGGACACAAAAATCAGCATCAAAGGTTTAGCAGTGTCTTTAAAGCCCCTCAGAGCGCCGTTTCCCGCGATTTGAACAGCGTCAGATATCTGAAATAGGCCTGCAAAAATGAACAAGCTAGCGGCAATCTGAGTCACCACAGGATCGGATGTGTAGATCTTAGCCAATTGCATGGGAAGCATTAACATTAACAAACACGTTAAGCTTGCAAGGCCTAGGGCGAGTGTGAAGCCCACTAGCGTAGAGCGTTTTACTTGCTCTGGCGCATTGGCTCCAATACCTTGACCGACCCTAACTGTCATGGCCATACCGATACTTAGCGGAATAATAAAGCATAGGCTTGTGAAATTTAAAACCAGCTGGTGGGCAGCAACGATGTCTGCTCCCAAAGGCGCTAACAAAAGGGCCACAATAGCAAACATGGTTGCTTCAATAAAAATTGAGATGCCAATGGGCAAGCCGACTTGAAAAATATTGAGTTGGGTTTTAAGGCTTGGCGCATACAGCTTAGAAAACAAACCACATTGGCGATAAATGGGCTTTCTATACACATAGATCATCATGCCAAATAAACTTGTCCAAACGCTGATTGCAGTAGCCCAACCGCAACCTTCACCGCCCATCTCTTTGAAACCAAAAAGACCGTTGATAAAAATGTAATTTAAAGGGATGTTAATCAGTAACCCAAGCAAGCTGAAGTACATCAAAGGCTTGGTGATTGATAACCCTTCGCAAAGGCTTCTAAGGCTTTGCATTATAGCCATGGCAGGCAAGCTAAAAGCAGCAGCATGCAAGTAACGCAGGCCAATATCTCTAATGGGATCTTCAATATTCAAGTATTCAAATAAAGGGTCTATTGAATAAACTAAGCCCATGGCCATTGCGCTTAATATCACCCCTAGCCATAAAGATTGCTGCACAAATGGCCCAATTAAAGAAAGCTTTTTTGATCCAAAGTATTGGGAAACAGTAGGCGTCGTAGCCATCAAAATGCCAATCATAAGAATGAACACGGGAAATAAGATGCTAGAACCGACCGCGACTGCAGCCAAATCTTGCGAGCTATAACGACCTGCCATCACAGTGTCTACAAAGCCTACGCTCATATGCAAAGCTTCGGCAATTAATATAGGCGTACCCAAGCGCAAGAATTGTCGTAATTCTTGAACCATTGATTGGGTGTTATAAATACTGATATTAGCCATTAAAAAACCGAAGTGGAGCGATACAAAGTTGCGCTATAATACTTGCTTTAAAGTTCATCAGCTATGATTTAGTCATGCTTTCAAACTCTTCTTGTCAATGTCGTGTGATTATCAGCTTGTTTGATGGGCTGTTTTCAAAAGCCTATAACACGCGTTTGGTGTGTGCATTGTGTGATGGCCGTGTTGGTGAACATGATGAGCCTGTCTATGAGCCTGCCAACGAATTCATGCCACAGCACCAAATTGTCTTTGCACACGGTTATTTTTCAAGTGCTTTGCACGAGATTTCGCACTGGTGTTTAGCAGGTAAAGAGCGCAGGTTACAGGTCGATTTTGGCTATTGGTATCGGCCAGATGGCCGCACGGCACAGCAACAAGCCCAGTTTGAACAAGTGGAAATAAAGCCTCAAGCGATAGAGTGGCTGTTAAGTTTGGCAAGTGGCCAAGTGTTTGTGGCAAGCGCTGATAATTTGTCTGGCGAACACAAAGATGACAAAGCCTTTCGACTGGCCGTTTCTAAGCAAGCAAGAGATTATTTACGTTATGGCCTACCCACAAGAGCAGGCCTGATGCTTTCGGCTTTAAAACAAGAGTTTGGCGGTCAAGTTAGCTTGGACAAGCTTTACTGGCCAGAAGAGTGTAACGCTGCCACCAACACCAACACCAA
>CAXHZX010000021.1:0-21006 GCA_964022265.1 uncultured Oceanospirillaceae bacterium | reverse complement strand
TAGATAGCAACCTGCACTGGCTTTATGAAATGAACTTCAGCATCAAAAAACATCGCTTTCAAGAAGATAGCGCATTTTGGCTAAAGCATGGTGTTGTTTTATGGGTTGGTGAAACGAGTTGATACGTGCCACTTTTGTGGGGTGTAACCTATGGCTAAAATCACCCCATATTCGTCTACATTGATATGTGCCAAAGCTTTACATGCTTTTGGCTTAAGGCTTTTTAAGCCTGGATGTCGGCTATAGGTGTGGCAAAACTATGGGCCATATCCCAAGGGAAGCGAATCCACGTGTCTTGGCTTACTTCGGTGATGTATAAATCTACTTCAGACTTGCCAGCAGGTTTTGCATACACGGTAGCAAAGGTCGCTTTGGGTACCATTTGCCTAACTGCAGCTGCCGTTTTACCGGTGTCTACCAAATCATCTATCAGCAAAAAACCTTCGCCGTCGCCATCAAAGCCTTTTAATAATTTTAGCTCACCTTGTTGGCTGGCTTCTATGCCCGTTTCAAGCTGGCCATAGCTTGAAATACAAATGGTATCTATTAAGCGAATGTCCAGCTCACGAGCAATAATAGCAGCCGGCACTAAACCGCCTCTGGTGATGGCTATAATACCTTTCCATGGGCCTTGGTCTAACAAGCGCCACGCCAAGGCTCTGGCATTACGGTGCAGTTCTTCCCACGAAATTGGGTAATCTTTATTGTAAGGGTTGCTCATTGATCTTCCTGTGCTAAATACTGGGTTTTCAGGTTCACGTAGTTATTTGCCATGTAGGTTAAGCTTGCTAGCTCTTGCTTGGTTAATGGTCGTTTTTGGCGCGCTGGGCTACCTGCATATAAAAACCCACTCACAAGGTGCTTGCCTGGTGTTACCAAACTGTTGGCCGCAATCATAACATCATCTTCTACAATTACATCGTCCATAACGGTACTGCCCATGCCCACTAAAACGCGATCCCCAATAGTGCAGCCATGCAAAATAGCCCGGTGGCCAACGGTCACCTGGTTACCAATAATAAGTGGGTAGCCTTTTGGGTTGTGGGCGCTTTTATGAGTGACATGCAAAACAGACCCATCTTGAATGCTGGTGGAGTGGCCTATGCGAATGTGGTTTACATCGCCGCGCACCACTGAATAGGGCCAAATGGTTGAATCTGCCCCAATATGAACATCACCAATAATACTGCAGTCAGGGTCAATGTATGCGCTAGGAGCAATGGTGGGTTTAATGTTTTGAAATGGCCTAATTGACATTGTTGCTCCTAATTTTCAGCAAAACATTGGGTATTGCTCAAAGAGACCCTATTATAACCCCACTAAGTTACAAAACAATCGAGAAGATGTTATGCCAGCCCCATCTATTCAAAGCCAACTACTGCTGCCAGATTTCACTAGCATCAACCCTGAAGGTTTAGCCGCTAAACTAGACCAACAACTAGAGCACAACCAGCGCATCATTAAGCAGTTGTTAGATACTAATACTCAGCTAAGCTACCAACAACTGGTGCCTGTTTTAGAGCAGCTTGACGATAAAGTAAGCCAGTTATGGGGGCCTCTTAGTCATTTGCATGGCGTAGATAATACCGATGAAGTAAGGGCCGCTTATGATAAGTGCCTGCCCAAACTTACTGCTTATGCAACTCAAATGGGCCAAAACAAAGCCTTATATTTGGCTTTTTTAAACTTATACCAAAGCCCAGAATTTAGTCAGTTAACTCAGGCGCAACAGCAGTATGTAAACCTTGAAATCCGTGATTTTAAGCTTGCAGGTGTGGCTTTAAGCCCCGTTGAGCAAGAAGAATATGGCCAGTTAAAACAACAATTAGCGCAGCTTTCTACGCGCTTCTCAAACCAGCTGATGGATGCAACCCAAGCGTGGAGCAAGGCCATCACAGATGTTGAAGCATTAGCAGGGTTACCAGAATCTGCGCTGTCCCAAGCCAAAGAGAACGCCAAAGCAAAAGGCCTTGATGGGTATCTTTTGAAACTAGACTTTTCATGCTATCACTCGGTGATGACCTTCGCTCAAAATCGATCTTTACGCCAAGAAATGTATCAAGCCTTTAACACGCGTGCTTCAGACCAAGGGCCAAATGCAGGTGAGTTCGATAATTCTACGGTCATGGCAGAGTTAGTGGCTTTGCGCCATAAAATGGCCAACCTTGTGGGCTTTGAAAACTATGCAGAGTATTCAGTCGCTACTAAAATGGCGGATTCAGCTAACACAGTAGAAACCTTTCTGGTGGATTTGGCGAAAGGCTGCAAACCCCAAGCACAACAAGATATGGCCGCGCTAGAAAGCTTTGCGAAAGAGCAAGGCGTGTCAGAGCCTTTGGCTGCATGGGATGTTGCTTACTACAGCGAAAAGCTGCGTCAAAGCCGTTATGACTTGTCACAAGAAGAGCTAAAACCATACTTTGCTTTACCCCAAGTTCAAGCGGGTTTATTTGATGTGGTTGAGCGCATTTATGGCATTAATGTTAGCCCTATTGAAGGCGTTGCCACCTGGCATAAAGACGTGGGCTTTTACCAAGTGTCACACTCTGGAAAAGCCATTGGTTACTTTTACTTTGACCTGTTTGCTCGTGACCAAAAGCGGGGTGGGGCATGGATGGATGAATGTCGTAATCGTCAATACAAAGACAATGGCGAGCTGCAATTGCCGGTGGCCTATTTAGTGTGCAATTTTGCCAAGTCAGCCACGGACAAGCCAACCCTGTTAACCCATGGCGAAGCCACCACTTTGTTTCATGAGTTTGGTCACGGCTTACATCACATGATGACTAATATCGATGTTGCAGGTGTGGCTGGCATTAATGGAGTGGCTTGGGATGCTGTAGAGTTGCCTAGCCAATTGTTAGAAAACTGGTGCTGGCAAGAAGATTCATTGCGCCTGTTTGCAAAGCATTATGAAACGGACCAACCGCTACCAGAAGCCTTGTTGCAAAAGATGCTAGCCGCCAAAAACTTTCAGGCCGGCATGTTTGTCATGAGGCAATTAGAATTTGCATTGTTTGACCTGCGTTTGCACATGAACTTTAATACAGACAGCCCACAATCAGTGCAATCGGTTCTGGATAAAGTGCGTGAAGAAGTGGCGGTTGTGAAAGCGCCTGAATGGAATCGTTTCCAGCATGGTTTTGCGCACATATTCGCAGGCGGCTATGCTTCTGGTTATTACAGTTATTTGTGGGCCGAGGTTTTGGCAGCAGATGTATTTAGCCGCTTTGAACAAGAAGGTATTTTTAACCAAAGCACCGGGCAAGACCTTTGGAACAAAATAACAGGCCAAGGCGGTAGCGCCGAAGCCATGTCTTTATTCACTGCTTTTATGGGCAGAAAACCCACTGTAGATGCCTTGATGCGCAGCAAAGGTTTAGCCACTACCAATACATAGGAAAGCTGTTATGAAAGTTAGATTTATTGCAGGTATTGTATGCCCAAAGTGTGGGGCTGAAGACAGTGTGCGTATTTATATTCCTGAAGAAGGTGAAGTGGATGAGCAGCTTCGAGACTGCGTAACCTGTGGCCATGAGGAACGTATTGGCCAAGCTGCAGCAACCCGCCAAGAGCTTAATACGCGGGTTAATAAAAAAGAAACCAGCATTGTCCAAGAAGTAGAGCCGCAAATATTAAAGCTTCACTAAAGCTTCATTAAGATGGGTTAAGGCTCCAAAAACCAAGCCTGTTTGTAACTCAACCAAAGGTAGCCAATAAGAGCCACGAGCGCTCTTATTGCGCAAAACCCTAAAAATGCCCACCACAAACCCATGTTTCCATAAGGCTCTAATAGCTGCCATAGGCCTAGTAAGGTGCATAAGCTTGCTAGTACAGAATAAAACATGGCTTGCACTTTTGTAGTGCCCACAAAAATGCCGTCAAACAAATAGCTCCAAACGCTAATAAGCGGCACCCACATTACCCAAAATGAATATTCATAAGCCACTTTTCGAACGCTATCTATGCTTGTTAGCAGGTTGATAAAGGCCTCGCTAAACAACCAAAAAGCCAGGGTGGCTGCAAGCGCTACCAATATTGAATAAATAGCAGCGCCGTTACACAGTTGATAAAACCGCTGGCTCTTTTTAGCGCCAAGCGCCTCTCCAGTTGCGGCTTCCACAGCAAAGGCAAAGCCATCAAGGGCATAGGCCAACAAGGCAATATACTGCAGCAATAGGGTATTAGCAGCGAGCACATCATCACCCATACGCGCGCTTTGGGAAGTGATAAAAGCAAAGGCAAACAGCAGCATCAGTGTGCGTACAAACAAATAACTATTAAGACGCACCAATTGCCAGGTTAAAGGCAGAAACTTGCGCCAGTGCAGAAGAAACGGCGGGTTAATCCTCTTAAGGTGTTGCCATACCAACGTGATCGCCAGCACTAACCCGCAATAATCGGCTATTAAACTGCCCCAAGCCACACCTGCACTTGTCATATTAAAACCTATGACAAATATCAGGTTAAAAATAATATTAGATACATTGGTCACTACTAACAAAATTAGCGGGCTGCGGCTATCTTGCCTACCTAGTAGCCAGCCTAAACAGACATAAGTCACTAACACAGCAGGAGCACTGAATATTCTAATAGTGAGGTATTCTTGGGCTAATACTGAAACCCTAGTACTTGCCCCCATCAGGGAAATACCCAAGGGAATAAGCCAATTTTGTAAGATTAAAATAAGCCCGCCTAAAACCAGCGCTAAAAGCCCAGGCAATAGTAAGAGCTGCATGAGGCGCTGCAAATCGTTTGCGCCATGGGCTTGGGCTGTTAAGCCGACTGTGCCCATGCGCAAAAAGCCAAACGCCCAATAAATAAACGATAATAACGTACTACCTAAAGCCACTGCGCCCAGATAACTAGGCTGATCTAAATGGCCCATAATACCCGCATCCACTAACCCAAGCAGTGGCACACTAATGTTGGATATGATTAACGGCCAGGCTAAAAACCAAAGCTTGTGCATATGCTTGGGTTTAGGGGCCGATAAAATGAGCATGGAAGGCTGCAACTTAATTTTGGCTTATTAAGCGTGGAATGCTAAACAACAAAAAGAATAGGGCGCTGGCAACCAATACCACAGAAGGGCCTGCTGGGGTGTCGTAAAACCAAGACAAAGCTAAGCCTCCCGTTACTGCAAACATGCCTAAAAAGCTTGCGCCTAGGGCCATTTGTTCTGGTGAATGAGACAAACGCCTAGCTGCAGCAGCAGGGATAATGAGCAAAGAGGTAATCAATAAAACACCTACAACTTTCATGGCAACGGCAATCACTACGGCGACCATTAGCATTAATAATGTGCGCATCAAGGCCACGTTGATGCCCTCTACTTTAGCAAGCTCTTCGTTTACGGTAATAGATAACAAAGGCTTCCAAATCTTTACTAAAATAGCTAAAACAACAACACAGGCCAGGGCAATCCAAAGCAAGTCATCTTGGTTTATTGCTAGTAGGTCACCGAATAAAAAGGCCATTAAATCAATGGTTTTGTGATCAAAAATGCTCAAGCTAACTAGGCCCAAAGAAAGGCTTGCATGAGACAAAATGCCAAGCAAAGTGTCGGTGGCTATAATTCGTTTGTGCATTAGTGTGCTAAGCAAAAGTGCCAACAACAAACACACTAATATCACCGCTAAACTAATGCTTATTTGCAAAAGTAAACCCAAAGCTACGCCCAAAAGAGCCGCATGAGCTAGGGTGTCGCCAAAGTAAGCCATGCGCCGCCACACCATAAACGAGCCAAGTGGCCCAGCTGTTGCAGCAATCATAAGGCCGCCAAGCCACGCCCACAATAAAAAATCAGCCATGATTACAGTCCTTGTGATGTTGGCCTTCTACAATATCGCCATGGCTAGTGTGATGATGATTATGATGATGGTTATATAAAGCTATATTGGCTGCGCCATCGGCACCAAATAAATCAGTAAATGCAGGGTCTTGGCTGACATCTTCTGGGTGGCCCGAACAACAAATATGCTGATTAAGGCAAATGACTTGGTCGGTTGCGGCCATCACCAAATGCAGGTCGTGAGACACCATTAAAATGGAGCACCCTAACAGATTACGTATTTCGCTAATGAGCTCATATAACGACACTTGCCCGGTCACATCGACGCCTTGGACAGGCTCATCTAACACTAACAAATGTGGCTTTCTAAGCACTGCCCGAAGCAATAAAACCCTCTGTGTTTCGCCACCTGAAAGCTGGTGCATGGGTTGTGTTAGCAGCTTTTCTACTCGACACTTTTTCACCAGTGTTTGCCATAGCTCTTCGGTTAGAGCGTAGTCTTTGTTGCGGCCTAAATCTAAAAAGCGAGACACACTAAGCGGCAGCGTATCTTCCAATTTTAGTTTTTGGGGCATGTAACCAATGCGTATACCTTTAATGGTTTTAATCTTGCCGCTGGTGGGTTTAAGCAGGCCTAAAATGCTGCGAACAAGCGTGGATTTACCCGCGCCATTTGGGCCAATCACAGTGGTAATTTGGCCCGCTTTTAAATTTAGATCTACGTCCCTAATCAGCCATTTATTAGCGCGCTTTACACCTAAATTTTCTGCACTAAGCAAAGCTTCACTCATGCAGAGGGCTCCTTTGCGGCAGGTGTTGCTAAACACGCTTTGCAAGTGCCCACAATTTCAATGTTATGGCGCTGTATCTCAAAGCCATGAGCACTAGCGCTTTGATTGAGGGCATCATTAATATTTTCACTTTCTAATTCTTGGGCCTGATGACACTTTTGGCACAATAAAAATTGCCCTTGGTGAGGCTTATCTGGGCTACAGCACCCAACATAAGCATTAATACTTTCTAAGCGATGTAAAAGGCCCTGTTCACACAAAAATTCAAGCGCCCTATATACGGTGGGCGGCGCAGAATTGAAGCCTTCTTTAGTCAGCGCGGCTAAGAGTTCATATGCGCCAATGGGCTGGTGGCTTCGCCACACAAGTTCTAGCACTCTTTGGCGCACAGGCGTGAGCCTTACTCCGCGCTGTGTACATAGACTCTGGGCATGGTTAATAGCGCTATGAATGCAGCGGCTATGGTCGTGCGGGGCGAATGCGGTCGCGAGCATGGGCTAAGTTATCCAGTTGACAATTGTTATAATATAACATAACATCCCCGAAAATTTCTACTACTATCTTTTTGGTGTTGTTATGGTTCTCTTCTCACGCTGGACGCGTAAAGTGTGCGCGGCTCTGGCCATTTGGTGTGTCACCGCTCAAGCCACGGCAACCATGGAGATACTAGCCACCACCCAAGCCTTGTCGTTAGTCACTCAAGAGGTGACGGGTAAATATGCAGAACCTTTGGTGCCTGCCACCGTGCCATTGCATGACTTTAGCTTAAAGCCCAGCCATATAAGGCGGCTTCAGGCAGCTGAATTTGTGGTTTGGCATGGCCCCAAAGTAGAGCCTTACCTGACTAAGATCATGGCTCGCATTGATAGTGATAAGCAGCTCATTGTAGGTGAAGATCACCCGGCAGTTGCGGATGGGCATCCCTGGACTAGCCCAGATTATCTAACCCTTGCAATGACCCAATTAAGCCAGCGTATTCAAGTGCCATGGAATAGTGAAACATGGCGCAATGAAATGGCGCTACTTCAGGAGGCTATCCAAAAAAAGCAGCAAAAGTTAGCCAAGGGCAACCAAGGGTATGTGGTGTTTCATGATGGTATAGGTGGGTTTGAAAGCTACTTTGGTATCGATCATATTTCTAGCTTCACTGATTCCGACGACCAGCCCCCAGGAGCAAAGCGTATGGCTATGATTGCCTCACTTTCAAAATCTAAGCAGATTGCTTGTGTGTTGGTAGACCACGAAGCCAATACAAGGCTAATAGATGCGGTTATCGATCAAGCAGTGCAGCGCCAAAGCATTGACATTTTAGGTTGGAAGTCTAATTCTCTGGTGCAATATGTAACTCACCTTCAGCAAGCCTTTATAGGCTGCACCACCCCATAAAACTTAAGGTAGTGTTTGGAAGTTTTGCATGCGGTGGCGCAAAATTTCCCTGAACACATCAGGATCTTTTAGCACGGTAACACCGTCTTCGCGCTGATGCGCATCTAAACCATGGAAAGTTTCTAGGCGCGATAGCCAAAATCGCATGGCTGCGGCAACGAGCATGGCATTCCAATACTTTTGTTCGTTGGCTGTGAAACCGCGCACTAGAGCATAAGCACCTAAAAACGCGTCATACAATTGTTTGTTAATACTGCCATCGGCATTGATACACCAATCGTTGACCGTAACGGCGACATCAAATAATAAATAATCGTTGCTGGCATTGTATAAGTCGATAATGGCGCTTAGTGAGCCGTTTGAAAACAACGCATTATCGTGGAATAAATCTCCATGGATTACGCCAACGGGTAGGTCTGGTTGTTGAGCCTGCATGGCATCGTATTGGCCAATAGCCATCATTAGCATGGTGGCTTCATCATCATTTAAACAAGCCGCAGCTCTTGGCCCTAAAGCTTTCCACCAGCTTGCGCCTCTATGGCTTTGGCGTTGGGTGCTCACTTTTTGCCCAGCGACATGAAATTGCGCGAGCGCTTCACCCAAAATGGCACATTCACTAATACCGATTTCTGATCGGCTTAAATGGCCTCCAGCAAACCTTGGGAATAGTAATGCAGGCTTATCGGACAGTAGGCTGAGCGCAGTGCCATTTCTATCTCTAATAGGCGCAGGTACGGTGACATTGTTGGCTACAAAGTGATCAGTTAGATCTACAAAATAGGGCACTTCATCGTAACCAAGGTCTTCAAACAAAGTCAGCACAAACTGTTTTTCACCGATGCTATCTTTAGTGGTGACAAAATAATTAGTATTTTCTATACCGCCGCTAATACCCTCAAACGACACCAAAGTGCCAAGGTCAAAGGAAGCAAGATAAGCGTTTATCTGCGAACTGCTAAGGTGGGTATAAACGGCCATAAAAACGCTACTTAAAACAGGGTGGGCTAATAACAATTGGGCTGCAAATAGTACGCGTCAAGGCCCTTCAATTCAAGTTTAGGATGCTTCATTATGGTATTCTTTATCTGTTAACTACCCGCAAAGATTGGTTTGAGAAGACATCATGACAACAAAAGCACCCACTCCCGTTGTATTAGTAGACGGTTCCTCCTATTTATTTCGCGCATACCACGCAATGCCACCTTTAAATAACAGTAAGGGCATGCCTACTGGCGCGATAAAAGGGGTGGTGAATATGATGCGCAGTTTGGCTAAAGACTATGCCGATGCCAATATTATCGTTGTGTTTGATGCCAAGGGGCCAACTTTTCGTAATGAAATGTACTCAGAATACAAAGCTCATCGCCCGCCTATGCCAGATGATATGCGGCCACAGATTGAACCTATTCATAACATCATAAAAGCCATGGGTTTGCCGCTGTTAATGGTCGAAGGGGTAGAAGCTGATGACGTGATTGGCACCTTAGCATCGCAGGCCACGGCCAAGGGTATCGATACGCTTATTTCTACCGGCGATAAAGATATGGCGCAGTTAGTGAGCGCTCACGTCGGCCTTGTAAACACTATGACCAACACTTACATGAATGAGCAGGGTGTCATAGATAAGTTTGGCGTAAGACCCGATCAAATTATTGATTACTTGGCCATTGTAGGCGACACCGCCGATAACATTCCTGGGGTGCCAGGTGCAGGGCCTAAAACGGCAGTGAAATGGCTTAGCGCCTATGACAATCTAGAGTCGTTAATGTCTAATGCGGATGATATTGGCGGCAAAATTGGTGAAAAATTACGCAATGCGCTTGAGTTTTTGCCGCTTTCACAAGCGCTGACTACCATCAAGTTAGATGTAGAATTGGATCAGAGCTTAGATCAAATCAAGCCAAAACCTGTGGATCAAGCCGCACTGTTAGCGCTTTATGAAGAGCTAGAATTTAAGTCTTGGGCCAATGTGCTTATTCAAGACGGCGTGTCTTCAAACACCAGCAGTTCTCAAAACGCCACAGCAGCCGATCAAACCGCCCAAACAGACCCTACAGTAGCTCGGCCCGTGCCTGCCAAAGTGAATGAAAAAGACTACACCATCGCGTCAAACATGGCGCAGCTTGAACCCTGGTTAGCAGCGTGTAAAGACGCGCAGATCTTTGCATTTGATACTGAAACCACCAGCATTAACTATATCGATGCTGAATTAGTAGGCATTTCTTTATGTGTTGAGGCAGGTAAGGCGGTATACGTACCTTGTGGCCATGACTATGTAGGTGCGCCAGAGCAAATGGACCGTGGGCAGCTAATAGAAGCGATTAGGCCGTTATTAGAAGATGCAAGCCAAGTCGTTTGTGGGCAAAATTTAAAATACGACATTAACGTACTGGCGAAATACAACATCAACTGGCAAGCCCAAATTGTAGACAGCATGGTTCAATCTTACGTGCTTAATTCCACGGCCACTAGGCATAACATGGATGCGCTAGCCCAGCATTACCTAGATTACCAAACCATTAAATACGCTGATATCGCAGGTAAAGGCACCAAACAACTGCCCTTTAACCAGATTGATCTTGAACAAGCAGCGCCATATGCCGCAGAAGATGCGGACATTACACTAAGGTTGGCTGCGCATTTTTCAGAATGTTTAGCTTTAGAACCAGAGTTATCAAAAGTATACGATGATATAGAGCGACCCTTGGTTAATGTGCTCTCACGTATGGAGCGCACCGGCGCCATGGTCGATGCCAAAGTATTAGGTGAGCAAAGCCAAGCCATAGGTGAGCGTTTGGTGGCCCTAGAAAGAGAAGCCTATGAGCTTGCAGGGGAGGTCTTTAACCTTTCATCAACCCAGCAATTAGGTGCTATTTTATATGAAAAGCTGGGTATCCCAGTGACTAAAAAAACCCCTAAAGGCAAGCCATCCACTGCCGAGGCCGTGCTGCAAGACCTAGCCCAAGATTATGAATTGCCAAAGCTTTTATTAGAGTACCGAAGCCTTAGCAAGCTTAAATCTACCTACACCGATAAACTACCTTTAGAAATAAACGCAGCGACAGGGCGCATCCATACTTCCTATCATCAGGCAGTGGCAGCCACGGGCCGTTTGTCATCTAGTGACCCAAACCTACAAAATATTCCAATTAGATCAGCTGAGGGCCGTCAAATAAGGCAAGCTTTTATTGTGCCTAAAGGCCAAGTGATGGTGGCAGCGGATTACTCTCAAATAGAGCTTCGCATCATGGCCCATCTATCAAAAGATGAGGGCTTATTGAGTGCCTTTGCCGCTGGCCAAGACGTACACAAGGCTACCGCTGCCGAGGTATTTGGCGTTACCGTAAATGAAGTGACTAACGATCAAAGGCGCAGCGCCAAAGCCATTAACTTTGGTTTAATTTATGGAATGTCAGCCTTTGGCCTGGCAAAACAGTTAGGCATTAGCCGTGGCCAAAGCCAAGATTATATTGGTCGCTACTTTAGCCGCTACCCAGGCGTGCAAGAATACATGGACCAAACCAAAAGTGCAGCTGCAAAGCTTGGCTATGTAGAAACTTTGTATGGCAGAAGGCTTTATTTGCCAGACATCAAAGCCAGTAACGGCATGTCTCGCCAAGCCGCCGAGCGAACGGCCATTAATGCGCCGATGCAAGGTAGCGCCGCGGATATTATAAAACGCGCAATGATTAATGTAGATGCTTGGTTAAATGCTAGCGATCTAAATGCACGCATGACCATGCAGGTGCACGATGAATTAATTTTTGAAGTGGAAGAAGGCCAAGTTGATGAGCTTATTAGTGGCGTTAAGTCTGTCATGGAAAGCGCAGCAGAGCTTTCGGTGCCGCTTATCGTCGATGTAGGAATAGGCTCTAACTGGGATCAAGCGCATTAATTTAATTATTTTAAAAAATATTCAAAAACAATTGAACTAAATGCAAATACACGCGTCTGAGTATGTAACTAGCTAGCGTGATAGATAAAAAAAGAGCTACAACGCGTACCCTGAACATCGTTCCCCTCGATCTTCAGGGTTTTTTTTGCCTTAAAGTTTTAGGCCAAGGGTTAGCTTCAGCTTATGCCTGATCAGCTTCTGGGCTTAGCTCTTGCTCTAGCTCTTCAGGCAACTCATCAGCAGGTGGTTTTAACCACAAAACTAATTGGCGCTCTAAGTCGCTAATGCCATCACCTTTAGAAGCCGAAAAACTTTGCATTGTAATCAAGCCTTCAGGATGATCTGGTAAGCCTTTCTTAACCGCTGTTTTTGCGTTCATGATGGCATTCTTTTTAAGCTTATCAGCTTTTGTAAGCAACAAATGCAAAGGCAATTCTGAAGCGATACACCAGTCCACAATCATCCGGTCAAATTCTTTTAAAGGGTGACGAATGTCCATGACTAAAACCAATCCGGATAAGCTCTCACGCACTTCTAAATACTGGTTAAGGTGTTTACGCCACTTAAGCTGCATCGCCACAGGTACCTTGGCATAACCATAGCCTGGTAAATCTACCAAGCGGCACTGCTCAATGTTCAAATCAAAAAAGTTCAGCAGCTGTGTACGGCCTGGCGTTTTACTGGTTCTTGCTAAACTTGAGTTACGGGTAAGGGCGTTAATAGCACTGGATTTGCCCGCATTAGAGCGCCCAGCAAAGGCCACTTCTGAACCAATATCAAGCGGGCATTCACTCACTTTGCTTGCGCTGGTGGAGAACACGGCAGATCGAAATTTTAGGTGTTGGGTGGTCATAGCGTAGGTCATCAAACAGAAATCAGTTGAACCTCTAATACAGGTGCATTAAAGATTGGTATTTTTGTATTTTACATTATTTTCAAACAAATAGAGCCTGTTTAGGTTTTGGTCATTGAACCGACAATAACATTACTCTAGGAATGCTCTATTATTGTTATCGCTAGGGCTTAAGGAAATAACTGTGCACGGAGTTTGCTTTGGAGTTTGCAAAGCGCAAAAATAAGCGATGATGTCCAAATAAGGAAAGCATATGAAACTGTATTATTCACCAGGAGCATGCTCATTAGCTGCGCACATAGTATTAGAAGAAATTGGCAAGCCGTACGAAACTGAGTTGGTTTCTTCGCGTGATGGCTCCACAAGAAGTGCTAGTTACTTGGGCCTAAACCCTAAAGGTAGGGTGCCTATGTTGAATGATGGAGACCAAAACATTACCGAAGCCACGGCGATTATGATGTATCTTGCTTCTATAAACCCGAATTTAAATCTTGTTGATAACGACCCCTTGCCGCTTGCGCGCACTCTAGAGTGGATGAATTGGCTTGCAACCATTCATGCCCAAATAATTGCACAACAGTGGCGGGTACATCGTTTTACAGATGACGTTGCTGCACAAGCAGGCATTCAAGCCAAGGGAAAAGCTAATTTCATTGAAGTTTGTCGTCTAATTGATGAGAAGATTGGCCAGTCCGATTGGGCTGTAGGTAATCAATATTCAATTGCCGATCCATATCTGCTGGTATTTTTTAAGTGGGGCAATCGAATCGGTTTGGATATGAAATTGTATAAAAATTGGACCCGTCATGCCCTTAAAATGGAGCAGCGCGAGGCTGTTCAAAAGGTGCTACACGCTGAAGGCATCTCACTGTGGGAATGATATACAGCTGAACCAAATACGGATCTAACCAATAAACGGGTAATTATGGTGCGAGTTAGGCCTGGTTAGCTTGCAGTGATTTACTTATATGCGTTTTACATTATTTTTACAGTAATAATCAGTATCAAAGTGCCAAACTAGACCTTGGTTTGAGGTTGCGTTATTGAAGTAAAAGGCGCAGCCCCTTATAATGGCCGCCAATTAACTGTTCCTTTAATAATTTTGTGGAAATGCACATGAAGAAAGTAATTGTATGTTTGATGATCGGCTTAAGCTGGGCAGGATTTTCTGTGGCCGCAGGTGATGCTGAAGCGGGTAAGGCTAAGGTAGCCACTTGTAGTGGTTGTCACGGTGCAGATGGTAATAGCGTAATTCCTAGTTTCCCAAAACTTGCTGGCCAAGGCGAAGTTTACTTAACTAAGCAATTGATCGACATTCGTGATGGCGGCCGCGAAATCGCTGCAATGACTGGTATTCTAACAGGCAAGTCAGACCAAGATTTGGCTGACATGGCAGCATTTTATGCTTCGCAAGAAATTAGCCAAGGCCAAACTGATGCGGCTTTGTTTGAGCTAGGCCAAAAGATTTACCGTGCAGGTATCCCGTCTAAAGGTGTGGCTTCATGTACTGCTTGTCATTCGCCTACAGGTGCGGGTAACGCCCAAGCAGGTTTCCCTGCGCTAGGTGGCCAACATGCGGAATACATTGCAAGCTCTCTTAAAGCATACCGCGCTGGAACTCGTGTCAACGGTTCAGCAGCACTGATGCAGCAAGTTGCTGCTATCATGAGCGATGCAGAAATTGAAGCCGTGTCTAGCTACATTGCTGGCCTTTCTGACTAGTTGCTGAGTGCAACAAAAAAAAGGTGGCTAAGGCCACCTTTTTTATGGACGATATATAAAGGGCGTAAAAAACGCGTAAAGGCATTATGTTGCTGCGCTCAAGCCGTTACCATGGATAGATAAGACTTAAACTGGAGATGAATAATGATTAAAAAGTTTGCCGCAATCGTGGCATTGACCTGCTTGCCCATGTTGGCATTGGCTGCAGATTACCAAGCTGGAAAGCACTACATTGTGTTAGATGAGCCCATTAAATCAAGCAACACTGATGCGGTCGTGGTTAATGAATTTTTTGGTTACACCTGCCCTCACTGTAATGATTTTGAGCCGTTATTGCACAAGTGGGCTATGGCGCAGGGTGACGATGTCAACTTTTTGGCTATTCCAGTGATATTTGGCCGCAGTTGGGAGCCTTATGCTAAAGCCTACTTTGTGGCGCTTAAGTTAGGTGTGCTAGATAAAACTCACCAAGCAATGTATGACGCAGTGCATATTGATGAGCGGCGCATGACTAATCGTCAAGCATTAGCTGCTTTTTTTGCTGAGCATGGTGTGAGCAAAGCTGATTTTGATGGCGCATACGATTCGTTTGATCTGCAAAACAAAGTTCGCCAAGGCAGCCGCTTAGCAGCGCGCGCTAAGATTACCGGTGTGCCCTCAATGATGGTTAATGGCAAGTACATGGTTAATGCAACTTTGGCAGGCAGTAAAGAAGGTATGCTTGCAGTTGTTGATTACCTAGTGGAGTTAGAAAGCCAATAAGGCTCATTAAGTCCACGACAAGAATAAAGTAGCAAGGTAGAATGGGGCCAAAGGGCAAGCGCCCAAAGATTATAGATGGACATGCAAACGTATGAGTGATCAAGGCCCCAAATCAACCACGCACTTTGGATTTAAAGAAGTACCTACTGGCGACAAAGTGCGCCAAGTAGCGGGTGTTTTTCATTCTGTAGCTGCCAAATATGATGTCATGAATGACTTGATGTCTATGGGCATCCACAGAATATGGAAGCGCCAAACTATTGAAATGAGCGGTGTAAGGGCAGGCGACTCTGTACTGGATTTAGCCGGTGGTACCGGTGATCTTACCATGCGCTTTAGTGAGCTTGTGGGGCCAGAAGGCCGCGTTATACTGGCTGACATTAATGACTCAATGATCAAAGTAGGGCGAGACCGCCTTATCGATAAAGGCGTGGTTGGCAACGTAAGCTATGTGCAAGCCAACGCTGAAGCCCTCCCTTTTCCTGATAACAGTTTCGACTGTATTACCATTGCCTTTGGCCTTCGTAACGTGACTGACAAAGACAAAGCCCTTGCATCGATGCGCAGGGTGTTAAAGCCAGGTGGACGTTTGTTGGTGTTGGAATTTTCTAAAACAGAAAACCCAGTGCTTACCAAGGTGTATGACACATACTCGTTTAATATCCTTCCCAAAATTGGTAAATTCATTGCTGATGATGAAGACAGCTACCGCTATTTAGCAGAGTCTATTCGTATGCACCCAGACCAAGCCACCTTAAAAGGTATGATGGAAACCGCTGGGTTAGTTAACTGCCGTTTCCACAATATGACAGGTGGAATTGTGGCTTTGCACTACGGTGTGAAGCCGTAACTAAAGGCCAAGGTTAATTCATGAAAGCACTTTTTCGCGGCTTCTTTATCCTTCGCGTTATTATCCGTCACAGGCTAGATCTGCCAATCTTAGGCTATGCACTGCCGTTTCCGGTTCGAGTGTTGTTCTGGTGTATGCCTTGGCGTTTTTTGTATTCGGCTAAAGGTACAGTGGGCGATCGGTTGCGGTTAGCATTAATTGATTTGGGCCCAGTGTTTGTTAAGTTTGGTCAGCTGCTATCTACCCGCCGCGACATGTTGGATGATGACTTAGCAGGCCAGCTAGCCACTTTGTTAGACAAAGTGCCAGCCTTTGATGCGTCGCTATCTAAACGCATGATCGAGCAAGCGCTTGGCCAAAGTGTTGATGAAGCATTTGCAGAATTTGATGAAAAGCCCCTAGCTTCTGCCTCCGTTGCGCAAGTACACAGTGCACGTTTAAGCAGTGGGGAGTCTGTGGTCGTTAAAGTCATTCGCCCAGGCATTAAACGCATTATTGTGCGTGATCTAAATTTGATGCGTTGGATAGCTAAAGCCATTAATGCTGCAGTGCCAGACCTTAGAAGATTAAGGTTGCAAGGTGTTATTGATGAGTATGAAAAAACCATATTTGATGAGCTAGATTTGCAGCGTGAAGCAGGCAATGCAAGCCAGCTTAGGCGCAATTTTGACAATTCAAACTTGCTTTATATTCCCAAAATACACTGGCATCTCAGTAACGCCTCAGTATTGGTTCAAGAACGTGTATATGGGCTGCCAGTCAATGACATTGAAGCCATAGACAAAGCAGGCATTAGTCGAGAAGAACTTGCCAAGCGTGGGGTAGAGATTTTCTTCACTCAAGTGTTCAGAGACAGTTTCTTCCATGCTGATATGCACCCAGGGAATATTTTTGTAAACCCAGCAGTGCCTCACGATCCTCAGTATATGGCGGTAGATTTTGGCATTGTTGGCAGCCTTTCTTTTGATGACCAAAGGTATTTGGCGCGCATTCTGTTGGCCTTCTTCAATAGAGACTACCGCCAAATAGCGCAGTTACATGTAGATTGTGGTTGGTTGCCTGAAGACACTAAGGTACATGAGTTTGAGGGCGCTATTCGCGGTGTTAGCGAGCCTATTTTCTCAAGGCCGTTGGCCGAAATATCCTTTGCGCAAGTTCTGTTAGGTTTGTTTCAAACGGCGCGTCGTTTTAATATGCAGGTACAGCCTCAGTTGGTATTGCTGCAAAAAACTATGCTTAACATAGAGGGCCTAGGCCGCCAGCTATACCCGCAGCTTAACTTGTGGGAAACGGCACAGCCTATCTTAGAACAATGGTTTAAACGCCAAGTAGGTCCTAAACAGGTGTATCAACAATTAAAGCAAGAATGGCCAGATTTAGCTCAGCAATTACCTCAACTGCCAGGCCTAGTGCACGCAGCGCTTGAGCAAGTTGCAAACCCAAAAGCAAAACCGGTTGTTACACAAACTGCTGTGCAGCTTGAACCCAAGCGCACCTGGCTTGATTTTGTCGGTATTGCTTTAGTGTTGGGCGCGGTGTTTGAGCTGCCAAAAGTATTGGATGTGTTGTATTTTGGAGTTCCTGCCAATGCAGCATTGGCGCTAGTGGGTGTTTATATTCTGTGGTCTAGGGGCAAGCGGCAATGAACAATCTTGATTGGCTAGAGCAGGTTAAGTGGGATGAAAAAGGCTTAGTAGCTGCAATAGCGCAAGACTTCCAAACAGGCCAAGTGTTAATGATGGCCTGGATGAATAAAGAGTCTTTAATGCTCACTGAAAAAGAGCAGCGTGCTGTTTATTTTTCTCGTTCACGTTCCAAACTATGGCGCAAAGGTGAAGAATCTGGCCACGTGCAAATTTTACATAGTATCCAGTTAGACTGTGATGCTGACGTTATTTTGTTAAAGGTAGAGCAACTAGGTGGCATCGCTTGCCACACTGGGCGCCCGCACTGCTTCTTTAAGCGCCTACAAGATGGACAATGGCAAGAAGATGTAGCGGTGGTGAAAGACCCGAAGGAGATTTATAACCATGAGTGATGTTTTAAACGCACTGCAAAGTGTTTTGGAAGAGCGTAAAAAGGCTCAGCCAGACTCATCTTATGTAGCAAGTTTACATGCAGCTGGGCTAAATAAAATATTAGAAAAAGTGGGCGAAGAAGCAACGGAAGTTATCTTGGCAGCCAAGGATGTGCAAGAAACAGCTACGACTAAAGCCGTCATTGCCGAAACCGCAGATTTGTGGTTCCATTGTTTGGTTATGTTGTCCCACCTGGGAGAAGATCACACTTCGGTTCTCAAAGAATTAGAGCGTCGTTTTGATCTTTCAGGCTTAGTGGAAAAGGCTAATCGTAGCCAATAATTTTTGATGAGGAGTGAACCATGGGTTTAGGTGGAATTAGTATTTGGCAATTGGTGATTGTATTAGCCATTATCCTTTTGTTATTTGGTAGCAAAAAGCTACGTAATATTGGCGGCGATTTAGGTAACGCAGTGAAGGGCTTTAAGTCTGCAATGAAAGACGGCACAGAAGAGGCTAAAGCGCTGGATGAAAAGCCTGCCCAAGATGCCAACTTCAGTGCAGAAGCTAGCGCAGAAAAAGAACCTGAAAAAACCCAACACTAACGGCCAAACTTATGTTTGATATTGGTTTTACAGAATTAGTATTAGTGGCGGTTATCGGCCTCTTAATACTTGGGCCTGAGCGTATGCCCGTGGCTGTGCGCACGGTAGGTAAATGGGTAGGCAAAATCAGACGCACCGTCAGTGGCGTGCAAAAAGAAATTCAAGATGAGTTAAGAATCGATGAGATTCGGACCAAAGCCGATGCCAATCGTAAAGCACTTGAAGGCCGTATGGCTGAACTTGAAGCTGAAGCCGACATTATGGAAGCACCAGTGGTTGCAGCAACAGAGCAAGAAGCCAAACCTGAAGAGCCCTCAATCGGCGGATCCTAACCGTCTTTGGAATACACTATGAGCGAAGCAAAGGTCGACATTGGCGACCAAGATTCTGAATTACCTTTAATGGGCCACCTGGTTGAGCTGCGCAATCGCTTGCTCAAGGCCGTATTATTAGTTGTGCTGCTGTTCGTTTGCATGTTTCCGTTTGCAAATGAATTCTATCTTTATCTCTCGGTGCCTCTGCGTAGTTTGTTGCCAGATGGCTCTACCATGATAGCCACTCAAGTGGCTTCGCCGTTTTTGGCTCCCTTTAAACTGACCATGGTGTTAGCACTCTTTATTGGTATGCCGTTTATCCTTCATCAGGCTTGGAGCTTTATTGCCCCAGGGCTGTATAAGAAAGAGCGTCGCTTAGCATTTCCTTTATTAGCTTCAAGCATTGTACTCTTCTATGCAGGTATCGCTTTTGCCTACTATATAGTGTTCCCCTTAATCTTTGGTTTCTTCACGGCCACAGGCCCAGATGAAGTTGCGGTAATGACAGATATTTCCGCTTATTTAGATTTTGTACTCAAGCTATTCTTTGCTTTTGGGATCGTTTTTGAAATACCGATTGCCACTGTTCTGCTTATCTGGACAGGCGCAACCACCCCCGCTGATCTTGCAAAAAAGCGTGCTTATGTATTAGTAAGTTGTTTTGTTATCGGTATGTTAATTACACCCCCTGATGTTATCTCGCAAACCCTGCTCGCAGTGCCTATGTGGTTGCTGTTTGAGGTGGGTATTTTTGTGGGCCGTTTCGTTAAACCTAGCTCAGCAAATGATACGGAAGAAGCTGATGAGGCTTAAAACGAGGCTAGCTAAATTTTTGGCAGGCTTCTAAAAACTTAACGCAAAGGAATTCACATGGAAGAGTATCTAGCCAAGCCGCTACCTTTTCCTACTCATTTTCCAGAAGGTTTTGAGCCACTGCCTAACGAGCCCGAGTTTGATGAAGCTGTGCATTTACAAATTGAAATGCCGAAGCGCATCTATACTTTGGAAGATTTTGGTTACTCTGAACAAGATGTCAATGCTTGCCCAACTCCCTTTGCGGCTACTTCGGTCTTTAGAATACTCTCAGATAAAGGCGCAGCAGCACTATTAGAAGTGGCAGAGTTACTAGAAGAATTCACGACCAGTAATGCTCGCATCGCACGTAATGTCAGAGGGGGTGCATATCGCTCTAAATTCCTTCGTGATTTGTGCTTGTCGCCCAAGGTGACCCAGGCCATGTCAGAAATATGTGGCATTCCATTATTGCCTCATACTATTCCCCATCAGTTAGGTCACCTCAACTATAACCCGGAGATCGTTGGCGAAAATGTAGACAAGTGGCACGTCGATACTCTTCGCATTGATTACGTAATGTTTGTGACCGATCCAAAGTCTGTTCAAGGCGGTGAATTTGAATATTACCAAGGCACTAAAGAAGAGTTCTTAAGTAGGTCTAAAGCAGGGGCCGCATTAGATGCAAGTAAAGTCATATCACCCAGCATGCCAGGGCCAGGTTATGCCATTCTTCAGCAAGGCAACATGGTCGTTCACCGTGCAAAGGGCTTAACGGCTGAAGGAAAACGTATCACTATGGTGAATGGTTACGTGCCCCAAAACATTCGCTTTCCAGATTTCTGCCGCTTTGATCAACTAAGTCTGGTAGACCCCGATCATGTGGCAGGAGCCGAATACTTAAGGCATTGTCAGTGGATGGCCAAAGAAAAGTTGAATGCCGCGCTTACCGATACTCAATTTCACAACAATACCCACTTAATGGCAGATAACCTAACAGAGCTTGCCCAATCTTTAGAGCAGGTCGCTGAGCAATTAAGAGCTGCAGGCCAAGCTGAAATGGAGCATTTCGGCGACACATAAATAAGAGCCTTGCTAGTCTTTTCCTATTCATGTCATGCCTTGGCATGACATGAATGTAAAAACCCATCTATTTTCTTGTGTTCAAGCTAAATGTCTTGTGGTTTTCTGTGCGATGGATATAATGGCGCTCCCTTGTGAAAG
>CAXHZX010000020.1:0-22677 GCA_964022265.1 uncultured Oceanospirillaceae bacterium | reverse complement strand
TGACAGGTTAATCATCATGAAAATAGGTTTTGTAGGGCTAGGTAACGTAGGTAGTAAGTTAGCGGGTAGTTTATTGCGTAATGGCTATGAGGTCATGGTGCGGGACTTAAACCCAGATTTTGTGAATGACTTTGTCAGCAGAGGCGCAAGCGCTGCAGATTCGCCAAAACAGCTAGCACAAACCTGCGATATCGTGATTACCTGTTTGCCTTCACCAGCAGCGTGTTCTGCGGTAATGGAAGGCACTTCTGATGTTGAGGGCGTGATCGCGGGCTTATCAGAGGGCAAAATTTGGCTAGAAATGTCGACCACCGATGAAAGCGAAATTCGCCGCATCGGTGCGTTAGTTGAAGCTAAAGGTGCACAGCCGGTAGATTGCCCCGTATCTGGTGGCTGCCATCGCGCTGACACAGGCAATATTTCTATTTTTGCAGGCTGTTCTAGGCCAACCTTTGAACGTGCCTTACCTGTGCTTACCACCCTTGGCAGGCGCGTTCTTCATACCGGTGAATTAGGCACTGCCTCTAAGCTTAAAGTGGTGACCAATTACCTAGCTACTGCGCACTTAGTGGCTCTTGGTGAAGCTTTAACTGCGTGTAAAGTGATGGATTTAGACATGAACGTCGCTTATGAGGCCATTAAAGCGTCATCTGGTAATTCGTTTGTGCACGAGACAGAATCACAGGTCATGCTAAATGGCTCTCGTGAAATTAATTTTACCGTAGATCTTGTGTTAAAAGATGTGGGTTTATTTAACACCCTTACTCAGCGTGAGGGTATGAAACTAGATTTAGCACCCTTATTAGTCGACATTTTCAGCCAAGCTCAAGATGACTATGGCCCAAGGGAAAAATCGCCTAACATTATCAGGCGTTATGAAGAACCCATGGGTGTAAAAGTATTAGGCCATGGCTTCCCCGCTGACATAGTGGATGATGAGCCAGAAGAAGCAGGTTATGAGTTGGTAGCCAAAGGCCGCCAAGACTATTAGCCCTGCATTGAAAAGCTAAACCCAAACCCAAACCCAAAGGCTGCGTATTGTGTAGGTGGCCTTTTTTATGCGCTGGGTTTTCAACTGCTTCGCAGCGCCCTATTGGTTTTAGCGGTGGCCAGCGCTTTTAAAGGGTCATCTGGCCAAGGGTGCCTTGGGTAGCGGCCTTTCATTTCTTTTTTAACTTGGGTGTAACTGTTACGCCAAAAATGGGCTAAGTCTTGGGTCACCTGCAGCACCTGCCCTCCAGGGGCTAAAAGGTGCACTTGCAATGCTGTGCCATAACCCACGCTAGGGGGTGTTTGCATGCCGAACATCTCTTGTAATTTCACAGCTAGCACGGGCGGGCTTTGGCTGTAATCAATAGCATGGCTGTTACCCGATGGCACCTGATAGCGCGCTGGCGCTAGCTCATTCAGCTGGTTAGGCAAAGGCCATGGCAAAAGAGCACTCAGTATGGGCGTTAAATGAAGCCGTTTTAAATCTTGGGCTTGGCTTACATTGTCTAAATAAGGGGCGAGCCATGTTTCTAGACTTGCGCTTAAAGCCTGCACACTAAAATCTGGCCATGGGTTTTCTTGGGTGCTCTGGTTAGGGAAGCTTTGATGCAATAATTGTACTTTTGCCTGCAAACTTAAAGCGGCTTGGTCCCAGTTTAAAGGTGCCAGATGTCGTTGCTTTAGATGCTCACAAATGGCTTTTGCCTTCTCATGTGGGGCGATCTTATCCATGCGCAGGCTATGCAGCACAAGTTTGCCAAGTTGAACCTGCTTTTCAGCGACTAATCGCCCATGCTCTTGATGCCATGTGATGTGAGTCTGCTTGGCAGTTAAGTGTTTTAATGGCCCGTCAAATAAATCGGCTGGTAAATCTAGGGCTAAGCACACCCTTTGCGTTATTGCAGATTGACCAGCTTCAAAGCCTATGGTGCTTGCCACCGCTAAAAAAGGTGCACCTTTTCTTTGCTGTTGGCATTTGACTCTGTTGCCATTGGCTAGTTTATATTGCGAGAAGTCGCTGGTTTGTTTTGCAATACGCTCTGGCCAAGCAAGGGCCACTAATATGGCAGCTAGCTGTGCTTTGTCATAATGATGGCTAATGGGGGCTGTTTTTTGCGCTGGCATTTGGCCCATCAAGCGCTTCGCTTGAGCGTTTATTCGTTGGTGCATACTCTTTAAATGAGGCAAGCTTGGCGCCGGTTTGGCAAGCCAACTCACCCTTAGCATTAAGTCATAGGGTAGCTCTTTAGTACTTTCGCTGGTTGCACTTAGCGGGTCCTTTTCACTTAATAAAGCCACAAGCGCACAGCCTAAAGGCATAGCATTATAGTGTTGTGCGTTAATCAGTAAGTGGCCAAGGCGAGGCGACAAAGGCAGCTTTCCAAGTTGTTCACCGTGCTCAGTAATGCTGTAATCTTCGCCATTTTTTACTAAGGCGCCAAGGCTTAAAAGCTGGGTTTGGGCTTTTTGCCAAGGGCCGTTTGGTGGTGCATCCATCCACTGCAGATCATTAGGGTTTGCACACCCAAAGGCATGTAGTTGCAGGCACAAGTGTGTAAGGTCTGCTTGCAGCATTTCTACACTGGTGTGGGGAGCCAGGCTTTGGTGTTGGGTTTCACTCCATAACCTATAACAATGCCCAACGCTTAATCTGCCAGCGCGGCCAGCTCTTTGAGTAGCTTGGGCTTTTGAGATTCTCATGGTTTTGAGCCGGCTTAAACCTGTGCGTGTGTCATAAGCCATTTGGCGGTATAAACCTAAATCAATCACGCAATCAATGCCTTCAATAGTCAGGCTGGTTTCCGCGATATTGGTGGCTAAAACAATTTTTCTAACTCCCAAAGCCACAGGTTTAATAGCCAGTTGCTGCTGCGCCATGGGTAAGTCCCCATACAGTGGATAAAGCTTTATCTGCTCCGAGCATAAATCGGCAAGCTTTGTTTGTGCTTGTTGTATTTCACCTTTGCCAGGCAGAAACACCAATATACTGCCTTGATGGTTAGCCAGTGCTTGTGCGGTGGTGCTGTGCAAAATGTCATACAAGACTTTATCCATGCGACCGCTTGCGGGGCCAGTGCAGACATGGTGGTGGGTGACCTTAAACATACGGCCCTCACTGATCACAACGGGTGCATTGTTGAGTAACTCACTCACCCCTTTGGCATCTATGGTAGCCGACATAATGATGATTTTAAGGGGGCTATCTTCTCTTAGTAATTCTCTGCCTTGCAGACACATGGCAAGCGCTAGGTCGCTGTCTAAACTGCGCTCATGAAATTCATCAAATACAACCGCGCCAACGCCCTCAAGGCTTGGGTCTTGTTGTAGCATGCGCAAGAATACACCTTGGGTAATGACCTCTATGCGCGTATTAGGGCCTACTTTAGTGTCCAGACGCATGCGATAACCTACCCTTTGCCCGCACTCTTCACCCAAGCTTTTTGCCAAAAACTGGGCGGTGGCTAAGGTGGCGATGCGCCTTGGTTCAATCACCAATATTTTTTGCTCAAAAAGCCACGCAGCCTCAAATAATGCCAAAGGTACTCGGGTTGTTTTACCCGCTCCTGGAGGTGCCACTAGCACAACTTCATGGCCTATTTCTAAGGCACGGCCAAGTTCTGGCAATACACTTTCAATGGGCAGGGCAGGCTGGTTTATCGATTTCATAAACGTCTTTTATGTTAGAGGCTTGGTCGAGTTTATCTAGCTCAAATGGCGGTTTATGTTAGGCCTAATAAACCTTATAAGATGGGATAAAATCTTTAATAAAAATACAAAAGCTAAGTTTTGTAGAAATGAGCAATTACTTTAAAGAAACAAACTCATAGGTGCAACTAAAGCCAAGCTATTGACTCATTCTACAGTTAAGCTATGCTGGCTTTGCATGGTGAATTCACAACACCATGGCCTAATCTACACCACCGATTTATAAAATATTGAGGCATTCGTATGACCCTTGTGGCCCCCATTGTTGCAGACGTGGAAAGGTATAAAACCATTCGGCGCGATATTCATGCACACCCTGAGCTGTGCTACAAAGAACATCGTACGGCCAAAATAGTAGCTCAAGAACTACAAGGCATGGGCATTGAGGTGCACGAAAACATTGGTGTAACAGGCGTTGTTGGGGTGATAAAAGGCAACAAGCTAGGTGCATCCATTGCCCTAAGGGCCGACATGGACGCCTTACCTTTGAAAGAACACAACACCTTTGCACATGTTAGCCAGTATGAAGGCAAAATGCATGCGTGCGGGCATGATGGTCATACGGCTACTTTATTAAGCGCAGCTGGCTACTTAGCAAAGCACCGCGACTTTGCTGGCACTGTGTATCTTATCTTTCAGCCAGCAGAAGAGGGCGGCGCTGGGGCTAAAGCCATGATCGATGATGGCATTTTTGAGCGTTTTGAGATTGATGAAGTTTATGGTTATCACAACTGGCCTGGTTACCCACAAGGTACGGTTGCAGTAGTGGATGGGGCCATGATGGCTTCTGCCAGTGAGTTTGAAATTAAAATTGTAGGTAAAGGTGCTCACGCAGCTATGCCTCATTTAGGTAGCGACCCATTGCTTGTTGCATGTCAGTTGGTGCAAGGCTTACAGTCTATCGTTTCACGTAACGTGAACCCCCTTGAAAGTGTGGTGGTGTCGGTGACCAAAATTAATTGTGGCCAGGCTACCAATGTCATTGCTGATGATTGTGTGATAGAGGGCACAGTGAGGTGTTTTTCAGAAGCCGCACTTAACAATGTAGAAGCTCGCATGGAAAAAATATCTACAGACCTGTGCTCAGCGTTTAACTGCGGCGCTCAGTTTGAATTTAAAAGAGCCTACCCAGCAACAATAAACCATCAACAACAAGCACAATATGTGCGTGCAGTAGCGACTGAATTACTAGGTGAAGATCAAGTTACACAGTTCACCCCAACCATGGGCTCTGAAGATTTCAGTTTCTTTTTACAGGCCAAACCTGGATGCTATTTTGCCATAGGCAATGGCGATGGTGATCACCGAGATATAGGCCACGGCCTAGGTCCATGCACGCTGCATAACCCAAGTTACGATTTTAACGACGCTCTTATTCCAGTAGGCGCATCTTTGTGGGTGAAGCTTGTTGAAGCGAGATTGGGAAAAGCGTAAGTTTGAGCAAATAAATCAGTAGTAAATATTTTTCGCATGGTGTAATATTTTTCACCATGAGTAAGAAAAATCAAAATCCAGAAGCTGATCCACAGCAATTAGACCTTGCCGCACGTGCTGCTTGGCTGTCTTTTATAGGCGGCTACACCCAAAGTGACGTCGCTAAAAGGTTGGATGTCTCGCCTGTAAAAGCCCACAGGCTAATACAACTTGCCCAACAACAAGGCATGGTAAAGATTTTTATTGAAGGCGAGCCTGCGGCGTGTGTAGCGCTAGAGGAACAGCTGATTCATGCCTTTAATTTACAATCGTGCCTAGTTGCGCCAACACCTCCATCAAGCCCATCAAAAGAGCCACAAGGCCAAACCAGTTTCGAACACGTAGGCGCTGGCGCTGCGCGGGTTTTGTATAATATTCTTAACCAATTACCACCGCAGTCTTGCGTGGGTATTGGCAAGGGCCGTTCGTTATCTGCGATGGCAGAAAACCTGCCAAAAATAAATCGCGCCGATCTAACTTTTGCATCGGTTTCTGGCAGCTTTACGCGTAAATTTTCTTCTAACCGTTTAGATGTAGTGCAACAGCTTGTGGAGCGCACTGGCGGCGAGGGCTATTTCATGCCGGTGCCATATTTGGCCAGAGACGACCAAGAACATGCCATGCTAATGGGCCAAGCTAGCGTTCAGTTTAGCCTTAATTTAGCCCGCAATGCTGATGTATATGCCGTGGGTATCGGTGGTTTCAAAACCAATGATTATTTAAAAAGCGTAGGCTTAGTGTCTGAAAGTGATCTTGAAGCCTTAAGGTCAACAGGGGCTGTGTGTGACCTCATTGGTAGCTTTTATGATATTCAGGGCCGCCTTGTAGATCACCCGATTAACGGCCATGGCTTGGGTATTAACGCAGCCGAAATGGCAGGTAAAAGGGTGGTTGCCGTGGCCGGTGGTGCGGGTAAAGAACTTGCCCTTTTAGGTGCGCTTAGAACAGGTTTAGTGAGTGACGTGGTGATTGATGAAGACACGGCAAAAAAATTAGTTTCTTTAATGGAGTTGAAGTAAATGGCGACCAATAGCCCCACTAATTTGCCTTTGAAAAAAGCCATTAATTTAGTCAAAACCGATGCAACTCATAGTGTTAAATCCCATCATGATCCGATGGAGTTTACCGGTGGTGTACAACGTAATCCTGGCATGGCGCTTGATGTGACTCTTTTGGATACGATTAAAGTCAATAAGAGCGCAGTTGAGAGGCGCTGCAGCACCTATGGCAGTCGGCGCAGCATTAAAAAACAGCAACAAGCGGCCTGGTTACTAAAAGCCATTAGTTTGATTGACCTGACGACTTTGTCAGGTGATGACACTTTTGATCGGGTAAAACGTCTTTGTAGTAAGGCCAAACAGCCCATTGATGCAAAATTACAAAGCCGTTTAGGCATAGAGTCACTGAACATCGGTACAGCAGCTATTTGTGTTTATCATGAAATGCTAGAGGTAGCCTGTTCACAATTAACTGATACAGGTATTCATTTAGCGGCCGTTTCTACTGGCTTTCCGGCAGGTTTGTCGCCTTTGCCGCTGCGCATTGCGGAAATAGAGTATTCGGTAGCTGCAGGTGCGGATGAAATCGACATTGTGATTAGCCGAAGACATGTATTAGAGGGTAATTGGCAAGCTTTATATGATGAAGTAAAGGCTTTTCGTAAAGCCTGTGGCAGTGCTCATTTAAAAACAATACTAGCAACGGGTGAGCTAGGTCATTTAGCGAATGTCGCCAAAGCATCCATGGTTTGTATGATGGCAGGTGCTGACTTTATTAAAACCTCAACGGGTAAGGAAACTGAGAATGCCACATTGCCTGTGAGTTTGGTCATGGTACGTATGATTCGCGAATATTATCAGCTGACAGGTTTTGCCATTGGCTTTAAGCCAGCAGGGGGCGTGAGTGATAGTAAAACTGCACTTTTGTACATGACCATGATGCAAGAAGAATTGGGCCGCAGGTGGTTAGAACCTGATCTGTTCCGCTTTGGTGCTTCTAGTTTATTAGGTGATATTGAGCGCCAACTTGACCATTATGACAGTGGTTACTACTCAAGCGCTTATCGGCACGCATTAGCGTAACCATTACAAACTAAAGAACACTCATACAAAGATGACTAACATGAACTTAACGCAAGAATTTGAACAACTCAATTATAGCCAAGCTCTAGAGAGCGATAGTGAGGCGCAAGCGTGGTTGGCAAAACATAACAGCCGCTTTGGGCACTATATTAACGGTGCTTTTGTGAGCCAGCCCGATGCAGATTTGATTGAAGTTCATAATCCTTGTGATTCAAAACGGTTAGCGCACATTGAAATTGCATCCAAAGAGCAAGTGGAATATGCGGTTAATTGTGCCAAAAAAGCGCAGCCTAGCTGGTATGCGTTGGGTGGTTTTGGGCGTGCCAAAGTGCTTTATGCTCTGGCGCGAAGTTTACAAAAATACGCTCGCTTAGCAGCTGTTTTAGAAACCTTAGATAATGGTAAACCTATTCGCGAAAGCCGTGATGCCGACATTCCCTTGGCCATACGCCATTTTTATCACCATGCAGGCTGGGCCAAGCTGCAAGAGCAGCATTTTCCAAATCACGCGCCTGTGGGTGTGGCGGCACAGATAATTCCCTGGAACTTTCCGTTATTAATGTTGGCATGGAAGGTGGCCCCTGCCATTGCAATGGGTAACACCATCGTGATTAAGCCTGCAGAGCAAACGCCTTTAACAGCCATGCTGTTTGCCCAAATTTGTGATGAAGCAGGTGTTCCAAGTGGCGTGATCAACATCATTAACGGTGCAGGCCAAACTGGTGCAGCGCTTGCTGCAAGCGAAGGCGTAGATAAAGTGGCCTTTACTGGTTCAACTTCAGTGGGCCGTGCCATAAGGCAAGCAACCGCTGGCCAAGGTAAAAAACTGACCTTGGAGCTGGGTGGTAAATCTGCCTTTATCGTGTTTGAAGACGCTGATTTAGATGCCGCGGTAGAAGGCCTGGTAGACTCCATTTGGTTCAACCAAGGTGAAGTTTGCTGTGCCGGCTCAAGGTTATTGGTGCAGGCCCCGGTGGCTGATAAATTGCATGCAAAACTAAAACTTCGTATGCACAAGCTTCGCACTGGCTCATCACTTGATAAATCGATTGATGTGGGTGCTTTGGTGAGTAGTGAGCAATTTAATAGAGTAACCAAGCTGTTAAATGATGGCTTGCAACAAGGCGGTGATAAATATCAAGCAGGCCGTGAAGATGCTAGCAAAAATTATTACCCGCCTACCTTGATTACTGATGTGGAATCTAGCCATCCGCTGGTGCAAGAAGAGATATTTGGCCCAGTGCTAGTATCGATGACCTTTAGAACCCAAAAAGAAGCGGTTGAGCTTGCTAATAACAGCCGTTATGGCTTGGCCGCCAGTGTGTGGAGCGAAAATATAAATCGGGCCATGGATGTCGCACCCAAGGTGAAAGCAGGGGTAGTGTGGATTAATAATCACAATCAGTTTGATGCAGCCTGCGGCTTTGGTGGTGTGAAAGAATCTGGCTTTGGGCGCGAAGGCGGCAAAGAAGGCTTGTTTGAGTACCTAACGCCCAAGGGCTTAACGCCTGTGAGTAAGCCTGAAGTGGCTAAGCATGAAAGTGGTGCGATAGATACAAGCCCTAACACCATTGATAAAACCCTTAAGTTTTATGTGGCAGGCAAGCAAACCCGCCCAGACTCAGGCCACAGCGAAGCCGTTTATAACGCTGATGGTAGCCTCGGCGCTATGGTGGGTGTGGGTAATCGTAAAGATCTTCGCAACTGTGTTAGCGCCGCATTAAAGGCATCCGCTTGGACCCAGCAAAGTGCTCATGGGCGCGCTCAAGTGATGTATTACCTAGCCGAAAATTTAGCCCAGACACAGCCGCTATGGCTGAACCTTTTAACGAGTGTGTGTGGATATTCTAAAGAGCAAGCTGAAAAAGAATTTGATGGCGCCTTAAGTGTATTGTTTAGTTATGCAGCTTGGGCTGATAAATATGATGGTGCGGTGCACAATGCGCCCTACAGGGGAGTCACTTTAGCTTTGCCTGAAGCCATGGGAGTGATGGGCTTAGTGGCCCCTGATCAGCAGCCACTCATTTCAACGCTAGCCCTAATCGCCCCTGCGATTGCGATGGGTAATAGGGTGGTTTTGTTAGCCAGTAATCAATACCCAAGTATTGCTTTAGAACTGATTAGTGTGCTGGAAACTTCAGATATTCCAGCTGGCGTAGTGAATATTATGGCAGGCCCAAAAGCTGCGTTATCACAGCAGCTAGCAGGCCATGGTGAGGTGGATGCCTTGTGGTGTTGGGCCGATCATTCTATAAATGCAAGTGTAGAACAAACCAGTTCCCTAGATTTAAAACGGACATGGTGTCATGCAGAATTCGATCGTGATTGGCTTGATCCTATGCAAAGTGAAGGCATAGAATTTTTACACCAAGCCACGCAAACGAAAAACATTTGGGCGCCCTACGGCGACTGATTAAAAAGAAGAAAACGGCAACAGCCGACATAAGTAAATCGAGGAGAAAATAATGAAGCTAAATAAAATCAGCATGGCCATAGCGGCTGCGGCTGTCGTGCTTAGTGCAGGCACAGTACAAGCCGAAATTAAACCTGCCGTCGTCTATGACAAGGCCGGTAAATTTGATAAATCCTTTAACGAAGCGGTATACAACGGTATTTTACGTTTCACAGCCGACACTGGTATCAGCGTGCGTGAAGTAGAGCCGACTAACGAAGCCCAGGTTGAACAGGGTCATAAGAAGCTTGCTAAACGTGGCAATAGCCCGATTGTAGCGGTAGGTTTCTCACAAGCCAACGCGGTAAGCGCAGCAGCTCAAGAGTTCCCTGATGCTAAGTTCACCTTAATTGACATGGTGGTACCAGAACCTAACGTACAAAGCGTTGTGTTCAGAGCCCAAGAAGGTTCTTTCTTAGTGGGTGCATTGGCTGCTATGAAGTCTGAAACGGGTACGGTTGGTTTTGTCGGTGGCATGGACATTCCACTTATTTCTGTATTTGGTTGCGGCTATGAGCAAGGTGCCAAGCACGTTAACCCAGACATTAAGGTACTCACTAACTTTGTAGGTTCTACAGGCGCTGCGTTTGCTAACCCTTCAAAAGGTGGCGAAATTGCACGTAGTCAGTTTGAATCTAACGCTGACATCATCTTTGCTGCAGCAGGATCTTCAGGTAATGGTGTTATCCAAACCGCAGCTGACATGGGCAAACTAGCCATTGGTGTAGACTCAAACCAAAACTACTTACAACCAGGTACTGTATTAACCTCTATGGTTAAGCGTGTGGGCGAAGCGGCTTATCAAAGCTATGCGGCTGCTCAAAACGGCACTTGGGAGCCTGGTTTTGTGAGCATGGGCCTTGCTGAAGGTGGCGTTGATTGGGCTTTAGATGAGCACAACCGTTCGCTAGTCAGTGCAGACATGGAAGCGCAAGTGAATGCACTTAAAGCTTCTATCATTGCCGGAGACATTTCGGTACATGACTATATGTCAGACAACACCTGTAACTACTAAGGTGAAAATGCCTCAAGCCTTTATGCACGTTTGTGTTAAAGGCTAGGGGCTAATAGCGGCACAGCAATAAGATGCTGCGCCGCTTCTTCTTGTGCTAATTCTTAAGACTCAAGGCCAACTTATGAACGAACATTTTGCGATTGAATTAACCAACATAGACAAGCGTTTTGGCGAAGTGCATGCCAACAACAAAGTTTGTCTGCAAGTTCAACAAGGCAATATTCATGGTGTTGTGGGTGAAAATGGCGCAGGTAAATCCACTTTGATGAGTATCCTGTATGGCTTTTACCAAGCGGATGCAGGCCAAATAAAAGTTTTAGGCAATGCCTATAACTTTACAGATTCCAACCAAGCTATTGCCGCAGGCATTGGTATGGTTCACCAGCACTTTATGCTGGTAGAAAATTTTAGTGTTTTAGAGAACGTCGTATTAGGCAGTGAAGGTGGGGCCTTGCTAGCCCATGGTTTATCGGCCGCGCGCAAAGAGCTTACCCGCCTTGGCGATGAGTACGGCTTAACCGTAGATCTTGATGCCACCATTGAAACCCTATCGGTTGGCTTACAGCAAAGAGTAGAAATTCTTAAAGCATTGTATAAAGGTGCCAAAATTTTAATTTTGGATGAACCCACAGGGGTATTAACGCCACAAGAAACAGAAGAGCTGTTTCGTATTTTTGGAGCGCTAAAAGAGCAGGGCGTAACTATTGTTCTCATTACCCATAAATTGCGTGAAATAATGTCAGTGACTGACCAAGTTTCGGTGATGCGTGCGGGTAAAATGGTGGCCCATAGAGACACCAAAAACACCAATAGAGAAGAGCTTGCAGAGCTTATGGTGGGCCGAAAAGTACTGTTGCAAGTCAATAAAAGCGAAGCCAAAGCGAAGGCCCCGCTGATGCAAGTGAAGCGCCTAAGCGTTGCAGATAGCCAAGGCGTGGAGCGCATAAAAGACATTAGTTTTGATCTTAAAGCAGGTGAAGTATTAGGCGTTGCAGGGGTGTCTGGCAACGGCCAAACGCAGCTGTTAGAAGCGCTAGCAGGCATCATTAGCATCAAAGGTGGCAGTGTTGAAGTGCTGGGCCAAACTATGGATGCGAAAAACCCCATTTCACCCTCTAAATTGCGTACCCTAGGCTTGGCTCATGTGCCAGAAGATCGTCACCGTATGGGCATGATCACAGGCTTTAGTGCCAGTGAGTCGGCACTGCTTGGATATCACACAGACAAAAATTTAAACCTGGGCCCTTGGTTGAGTAAAACCAAGGTTGAAGACAACTGCAAAAACCTCATGCAGGCTTTTGACGTAAGGCCTGCAGACCCGCACTTAAAATCGGCTAACTTTTCAGGTGGCAACCAACAAAAACTAATTTTAGCGCGGGAAATAGAGCGAGACCCCGATGTTTTGCTTATTGGCCAACCGACCCGCGGGGTAGATATTGGCGCGATAGAATTTATTCATCAGCGCATTATTGATATGCGTGACGCAGGTAAAGCGGTGCTACTTGTGTCAGTAGAACTGGATGAAATTATGTCGGTTAGCGATCGCATTATTGTTTTATGCGATGGCCAAATAACCGGCCGCATCAATGCAAGCGATGCCGATGAAAAAACCTTGGGTATGATGATGGCCAATGCCTATGAGCCTGTAGACCCATTGCAAACTATAGAACCCAATCAAGCGAATGCCAAAGCGCCTGTAAGCAAGGAAGCCCAAGTATGAACCGTGACAGCAGAATAGCTTGGATTAACCGTTTAGTGTTGCCGCTACTCAACATTATTACCGCTTTTGCTATGACTGCATTGGTATTTTGGTTGATCGATGTGAACCCCATAGAAGCGGCCCAAGTGTTACTTTTTGGTGCCTTTGGTTATGAAGAAGGCATTGGCTACACAATTTACTACACCACCAATTTTATCTTTACAGGCCTTGCAGTAGCGGTGGCATTTCATGCTGGCTTGTTCAATATAGGTGGCGAAGGGCAAGCTTATATTGGTGGCTTAGGCGCAGGTCTTGTGGCTTTGTACTTAGACCCAACCCTAAGCGCTTGGGTGTTTTTAAGCGCTAGCATTTTGGGTGCTTTGGTGTTTGGTGCCCTGTGGGCGCTTATCCCTGCATATTTGCAGGCCTATAGAGGCAGTCATATTGTCATTACCACCATTATGTTTAACTTTTTGGCATCATCGTTAATGGTGTTTTTAATGGTGCACGTGCTTCGAGAAGCAGGCCAAATGACACCCCAAAGCGAGTTATTCCCAACTCAAGCTTGGATGCCGTTTGTGCACGATGTGGTTGCAGGTTTTGGTTATAGCATTGAATCTTCACCGTTAAATATGTCGGTGATATTGGCCTTGGTATGCGCGGTGCTGGTGTGGTTTTTCTTATGGCATACGCGGTGGGGGTACGCCATTCGTGCCACCGGAAAAAACAGCTCGGCTGCGGTATATGGTGGCATTAAACCCAAGCGTATTATTTTAGTGGCAATGTGTATTTCCGGCGCTTTGGCTGGCTTGGTGAGTATTAACGAGCTAGTGGGCTATCAGCACCGCTTAATTATGGATTTCCACCTAGGCTATGGCTTTGGCGGCATTGCAGTGGCATTGATGGGTAGAAAGCACCCCATTGGCATTATATTAGCGGCTTTGTTGTTTGGTATTCTTTACCAGGGCGGCGCAGAATTGGCCTTTGAAATGAGTAACGTATCAAGGGACATTGTAGTGGTTATGCAGGGCCTAGTGATTTTGTTCTGCGGCGCTTTAGAATACATGTACAAGCCATGGCTTATCAAAACACTGGCGCCTTTAAAACCTGAACAAACAGCAACAGGAGAAGCGGCATGAGTGATGTATTGCTAAGTGTACTGCTAACCCTAGACGCAACCATAAGGGTTTCTACACCCCTTATTTTGGCGGCCATGGCAGGTTTATTTGCCGAACGCTCAGGCGTGGTAGACATTGGTTTAGAAGGTAAGATGTTAGCCGCAGCTTTTGCTGGGGCAAGTGTTGCAGCTGTTGCAGGGTCACCATGGGCAGGCTTACTGGTAGCGATTATTGTGTCTTGTGGTTTGGCCATGTTACATGGCTTTGCCACCATTACTCATCGTGGTGACCAAGTGGTGAGTGGTGTGGCCATTAATATTTTGGTAGCAGGTTTAACGGTAATCCTAGGCCTAGCATGGTTTCGCCAAGGCGGCCTAACCCCTGCTTTGGACAGCGAATCACGGTTTTTATCAATCACCCTACCTTGGGTTGAGCAAATATCAGTGATCCCACTACTTGGGCCTATATATAAAGAACTGATTAATGGCCACAATGCCCTGGTTTATTTAGCCTTTATTATTGTGCCTATTGTGTGGTGGGTGGTTTATCGTACGCGCTTTGGTTTGCGCCTTAGAGCCGTTGGCGAGAACCCTACCGCAGTGGATACAGCGGGTATATCAGTGATTAAATTGCGCTATACAGCGTTGCTTATTGGCGGTGTTTTGTGTGGCATAGCAGGCACTTATATTGCCGTAGCTCACAATGCGCAATTCTCAAGAGACATGACCGCAGGCCAAGGCTACATTGCATTAGCAGCTCTTATTTTTGGCAAATGGCGCCCATTCACGGTTTTACTGGCTTGTTTGTTGTTTGGTTTCTTAGATGCCCTAGCGGTGCGTTTGCAAGGTGTGGTGGTGCCAGGCATTGGCCAAATTCCAGTGCAATTTATAGAGGCCACTCCATACTTATTAACGGTTATTTTACTCGCAGGCTTTATTGGACGAGCCATTCCACCTAAAGCCTCTGGTATTGCTTATGTGAAGGAGCGATAAAATGACTGCTACACCAACCCAAGAACAATGTTTAAAGGCCACCAAAGAAGCCATGCTTAAGGCTTATGCGCCTTATTCTAAATACCCAGTGGGGGCTTTAATTGTGACCCAAACAGGCCAAACCTATGCAGGCTGCAATGTAGAAAACGCCAGTTACCCAGAAGGCAACTGCGCTGAAACTTCAGCCATTGCTGCCATGGTGATGGCAGGCCACACACGCATTGAAAGCATTTATATTATGAGCCAAGACCAACAAGGTGCTACCCCTTGTGGTGGCTGTAGACAGCGTATTCGTGAGTTTGCAGATGCAAACACCCCCGTTATTTTATGCTCACCCGATGGCATCCAAAAGCGTTTGTCGGTTGCGCAATTATTACCCCATGCATTTGGGCCGGAGTTTTTAGTATGAGCCAAGTACAAGCCTGTGTTGAGGCGATCCAAAACATAGCAGGTGACTTTAAGCCCCAAGTGGCCATGGTGCTTGGTTCTGGCCTTGGGCCTTTTGCAGACCAAGTGAAGGCAATCGCCACCATTAGTTTTGATGAGCTACCAGGCTTCCCACAAGCAGGTGTGGGTGGGCATGCAGGCGCTTTAGTGCTTGGGCACGTGGGTGAAACTTGCGTTGCTGTGTTGCAGGGGCGCGCGCATTATTATGAACAAGGCCGTGCAGATGCCATGGCAGTGGCGATTCAAACCTTTAAAGCCATCGGTTGTGAAGCATTGGTGCTAACCAATGCCGCAGGCAGCATGGTGACAGAGGCTGGCCCAGGCAGCGTCATGCTAATCACTGATCACATCAATATGACCGGGGTTTCACCCTTGTTTGGTGCCAAGGGCAATGAGCGCTTTGTAGACATGAGCCAAGCTTATGATGCCAACATGAACCAAGCTATGCGCCAAGCGGCTGTTGATCACCAAATAAACTTACACGAAGGTGTATATGCATGGATGTGCGGCCCTCATTTTGAAACCCCAGCCGAAATTAGGGCCTTGGTGGTGTTGGGCGCTCAAGCCGTGGGTATGTCTACTGTACCTGAAGTGATATTGGCCAGGCACCAAGGCCTACCTACTTGTGCGCTTTCTATTGTGACTAACTATGCAGCCGGCATGAGCCCTACACCCCTTAGCCATGAGCAAACTATGGAATATGCCAAAATGGCAACTCAAGATGTTGAGTGTTTGCTGAATGCGTTTTTGGCGAGTTACAAAAGCTAAGGAGGGCGTATGTCGACTTTGTTTTTGCCCCAAGAACTGATCCGTAAAAAGCGTGACGGGCTGGCTCTTAACGATGCCGAAATTAGCTTTATGGTAAAAGGTATTACCAGTGGGCAACTGAGTGACATGCAATTAGGTGCGTTTGCTATGGCCGTATATCAAAATGGCATGACCATGGCTGAGCGCATTACCTTAACTTTGCAGATGATGCATTCGGGTAAAGTGCTAAGTTGGCAGCAAATGGATCTTAATGGCCCGGTGGTAGATAAGCACTCTACCGGTGGGGTGGGCGACAAAGTAAGTTTAATGTTAGGCCCAATAGTAGCTGCAGCAGGGGCTTATGTGCCCATGATCTCTGGGCGTGGCTTAGGCCACACAGGGGGCACTTTAGATAAGTTTGACAGTATTCCAGGCTATAACGCCTACCCAAGTGAAAGCCAATTTAAAACACTGGTTAAAAATGTAGGCTGTGCCATTATCGGCCAAACAGGCCAATTAGCGCCTGCTGATCAGCGCCTCTATGCCACCCGTGATGTGACCGCTACGATAGAGTCTATTGACCTGATTACCTCATCCATACTGTCTAAAAAATTAGCCGCAGGGCTAGATGCACTTGTTATGGATGTAAAAACAGGCAGCGGTGCTTTTGCGAAGCAAATGAGCATGGCCCAAGCTCTAAGCCAAAGCATTTCGCATGTGGCAAGTGGCGCAGGCGTGCCGACGATAAGCCTAATTACCGACATGAACCAAGTGCTAGGCACAAGTGTAGGTAACGCCACAGAAATGGCCGAGTGCATTGATTTTTTGCTAAACCCAAACCGTGCAGATACTCGTTTGTTAGAACTAACGCTAGAGCTTGCTGCCCACATGATTCATATTACAGGCCTGGCGGATAACATAAGGGCTGCCAAACACAAGGTGACTGATGTGCTCATCAGTGGCAAGGCTGCTGAAGTGTTTGCCAACATGGTAGTCGGGCTTGGTGGCCCAACAGATTTGCTAGAAAAGCCTGCCCAGTATTTACCACAAGCTGCCATAGTAAAGCCTATTTTTGCCCACCAAACAGGTTATGTTACGGCCATGGATGTGAGAGCTATAGGCATGTGTATGGTGAGCTTAAAAGCAGGCCGCAGCAATGCTTCTGACAAGATAGACTACGCAGTGGGCATAAGCCAAGTGGTGCAGCTAAACGATTATGTAGAACAAGGCCAAACGATGATCGCTATGGCTCATGTGCAAACGATGGAGCAGTGGCAAATGCTCAATGAAAAACTGTCACAACTTTTGATAATTGAAGACAAAAAAGGCCCACCACAAGCTTTGGTAAAAGAAGTTTTTCAGGCCCAATAACAGGTGTTCTTTAAGCCATAAAAACACCATAAACACCCTAAACATTTAGGATGAAAGAAAGATGATGAACCGAGCCATTATAATAGTATTAGATTCTTTAGGCATTGGCGCTAGTGCCGATGCGGCTGAGTATGGCGACCTAAATGCCGACACCTTTGGTCACATTGTAGAAGCTTGTGACCAAGGTAAAGCCAACAACGACAAGCGTGAAGGCAAACTGCACATCCCTAATTTAATGCGCTGGGGCTTAGCGGAAGCTGCAAAAGGCAGCCGCAAGCAAAATCTGCCACTTGATAAGGCGCAAAACATAGAAGGGGCCTATGGCCATGCGGTGGAGCTTAGCAGTGGTAAAGACACGCCAAGTGGCCACTGGGAAATATGTGGTTTACCCGTGCCTTTTGAATGGGGCACTTTCCCAGACCAGCCTAACTGCTTTCCAGAAGCGTTAATGGCGCAATTAAAAGAGCTAGGCAATATTAGTGGTACTTTGGCCAACAAACATTGTTCAGGCACCAAGGTTTTGGTGGAATACGGCGAAGAGCATTTAGCAACAGGCATGCCTATTTGTTACACCTCTGCAGATTCTGTGTTTCAAATTGCAGCCCATGAGGAAACCTTTGGTTTAGAAAGGCTCTATGCTTTGTGTGAAATAGCCAAAAAGCTAGTTGACCCACTTAATGTAACACGGGTGATTGCTAGGCCCTTTAAAGGCACATGTGCTGCTGATTTTGAGCGCACCGCTAACCGTAAAGACCTCACCACACCGCCTGTAGGGCCCACTTTGCTGGACCATATTCAAGATAAACAAGGCACTGTAGTGTCGGTCGGCAAAATTGGCGATATTTTTGCCCACAAAGGGGTTAATTACACGGTAAAAGCCGCAGATAACACCGGTTTAGTTGACCAGTTATTAGCGCAGATGGACAAGGTTAAAGAAGGCCTACTGTTTGTAAACTTGGTAGATTTTGACAGTAAATACGGCCACCGCCGAGATATTGCAGGCTATGCCAATGCGTTAGAAGAATTTGACCTTAGATTACCAGAAATAGAAGCAAAACTAGGCTTGCAAGATTTAGTATTACTCACAGCAGACCATGGCTGTGATCCTACTTTCCCAGGCTCTAACCATACCCGTGAGCATGTGCCGGTGGTGTTTTATGGCCACTATTGCGGCGCTAAAGTAGAGGCTGTAAACCTAGGCGAAAGGGCAAGTTTTGCCGATATGGGGCAAACTGTTGCGTGCCATTTAGGTGTTGAACCCTTAAACTATGGCACGGCCTGCAAACTAGCTTCTTAGCCTGCTAAAAACCCATTTTATTATTATAGATGAGCATTTCATGTCTGAATCAATGTTAGAACAAATTAAAGCCCTGCCCAAAGTAGAGCTACATAGCCACCTAGAAGGGTGCATCCCTCCAGCGTTAGTGAGAGAAATTGCTAAGCGCAATAACATTACTTTAAAGCCAGATTTATTCACTGCAGATGACATGTTTGCTTGGAATGATTTTGTAGAATTTTTAGGTGCCTACGACGAAGCCAGCTTTTGCCTAAGAAAAGCCCAAGATTATAGAGACATTATGTACGCCTACATGGCGCAATGCGCAAACGAAGGCACTATCTATGCAGAAACATTTATCTCACCAGATCATGCAGCGGCGGTAGGTATGACCTATGATGACATGCTAAATGGCTGCGTGCAGGGCATTGATGATGCGCAAAAAGATTTTGGCATTGTAGGCCGTTTAATAGTGTCTTGTGTGCGCCACCTAGGCCCAGAACAAGCCGTTGTTGTGGCCCAACAAGTGGCCGATAACCCACACCCATATATTGTAGGTTTTGGCATGGGGGGTAATGAATCTATGTTTACCCAAGCTGACTTTGCGCCTGCGTTTAACATAGCAGCCAAAGCAGGTTTAGCCTGCACCACCCACGCAGGCGAAGTGCTAGGCCCAGAAAGTGTTTGGGATGCCATTGATAACTTGCCAGTAACCCGCATAGGCCACGGCGTGCGCAGTGTGGAAGACCCAAAGCTTATGGTGGAACTGGCTAAGCGCGGTATTGCATTAGAAGTGTGCCCAGGCAGCAATATAGCCCTTTCGGTATATCCTAACCTGCAAAGCCACCCATTAAACACCATTCTTGAAGCGGGCATTAGTACTAGCCTAAATTCAGATGATCCACCATTTTTTGCAACTACAGTAGGTTCTGAATACCAATCTGGCGCCAAGGATTTTGGCCTTAGTTTAGAGCAGCTACGTGATATTTCGCGTATGGCGATGCAAGCCTCATTTGCAGATGAAGCCACCAAAGCTAAATTGTTAGCTATAATTGGGTAGTCGTAAACAAACGGTTATTTAACCAAGGTTTTTCTTTATGAGTGATACTAATCTTCGCCCGTTTCACCTCGCTGTGCCTATTCGCGATATTGCAGAAGCCAGGCAATTTTATGGCCAATTACTCGGCTTAAGTGAAGGCCGCTCTAGTGATGAATGGATAGACTGGAATTTATACGGGCATCAATTAGTCACCCACCTAAACCCAAACCTTGGCGCTACTGGAAAAGTGCCCACCCATGTGAATGGGGTAGACGGTAAAGGCGTGCCGGTGCCTCACTTTGGGGTGGTATTAACCATTGATGACTGGCAAAACCTAGCGGATCGCTTGCAAGGTAAGGTGGATTTTATTATCGAACCTTACACGCGTTTTAAAGGTGAACCTGGCGAGCAATCTACTTTGTTTTTCAGTGACCCAAGTGGCAATGCACTAGAATTTAAGGCCTTTGCAGACATAGGCCAACTGTTTGCTCAGTAAGCTGTGATCACTGCCTTAACAAAAGAGCCGAACTTAATAAATAGCTCGGCTTTTTTTTGTATCAATTTTAATGAGCTGTGGCTAGAAAGCCAGTGAGCTAGATTTTAGGCATAAAAAAACCACAATAAAGTGGTTTAATTAAAATGGCTCCTCGACCAGGACTTGAACCTGGGACCAATAGATTAACAGTCTACTGCTCTACCAACTGAGCTATCGAGGAATCATATAGTTTCGCGTTGAGGTTGGCTCCTCGACCAGGACTTGAACCTGGGACCAATAGATTAACAGTCTACTGCTCTACCAACTGAGCTATCGAGGAATTGCTCAATGCGAGGCGCGAATATTAATAGTGAATCGGCTTTTAGTCAAGTGTAAAAAACCATTTTATTTGAATGGTTTAAACCTTTTTATGAAGCCTTAGTCTAAGATCACATTTTTGGCAGAAGATGCTCGTTTTAGCGACCCTTTAGCTAGGTGTAGCGGGTTGTAAAACTTAAAAATGCGCGCAATGACCATGTTTTTAGTTTTTAGAGGGTTAAGCTAAACCTTCAAAAAACTAACGTGTTATTATTTAGCCCTTGCTATACAGAAGGAGCCTAAAGTGGACGCCACCGCTAACAAATTGCTAGAACTCGTGCTAGAACCATTAAACATCAGCCACCATCAGCTAGATAATGACAGCCATAAGCACAGTGGTTCTGCGACCGATAGCCATTACAACCTAGTACTGGTTTCAGATCATTTTGAGGGTATATCTCAAGTAAAGCGTCACCAACAAGTGTATGCCTTAGTAGGGGAGCTGATGAGTAACCCCATACACGCATTGGCGTTGCACTGTTATACCAGTGCTCAGTGGCAAGCCAAACAAGAGCAAATGCCGGCTACGGCGCCATGTATGGGCGGCCACTAGCCACCTATTAAATAGTATGAATAAAAAGCCCCAACCACAAAGTTTTTGGGGCTTTTTTTGTGGCGTAGAATGAGTCATTTAGCGGTAGAAGTGATATTCTGTGAACACGTTGAGAGCTTGATCTACAAGAATAAAAATAGCAGCGCGGTGCTCTAATAACTTGACGGTTATTCAGGCTTCTTTTCTCAAACTAACGAGGTATAAAAATTGCAACTTAAGACTGTAGATATCGTAAAGTGGGTGGCCACTATTATTCAATTAATTGGCTATGGGCTAACAGGCCTTGGCTATTCCCCCTGGAACGTTTACTTTTTCCTTGTGGGCATTGTATTGTGGTTTGCAGTTGGAATTTTGTGGAAAGATAGAGCCATAATGATCGTTCATGTAGGCGCCTTCTTATCTTTGCTCATAGGCTATCTAAACGCCTAAGAAAACGGATAGAAATTGAGCACCGAATGTGCAAAGACAAAAAGCAGTAGCCCTGCATAACAAGGCCATTCAATAGGTTGCAGCCGCAGAAAACGCGGCTTCAGCCGGACTGCTTTCTATCGTTTAATACACTTTCACTGTCACCCTCATATTAAGTTTCAAGTGGCCTTTCATGGGCGCCAGAAACACCCCATAGATTCGGCTTTAAATAGGCCTTCTATCACAAGTTAAATACCCCTCATCCCCTCAACTAGTCAGTTAATAATCACCCATACAATATCGCTCTTTTCATCAGCTCTATTGTTATATAAGAACCTAAACTGCTTTTTATTGTAATCGATCCAATCATTTGGCGAGTAGCTGCTATCTTTAAAAACGTTGAGAGCTTGAAACGATAAGATAAAAAGTAATAGATCTGTACAGCATCACTAAAAAATACAAAAGAGCAAAATAAATCAAGCCGATGATGACATCTAAAAAGGGCAAAGTTGGATACGTGTTGCGGGTGGTTACCATTCAATAGCTAGCAGCTTAGGTAAAGGGTGCATTATATTGCTGTGTTAGTGGCACATTATGCATATATCTGAATTTACTTGTAGTGATATATAAGTATTAGTTTTACAAGGTGTGATAGACCACACAGGAATGACATTTTTTACTCATAAGCACACCAAGATAAATGGGTAAATCAGACAATTAAAAAGGATTTTTTTTGATAGTAATCACTCCAACTTCCATGGATTACGACCCTGATCCAAAGTGCTCCAAATTAAAACCATTGCTTGAAAACATTGAACTGTATTTTCAAGAGTCTTCATGCACTTTGTATGAGGATAGAAACATAATTAGAGTAGTGAATTATGAAAGTGAAAGTTATGTTGTAAAGCGCTTTAAAGTACCCAACATACTCAGCCGCGCTATCTACAGTTATTTTCGCACATCAAAAGCCAAAAGGTCTTATTTACATTCTCAAAAACTTGGCAAAAAATTATCAGTTGAGCCAATCGCATATATTGAACAATATGAGAAAAGTTTAATAAAAAGCAGTTATTACATCTCAAAATATTATAGAAATGATTACACCATCGGTGAGGTTTTGAGAAACAAAGCCCTAAAAAATAGGGCGAAGATACTTAAAGATTTTGCTGATTTCACCTATCAACTGCACCAGTTAGACATTCTGCATCTAGATTACTCTTATGGAAATATATTAATCAAAGACCCACCTCAAAAAACTACTAGCTATGATTTTAGGATAATTGATGTCAATAGACTTCAATTTAAATGGCTAAATTTGAAGGAGCGGCTAAATAATTTTTCACGTCTCAACTGTGACAACGAGGATATGGAAACAGTGATCACCCAATATGCAAAGCACATGAATATGCCAATGAAACAGTTATTGATGGATGCTCTAGGTTACCGAGACAATTTTA
>CAXHZX010000019.1:0-27921 GCA_964022265.1 uncultured Oceanospirillaceae bacterium | reverse complement strand
AATATGCCAATGAAACAGTTATTGATGGATGCTCTAGGTTACCGAGACAATTTTATAAGAAAAAGAGCGTTAAAGAGTAAGTTAAAAGGCGTATTAAAGGGTACAAAGTAGCCTAAATTAGCCAAAAACAGCGTTGAACTCCTTGCCGCTGCCTTCTAACGTTCTCTCAATCTACAAGCGGGCCCGATTATACTCGCCGCATATCAAAGTATTATTTATAAAACGGGTCGATCATAAGCCCTAAACAATGAGCTGCCGCCAAACCACGGCACCTCATCACCTACACTGGCAATTTAGAAATCGCCAGTGCCTTTCAGCTCCTCTTTACGCTTGGCCATAAATTCTAGCAAGCCATCGTCTATGCCTTGGTCTAAAACGGGGGCTTCGTATTCGCTCAGCATTTTCTTCCAAAGGGCGTTGGCTCTTACCAACATATCTTTGCTGCCGTCTTCTTGCCACTGCTCAAAGCTATTGTTGTCGGTTAGGTTAGACGAGTAGAACGCATCTTGGAAGTTGGCTTGGGTGTGTGAACAGCCCAAAAAGTGAGCCCCAGGGCCTACTTCTCTGATGGCATCTAGCGCTTGGCCGTTTTCTGATAAGTCTATGCCCTTACAGAAAGTGTGTGCCATGCCTAGCTGATCTAAGTCCATTACAAACTTCTCGTAGCCCATTGAAAGGCCGCCTTCTAGCCAACCGGCTGAATGCAGTGCAAAGTTAACGCCTGCCAATACCGTTGGTATTAGGCCGTTAGCACTTTCAGAGGCGGCTTGTGCATCAGCAATTTTAGAGCCAGGTAAAGAGCCACCACTACGAAAGGGAATACCCAAGCGACGTGCCAGTTGCGCTGCGCCATAGATCACCAATGCAGGTTCTGGTGTGCCAAAGGTAGGCGCACCGGATTGCATAGACATAGAGCTAGCAAAGGTACCAAAAATGCAGGGTGTGCCAGGGCGATATAGCTGAATAAAGGTAATACCAGCCAACACTTCGGCCAACACCTGCGCTAGCGTGCCTGCCACTGTTACTGGCGACATGGCGCCAGCAAGAATAAACGGCGTTACTACACAAGCTTGGTTATTTTCGGCATACACTTTTGCTGCACCCAACATGGTGTCATCAAAGGTCATGGGCGAGTTGGCGTTGATTAAGCTGGTGGTTACTGTGTTGTTTTTAACAAATTCTTCACCAAACACAATTTTGGCCATATCTACCGTGTCTTGGGCACGAGAAGGCGCGGTTACAGAGCCCATAAAGGCTTTGTCGCTGTATTTAATGTGGCTGTAAAGCATGTCTAGGTGACGGGTGGCTACAGGCACGTCTACTGGCTCACACACAGTACCACCAGAGTGGTGCATGTAGGGTGACATGTAGGCAAGCTTCACAAAGTTTTGGAAATCGTCAAGCGTGGCATAGCGGCGGCCTTTGTCTAGGTCGCGCACAAATGGGCAGCCATAACCTGGTGCAAACACCGTATTTTTGCCACCAATAACCACGTTGCGCGCATTGTTTCTTGCGTGCTGGGTGTATTCAGCAGGGGCCGAGGCCTGGATAATTTGGCGACACATTCCACGTGGGAAACGCACTCTTTCACCCTCTACCATGGCGCCAGCTGCCTTTAGTACTGACAAGGCTTCTGGGTCATCACGAAAATCAATACCCACTTCTTCAAGTATAGTGTCGGCGTTGCGTTCAATGAGCTCTAGGCCGGCTTCGTCTAACACTTCAAATGGGTTTAGCTGACGGGTGATATACGCAGGTGCTTGTATTTTTGTATTCGCTCTTGCCGCTTTACGGGCATCACGACCGCCTCCGGCTTTGCGGCGTCCACGTGCTTCACTCATGTCATTACTCCTAAAAAATGGGGGCGCGTTAAATATGCCCGAAAGTGTGCAATTGTTGGGGCGGTTTTTCTGGCTAACTGGCGACAGATTGTTGTGTTTAAGCGCCAATTTTATTTGCTAAAACAACCACTAAACCCACACATGGTCTATTGTGTTGGCGAACATGAATCAAGCTCATCTTTATCTGAAAAATGATCACCTTAAAAACGCATTCTTATGGCTTCTTATCTGGCCTGAAGGCCTTTGGGTAGGTAGCATACTGTAAATATTTATTTGTTTGAGAATAATCATGAGTTCAAATGCATTACAAAGTTTATTAACCCAGCGTGGTGTTTTATTGGCAGATGGTGCAACCGGCACTAACTTGTTTGCCATGGGCTTAGAAACAGGTGATGCACCTGAATTATGGAACGTAGATTTCCCAGAGCGAATTGCTGCAAACTACCAAAGTTTTGTAGATGCAGGCTCAGACATTATCCTTACCAACACCTTTGGTGGCACTCATTATCGGCTTAAGCTTCATCACGCCCAAAACCGTGTGCACGAGCTAAACGTTGCAGGTGTAAAAATTGCTAGGCAAGTGGTAGAAAAAAGTGGCCGCACGGTGCTGGTTGCAGGCTCTATTGGCCCTACGGGAGAGATTCCTGAGCCTATGGGTTCACTCAGCCACAGCGATGCTGTAGCAGCCTTTACAGAGCAAGCCAAAGCCTTACAAGATGGCGGTGCAGACGTATTGTGGATTGAAACCATGTCTTCTACCCAAGAATCTGAAGCGGCTATTGAAGCGGCCAACACCACAGGCTTACCGGTTATCTGTACTTATAGTTTTGATACCAACGGCCGCTCTATGATGGGCGTTACCCCGGCCGACATGGTGGCCTCGTGCGCGCATGAAAACCACAGCGCTTATGCTTGCGGTTCTAACTGTGGGGTAGGGGCTTCTGAGCTGGTGATGGCCATTCGCAATATGCGTAATGCACCAGGCGGTGACAAAGCGGTTTTGGTCGCCAAGGCTAACTGCGGCATTCCAGAGTATGTAAACGGTGCTATTCGCTATAACGGCACCCCAGAAATTATGGCCAACTATGCCACCATGGCCATGGATGCAGGCGCTGATATTATTGGCGGTTGTTGTGGCACCTCTCCAGAGCACGTTGCCGCTATGCGCAATGCCCTAGACCAACACACAAAAGGTAGCGCTCCCACGGTAGAGCAAATTGAAGCGGTGTTGGGCGAAATTTCTAAAGGCGGCAAAGCGCAGTTTGGTGGCGATTTAAGTGTGGCAGGCGGCGCTGCCGATGGTGCAGTTACCAAACGTCGCTCACGCAGGCGTTAATGCAGGCGCTAAGGCAGGCGTTAAGACAAGCGCTAAAACGTTAGCGCCATTGAGTGCATTGTTAATTTAGCCAATCTTATCACTGGTTTTTAGCTGCGCTTTAAGGCGATGCCTTTGCCCGCTGTGTCTGGCCACGGTAGCTCTTTTTGCTGTTGGGCTAATTCGCTTAAGCTTGTGCTCATCAACTGGCTAAAGTTTTTAACTCTCTTTTCAACTAAGTTGTAACACAAAAACAACATTTCGCACGTGGCCAACAATTCATTGTTATCGTTATACATACGGTGAAAAATACGTATGCGTTTCGTGTCGCTCTCTAGCAGCTGGGTGGTTACGGTTACCATTTGCCCCAAGCCAATTTCCTGCAAATACGCAAGGTGCGACTCCACCGTAAATAACGTCTCGCCCGTGCTTTGAATGTGCGCCAAGGTTAAGCCTAAGTGATCTTGCAAGCGATCAGTGGCTTGGGTAAATATGACTAAGTAATAGGCATCATTTAAGTGGCCGTTGTAATCAATCCAATCTTTAATAACCGGTGTTTTTAGGGTTTCTAATGCATTGGCTGTGGTGGGCATAAGCTTTCCAAATAGGGCAAAGTGTTGATCAGTTTGTGGGTTATAGATTAGTCGTTGCGCGCGGCCATGAGAATGATTAATATCTCACAATTGTTGCATAATTACGACTTAGCCTATGTTCCAAGCCCAGCCTATCACCAAAACCATTAGTGTGGTTTTGTACCTTGTGCCAGACTTTTCTATGATTGGTTTTTCGGCCCTAGTAGACCCTTTGCGACAAGCTAATACCGTGTCTGGTAAAACCCTCTATCGCTGGCAAATAGTCAGTGATCACGGTGAACCTGTGGCTGCTAGTAATGGCATGAGCCTCATTGCCGACTGCGCCATAGGCGATGAAATGACGCCGGATATGGTGATTGTTTGTGCAGGTTTTGGCCCAGAAAAAGCCCAATCTAAGCGCTTGCAAACCTGGCTGCAGCAGCACAGCAGGCGCGGTGTGTGGCTTGGCAGCCAAGACACAGGTAGCTATTTATTGGCGCAAAGTGGCTTATTAAATGATCACCGTGCCACCATTCATTGGGAAAACCTCATGGCCTTTAAAGAGGTATTTAGGCGTGTAGAGGTGGTGGAAGAGCTGTATGAAATTGATGGCAGGCGCTTTACTTGTTCAGGTGGCTTGGCAGGTTTAGATATGATGTTATATCTCATTCAATGCCAGCGCGGCCACCAATTGTCTTTGTCTGTGTCTGATGAGCTGATATACAGCCATATGCGAGAAGGCAAAGCCCCACAGCGCATGACCAGTGCGTTGCGCTTAGGCACCAATAACCGTAAGTTGTTAAAAGTGATTGGCGCCATGGAAGAAAACTTAGAAGATCCGCTGAATATTCCTACTTTAGCGGCGATGGTGAATGTGTCTGAGCGCGAATTAGAGCGCTTGTTTAGCCGCCATTTACAGCAATCGCCAGGGCGTTATTACCGCGCCAAACGCTTGCAAAGGGCCAGGGCATTGTTACAGCAAACCGATAGGCAAGTGGTTGATATCGCCATGGCCAGTGGCTTTGGTTCAGCAGCACATTTTTCGCGCGCTTACAGGCAGTTTTTTAATGTGGCACCAAGTAAAGATCGCCAGCAGCAATTACGTCGTACTTAAGCGCACTAAAGTACTGTTATTTGCCTTTCCAAACTGGCTCTCGCTTCTCTGCAAAAGCCAGCGGGCCTTCATTGGCATCCTCTGATTTAAGCATAGTTTTATATACGGGAATATTGCTGCGCATGTGCAAGTAGGCTTGCTCTAAGTCCATGGATTGGGTTTCTTTGGTAATGGCTTTAATTGCTGCCAAAGACAGGGGCGCCGATTGCGCAATCTCTTGGGCCCAGGCGAGCGCCTGATCTATTAAATCTTCACTTTTACACTGGCGGTTTACCAGGCCATAGTGCATTGCTTCAGTAACATCCATTTTGCGCCCAGACATTAACATGTCCATCGCAATAGCTTGTGGCAGCTTTCGCGGTAAACGCAATACGCCGCCGCTATCAGGGATAATACCTAAGGTGGCCTCGGGTACAAAAAACTGTGCGTGTTCTGCGGCAATGATTAAATCGGCCGCCAAGGCTAGCTCAAACCCGCCCCCTGCAGCATAACCATTAACAGCTGCAATCACAGGTTTATTAAGGTTCCAAAGTTCAGTCAGGCCTGCAAACCCGCCACGCCCAAAATCAGCATCTACCGCTTCACCTGCGGCTGCGGCTTTAAGATCCCAGCCGGCACTGAAAAAACGCTCACCACTGCCAGTGACCACTGCCACGCTTAGGCTCTTGTCATTGGCAAAATTAATAAACGCCTCACCCATAGCGTGCGAAGTAGCGGCATCTATGGCATTGGCTTTGGGGCGGTTTAGGGTAATGAGTAAAACCGCGCCATGGCGCTGGCATACAACTGATTCTGTCATGGCTTGTGTTGTCCTAATTGGATTAAGGCATCCACCGCTACAGCGCCGTCAACTTGGGCCAAAAGCGGGTTAATGTCCAGTTCATACACTGGGTTCGTTTGGCTATAGTCTATCACTGCATTCACAGCTTGCACTAAAGCTTCTAGGTTGGCTTTGTCTTTGCCACGATAGCCTTGTAAGAGAGGCGCACATTTTAGCTCACCAATGGCGTCTCTAATGGCATCGGCATCTGTGGGTAGCAGCAGGCACTTGGCATCTTGCATAATCTCTACCAAAATTCCGCCTGCACCGATCACTAAATATTGGCCAAATAATGCATCTGTATTAATGCCAACAATCAGTTCAGCCACCACGTTTTCCACCATGGCTTCTATCAATAGAGTATCGCTTATTTTAAATAGCTCTTTAGCAGCTAAGTGGGCAGCTTTTGCGTCCTTAAGATTAAGCCGCACGGCGCCAAGCTCAGTTTTGTGGGCTAACCCATCGCCACTGGCTTTTAGGGTGATGGGATAACCAAGGCGATCTTGGGCTTGGCCTAGGGCTTCCATATTAGTGACGCTATAGCCCTCTGGTACGGGCAGGCCAAATGCTTTTAGGGCCACTTTACTTTGCCACTCATCCAGGGGCTTTTGAGTGGCTTTGGGGGCGTTAATGTGGCGAATGCTCAGGGCTTCTGGAATGGGGGCAGCAAAGGCTTGGCCAATGCGGTAGGCATGGTTGAGTGCGCTTAAACATTGCTCCATGCCAATCATGGGCACTAGGCCATTAGCCAAGCAAGTATCTATGGCATGCTTTGGCATACATTCAGACATAGACGCTAAAACAATGGCTTTATGGTCGCCTTTTGTGGCGGCGTCTATGAGTGCAAGCATGGCTGCATCCCACTCTTGTGGGTTGGCCGTAGGGGTATTGGGCCAATCTAACACCAGCACGGTGGCACTAAAGTTGGCTTGCATATGGGCTGCAAAGGTAACACTTAGTTTTTCACGTTGGTTCCAAATGTAGGTTTGATAATCCAAGGGGTTATCAACCTGTTCACCATTACTAAAGGTGTTCTGGGTGGCTTCTTTTTGCGCTTTTGTTAAGGTTCCAAAGACAATATCTTTGCCGTCTATTAGGTCTGCCATCATGCCAGCTTCGCCGCCAGAACAGCTCACAGAGGCAATATTTTTATGGCTTAAAGGCCCAATAATACTGAGTAATTTTAAGGTTTCTAAAAACTCAGGTACTGTGTTTACTCGCGCTATGCCTAGGCGCTTAAACAGAGCATCAAAGAGTTTGTCAGCCCCTGTAAGCGAACTGGTGTGCGATAAGGCTATTTTGGCTGCTGCATCGGTACGGCCGGTTTTTATGGCCACAATAGGTATTTTTTTAAGAAGGGCGCGTCTTGCTGCTTGGTCAAAGGCCGCTAGGTCTTTAATGCCTTCAATATGCAAACCAATAGCGCTTACTCTTTGGTCATCTAGCATGGCATCTATTACCGTTGCGATGTCTACTTGGGCTTGGTTACCCATAGTGAACATATAGGCAATGGGTAAACCTACTTTTTGCATGGTCATGTTTAAACCAATATTGCCACTTTGCGTGATAATGGCCACGCCTTTGTCTACCTTGGTACAGCCATGCTGGTCGGGCCATAACACGGCTTTGTCTAGGGCATTAATCACCCCATAACAGTTGGGCCCAATGATAGGCATGTCGCCAGCGGCTTCCAAAAGGCAAGCTAAACGTTCTGCGCCAATTTCACTGAGCTCATCGCTTAATTCGTTAAACCCCGATGCATAAAGCAGGGCACCGCCAGCACCCATGGCGCTTAGCTGGCTAACTACTTCTATGGCGCTTTGCGCATTCACGGCAACATAAGCAGCATCTGGCGCGCTTGGTAATGCTTTAGCACTACTAAAGCATGGCAGCCCCATAAACTCTTGGCGCTTTGGATGTACTGACCAAATGGGCCCTTCAAAACCCATGGCTTGGCTTTCTTGGATGGCAAAATCTGCCCCGCGACTACCAAATACAGCAATAGATTTAGGCGCAAGCAAGCGTTTTAAGCGGCGTTTATCAATCATGGGGCTTAACCACTAGCCTTCTAAGGGGCGCAGCATGGCGCGCGAAATGATGTGACGCTGAATTTCGCTTGTGCCATCCCAAATACGCTCCACTCTATGGTCTCGCCAAATGCGCTCTAGAGGCAGTTCATCCATTAGACCCATACCACCTAGTATTTGAATGGCTTCATCTGACACCATCGCCAGCATTTCTGTGGCTTTTAATTTAGCCATGGCAGCATCGGTATCGGTCATTTGGCCCATGGTGTCTTTCCAGGCCGCATGCATAGTGATCAGTTCTGCGGCTTTAAGCTCTGTGGCCATGTCGGCTAGTTTAAAGGAGACACCTTGAAATTTACCCACGCTTTGGCCAAATTGTTTGCGGGTGGCTGCCCACTGGGTGGCAATTTCTAGGGCTCGCTCAGCCCGGCCTAAGCACATTGCCGCCACAGAAAGCCTGGTTGCACCAAGCCATTCGTTGGCAACATCAAAGCCATGGTCTTCCACGCCTAATATTTGAGATTCATGAATACGGCAGTTATCAAAGTTAAGTATGCAGTTGTGATAGCCGCGATGAGACACACTGTTATAACCAGGTTCTACCGTAAAACCCGGGGTGCCCATGTCGACCAAAAAGCTGGTGATCTTTTTCTTAGGCCCCCTTGGGGTTTGTTCTTCGCCACTGGCGGCAAACAATATAACAAAGTCGGAAACGTCGGCATGGCTGATAAAGTGTTTAGTGCCGTTTATGACAAAGTGATCGCCATCTCGCTCGGCACGGCATTGCATAGAACGCACATCAGAGCCTGCGTTGGGTTCTGTGAGCGCGAGGCAATCAATTTTCTCACCTCTTATCGATGCGTGTAGATAGTTTTCAATTTGATCGCCAGTACAGGCTAGCAGTATGTTGCTAGGCCTGCCTACAATGTATTGTAAACCAAAGTTTGCACGCCCAAGCTCTCGCTCCATCAGGCACAAGGTTAAGGTATCAAGCCCAGCGCCACCGTGCTCCTGCGGCATATTGGCAGCATACAAACCAAGCTCTAGCGCCTTTTGTTTAATTTGCTGGGCAAGCTCTGGCCTTATTTGGTTGGTTTTTTCTACCTCATCTTCGTAGGGGTAAAGTTCTTGCTCGACAAACGCTTTAAGCGTATCGATGATCATTTGCTGTTCGCTAGTGAGGCTAAAATCCATGTGCTTCTCTTTATTGGGTTATAAACGCATTTAATGTGAGTTGGCTTAGGCTTTGTTTTTATCAGGCACTGCCATAACACGGCCTTTTTGTTTGGGAGCGGGCATGCCTTTATGGGCCTGCCAAATGCTCTCAAGTACTGTTAAAACTTGTGGCTCAATGGGTGCAGTGGATGAGGTGTTCATGTCTACATGCAACAACATCTGTTCAGTGGTGGCCAATAGTTCGCCACTATCACCATGATACATATGGTGGAAAAAGTGCAGACGTTTGTTATCTAGCCCTAATAGCTGGGTGGTAAAGCGCAAAGGCTTGCCACCCGCAACTTCTTGGTAGTAATTAATGTGAGTTTCTACCGTATAAAACGAAAAACCAGAGGCCCTATAGGCTTCGTCAATGCCGATATAACGAAACAATGCATCGGAAGCTTCACCCATTGCATACAAATAAAACGACTCGCTCATGTGGCCGTTATAATCAATCCACTCGTCTCGCACAGTGTCGCTAAATAACGCTAATGGGCAATCTATAGATTCACCGTGTTGGTGTTTTCTATAGGTTCTTGTTAGGTAAATGTCGTTATCCATTGTGTCGCTTCTCGTTGCTTTTCTTTTTACCAAGAGATTGGGTGTTTATCATGACCTCTAGAGCACACTATGCCTTAGAGTATTTTTAGTCACTTGCTTAAATACGAATAAATATTATGCAATATCGATGAAATTAACGACAAAGTAAGACATACTTATGCCTGTGAATTTTTCGCTTAAGCTCTTGAGAATTCGATGAAAATTAGCTAAAAAAGAGCTACATATTTGCTAAATACGGTCGTATGTTTCCTTTGGGAAATAGGCGTGTTTTTAGTTTCTTATAGGCTGCAAAGTTTTAGACTAAAGGACTAATGATAGGTCGCGTTTAAGTATGTAGTAAATTTGCAAAGGGGTATTATTTTCGCCAATTACGGTGCATGCCTTACCATTAAGGTCAGCATGCTAACTATATAAAAAACGCCCATAAAGATGGCGCGTTTATATTTCAAGGTAAAACCATGTCTAAGACTTATTTGTCAGACATCGACATTGCTCGCGCCGCCGAGAAACGTCCGATTGCTGAAGTTGCTAAAAAACTAAATATCGACATTGATGATTTAGAAATGTACGGCAAAATAAAAGCGAAGATCAGCCCTGAGTTCATCAAAAGCGTGAAAGACCGTAAAGATGGCAAACTTATTCTAGTAACAGCCATCAACCCAACCCCAGCGGGTGAGGGTAAGACCACTACAACCATCGGTCTTGGTGATGCTTTGAACCAAATTGGTAAGCAAGCTTCTGTTTGTTTACGTGAACCTTCTCTTGGCCCATGTTTTGGTGTGAAGGGTGGAGCAGCAGGTGGTGGCTACGCACAAGTTGTGCCTATGGAAGATATCAACTTGCACTTTACCGGTGACTTCCATGCCATTGGCTTAGCCCACAACTTGCTCTCAGCAGCGATCGATAATCACTTGCAACAAGGCAACGCACTCAATATTGACCCTCGTCGCATTGAGTGGAAGCGCGTTATGGACATGAACGATCGTGCCCTAAGAAACGTGACAATTGGCCGCGGTGGCCCAGCCCACGGTGTGCCTCGCGAAACCGGGTTTGATATCACCGTTGCTTCTGAAGTGATGGCGATTTTCTGTTTATCTAACACCTTAGCAGAATTAAAAGAAAAACTAGGTGATGCAGTCATTGGCTATACCTATGACCAAAAAGCAGTCACAGCTCGGGACCTTAAGGTCCACGGTGCAATGACCGTATTGCTAAAAGATGCCTTTAGCCCCAACTTAGTTCAAACCCTAGAACACACCCCAGCATTCGTGCACGGTGGCCCATTTGCAAACATTGCCCATGGTTGTAACTCGGTCGTTGCAACGCGTTTGTCGATGAAGCTAAGCGACTACACGGTAACAGAAGCAGGCTTTGGCGCTGACTTAGGCGCGGAAAAGTTTTTAGACATTAAGTGCCGTAAAGCAGGCATCACGCCTAATGCGGTTGTGATTGTAGCCACTATTCGTGCGCTTAAATTGCACGGTGGTGTGCCACTTAAAGATGTGAACAATGAAAACCTTGAAGCGGTGACTAAAGGTGTAGAAAACCTTAAGAAACACATTGAGAACGTGCATAGTTTTGGCCTTCCGGTAGTGGTTGCAGTGAACAAGTTTGTGAGTGACACAGATGCTGAAGTACAAAAGGTACAAGATCAATGTGATTACCTAGGTGTGCAAGTGATTGAAGCAAACCACTGGGCAGACGGTAGTGAGGGCGCGGTTGAGCTTGCCGAAGCTGTGGTGGATTTAGTAGAAAACCACGAAAACAACTTTAAGTACTTGTACGAAGATGACATGCCGCTTTGGGAAAAAGTAAAAACCGTTGCCCAAAAGATTTACGGTGCTAATGACATACTAGGTGACCAAAAGCTGCGTGATCGTTTCACTGCCCTAGAAGCAGCAGGCTATGGCAACTTGCCGATATGTATGGCAAAGACGCAATACTCATTCTCAACAGACCCAACTCTTAAAGGCCGCCCAACTGGGTTTGATATTCCTCTTCGTGAAGTGCGTTTATCAGCAGGTGCGGGTTTCATCGTAGTATTGGCAGGTGATGTAATGACAATGCCAGGGCTACCTAGGGTCCCTGCGGCAGAGGTGATTGATATCAACGAAGATGGCGACATTATTGGTTTGTTCTAAAGCTTAATTTCGAGCCATTAAAAAGCCTCGTTTGGCATCGCCAAGCGGGGCTTTTTTGTGTCTGTTTAAAACGGCTAAGGAGACCAGGGTTTTGCAGTGGAATTTCTTACTAGAAGATCAACTCTTATTTCAGTTTGTGGGCCTGGGGAGTCGCCTGCCAAGCAATCGATTAAATATTGAGCTGCTCGTTGGCCCATGGCTTTAAAGGGTATATCTACTGTCGTTAGGCTGGGTGTTAGGTTGGCGCTAATTGGCAAGTTATCAAAGCCTGCGATAGACACCTTAGCGGGTACTTCAACACCACGGGCTTGGCATTCAAGTAGAGCGCCTGTGGCCAGAACATCGTTACTGCATAAAATGGCAGTGGGTGGCTGCTTTGCATTTAATAAGGCTTTACACGCAGCACGGCCTTCTTCAATGGTGTAGTTACACTCTATGACAGTGCTGGGGTGTAAATGTATATCGGCCTCTAATAAACGTGCTTTCATGCCCGCTAAGCGATCAGAAGCTCGGTCATTGCCCACAGTAATACCGCTGATAATGGCAAAATTTTGGTGGCCGTTTTCTAATAAGTGATTGGGGATGAGTTTTGCCGCTTGGTAGTTATTAAAACCCACGCAGGGGTGTTTACTGTCTTTGTTATAGGCCCAGGTGAGCACGTAGGGAATGTTACGTTGGCTTAACATTTGGTAGATTAACGGGTCATGTTCTAAGCCTACTAGCATTATTGCATCGACACCGCGCTCGATGAGGGTGCGTACTTGGGTCAGCTCGCTGGCTGCATTATAGCCTGAAGCAGCTAGCATTAAGCTAAGCCCAGCCTGATTAAGCTGGGTTTCAAAGGCTTCAATACCATCAGCGAAAATGGCATTGGCAAAGGTGGGTATCACCGCGCCAATGCAACGCGAACGTTTGCTTGCCAAAGCTCTTGCACCGGCATCTGCCACATAGTCCAGCTGCCTAATGACAGCTTCCACCTTAGACCTTACATGAGCACGCACTGAGTCTGGTTGGTTGATTACTCTGGACACAGTCGCCGTGGATACGCCAGCAACCTTTGCAACATCACCTTGAGTTGCAGGTTTTCTAGATGGGTTTGCCTGGGATGCGAGAACCATAATAAATGCCGAAATAACGCTATAAAATAATTATACACCGATAAAAATGTAAGCGCATACAAAAAGTGGTCAAGGGTGTTGTTGTGCGCAAATTATTGGTCTAAGATGGCCTGAACAATAAATGTAAGCGCATACAAAACGCATTGGGAATTTAATTATGGCCGTTACTTATTTGAAGAAAGCTGAAAAATCATCCGCAACCGGTGAAGACGATACGCGCGCAACAGTGGCGCAAATGTTGGCAGACATTGAAGCAGGTGGAGAGCAAACCTGCATTGATTATGCAGCTAAGCTGGACGGTTATCATGGCAACATTTTAGTATCCAGTGATGATATTGACCAAGCTACACAGCGATTGTCGCAGCAGGTTAAGGATGACATACGTTTCGCCCATGAACGCGTAGACAAATTTGCACAAAGACAGCGTCAATCATTGCAAAATTTTGAAGTAGAGCTGTCGCCAGGCCTTTGGGCTGGTCAGCGTCAGATTCCGGTACAAACCGCAGGTTGTTATATTCCAGGTGGCAGGTACTCACACGTCGCCTCTGCCATTATGTCGGTGGCTACTGCTAAAGCCGCAGGTGTGAAGCATGTCGTGGCTTGTTCTCCGCCAAAGCCTGGTGCGGGTGTCAACGATGCCATTTTGTATACAGCCAACTATTGCGGTGCCGATACGATACTTGCACTGGGTGGTGTACAAGGCATTGCAGCGATGGCCTTTGGTTTGTTTAGCGGCCGTGCTGCAGACGTTTTAGCCGGCCCAGGTAATCGTTTTGTGGCAGAAGCCAAGCGTATGTTGTTTGGACGAGTAGGCATTGATATGTTTGCTGGGCCAACAGAAATTGCAGTGATTGCCGATCATACGGCAGACCCAAGAATTGTGGCTGGCGACTTAGTAGGCCAAGCCGAACACGGCCCAGATTCACCTGTTTGGTTATTTAGTTTAGATGCTGAAGTGGCTAAGAAAACCATTGAATTAGTGCCTGGGTTAATTGAAGACATGCCAGAGCCCTCTCGTTCTGCGGCGCGCTCAGCATGGCAAGATTATGCCGAAGTAATTGTGTGTGACACCCGTGAAGAAGCTGTAGAAATTAGTGATCAATACGCGGCAGAGCACTTGGAAGTGCATTGTGAAGACCTAGACTGGTGGGTTGAAAACCTCAATAACTACGGTTCTTTGTTTGTGGGTGAAGAAACCACCGTCACCTATGGGGACAAGTGCTCGGGTACCAACCATATCCTACCTACTAAAGGCGCTGCTCGTTACACCGGCGGTTTGTCGGTGGGCAAGTTTATTAAAACCGTCACTACCCAGCGCATGACTAAAGAGGCTAACCGTGAAGTAGGTTCTGCAGCAGCAAGAATTTCTCGCCTGGAAGGCATGGAAGGCCATGCTAGAAGTGGTGATGATCGATTGCATAAATATTTCCCAGCAGAAAAATTTGATTTAAGCCACTAATCCACTAGGCCACTAAGCCAAGAAACCCAAGGGCCAAAAGCTCAAACAAGGTAACTGCCATGACCATGAAAGCGTTGGTATATACGGGCACTCAAGAAGTGCATTATCGTGACGAAGAAATGCCAGTGGCTGGGCCCAACCAAGCCCTCATTAAAGTCGCAGCTACGGCAATTTGTGGCTCCGACATGCACGCCTATCATGGCCTTGACGAGAGGCGTGTACCGCCCTTAATTTTGGGCCATGAAGTTGCAGGCTTCGTTGTGGCTTCAAGCCAACACGAAGCTGACGCGCAGGTAGTTATTAACCCACTGATGAGCTGCGGTGTTTGCCCATCGTGTTTATCTGGGCGGGCTAACTTGTGCGCTAAGCGTGAAATCATTGGTATGCGTCTAGCAGGCGCATATGCCCAATACATGGTCATTGATGACACTAACATTTTGATTCCACCCTCCAATGTGAAGCCCTGGGTCGCTTGTCTGACCGAGCCCACTGCCACGGCTTTACATGCTATTGCTTTGGTGGAACGGATCAGCTACCGGCCTTTGTCTGAACAGCGTTGCTTGGTGATTGGCGGCGGTGCTATTGGTTTACTCAGCGCTTTAATCCTAGCGGCTAAGGGCTGTTGTAATATTGATCTTGCTGAAACCAACCCACTAAGACGTCACACCATAGAGCAACAAGGTGTAGCCAATGTATTTGATCCAAGCCAAGGCGCAGCTTTACCGGCGCCGGGTTATGATGTGGTGTTTGACTGCGTGGGTGCCGGCGCGACTCGGGCTATGGCCAGTGAGAAAGTGGCTGCTGGTGGTATTATTTCCCACGTAGGTTTACAAAATAGTGGCGAGGGCCTGGATATTCGTAGAATTACCTTGCAAGAAATAAGCGTGCTTGGCAATTACTGTTATACCCCAGCCGATATGCAAGCAGCATTAGACATGCTGGCACAAGATCGCTTAGGCGATTTAAGGTGGGTAGAACTTCGGGCACTCAGTGAAGGCGCACAAGCCTTTAGCGATTTACACTACGGGCGCGCAGCGGCAGCCAAGATAGTGTTGCAGCCCGAGCACCACCTATAACAAGGAAAGAAATGGACAAGTTTGAACACCGTTTCGCATGCGTTGCAGATCTTAAAAGGCAAGCTAAAAAGCGAGTGCCTACTTTTGTGTTTGATTACATAGAAGAAGGTTGTAACGCCAATATCGCCATTGCAAATAACCGTAAGGCTTTAGATGAAGTGTATTTAAGGCCTGATTACCTTGGCAGTTATCAGCCACCCCAATTAGCCACGTCAATATTAGGCCAAACTTATGACGCACCGCTTGGCATAGCGCCCCTTGGGCTTAGTGGCCTTGTGTGGCCAAATGCATCGGCCATGCATGCAAGAGCAGCGAAGGCTGCTAATGTGCCTTTTGTGCTTAGCACTGTGTCTACCTTATCTATTGAAGAGGCGGCTTTAAACGCAAAAGATAATTTTTGGTTTCAGCTTTACGCTCCATCTGATCAGGCTATTTGTGAAGATTTGCTTCAACGAGCCAGCCAAAGTGGCTGCAAGCACTTAGTAGTGACATTAGATGTACCAACGCCTGGAAGGCGTGTAAAAGCGATCAAAAGTGGCTTAAGTGTGCCTCCCAAAATTACCCCAAGCACGATCGTGCAATCTGCGCTGCGACCGGCGTGGAGCTTGGCTACCCTGGCCAACGGCTTGCCCCAATTTGCCAACCTTACTCAATACATGGACCCTGCGACCATGAGTATGAATGATGCCGCTGAATTTATGCGCACCCGTATCAGGGCCGTTGTAGATGCAAAGCTATTGGCTCACATTCGTAAGCTGTGGCCGCACAAATTGATTGTAAAAGGCATTAATGACGTTAAAGATGCGCAACTTGCTATCGATATAGGTGCTGATGCCGTGATTGTTTCGAACCATGGTGGGCGCCAGTTAGATGCGGCCAAACCTGTGGTTCATTGCCTTAGAGATATTGCGGATGAACTGGGCCATAAAACCACCCTCATGGCTGATAGCGGGGTAGAAACAGGAATCGATGTGGCCAGATATTTAGCCTTGGGTGCGCACATGGTCTTTACCGGCAGGGCCATGCTTTATGGCGTGGCAGCTTGTGGCGAAGACGGCGCCACTCATACGCTAGAGCTTTTGCAGCTTGAGCTTGCCCAAATCATGTCGCAAGTTCATTGCCACACACCGGGTGAACTTGGTTTACACCTAATTAAACCGAAAAAATAAGTTCACTCAACTGATCTGCTGCGGCTCTTATATCTGGGTAGAACTGGCTTAGCGTGTCTAGGCTTAACCTTTGCGTAGGGCCGTGCACAGCTAGGGCACCATGGTAGCGTCCAGCGGGGTCTAATATAGGCACCGCTATGGCAATCATACCTTCGTAAAACTCCTCATTATCAATAGCAAAGCCTTGTTTTTTAACGAGGTTTAACTCTTTTAGCAGTGTTTTCGCGTCCGTGACTGTGTTTACCGTAAGAGGTTGGTAATGCAGGCTTTCTGCCATGGCAGTACGGTGTTTGGGCTGCAGGCTTGCAAGGTAAGTTTTACCGCTTGCGGTGCAATAAAAAGGCACGTGGCTACCAATGGGCAAATGTATTTGAAAGGCCCAGTTGGTTTGCACACGGTCTTGGTAAGTCATGCCCGGGTTTTCTGGGACAACAAAGTTCACCGTCTCTTTCACCTTGCTGCTTAATTTTTCCAAAATTTGGTGTTTAGCACTGGCTTGCCAATCACTGGTGAGTAAGCCATTGGCTAAGGTGCGAAGGGTTGGGCTGGGTAATAATTTTTTGCCCGTGGCATCGTATTGCAAAAAACCTTCTTCCACCATGGACTTGCACAATCTATGCACAGTCTGTTTGGACCACCCTAATTGCATATTAATCTGTGAAGGGGTAAGGGCTGACTGTTGTTGGGCGAGTACGTCCAAAATATAAAAAAGCCGCATGTTGGTGGCAATGCGAGGATCATCGGGCATAAGGAGCCTCCGTAATAAAACTTAAACTAGTTGTAGAAGTGTTAAAAAATTTAATAAATCTTGAGTTAAAACAAATTATGTGCTTTTCTGTAACTATAATGCATTATGAGAATGTGAGTCTCATTTTTTGATATAAATAATAAAAATAAGAGGTTTAATCGATGCAAGGCAAGTATGACTACATTGTAGTAGGCGCAGGTTCAGCAGGTTGTGCTGTTGCCAGTCGCTTGTCTGAAAATGGGCGTTATACCGTTGCACTACTAGAAGCGGGTAGCCGCGATTTAAACCCTTGGATTCATGTCCCCGTGGGTTATTTTAAAACCATGGGCAACCCTTCTACCGATTGGTGTTACCAAACCCAACCTTGTAATGGCCTTAATGGCCGCTCTATTCCATGGCCGCGTGGCAAAGTGCTGGGTGGCAGTTCGTCGATTAACGGCCTGCTTTATGTGCGCGGCCAAGCGCAAGACTATGACGACTGGGCTAATTTGGGTAATCAAGGTTGGGAATGGGAAAACGTTCTGCCTTATTTTAAACGCTCTGAAGACTGGCAAGGTGAGCCTGGCGAATTGCGTGGCCAGGGTGGCCCATTAACCGTTTCTAAAACGAGAGTCAGCAGGCCTGTGGTCGATGCATGGTTAGAAGCCGCAGAAGGCTTAGGCTACAAAGCCAATGATGATTACAATGGGGTAGACCAAGAAGGTGTAGGCCTATTCCAACTCACCGCAAAAAAAGGCCGACGTTGTAGCTCAGCAGTGGCCTATCTTAACCCCGCTAGAAGTCGAGCTAATCTCACCATTCACACAGGCGCTTGTGTTGAAAAACTAGTGTTTGAAGGCCAACGCGTCACAGGCGTGAAACTTGCTAATGGCATGTTAGAGGCCAATAAAGAAGTAGTGTTATGTGCAGGTGCTATTGGTTCACCGCAGTTACTTATGATTTCTGGCATAGGCAGCGCTGATGAATTAAACCCTCACAAGATTAAGCTGGTTAAGGAACTGCCAGGAGTTGGCCAAAATTTGCAAGACCATCTGCAAGCTAGGCCCGTGTTTAAGTGCGCTGAGAGCACCATTAACACAGAAATTAGTAATTGGTTTAAGCAAGGCCTAATTGGTTTGCAATACGTGATGAAACGCACTGGCCCTATGACGATGGCAGCAAGCTTGGGCACCGGTTTTGTCAAGTCTTCGCTAAGCCCAGAGCGCCCCGATCTTCAATTTCATATCCAGCCTTTTAGCGCAGATTCACCCGCTAAAGGCACCCATAAATTTGATGCCTTTACCGCTTCTGTGCTGCAAATGCGGCCACAAAGCACGGGTCATATCAGCTTAGTGTCTGAACGGTTTATGGATTACCCAAACATTCATCCTAACTATCTAGCCACTAAACTTGATCAAGATACGATTGTTGCGGGTATTAAAATGGCCCGCACAATTGCAAGACAAGCGCCTTTGAATGCGCTGGTGACACAAGAATATAGCCCAGGCGCATCCATCGCCGATGAAGCCGATGAACAAATTCTAAATTGGGCCAGAGACACCGCCACGACTATTTACCACCCTACAGGGACCTGCAAAATGGGCCAAGACGAAATGGCGGTGGTCGATGAGAAGCTTAAAGTCCATGGCATAGGAGGTTTGCGTGTGGCTGATGCCTCTATCATGCCTATTATTACCTCGGGCAATACCAATGCTCCAGCAATAATGATTGGTGAAAAAGTAGCTGACATGATTTTGAAGGAAAGTGCAGGTGCTTAATGTTTATTGAGTGCGACTCAGCTTAATCAATTAGGCCACTGGTGCCTGCCACTGGTACCTAGGTGGATTTAGGTTTAACAAAATTTACTGTTGCCTCCCATGGATATGGGATTTGTGTGAAGTCTTCCATACGAAAAGACAGCAGCTAACTGAAGGCAAAACATAATAATGGAGGGCAAGGATGTCCATATTTAACAAAATGAAGTTTGCTGCCGCTGCTGGGGTGCTGATTATCAGCTCAACTGCAGTGTACGCTAAAGACGTCACGATCCGTGTTCAGTCTGTACTTGGCACCAAATCTGATGAAGTGCACATGTTAAAGGAATTCGCTAAGGATGTTTATGATTTGACAGGTGGCTCTGTCACCATTGAAATTTTGCCAGGTGGCTCAGTCGTTGGTAATACTGACATCATTGACGCCATAGATGCGGGTCTTTTAGATGGTGGTTTTGCTTGGACGCATTACTGGGGTGGTAAGCACCCAGCAGCTAACTTATTTGGCGCTCCAATTGCTGGTGCAGGCGTAGGCTTAGATAACATCGCCTTCTTATCTTGGTTCCAATACGGTGGTGGTAAAGAACTTTATGACCGTTTGTGGGATGAGATGGGCGTAAACGTAAAAGGCTTTATGTTACAGCCAGTAGGCCCAGAGGCTTTGGGATGGTTTAGTGAGCCCATTAACTCAATGGATGACTTCCGTAAGTATCGTTTCCGTGCGCCACCAGGAATGGTAGGCCAAGCCTATAAGGATATCGGCGTAGCTTCTGTGGCTATGGGTGGTGGTGACATTTTACCTGCCCTTGAAAAAGGCACAATTGATGCTGCTGAATGGTGTTGTCCAAAGCCTGATAGCGTATTCGGTTTCCAGAAAGTACTTAAGCACTACTACCTACAAGGTCTTCACCAAGTGGTTGTAAATGCTGATATGTACATGAATGGTGACGTTTATGACTCGTTAACCCCACTGCAGCAAAAAGCCATTGAAGTTGCAGCGAACGCGTCTTTGTCTAAAGCGATCTCTTACCGAATCTATGAGAACGGTAAGGCACTTAAAGACTTAACCGAAAACCATGGCGTGCAGTTGCACGATACCCCAGCGGATTACTTCCCTGAGTACATGAACGCAGCGAACAAATTGCTTCAAGAAGCTTCTGATAAGAACGAATTCTTCGCAGAAGTTTGGCAGTCTCAAAAAGACTTCGCAGCCATCGCTGTACCATTTTGGGCAGGTGCGCAAGCCTCTAATGCAAGCCTAGGTAAGGCTTTTGCCGATAGTATCAAGTAATTTTTTATATTGCTTTATACCAACCCAGCACTACTTTTGCAGTGCTGGGTTATTTTCTAACACAGTTAGAGCCTTATCATAGCCTTCTCAATGCTTTGAATGTGGAGCCTATAATAAAACTTTCACTTTGAAACATGTGAAACCCTGTTGCCTAAAAAATGGCTATAGGCAAAATAAAAAACCGTTAATTAAAATAATAAGAGGAAGCCAGTATGGCGACACAAGCAACAGATATTGGTGAGCTTGAAATTGCAGATGAATTGATTGCCGAGCGCCGTGCCGAAAAACCAGGTGAAACCCCTGAAGGTATGACATCCTGGCAGCGACCAATTACCGCTTATGTTGATGTAATGAACCTATGGATGGGCCGTATCATTTGTTTGGCCATTATCCCTTTGGTGGCCGTAATGGTGATTGAAGTATTCTCCAGAGGCATGTTTGCACTGCTTATTTCTTATGACCTAGGTGACTTTGCAAGGGCAATAAACTTAGGACCAACCACCTGGGTTTATGATGTAAGCCGCATGTTAGGTGGGGTGATCTTCATGGCCGCAGCAGGTTATGCGCTAATGCGCGGCGTGCACATAAGGGCCGACTTTATTTACCGTAACTGGCAAGACAAAACTCAAGCGACAGTTGATGCTGTGCTTTATATGATGTTTTATTTCCCAGCTATGCTGCTGTTTTTTTGGAGCGCACTAGGCTTTGCCGGTGATTCATTAGGTTTTAATGGCTGGGGCGAAGAGTGGGGCCAATGGGAAGATGCCAGCGCCGACTCTACATGGGCACCGTATTTATGGCCTGCGCGCATTTTTATGCCAATAGGCGCAGCGCTTTTATTTGTACAAGGTTTTCCTGAACTGTTCCGCGCCTTCCACAAAATGGGCAAACAAAGAGAAGCAAAATTCTTAAAAGTATTCCCATTTTACCTTTTAGGCTTGGCGGCTATTTTTGTGTCGGTGTTTTATCCAGACACATTACCCATAGGCGATTGGGTGGGCGAAGTTTTAGGCGATGTCGACATTTCTAAGCCAATGATTGGCATGCTTATGTTAGCGGCTATGTTGTTTTCTATTTTTATTGGTTTCCCTATTTCCTTCACCTTGATCTTTTTAGGGTTTGTATTTGCATCATGGGGTGGTAGCAGTAAATTGGCTTTCTTCTTGCTGACCTTGCAAGTGAACTCCACCATGCTGAACGATCAGCTAGTGGCTGTGCCTTTGTTTATTTTCATGGGCATTATGATGGAGCAAGCAGGGCTGATGGAACGCTTGTTTAATGCTGTGCAAATGATGATGTCACGCACTCGTGGCGCTTTGTTTATTGCGGTGTTGTTTGTATCTACCATTTTTGCTGCAGCCACGGGTATTGTGGGTGCGTCGGTGACTATTTTGGGCATTATGGCGGCTAAAACCATGAATCGCTCTAAATACGATGTGCGCTTATCAGCAGGTGCGATCACCGCAGGTGGTACCTTGGGTATATTAATACCGCCCTCTATCATGCTAATTGTAATGGGGCCGGTATTAGAAGTACCGGTGACAGATTTGTTCCGTGCCGCTGTATTACCAGGGGTGTTGCTGGCTAGTTTGTATATGATTTACACCATTGGCCGCTGCATGATTAATCCTGACCTTGGGCCTATTTTGCCAGAAGAAGATCAGCCTGAAACTTCGCCTTATTATGGCCTTGAAGTGATTTTGGTTATGTCTGGTTTGGGCATGTTTGTCTTCTTGTGCATATTAGCCACTAAAGGCATGTTGTCATTCTTCCCACTGGCTGGGCTTGTGATTCCATTGTTATGGATGGGTATGATGTTTTGGGTGTTTAAGTGGGCAAGAAAAACGCGCCCCAATGGCTTTTACTTCTCAGACTTATGGTACGAATTCTTTATGGGTTTAGTGCCGCCTACCGTGCTCATTGCATTTTCTTTAGGTTCTATTGTGGCAGGCCTAGCAACACCTGCTGAGGCTGCAGCGTGCGGTGCTTTTGGTTCTATTATTTTGTCAGTGGCTTATCGTAAGTTTTCTTTCCCAAGTGGTTATGATGCGCTGATAAAAACCTTAGAAATTACCGTGCTCATTATGTTCTTGGTAGCGGCTTCCAACTTTTTTGGCGCGGTGTTCTCAAACCTTGGCACCCCTCGAATGCTGACCGAATTACTTTTGTCTTTTGATATGTCTTCATGGGCCATGTTGTTCTTTATTTTAGCTTTAATCTTCTTATTGGGTTGGCCCTTAGAATGGGTGCCTATTGTATTGATTATTGTGCCAATACTGTTGCCGGTGGTAGAAACCCTAGACTTTGGCTTAAACAATGCAGACCTATTGGTTTGGTTTGCCATACTGGTGGCGGTAAACCTCCAAACCGCCTGGCTAAGCCCGCCCGTGGCCTTATCGGCCTACTTCTTGAAAGGCGTAGTGCCCGAGTGGGATTTAAAAGACATTTACCTAGGTATGATGCAGTTTATGGTGATTCAGCTAATAGGCTTGATGCTCATTATTGGGTTCCCACAAATTGCTTTATGGCTACCTAATTATTGGTAGCCAGGGTATTGATAAATGATTGATTAAATTGAGCTTAAATTTTTTCATATGCTTGTATTGAGCTTGGGCTTAGTTTGGCTGATTGTATTGTAATCGGTTAAACTGAGCTCTTTTTTTAAAGCACTAAATTCTGGGTTGGCCCAACTGGGCTAATCAAAATGGTGCGTTTGGTTCTAAGCTCTAAGCTATTTATTGCGTATCATTTAAACATGACCTAAGAAGTCTAAAAATTTATACAAATTAACTCACTTTCAAACTATATACGGTGTAACCCCTATGAAAATGACTACAGAAGAAGCGTTTGTAAAAACATTACAAATGCACGGCATTGAACATGCGTTTGGTATTATTGGATCAGCTATGATGCCAATTTCTGACCTTTTTGAAAAAGCGGGCATTAGCTTCTGGGATTGTGCCCACGAAGGCTCTGGCGGCATGATGGCAGACGGTTACACCCGTGCTACAGGCAAAATGAGTATGATGATTGCTCAAAACGGCCCAGGTATCACAAACTTTGTAACTGCAGTAAAAACAGCTTACTGGAACCACACGCCATTGTTGTTGGTTACGCCACAAGCGGCGAACAAGACTATTGGCCAAGGCGGCTTCCAAGAAGTTGAGCAAATGGCTTTGTTTAAAGACATGGTTTGTTACCAAGAAGAAGTGCGTGACCCATCACGTGTTGCTGAAGTGCTAGATCGTGTTATTGCTAACGCACACCGTTTCTCAGGCCCTGCTCAAATCAACATCCCGCGTGACATGTTCACTCAGGTTGTAGATATTGAGCTGCCAACAATGATCGACTTTGAATTGCCTTCAGGCGGTGAAATGGCCGTAGCAGAAGCGGCTAAGCTTTTGTCAGAAGCAAAGTCTCCAGTGATTTTAAACGGCGCAGGCGTTGTATTAGCAGCTGGCGGTATTGCAGCTTCTATGGCACTTGCAGAGCGTTTGGATGCACCTGTATGTTGTGGTTACCAGCATAACGATGCTTTCCCAGGTTCACACCCATTATTTGCTGGCCCATTAGGCTACAACGGTTCTAAAGCGGGCATGCAGTTGATCCAAGAAGCCGACGTAGTATTGGCTTTGGGCACCCGCCTAAACCCATTCTCTACTTTGCCAGGCTACGGCATTGATTACTGGCCAAAGAACGCCAAGATTATCCAAGTAGACCTTAAACCAGAGCGTATCGGTCTAACTAAAGCGGTAACCGTAGGTATTGTAGGTGACGCGGCTAAAGTAGCGAACGGCATTATTGCTCAACTTTCTGCTAACGCAGGTGACACTGAGCGTGCGCAGCGTAAAGCCCGCATTGCAGACACTAAAGCAGCTTGGGAAGTGGAACTAGAAGCCATGACTCATGAAGAAGATGATCCAGGTACCACTTGGAACGAGCGTGCTCGTGCGGCTAAGCCAGAGTGGCTAAGCCCACGCATGGTATGGCGTGCTATTTCTTCAGTTATGCCAAAAGAAGCTATTATCTCTTCAGACATTGGTAACAACTGTGCCATTGGTAATGCGTACCCTACTTTTGAAGAAGGCCGTAAATACCTAGCACCTGGTTTGTTTGGCCCATGTGGCTACGGACTACCCGCAGTCGTTGGCGCTAAAATTGGTTGCCCAGACACGCCAGTTATTGGTTTCTCTGGCGACGGAGCATTTGGTATTGCGGTGACTGAGCTAACTGCTATTGGCCGTGAAGAGTGGCCAGCAGTGACCATGGTGGTATTTCGTAACTACCAGTGGGGCGCAGAGAAGCGTAACTCTACACTTTGGTTCGATGATAACTTCGTAGGCACGGAGCTCGATGAAAACGTAAACTACGCAGGCATTGCACAAGCGTGTGGCCTTAAAGGTGTTCAAGCCCGCACTATGGATGAAGTAAGCGCGGCTCTTAGCCAAGCATTAGTTGATCAAGCAGCAGGCACTACCACGTTGGTTGAGATTTTAATCAACCAAGAGCTAGGCGACCCGTTCCGCCGTGACGCGATGAAGACACCAGTTCAAGTAGCGGGTATCAGCATCGACGACATGCGTCCTCAAAAAGGCGCTTAATCACTTAGACTAAGGCTTACAAGCCGCGCTAACTGCTTTGCTAGTTAACGCGGCTTTTTTTTACCTGTGGTTTAGCCGGTTTCTAATCAGCCAGTTTGCTTATACACACCGACACCAAAGCATGTGGCTTGAATATACATCATGGCTGTTTCAGGTATAATGCAACGCAAATTCGCACCCATTATTAGACCCAAAACCATGACTGCTATTCGTACCCGTATTGCGCCATCACCTACAGGCGACCCGCATCTAGGCACTGCTTACATTGCCCTTTTTAACTTAGCTTTTGCCAAGCAAAATGGCGGCGAGTTTATTTTGCGCATAGAAGACACAGACCAAGAGCGCAGCACGCCTGAATCTGAACAAGCTATTTTAGATTCGTTGCGTTGGTTAGGTATTAAATGGAGTGAAGGCCCAGACGTAGGTGGCCCACATGGCCCATATCGCCAAAGTGAACGCGGTAGTATTTACCAAGATTATGCCCAGCAACTGGTAGATGATGGCCATGCTTTTTACTGTTTTGCTACCCAAGAAGAGCTTAACGAACTACGCCGCCACCAAACAGAAAACAAATTACCCATTGGCTATGATGGCCGTGGCTTGGCGTTATCGCCAACACAAGTGCAACAAAACCTAGATGCCGGCATGCCTTATGTAGTGCGCATGAAAGTGCCACGCGAGGGTACTTGTGTTTTTGCCGACATGCTACGTGGCAGCATAGAAATTGATTGGGCTCAGGTAGACATGCAAGTGCTGCTAAAAGCAGACGGTATGCCCACTTATCACTTAGCCAACGTAGTGGATGACCACTTAATGGGTATCACTCACGTATTACGCGGTGAAGAGTGGATTAACTCCGCCCCAAAGCACCAGTTGCTTTACCAATACTTTGGTTGGGACATGCCTCAGCTATGCCATTTGCCACTTCTGCGTAACCCTGACAAAAGCAAGCTTTCAAAGCGCAAAAACCCCACCAGTATTATGTACTACGAGCGTATGGGTTATTTGCCAGAAGCATTGGTTAACTATCTTGGGCGTATGGGTTGGTCGATGCCTGATGAGCGTGAGAAATTTAGCTTAGCAGAAATGGTGGCTAACTTTGACATCAACCGAGTCTCTTTGGGCGGACCTATTTTTGACCAAGAAAAACTGTCTTGGCTCAATGGCTTATGGCTACGTGAAGACCTAAGCGATGAGCAATTTATGCAGCGCATGCAAACCTGGGCCCTAAACAGCAACCGCTTAGCGCCTATCGTGCCATTGATAAAGCCTAGGGTCGATACTTTTAGCGATGTAATGCCATTGGCAGGCTTCTTCTTAAGCGGCATGCTAAAACTAACTGGCGAAGACTTAGCCAATAAGAAGCTAGAGCCAGAACAAGTGCGCAAAGTACTGCAATTTACCTTGTGGCGCCTTGAAGCCCTGCGGCATTGGCAAAAGGATGACATTTTTGCTATTTGTAAAGGAATGGCCGAAACCCTAGAACTAAAACCTAAAGACGTGTTTGCTACCTTGTTTGTCGTGATTACAGGCACGGCTAACTCGGTATCCGTGTTTGATGCCATGGAAATATTAGGCCCAGACATGAGTAGGGCGCGTATCCGTCATGCCGTGGATATATTGGGTGGTTTGTCTAAGAAAGAAGCCAAGCGCTGGGACAAAGAATACCAAGCCTTGTCGCGTTAGTTTTGGCTAGCAGCGCAAGTGATTGATTAAAATAAGTGTTTTTATCTTAAAACATTTATAAAGCCCCTAAAGGGGCTTGCAATCCTTTCTCATGCACCTATAATAACGCCCCATCAAGTCACAACAGCGATTGCGAAGTGGTTTGATATCCCTCGTGTGGGGCCTTAGCTCAGCTGGGAGAGCGCAACACTGGCAGTGTTGAGGTCAGCGGTTCGATCCCGCTAGGCTCCACCAATTACAAGGGTTAGCAGGTAAGCGCCTACTAACTGAACAAAAACTGAACAAGAATAGCGAACAAAAACTATACCTTGTTTGGCCCTGATATAAAATCCCCACCAATTTGATCCGCTGTGAATTGAATTTGCACTGTCTCAAAAGGCAACTCGTGTCCTTCCTGATAAATCTTTTGCACCTCAACTGAAGAGTGAGCATTAGCTTGCTTTATTTGATCTGGGTGACATTCTGCATCTCTTGCTAGTTTGTTGGCTAGCGCGCGGTCTTTGCTTGTCCCTTTGTATTGTCAGCACCGTAAACCTTATACCTATGATGCTTCAACACTTTCTTTGTTAACAATTAAATGATTTAATATTATATTAATAAATAAATACAAGGAATGTGAGTATGTGTTGGAGTGGAGAAGCATCGGTCGTTTTGTCTACCGTAGGTATCGTGGCGACAGGTTACGCCATTTACAAAAAGGAACCGCCTGCGCTTTGGATAGCCTTATGTTATTTTACATTAATGGAGGTTTTGCAGGCGTTTACTTACGCTGTTATAGACCAACCGCTTAACCCTTCCAATCAGGTGGCTACGCTACTGGGTTATCTTCACATCGCATTCCAGCCGTTCTTTATCAACATGGTTTCCTTACACTTTTTAAAGGATCAGTCCGTAGCAAGAAAAATAGCACCCTTTGCGTATGGCCTGTGCTTCGTTACAACAGTGTTCATGTTGCTGCAGGTATATCCGTTTGCGTGGATGGAACTATGTCCATACGGCATTCCATTATGTGGTGAGTCTTTGTATTCACTTTCAGGCACTTGGCATATTGGTTGGTCTGTGCCTCTCAATAACGACATACATGGTGGCCTTATGTACATGGTTATGGCATTCATAGTGCCTGTGCTTTATGGTTCTTGGCGTTTCACTGTGTATCATATTGCTGCTGGGCCACTCATGGCTTATGTGTTGACACAAAATCCGTATGAATGGCCAGCAGTCTGGTGCTTACTCTCTATTGGGCTGTTACTGTTGGTGGTGAAAACACCAATAAGACAATTCTTGTATGTAGACAATAATCGCTTGGTAAACTGGTTGTCAGATCATAAAGATAAAGCCAATAAATAGTTTTAAAGAAATTTTAAAGAAGTTTTAAAAGCAGCTTTTAATTCAGTGGCTGCCATTTAGCCGGTT
>CAXHZX010000018.1:0-40604 GCA_964022265.1 uncultured Oceanospirillaceae bacterium | reverse complement strand
TTTAGCGTGAATTTGAAAACTACAATTGCGCCGGTGCAAAAATATGGCAATGGTGACATCAACGTGGTTTTTGCCCATGGTTCTGGTATTGGGATGAATCATGCGTTTATGCAAGCTGTTGCCAATGCATTAAGTGAAAAAAATTTTAGTGTGTATTTGTTTGAGTTTTCTTACATGCAAACGATGCAGGCTACAGGTATAAGACGACCACCGATTGGCGTAGCCAAATTACAACTTGAGTATTTGGCATTGCTTGATGCTTTAGCCCTTGAGGGCCCTGTTGTTATTGGTGGTAAGTCGCTTGGTGGGCGAGTGGCCAGTTTAATCGCAGAGCAATCTAATGCACTTGGTTGGTTTGCATTGGGTTATCCATTTCATCCTCAGCGTAAGCCAGAAAACTTAAGGGTGGCTCATTTGCTGACTAGTCATAAACCTGGGCTGATCGTACAAGGTACGCGAGATGCGTTAGGGCATCATGATGAAGTGTTAAGTTACCGCCTGCCATCTAATATTCAGCTGCATTGGCTGCTTGAGATGGATCATAGCTTTGTTCCTTATAAGGCTTCAAAACTAAGCCAACAAGAAGCGATCATAGAAGCGGTTGATTGCATTGATCAGTGGGTCAAGCAGACGTTAAACTAGGCTGATTAGTTTAAGCTGCATGGCCTATTTGGATCTAAAAGTATAATGCGCTTTAACCGTACTAAAGAGTAAACACAGTGACTGAAAACACGCCTAAGATTGATAAGCTATTAGACACTACGGGCCTATTTTGCCCGGAACCTGTGATGATGTTACACAGTACCTTTAGAGATATAGGGGCTGGAGATGTTGTTAAAGTGTTGGCAACAGATCCGTCTACCACAAGAGATATTCCAAAGTTCTGTTTGTTCTTGGGGCATGAGCTTTTAGACCAATCCGAAATCAATTCTCAATACCACTTTCTCATAAGAAAGGGCAGCAAGGCCTAATACCTAGGTTGGCTTTTTTAGGCAGTGGTTACTGTGTGAATTGCTCTGCTGGCATTATGTTCACTGATTCATGTAATTCGCTATACACCACTAATATACGCTTTTGCTCTAATTGCAGTTTGAGCTGGGCCACTTTATCTTCAAGGCTGGTTTCATAAGCGCCATAATCGGTGCCATCTCTTGTCGCAAATTCTTCTAGCAGATGGTTAAGCGTTGTGGGGTTAATGTTTTGCCAAGGCACTATCATGCGCAGAGTCCGTTGTTAAGTTTGAGGTAAGCAAAATTTAAGCTGATTTTTGTAGCGCTTGGCTTGGTGGGCTACATTTTTTGCTACATCTAAAAGCCATGGCTTTGCTAGGAAAGATTCCCTTGCGTAGCCCGCGTTCCCCTCGTGATAGGCCAAGTAAAGTCGATAAGCATCATTGGATGCGATGTCGTTAATTCTAACTGAGCGCGCGTTATACCAGCCAACAAAATCAACAGCATCATTAAAATTGGTGCGTTTGGCTAAGGTGTAGCCCGTTGATTTTTTATACAGGGCCCAGGTGCCATTGATGGCTTGTGGGTAGCCATATGCCGTAGATAGGTGCCGGCCTGGAATAATACCAAACACCCTTCGCCTTGGTGGCCTTGCTGTAGAATTATAGCCTGATTCGTGGTGAATAAATGCCATGCTAATGGACTGATCTATTTGCCACTTTTGTTCTGATGCGGCTGCGCTTTGTTGCCAATCTTCAAACTGAGCGTATATGCCACACAAATTATCAGGGGTATGAGGTTTGCTGGGTTTTAAATTGAGACTGTCAATGCTTGTGATGCTGGCCATGTTGCTGCACCCACCGATAAGGGTGAACAAGATGCTAACCCAAAACAGCTTAGAGGAGTTCATTTCTTCTGGCCCAGCACAGCTGCATTAGCCTAACTTGATCTTCGGCTTGCATTAAGTCAAGGCCAGTTTCATGAGCCAAATCTTGCAATTCATCCCGCCAATCGTGGCCTAAATGCTCGCTGATGTCCTGGGACGTGCTAGACACTTCAAAAGCAAGCTCAATGTCGATGGCTTCTATTAAATGCTCCAAAGCAATCGTTGGAGAATAATCGCCATGAGCGACCACGTGGCTGGCATCTAGATCGACGTTCATTTCAAGCAAAACATCTTTTACTGAATGCCCAAGGGCGTCAATGGTTTCTGAATCAATGTAATCGCTATAGCACAAGTCAGGCGGCCAACTATCATCAGCAATAATTAGGCTAGACTTGATGCTGCCATCTGGCAAAGTCCAAGCGGCTGCCACAGGGTAAAAAGGGGGCTCGGGGCAGGTTTCAACGGCAATAAATAAAGCTAAGCTTACATCGGTCATAGTGGTTTTGACGCGTTAGGGTTAATGTGTGTAAATGATGGCGCATGCTTGCTGCCATGGCAAGTAAGTTTAGCAGAAGAGCTTCTATATTAAGCCAAAGTCTTATGTCATTAAGACCGACAACTTGTTATAAATGGTAGGTTAATCCTATTGTACAAAAATCAGGAACCATAAATGAGCGAAGTGAACACATACCCAGCCGATGCATCGATTGCCCAAGCCTCTGGATTAGATCAAAAAAAGCGTGAAGAGCTTTACCAAGAGTCTGTTGCTAACCCAGAAGAATTTTGGCGCAAGCAAGGTGAAAGGTTAGACTGGATAAAAGCACCGACACAAATTAAGAACACTCGTTTTACACCCGATGACGTCTCCATTGAATGGTATGGCGATGGCCAATTAAATGTTGCCGCTAACTGTTTAGACCGCCATTTAGCCGAGCATGGTAATGAAACTGCTATTATTTGGGAAGGTGATGATCCTGCTGATTCCCGCCATATTAGCTATAACGAATTGCATGCAGAGGTCTGTAAATTTAGTAATGCTTTGCTTGCCCAAGGTGCTAAAAAAGGCGATGTCATTACGCTATACATGCCAATGATTCCTGAAGCGGCCGTGGCGATGTTGGCATGTGCTCGAATTGGTGCTGTACATTCCGTTATTTTTGGCGGCTTTTCTCCAGATGCCATCGCAGGGCGTGTACAAGGTGCTAATAGTAATATTGTTATCACAGCCGATGAAGGCTTACGTGGCGGCAAGACCATTGGTTTAAAAGCCAACGTCGATGCAGGTTTAGCTAATGTCGACTGCGTAGATACCGTAATTGTAGTTAAACGCACCGGCGCACCTATTCACTTTGAAGAAGGCCGTGATGTTTGGTACAGCGATATTGTTGCTAACGCAAGTGCCGAGCACGAGCCTGAAGTGATGAATGCTGAGGACCCATTGTTCATTCTTTATACCTCAGGTTCAACAGGTCAGCCTAAAGGGCTAAAGCACACCAGTGCCGGTTATTTAGTGTGGAGCTCCATGACCCATGAAATGGTGTTTGACTATAATCCGGGTGATATTTTCTGGTGTACAGCTGATGTGGGCTGGATTACCGGCCACAGTTATATCGTGTATGGTCCATTAGCGAACCGTGGCACGACCCTTATGTTTGAGGGCGTCCCCAACTACCCAAGCTATGCTCGTTTTGGCCAAGTGATTGAAAAACACAAAGTTAACCAATTCTATACCGCGCCCACGGCGATCCGTGCGCTGATGCAGCACGGTGATGATGTTTTATCTGGCGCCGATGTTTCTAGCGTTCGAGTGTTAGGCAGTGTAGGCGAACCCATTAACCCAGAAGCATGGCTTTGGTACCGTCGCACCTTTAGCACAGGCAATGCACCTGTGGTAGATACATGGTGGCAGACCGAAACAGGTGGCCACATGATTACCCCATTACCAGGGGCTGTGGATGCTAAGCCTGGTTCTGCGACTTTCCCATTCTTTGGTGTACAACCTGCATTAGTTGATAACGAGGGTGTAGAGCTTGAAGGAGCCACTGAAGGTAATTTAGTCATCAAAGACAGCTGGCCAGGCCAAGCGCGTTCGATTTGGGGGAACCATAAGCGCTTTGAAGAAACTTACTTTTCCACGTTTAGTCACTACTATTTTACAGGTGATGGTGCGCGCCGCGACGAAGACGGTTATTATTGGATAACAGGGCGTGTAGATGACGTGTTAAACGTATCTGGCCACCGAATGGGTACTGCTGAGATAGAAAGTGCCTTGGTAGCGCATGAATCTGTTTGTGAGGCTGCGGTAGTGGGTTATCCGCACGACATTAAAGGCCAAGGCATTTATTGCTATGTTACTTTGCAAGATGGCTTTGAAAGCAGCGATGAGTTGCTCAAAGAGCTAAGAAATTGGGTGCGTGCTGACATTGGCCCCATTGCCTCACCAGATTTGATACAGTTCTCACCTAATCTACCCAAAACACGCTCAGGTAAGATTATGCGCCGTATTTTGCGTAAAATTGCGGCCAATGATTATGGTGAGCTAGGTGATACTTCAACTTTATCTGATCCTAGTGTGGTGAATGAACTTATTGATAATCGCTGCAATAAATAAGCTAACCAGATGTTCCAGTTAAAGAGGTGCTTTTATGTCTAATACCTATACGATTATCATTGCAGATGATCATCCGTTATTTCGGGCCGCGCTTACCCAAGCGATTGGATCGCAAGGTGATAAAAAAGTATTGGAGGCAGAGCACCTTAAGGACTTAGAACAGCAAATCCACAGTGACATCGATTTGGTGTTGCTGGATTTGCATATGCCAGGAGCAAACGGCTTTTCGGGGCTTATCTACTTACGAACCCATTTTCCAAGTGTGCCGGTGGTTGTGGTCTCTGGAAATGAACAAGCAAGCGTTATTCATCGTGCCATGCACTTTGGCGCAGCTGGTTTTATTCCTAAGTCTTCTTCGATGTCAGACATTGCTGATGCCGTCACCACAGTGCTTGAAGGCGGCCAATGGCTACCTTCAGACCTGCCAGAGGCAGATGAGGTTATGGATGCCCAAGACAGCAAGTTTGCTGATCAGCTAGCAAGCCTTACACCACAGCAGTTTAAGGTCATGGTTATGCTTACTGAGGGCCTGCTTAACAAACAAATTGCCTATGAACTTAACGTGTCAGAAGCCACCATTAAAGCCCACGTGACTGCTATTCTCAGAAAACTTGGAGTATACAGCCGCACCCAAGCCGTTATCCTAGCGGGGCGCTTGAGTATCGAACATCCTCAAGATGAGTCAGTCAATTAAGCTAACCTTGCTCAGCGTTTTATACTTGTCTTAAACGGTTTAAGGTCGCTCTAAGTGCGGCTGGTTTTAATGGTTTGTTGAGCAATAAAGCATCCTCATCGGCAATATTCTTTGCCACTTCTTCAGTGCGATCTGCCGTAATACAAATGGCGGGTATTTGGCTGTCATACACCTGCCTTATCCTAGCGATAGCTGTGGTCCCTATTTGATCTTGATCCAGGTGATAATCGGCCAGAATAACACTGGGTCTAGCATCTAGGGTCACCAATTTTTGCAATGCCTCAGACACATTAAGGGCGGTGATAACGCTGCAACCCCAGCCACTTAATAGTTGCTCCATACCCATTAAAATGGAGGCTTCGTTATCGATACAGATGATGGTCATGTTAGCTAATTGAGAGGTGCCGGTCATTTGTAAGTTAGGATTGGAGATGGGTACAACAACTTTTTCGGCATCACCAAGCGGTACAGCAATGCTAAACACACTACCTTTGCCTTGCCATGAGCTTACTTTAAGTTTGTGATTAAGCAATTTGGCGGTCCGTTCAGCAATGGCTAACCCTAAGCCTAAGCCTTTAATATCTTGGGTGGCGGGGTGATCTAAGCGTTTAAATTCTTCAAAGACTTCAGTGAGTTTTTGCGGGTCTATGCCAATGCCAGAATCCCAAACTTGAATTTCAATGTGGTCTCCTTTGCGTCTGCAGCCCAACACGACTTTACCTTTGGGAGTGTAACGCATGGCATTGGCCAAAAAGTTTTGTACAATTCTGCGTAAATGTTGCTGATCACTATATACGGTGACACCGCATGGAATGTAACTTAACGACAGACCTTTTTGTTCACACAAAACGTTAAATTCAACCGCCAATTTTTGTAATATTTTATCGATAGAAAAGTGACTCAGTTTGGGCGAAAGGGTGCCTGCATCAAGCTTTGATATTTCTATTAAAGTGCTAATCAATTCTTCTGCTGCGCCCAAAGAATCATCAAGGTGCTGCAAGGTGGTGGCTAGGGTGCCATCTGGATGCTGTTGTGACAGAGAAGAAGAAAACAGGCGTGCTGCGTTAAGTGGCTGCATCAAGTCATGGCTGGCTGCAGCTAAGAAGCGAGTTTTACTATGGTTAGCTTGGTCAGCGCCAATTTTAGCAACACTTAATTCTTCATTGGCCACCAACAGTTCTTTAGTCCGGCTTTCCACTCGTTGCTCGAGGGTTTCGTTGGTTTCCTTTAGAGCCGCTTCGATGCGTTTATGGTTGGTAATGTCCATGTATGTGTTTACATAACCACCATCTTGCATGGTATTGCCTCGTACTTCAAATACTGCGCCATCAGCCCGGTAACGAAGATGAGTATTGGTTCGGCCTTCTCTTAGGGTTTGTAGGCGTTGGGCTACGTGATGTTCAATCTCGCCTGGGCCATAGTCACCGTTGTGGGCATTGTGGCGGATCACCTCTTCAATGGGCCTGCCAATGGTAATGAGGCCCTCTGGGAACTGGAACATTTCTAAGTAGCGTTTATTCCATACGACTAGCCTCATATCTTTATCGACCACGCTTATGCCTTGGTCTATGTGTTCAATGGTTGATTGCAACATGGTGCGGTTAAACTGAAACAGGGCAGAGGCTTCATCGGCAATACTCACCACGTCGCCCAAATGCATCTCAGTGTCCATTAAACTTGAAGCAACAATGATACGCGCTGACGAAGCTCCAATGACACCTGCTAATAGCCTCTCAGCGTATGTTGCTAGAGCTTGATCTATCGGATCATTTAAATTGAGTTCGCGATCGTGAGTGCGGGCAAATTGATGAAAAGCATCATGAGTTCGGTTAGATCCTAAAAACCGCTCACACAGAGTTTGGAGATCACTAAAGCGAGTGTTTTTGAAATTTGTTTCTGTGTTGGTAATCGATTTGCTCACTCGAAGATCAACAAAGTGATCGGCTTGGATTCTATCCTGCAACCTTGCTTGGGTGATTTTGGATACCCAAATAAAGGTAATAATGTTCAAGCTTAAGGATAATATCGTGGCGTGGGTTATAGGGTCAAAACCATCTAATCCAAACATTGCTGTAGGCCTTAGCCAGCTAATGCCAAATAAGCCTTGCTCTACCAGAACTAAGGTATCAAAACCTACGCCGCTCAAGTTGGGCACCATGAGGGTGTACACCCAAATGGTAAAACCCATCACCACGCCTGATAAAGCACCATATCGATTGCCTCGGCGCCAAAATACGGCCCCAATGAGTGCAGGTGCAAATTGGGCCACGGCCACAAAAGCAGTCAAACCCAGGGACACTAAACTCTCACCATCACCAATAAGCAAAAAGTAGCCGTAGGCTGCTAGCAAAATAGCAACAATGACGACGCGCCTTACTTTTAACAGCAAACGGCCAATGTTTTTGTCCTCAGATGCTTGGAGCGGAGACAAGTGGAAAATAACGGGCATTACAATGTCGTTGCAAATCATGGTGCTTATCGACACTGTTGCAACGATAACCATTCCCGTCGCAGCTGATAGGCCGCCGATATAGGCGAGGGTAGCTATGCTATCAGCCCCTTGGCTAAGCGGAACTAAAAGCACATAAGTGTCTGTGGCCACATTGGTGCCTGCAAATAGCGCATTGCCAGCGGCAGCGATCGGCAGCATGAACAAACAGAAAATGATTAAGTAAAGTGGGAATAACCACCTTGCAGTATGCAAATCGTTGGGGTTGGTGTTCTCTACAATGCCCACTTGAAATTGACGTGGTAAACAAAGCATGGCCAAAAGTGCCAGTAAAGTTTCAGTAAGAAAGCTAACCCGAAACGGGTTAAAATTGTCTAATTTCTTTTGCATGCCGCTTTGGCTGATGTAGCTGGTAAGATCGCCAACACCATCAAATAAACTAAAGGTTACAAACAAACCTACCGCTACAAAAGCGACAAGTTTCACAATGGATTCAAAAGCCACTGCCAATACCATCCCTCGGTGATGTTCACTGGTATCAATTTGGCGGGTACCAAATAGAATGGCGAAAGCAGCCATTAAAATAGCCACAACTAAAGCAGTATTACTGGAGCTAAAGTTGGCTAGGCCATCGCCAGCAACAATAATGGTAAAACTTTGTGCCACGGCTTTAAGTTGCAATGCGATGTAGGGCAAAATTCCCAAAGTCGCCATTAGGGTAATCACAATTGCTAAGCTTCTGCTTTTGCCGTACCGAGAGGCTATAAAGTCGGCGATGGTCGTCAGGTTTTCTTGCTTTGCGATAAGAATTATTTTGTAAACTAACGCCCAACCGAATGTGAAGAGTAAAATGGGTCCTAGATAAATAGAAAGAAAATCCCAACCCTGGGTGGCTCTGGATACTGAACCGTAAAAGGTCCAAGATGTGCAGTAAACGGCAAGTGAAAGGCTATAGATAACCGGCTGGCTGATTACCGTTGATCCATTCTGGGGTCGATTATCTCCATAATAGGCAATGGCAAACAGTAGGCCCACATAGCCGAGTGAGATGAACAGGATAACCCAAATATCGAGCATGCATAACCTACGTAATTTTATATAAAGAGTTGAGTCATCTATTTATATCACGGCGGCTATTTTATTGCTCAAAAACTAAATTAACTTAAACTTTATTAAAATCAATTGCCTATGAATTTTCTGCCAAATGTTTATACTAAAGTCTAACGTTTTTTTATGACTGTTCACCGTGCCAACGAAGCCATGCTAACCCGCATAATTTCGTTGCTCTGTATCACCCAAGTCGATATGATTGTGTCATAAAAAATAATAAAAAAAGGTATCCCATGGACACAAATAGCCCTACTAAAGCTCAGCAATATTGGCGGCGTAACTTACAAATTATCTGTTTTTATCTTGTTATTTGGTTCTTAGTCTCCTTTGGTTTTGGCATTCTCTTCGTTGATGAACTCAATCAGTTTCAGCTTTTTGGCTTTAAATTAGGCTATTGGTTTGCTAATCAAGGCAGCGTTTTGGTGTTTTGCACCCTGACCATAGGCTATGCAATACGCATGGGTCGCCTTGATAATGAATTTGATGTGCACGAATAACGCAGCATGCGGTGATTCATTTTACTTTTTTGCTAATTTAAGGATTTCATCATGAGCCTAGAACAGCTCACTTATCTATTTGTGGTTGGGTCATTCGGTATCTACATCGCTATTGCCTTTTGGAGCAGAGCGTCTAGTACTCAAGAATTTTACGTAGCAGGTGGAGGCGTCACTCCTTTGGCCAATGGCATGGCGACTGCAGCAGATTGGATGTCGGCGGCATCGTTTATATCTTTGGCTGGGATTGTTTCTTTTGCCGGCTATGATGCCAGTGGTTTTATCATGGGCTGGACTGGCGGTTACGTTTTGTTAGCGCTTTTATTAGCACCTTATTTGCGCAAGTTTGGCAAATTCACAGTGCCAGATTTTGTTGGTGATCGCTATTATTCAAATGTGGCCCGAGTGGTTGCAGTGATTTGTGTGATGCTGATTTCCTTTACCTACATTTCAGGTCAGATGCGTGGCACTGGCATCGTTTTCTCACGCTTTTTACAGGTAGAAATTGACACCGGGATCATGATTGGTATGGCGGTGATCTTTGTTTACGCAGTAGTGGGTGGAATGAAGGGCATCACTTATACCCAAGTGGCGCAATATTGTGTGATGATTTTTGCATTCACGGTGCCTGCATTATTTTTAACTTTTTCAATGACAGGGCATGTATTGCCCCAAACAGGGCTGGGTGCTTCATTAAACAGTGGCCAGTCTGTGCTGGATCATTTAGATGGTTTGGTGACAGAGCTTGGTTTTGCAAGTTTTACCGAAGGTAGTAAAAGCGAAATAGACATGTTTTTTATTACGGCTTCGTTAATGTTTGGTACGGCTGGTTTGCCTCACGTGATTGTTCGCTTTTTCACCGTACCCAGAGTTAGAGATGCCCGTATATCTGCAGCTTGGGCTCTGGTTTTTGTATCATTACTGTACTCTACCATTCCTGCAGTCGCAGCTTTTGGTCGTATCAATTTGATTGAAACGGTGAATGGCGCAGACAATTCCGGCACACCTTATGAACAAATGCCGCAATGGTTTAAAAAATGGGAAAACGCGGGTTTAATTGCATGGTATGACCATAATGCAGACGGGCGTACTCAATATGCGGCAGGTGATGCATTTAGCGGGCGCCAACATAAGCCCATTTATTGGGGGGCGGCAGAGGATGATTTTGCTAGAGATATTGAATCTAACCAACGCCAAGTGATTAACCCAAGTAGTGGCGAATTCGACCCTGAAGTGCAACCTTTTGCTAATGAAATTTATGTTGACCCGGATATCATGGTGCTGGCTAACCCAGAAATTGCTGAGCTGCCCAATTGGGTGATCGCTTTAATCGCAGCAGGTGCAATGGCGGCTGCGTTATCCACTGCGTCAGGTTTACTACTGGTGATATCAACGTCAATTTCGCATGACTTGCTGAAAAAGACGATACGACCCCAAATTAGTGACAAACAGGAGTTACTGGTCGCGCGCATGGCGGCTATGGTGGCTACCGTGATTGCTGGTTACTTGGGAATGCATCCGCCTGGCTATGTGGCTGCGGTTGTGGCTTTAGCCTTTGGGCTTGCTTGTGCGTCTTTCTTCCCTGCTATTATTATGGGGATTTTCTACCAACGCATGAATAAGTACGGAGCAGTGAGCGGTATGCTAGTGGGCATGCTATCTACCTTGGCTTATATCATTTACTTTAGGTTTATGGGTGGAGAGCCCGAAAACTGGTTCTTTGGTATTTCCCCAGAAGGCTTTGGTGCTTTGGGCATGGTATTAAACTTTATTGTGGCCTACATCGTTTCACATTTAACACCAGAACCCCCAGTGCACATCCAAAACATAGTGCACAACATCCGCGTGCCAAGAAATACTGGCTCCGCCTACTATTGAGGGCTTATGAAGTAATGGACTTGGTGATTTTTTATGCTGTCTAGTAATGACTTCAATACCGATATTTTGCCGTTTAATCTCTTAGATGAAGATGAGCGGTCTTTATTGCAGAACAGTCTCGATATTGTCTATTTTCGCCAAGGTGAAGTGATCATTCAAACCGGTAACTCACCTGAAGGCTTGTATATTATACTCAAAGGCTGCGTTAGCGAACTGGATGTTCAAGGCGGTGGTGCGCTGCAAAACCACACCTTTGTGCATTACACTAGCGGCGAGTATTTTGGGGCTTGGTCGGTGCTGCGTGGTCATGCAATACACGATTTTGTGGCGGACGAAGAAACTATTTGTTACCTACTTTCTAGTAAAGTTTTATTAGATTTAATATACCGCAATTCTGCGTTTGGCGAATTTTTCAACAAAGACCTTTCTGTTCAAAACGTGTTGTTGGGACAAAAGGCTGATTCCATGAACATGACTGAGTTCATGTTGGCCCGCATTGATAATTCCTGCATGCGAGCCGCCTCGTTATTGCCCGAAGGCACAAGTTTGGAAGGGGCCACTCGCTATATGAGCGAACAGCAGGTGGATTGTGTATTGGTGCAGCGCGGCAAGCGTTTTGGAATGGTAACGCGTTCTGATTTGTTAAATGCCATTGTGCTGGATAAGTTACCGGTAACCACCACTGCCCAAAAAATTGCCAATTACAGACTCATCACTGTAGAGTCTGGCGATTACTTATTTAACGCTCTCATTCTCATGACTGCCAACCACATTGATCGAGTGGTGGTGATGCAAAATGACAATCTGTGCGGCATCATTGAATTAGCGGATACCTTAAGTTATTTTTCCAGTCATTCACACGTTGTAGGCTTGCGCATAGAGAGGGCGAGCACCATTGAAGAACTCAAAGCGGCTGCAGGTGACACCGGTAACCTAATCCGTTCACTGTATTCACAAGGAGTGAAAGTTCGTTTTGCAATGGATCTATTAGCGGCGCTTAATAAGCGCTTAATGGCTAAACTGTTTAACCTAATCGTGCCAGAGAGCGTATTGCCCCATGTGTGCTTAATTGTCATGGGTAGCGAAGGCCGCCGTGAACAGGTGATTAGGATAGATCAAGACAACGGCCTTATCATGCGCGATGGTCTTGATTGGCCCGAATGTCAAAAAACACTCGACATCTTTAGCCAAGCTTTGGTGGATTTAGGCTATCCCAAATGCCCAGGCGGGGTAATGGTCAGCAACCCTTTTTGGGTTCAACCCATAAGTGAATGGACCCAAAGAATGAGGGACTGGGTGGCCAAAGCTGACAGTGAAAGTTTGCTTAACCTTGCTATTTCGATCGATGCTTACCCTGTGGCAGGCAATGCGGCCTTGTTTAAAACTAGCCGCAATTGGCTGTTGAGAGAGTTGAAACAACAAGAGCGGTTTTTATCTTCGTTCGCTCAAGTGGCACTGGTGTTTGATACGCCGTTGAACTTTTTGGGGGGTATTCGCGACAGGGATACGGGAGTTGATGTAAAAAAAGGCGGCATTTTTCCAATAGTGCATGGCGTTAGAGTACTGGCTATGCAATATCAAGTGGCCGAAACAAATACCTACAGACGCATCGAGGCGTTAGTTAAATTAGGCGTGTTGCCACAAATTTTAGGTAATGAGCTGATGGAATCCTTTTCTTTGTTGCAATGGTTTCGTTTGGCTCACCATTTGAATCAACAAGAAAGTGGTCTTGGCGCCAAAGAACTAAATAACGACCTAGATTTAAGTACTATGGATCGACTAGATAAAGATCTTTTGCGCCAATCTTTCCAGGTGGTCAAAGATTTTAAGAAACACTTATCTTTGCGCTATAGATTGGGCATGGGGCTGTGATGCTAAAGCGGCGAATCTCTCGTATTAAAGACGCTTGGCGACTGCGTAATCAAAAAGGATATTGGAGCTACCTCTTCAAGCCATACCGTGGTCAAGAGCTTGTGAGTATTGATATAGAAACGACAAGCTTGGATGTGTCTAAAGCGCAAATCCTTTCCATCGCCGCGGTCGTGATCAAGGGCAACCGAGTTTTTAGCAGTGATAAGCTTACTCTGACGTTGGCGCCGCCCTCAGAGTTGCCTGCAGCTTCGGTGAAGATTCATAAGCTTCGTCGCATCGATCTTAATGAAGGTCTAGCTGTGGCAGATGCCTTAGATAAACTGCTTAAATTTATCGGCAATAGACCTATCGTAGGTTACAACATTGGCTACGATTTAGCGGTGTTAGACCGTTTTTTAAGGCCGCTATATGACTTTGGGTTGCCTAATAAAGCCATTGATGTGATGGACTTGTATCGCAGTAAATCACAACTTTCAGGGGGTTCGGATGTGCAGATAAACCTGTCTTTTGAAGCCATGGCTGCATCCCTTGATGTGCCAATTATCGGTAGGCACACAGCCATTGGTGATGCGGTCACTACGGCTATGATTTATGTAAGATTGAAGTCTTCTTCTAGGTTATTAAAGTAACTCTTTCGGGCTTATCCTAGCGCTTTAAACATGACATATCTTTACTTTTGATAAACCTATCTTGATTCGCATTTTTTGGCCAAACAGATATAATAAGGCGCCCAAAGTAATTGAGTTAAAGATTTGTGTCTTTTACAAATTCTGCGCCCTCACCATTAATTTATTCTCATGATTTAGCTTGTGAAAGAGATTCACGAGTGCTTTATTGTGGTTTGAATATGAAGGTGTGTTCTGGTGAACTTTGGCATATTAAAGGGCGTAATGGCGCGGGTAAAACTACGTTTTTGAGGCAGGTAGCAGGTCTGCACTCGGTGGATGATGGCAAGCTTAGTATTCAAAATCACCTCAAAACGATTTATGTCGGTCATAAGCTTGGGCTTAAAGAACAGCTCAGCGCAGATGAGAACCTTGAGTGGTTAGTGGGTTTAGATGGAGCTTCTTCTCAAGCCCAAAGGTATGCAGCTTTGGAAAAAGTGGGTTTACGTGGCTATGAAGAAAACTTAGTTTCACAGCTCTCTGCGGGCCAAAAACGCAGAGTCGCGCTTGCCAGATTGCATTTAAGTAAAGCCGATGTTTGGCTGTTAGATGAACCTTTTACCTCGCTTGACCAGCAAGGCATTAAAGATGAAGAACAGTGGTTGTTAAAACACACCCAAAAGGGTGGTGTCATCTTGATGACGAGCCACCAAGATATCGGTTTAGATAAGGTAAAAACACTAGATTTAAGTGCGTACGAGAAGCAGCCAAGCAAGATCACATGTGTGAATGATGAAGGTCAAATATGATCGGTTTTATGTGGGCCATCATCCGGCGTGATTTAATGCTGGTGGCAAGACAACCTGCAGAAATGATCAACCCATTGGTGTTTTTTGTGCTTGTGGTCTCGTTGTTTCCATTAGGAGTGAGCCCTGAGGCCTCTTTATTGTCGCAAGTTGCGGCTGGGGTGATATGGGTAGCCGCAATGCTATCGACCTTGTTGTCTTTGGAGATGCTTTTTAAGCAAGACTATGATGATGGCAGCTTGGAACAATTGTTACTGGCACCCTATCCGAGTTGGAGTTTAGTTTTAGCTAAAGTTTTTGTGCATTGGTTAGTGAGTGGCTTGCCTTTAATACTAATGTCGCCACTGATAGCCATGATGTTGTTTTTACCATCAGAGGCCGTTCCAGCCCTGGTGTTAAGTTTGTTGTTAGGGACACCTACCCTAAGCTTACTCGGCGCCGTTGGAGCCGCTTTAGTCACAGGGGTAAGAGGCGGTGGAATGCTGTTAACCCTTCTGATTTTGCCACTTTATGTGCCAGTCATTATTTTTGGGGCTTCAAGCATCGCGGCAGCAGCCCAAGGTATGCCGGTTGATGCGTACATGGCGTTGCTTGGTGCGATGTTTGTTTTTGCATTAATGATTACTCCCTGGGCTGCAGGTTCGGCGCTGAAATTATGATTTTGCCTATGAAAAAGAGAATATATATATGAGCAATGCTGGCTTTCGGATGCCTCGTTGGTTCCACCAAATGGGATCCCCCAAATGGTTCTATAGCTTTGGCGCAATGATACAACCTTGGCTTGGTGTGGCTGCTGTGGCGCTTTTAACCTGGGGGATGTTGTGGGGACTCGCTTTTGCGCCGGCCGACTATCAACAAGGCAATAGTTTTAGAATTATATACGTGCATGTGCCGGCGGCAATTTTGTCGCAATCCGTATTTTTAGGTATGGCCGTAGCGGGTGCTATAGGCCTGATATGGAAAATGAAAATAGCGTTTATGGTCGCTAGAAGCTGCATTGCTATTGGGGCCACCTTTACTTTCATTGCGTTAGTGACAGGTGCGATTTGGGGTAAGCCTACGTGGGGCGCCTATTGGGTTTGGGATGCAAGGCTGACGTCGACCTTGGTGTTATTATTTTTGTATGCCGGTGTTATGGCGCTCAATCAAGCGATTAGCGAGCGCCAAACAGCGGGCAAAGCCACCGCCATCTTAGCCATTGTGGGTACTATTAATATTCCTATCATCAAATATTCAGTTGAATGGTGGAACACTTTGCATCAGGCTTCTACCTTCACCTTAACCGCTAAACCCAGCATGCCCTCTGAAATGTATTTGCCATTGCTGTTAACAGTACTGGGTAGTTATTGTGTGTTTGGCTGGATTGTTTTGGCGCGCACCAGAGCGCAAATATTACAAACACAACAAGGTGCCAGCTGGTTGATTCAGCACAAAGATATGACGGAGGCGAAGTGATGTTTTTTGATTCCTTATCAGATCTATTAGCCATGGGAGGCCATGGTCCATATGTATGGTCTTGCTATGGTTTGTTTGTTGTATTAATAATTGCCAATGTTTGGCACGCTAAAAGTGAAAAAAACAGAATGCTCAAACAAGCCAAAGCTTTTGCTAGGCGCAATTCGTAATTTTTAGGTAAATATACATGTTGATCCACCCTAAACGACGCAAAAAGCTTCTAATCATCCTAGGTTTGTTGACCGGCACAGGCATTATTGTGGGGCTGGTTTTATATGCCTTGTCGCAAAATATAAACTTATTTTTTTCACCAACCGACATTGCTCAAGGCAAAGCGCCTGTAGAAAAACGCATTCGGGCAGGGGGCATGGTGAGAGAAGGAAGTCTTGTTCGAGCAACAGATAGTCTCAAAGTTAAGTTCGTGGTGACTGATTTCGTAGAAAATGTACCGGTCACCTACGAGGGCATCCTGCCTGATTTATTCCGTGAAGGCCAAGGCATTGTGGCCCAAGGTAAAATGAATAGTGAAGGTGTGTTTGTCGCTGATGAAGTGCTTGCCAAGCATGATGAAAACTATATGCCTCCTGAAGTGATGGAAGCTCTAAATGAAGCTCAAGCTGCAAGCGCAAATGCTTCTAACAAAGAGATGTTGAAATGATTCCAGAAATTGGCCATGTCGCTTTAATTTTGTCCTTGTTGCTAGCTATCAGTTTAAGCGTATTACCTATGCTAGGCTCTTATTCATCGCAAATTAGACTTATGCTGAGTGCAAAACCACTGGCTGTTGGGCTTGGGGTGATGTTATTAATTTCTTTTGTCATGTTGGTATTGGCATTTGTGCAAGATGATTTTAGCGTTCTTTACGTCGCCCAAAACTCAAACACAGCTTTGCCCATGCACTATAAGATAAGTGCCGTTTGGGGCGGGCATGAAGGTTCCCTGCTGCTTTGGGTTTTGATTTTGGGCCTTTGGACAACGGCTGTCAGTTTACTGAGTAAGACTCTGCCTTTAACGATGCAAGCTAGAGTGTTATCGGTGATGGGCATGATAGGCGTTGGCTTTATTTCATTTGCGCTGTTTACGAGTAACCCATTTGCTAGGCTTCTGCCTGAGGCTGCTCTCCAAGGAGCCGACTTAAACCCACTGTTACAGGATTTCGGCCTGATTGTGCACCCACCTATGCTGTATATGGGCTATGTTGGTTTTTCAGTGGCTTTTGCGTTTGCTATTGCAGCACTGTTAGATGGTCGTTATGACGCCGCATGGGTAAGGTGGTCTAGGCCTTGGACAAGTGTAGCTTGGGCTTTTTTAACAGCAGGCATTGCACTTGGCAGCTGGTGGGCATATTACGAGCTTGGCTGGGGTGGTTGGTGGTTCTGGGATCCTGTTGAAAATGCTTCATTTATGCCATGGTTAGTGGGGACAGCATTGCTGCACTCTTTAGCTGTGTCAGAGAAGCGTGGTTTGTTTAAAAACTGGACTTTGTTGTTGGCAATTTTGGCCTTTAGTTTAAGTTTGTTGGGGACCTTTTTGGTCCGTTCTGGTGTTTTGACATCGGTGCATGCTTTTGCTTCTGACCCAGAACGCGGTTTCTACGTATTAGTGCTGCTTGCCATCACTGTCGGCGGCTCCTTATTGTTATTTGCGCTTCGAGCAACCACTGTGGAGAGTAAGGTAGGCTATCGTTTTTGGTCTCGTGAAACGTTTTTGTTGGCCAACAATATACTACTGATTATTTCTGCGCTGACTGTCTTATTAGGCACTTTGTATCCTCTGTTCTTGGACGCCATGGGCGGTGGTAAAATATCGGTGGGCCCACCCTACTTTAATGCAGCTTTTGTGCCGCTTACAGTGCTACTGATCATTTCCATGGGCCTTGGGTTAGGCTCCAAATGGAAGAGTATTGATCCATCGGAGCTGTTGCGGTTGCTACGCTCACCTGGCGTACTTGCGATTGTGTTGGGGTGTCTATTTCCATTTGTGTACGATGGCAAATTTAACCCATCAACAGCGCTTGCAGCAGCCTTGTTAGCTTGGTTGTTATTGGCTACGTGGGTTGATTTAAACAGGCGATTGCGTCACAAATCTTGGCTAGTGGGCTTAAAACAACTTAACCCTGGATATTACGGCATGATGTTAGCTCACATCGGAGTGGGTGTGACTACTTTGGGTGTTGCCGTGGTCAGTCATTATTCGGTGCAAAAAGATTTGCGCATGGACGTCGGTGATAGGGCAACTTTGGGTCAGTATGAATTTACTTTTGAAGGCGTCAAAAACGTTATTGGGCCTAACTATACTGCGATTGAAGGGCAGGTGGTATTAACCAAGAATGGCACTCAAATAGATTATTTGTTGCCACAAAAACGCACTTACACGGCTCGGGGTCAAACCATGACAGAAGCAGCCATTGATCCAGCGCTTGGTAGAGATATCTATGTGGCCATGGGTGAACCTTTGGCAGATGGCGCGTGGGCTATGCGATTGCACATTAAACCAATGATTCGACTAATTTGGCTAGGCGCATTGATGATGGCAATTGGTGGCATGCTAGCAGTTTGGGACAAGCGTTATCGACGCAAAAGCAAATATACAAACGGAGTTTTATCATGAGCAGGTTACCTAAACGCTTATTGATGCTGTCGCCTATGGTGATTGCCTTTGGGTTAGGCATATTTTTATACCAAGGTATTGGTCAAGACCCAAATAATACTGAATCAAGCTTAATCGGTCAGTCTTTGCCAAGCTTTACCAGCCAGACGCTGATGGATGAAGGTAAAGTTGTGACCCTAGAAGACATGATAGGACAGCCTGCGCTGGTCAACGTTTGGGCCACTTGGTGCCCCACTTGTAAAGCTGAGCATGCATTCTTAAATACAATTGCAGCTCAAGAAAACGTAAGAATTTTTGGCGTGAATTACCATGATCAACGTGATGCCGCTAAACAATGGTTAACAGATCTAGGTAACCCATATGTGTTTTCTGTGTTTGACCCAAAGGGCAGTCTAGGCATTAACCTTGGGGTAGTGGGCGCCCCTGAAACCTATTTGATTGATGCCAAAGGTCTTATTATCGATAAAGTGACCGGTGAGCTTAATGAACGCACTTGGTTGCAACTAAAAGATGAATACCACCGCCTTGTGAAGGAACATAAAGATGGTTAGAGCTTTGGCTTCAGCCTTGCTAATGAGTATGGCATTTATGCTTTCTTCGGCAGCATTCGCAGACATCGCCTCCTATGAGTTTTCAGATCCGAAAATGTCACAACGCTTTGTAGGCTTGACTAACGTTTTACGCTGCCCTAAGTGCCAGAATCAAAACTTGGCTGACTCAGATTCAATCATCGCAAAAGATCTGCGCGCGCAGATAAAGACTTTGATTGTTGATGGCCAAAGTGATGAACAAATTGCTGATTTTATGGTGGCGCGTTATGGAGAGTTTATACTTTACGATCCGCCTTTTAAAAAAGACACGCTTGTTCTTTGGTTGATGCCGTTTGTGATGCTGTTTATCGGCGCTTTTGCCCTGTGGTTTTTCAGCAGAAAACCCAAAAATCAAGGCGCTACCTTGACCCAAATAGAACAGCAAAAATTGGATGAATTGCTTGCTTTAAAGCAGTCAAAGGACAGGGAATAGATCATGTTTCAATTATGGTTTGCAGTCGCAATTTTGCTCTGCTTTTCTAGTGTTTTTATCGTTTGGGCATGCTTTAGGCCCATCCCCCAGTCAAAGGCTCTGGATTCTAGAAATGATGCCGTGATTGAGCTATTTAAGTTAAAGCAGCAAGAATTAGATGAAGAGCTAGCGGCTGCTATCATCAATCGTAGCGACTATGACCAGCGTCTTGCAGAAATGCAAAGAACTTTGTTGTTAGAGACTTCTGAAGAACCAAAAAAGAAGGTTTCTTCCAACAATACTGGTAGCGTTATGTTGGTTTCAATTGCGCTTATTGTGCCATTTGCCGGGTTACTCACCTATTTTGAATTGGGTGCTTATGGCGGCCTTGAGCAGCGGGTGAATTTACAAAATACAAGGGCGATTTCGGCATCTGCTACATCGCTACCAATGCTGATTGAAAACCTTCAAAGCTCGCTTGCAGATGAGCCTAATAATCCTGAGGGTTGGTATTTGCTAGCCAACAGTTACTTGCAGGTCGATGATTATAAACAAGGGTTAAAGGCTTTTGAGCAGGCTCTTACTTATGTTCAAGAAGATTCGGTCCAGCACGCGGCTTTGTTAGGCCAATACGCCCAAGCCCTATTCTTTGAAGCGGGCCAGTTTAATGACACTGTAAATCAAGCCATTGCCAAAGCATTGGACAAAGATCCAACTGATATTTCCGCCTTAAGTCTTCTGGGAATAAAAGCATTTGAAAGCCAAGCATACGCAGCTGCCATTAATTATTGGCAGCGCGCTTTACCCAACGCCGGTGAGGGACAGGGAAAAGCCTCGTTATTAGCGGGTATTGAAAATGCGAAGCAAATGCTTAACGGGGGCCAAGTTGTAGCGACAGGAGCAAGTATTAGCCTAAACGTTGCTATCGCTAATGGCTTGGTTTTGCCAAGTATCCCTTCGGCTACTTTGTTTGTCTATGCCAAACAGGGTAATGAAGCTATGCCTTTGTTCGCAGCAAAATTAGATCCCGCAGATTTGCCTATCACCTTAGTTTTGACCGATGCAATGGCGCTGCAAAAAGGTACTCGGTTAGCTGATTTTGAGAGCTTAAATCTAAGTGCTCATATCGCTTTGGCAGGCGTGCCTGGGCAAAAACCAGGTGACTATGTGAGCCAGGTATTACCTGTTAACTTAGCCCAAAGTAAGGGCGAAAAACTAGATTTGACCATCGACCAAATCCTGAAGTAACCTAACGGCTTGTACAATAATAATCGAGTTTTTAGATGCGCCTAAAAAGCATCAAATTAGCGGGTTTCAAATCCTTTGTAGACCCCACAAAAGTCAACTTACCAGGCAACCTTTGTGCTGTCGTTGGCCCCAACGGCTGTGGAAAATCGAACATTATTGATGCGGTTCGCTGGGTTATGGGTGAGAGCTCAGCAAAAAATTTGCGCGGTGAAAATGCAACGGATGTCATTTTTAACGGTTCAACCAGCAGGCAACCGGTTGGGCAAAGTACAGTAGAGCTTATATTCGATAACCAAGACAAAACCTTAGCAGGTGAGTATGCCAGCTACAATGAAGTGTCCATTCGCCGAAAAGTAACCCGAGAGGGGCAATCTACTTATTACCTTAATGGCCAAAAATGTCGAAGAAGAGACGTTACAGACTTGTTCTTAGGCACAGGCCTTGGTCCTCGCAGCTACTCCATTATTGAGCAAGGCACGATTTCAAGGTTGATCGAGTCTCGGCCTGAAGAATTGCGGGTTTACATTGAAGAAGCTGCCGGTATCTCGCGTTACAAAGAAAGACGCAGAGATACTTCTAACCGTATTAATCGCACGCGCGAGAACCTACTGCGCCTTGAAGACATAAGAGATGAGCTAGCAAGGCAATTAGATACGCTAAAGCAACAAGCGCAAGCGGCTGAGCAATACACCCAATTAAAACAAAGTGAACGGCAATATAAGTCTCAGCTTGGGGCGCTGAAGTGGCGTGATTTAAAGCAGGAATTGACCCATCAAAAAGACATCATTGAGCGCATCAGCGAGCAAATCGTCTTGCAGCGAAGTGAACAAGATGTGCGCTTTTCACAAATTGATGTTCAAAAAAATGATTTGGCAGTGGTCAATGAATCTTTTGCTCAGCGCCAAGGTGAATTTTATAGCTTAGGTGCAACAATCGCTCGGATTGAACAAACGATAGAGCACCAAAAGACTCAGCAACAAAGATGGTTGGTGGACGTGTCTGAAACACAGACTCAATTAAACCGCATTGATGAAGCCTTCCAAAGCGATAGTAACGAACTTGATCTGTTAACCAAACAACATGAAGAACTTACCTTAGATGCTGAACTTGCAAGTGAGCAAGCGTTAGAATCTGAGCAAATGTTGCAAGAAAAGCAAGACCAATATCACGCGACGCAGTTACTTGTGCAACAAGGAACCCACCGACAAGCTCAAGTTTCTGGCCAAATTGAGGTGGCCAACACTAGTTTGAGGTTGAAACAGCAACAAATTGAACAAGCTAATGTTGATCGCCAAAACTGTGAAGCACAGTTACAAGAGCTAAGTACTCCAGATGATGAAGAACTAGCGCTATTAAGCGAGCAAATAGAGCTACAAACGCATAGTCAGGCTGAAATAGGTGAACAAATTTCAACTCATGAAGCGGCTATTGCTGGTTTAAGGATTGAAGAGAGAGCGGTGCAAGAGGGTCTTGATGCAAAAGTGCAAGAGTTGGGTGTTCTAGGTGGGCACCTTTCTTCGTTAGAGCTTTTGATCTTTGAGGCTGAAGCTGAAGCCACACAATTACCTAGTCAATGGCAGACCCAAGAGTGTCAAAAGCTGATTGATACTTTATCTGTTGCGCAAGGGTTTGAAGTTGCGGTAGAGCATGTTTTACAAGAGTGGCTGGGCGCTTTTGTAATGCCACAGTGGCCTGATCAAAACGTATTAGAACTATCAAAGGCCAAGGGCTTAGCCTTAATGCTGCCTGGAACTGATGCAAATGCTTTGAGTTTGGGTAATGAATACCCAAGCTTGCTTGAAAAAATATCCACGCCAACGAGCCTGGAAGGTCTGTTAGCGTGCGTTTATGTGGCGGATGATGAACATTCTGCTCATACAATGCTTAAAGCTTTGCCCGCCTATGCGAGTGTGATTTTGCCAAGTGGGCTTTGGTTGGGCCATGGCTGGGTCAAGACCCCACTTAAAGAGGGCAGCGCAACCGGCATATTAGAGCGAAAACAAAGAATTCAAGCCATGCGAGCGCAGCAAGAAATATTGCTTAACGAGCAAATAGCAGGGCAACTGCAACTTGAATCTTTGCGCGCTCAAACAGCAACGGCTGAGTCTGAATTAGCAGAGAAGAGAGCCTCCTGGCAAACAGGCCAAGAAATACTAAAACAAGCCCAGCAAAAATTAGCCGTATTGGAGCTCCACAGTAAGCAAGTAAGCGAGAAGCGATCTGGACTAGAGCAACGTATTCAAGAGCAATCAGAGCGCTTAATGGCTTTGGAAGAAGATACGTTAAGTTTGCAAGAGTCTCTTAGTGAGCAACAATTAACACTTGAAAACACGCAATTAGACTTGCCTAAGTTAGAGGGTGAAAAAGAAACGGCTGAAGCGCAATTGAATCAAGCCCGCGTTGATGCAAGTCAAAAGCAGCAGCACCTAGTGCAGCTACGAGCCCAAATAAGCAGTATGTCAGCGCAAATGGTTAGCTTGGGACGTTCGGTTGAGCGCATGCAAGAACAACGTATTCAGTGGTCTAAAAAACAAGAAGAGCTAAAGGAAAGTGAGCTTACCAAAAGCTCTGGTGTGGATGAAAGCCTGACCGAACAGCTTGAATCGGCACTAGAGAAAAGACTTGAAGCTGAAGAAGAGCTAGAACTTAAACGCCATGAAATTTCTGAGTTAGAGCAATCCGTTCGACAGTTAGAACAAGAGCAACTGAAAAAAGAAAATGACATTCAAAATGCTGCAGCTCAGTTGCAAGACCAACGTCTAGCGGAGCGTGAGCTTGAGGTCAACGCTGAAAACATTAAGCAGTCTATGCTTGAACAAAACATTAACGTAGAGAAATTTGCAGATGCATTGGCTGATGATCTCAACGAGCAACAGATAAGCCGTTTGTTAGAGCAGTGTCAGAATCGCATTAAGCGACTCGGTGCGATTAACCTAGTGGCGATTGAAGAATATAAAACTCAACAAGAGCGTAAAGTGTTTCTTGATCAGCAGTATGATGAGCTGATAGAAGCATTAGAAAGCTTAGAGCAAGCCATTGCTAAAATAGACAAAGAGACAAAAGAGCGGTTTAAGCAGACTTTTGATACCGTTAATGAAAGTTTAAGTTTACTCTTCCCCAAAGTATTTGGAGGCGGTCGCGCCTCTCTAGAACTCACAGATGATGACATGCTCGCAACCGGGGTCACCATTATGGCGCAGCCGCCTGGTAAGAGAAATAGTAGCATTCATCTTCTTTCTGGAGGCGAAAAGGCACTCACTGCGATAGCACTGGTATTCTCAATCTTCAAGCTTAACCCATCCCCATTTTGCATGTTGGATGAAGTTGACGCTCCCTTAGATGATGCAAACGTGGGTAGGTACGCGCGATTGGTAAAAGAGATGTCATCTCAAGTACAGTTTATTTACATTAGCCACAATAAAATTGCGATGGAAATGGCCACGCAATTGTTGGGTGTCACTATGCAAGAGGCGGGTGTTTCAAGATTAGTGACGGTAGACATGGCTCAGGCGATAAACATGACTGAGCAGAAACTCACTTTTTAAGTTTGCGTGACGTGGATTTAAAATACTGGGTAAGTTTTAGGTTTTATTCTAAAGAATTCAATAAAAACAATGCACATAGGTTTTATAAATTTTATATTAGGGTATAGTATTAAACCTATAGTTTGGTCTTTGTGACCCATAATAAAACTAAATAGACTGATCATCTTATGACCTTAACAACTTGGATTTTAGTTTTTGGTAGCCTAATGGTTACCGCTATAGTGATAGATGGTGTGCGCCGAATGGTGGCTAGCCACGCAGCATTAGACATCGATATTGATGATACTTTTGCATCTCTACCCATTGATGATTACTCCCATGAGCTCCCCAACGGTGGTGCTCGACCTGCTGGTACTGAAGCTGCCACTTCAAGCTTTGAAATAGACCCCCCTTCCATTGAAAACCTTAACGAAACCGAAGGCCTCGCAAGTGAGCCGTTAGAAAACGAAAGTGTATATGATGCAGGTATGGGGTTGGCTAGTGAAGCTCAGCTTGAATTTCCAAGCGATACTGAGATCAGTGAACTAAGTTCTGATACGGTATCTGAACCAACTTCTAATTCAGAAGTTTTAGCCACTGAAACTCAGTCTAAAGACCGGGTAGGTGACAGTGAAGTCGAAACTGAACTTGAGAGCACATTTGAAGCTTTGATCGAAGCAACAGTTGATGAGCATTCAGATGCCATGCATGTTAGTGAAGCCGAAGCGTTTGATGTTGATGAAGAAGAGCTAGTGCAAAAAGTCGATGATCTTGCTATTGGTGAATCCTTTGACCTAGAACCTCTGCCTTCAAAGGCTGACCCAGAGATCCGGCTTGCGTCTGAAGACAGTTCAGCTACCTCATTTGATGACTTCTCTGCGTTAGATTTTGACCCTACAAGGCCTGTGCATGAGTGGGTTGAAACCAATGCGATGGTTCAAAGCGATTTGTTTTCCGCACAAGATTTAGACGAATTACCACCACTTAAAAGCGATGTACCGCATCGTTTGATTGAAACAAGTGATGATATCTTGTTCAGTGATACAGGCATCGATGAACATGTGGCGCAGCAAGATAGCAACGATAGCCTTTCGACCAAGCTAGCGAAAGTGACCTCGCTTACCTTTGGCAAAAAATTGTTAAGTCGAAAGCGCGCTGCGACTAAAGAATCCACAGAAGATAGCCTACCAGCATCAGATTCTAATAGTATTAGCGCTGTAGAGCAGGTCATCAGTGTATTTGTGGTTGCAAATCAATCTCAGGGCTTTTATGGGCCTCAGCTTTTAAAATTACTTCAAGGCTGTGGTATGGTGCACGGCGACATGGATATCTTCCATCGTTTTGAGGACGGTTTGCGGCTAGGGAAAACTCAATTTAGTATGGCTAATATGTTGGAGCCAGGTACTTTTGATCTGGCTCAAATAGACACTATACATACCCCAGGTGTGGTCTTCTTTTTAGGGCTTCCAACCGCCCAAGACAGTATGCAAGCCTTTGAATACATGCTTGAAACAGCTCAGTGTTTGGCAAGCAATTTAGACGGTGAGGTGTTGGATGACCAAAGAAGTGTGATGCGTCCACAAACCATTGAGCATTGTCGCCAACAGATTCGGGAGTTTGAACGACGCAACATGAGTCGTCGCGCCCAGCTATAAACAACATGACTCAAGTCTCTGATTTAACAAATGTATCTGAGTCATCCATTGACGCTATCAAAGACGAGCTGCGTTATCATAATCATCGCTATTACATATTAGACGATCCCAGCGTACCTGATGCTGAATACGATCGGCTAATGCAGCAATTGCTAGCGATAGAAGCTAAACATCCTGAATTAATTACTCCTGATTCACCCACACAGCGAGTAGGCGCGACGCCTCTTGAGGGCTTTAAACAAGTCACTCACGCTTTGCCAATGCTTTCTTTAGACAATGCTTTCAACGAGCAAGACCTTAAAGACTTTGATCGAAAAGTAAGAGAACGTCTCTTTAAAGCCAATGGCCAAGATTTAGATACTCAGATCACTTATACCTGCGAGCCTAAGCTTGATGGTATTGCTGTGAGTCTTACTTATGAAGATGGGTTACTGTCGTTTGCAGCGACCAGAGGCGATGGCAGCAGGGGAGAAGACATTACTCAAAATATGCGCACGCTAGATTCAGTTCCTCTGCGCCTCATGGGTAGGGGCTGGCCTAAAGTTTTGGAGGTGCGCGGCGAAGTATTCATGCCTAGCGCAGGTTTTGAAGCGCTGAATAAACGCTTAGCTGAGCAAGGCTTAAAAACCTATGTGAACCCTAGAAATACGGCCGCTGGAAGTTTGCGTCAACTGGATAGTAAAATTACGGCGACAAGGCCTCTAGAGCTGTGCGCCTACAGTATGGGTTTAGTGAGTGACGAAGATGCATTGCCACAGCAACACTTTGATGTGTTGCATCAGCTACAGGCATGGGGCTTCAAAATAAATGCCGAAATGAAGCGTGTGCAGGGCGTTGAAGCTTGTATTTCTTATTACGAGGCTTTGTCTGCCAAACGCTCAAAACTTGCCTATGAAATTGATGGGATTGTTTTTAAGGTCGATGAATTCATTCTGCAAAAGCAGCTTGGCTTTGTAGCAAGAGCGCCGCGTTGGGCGATTGCCCATAAGTTTCCAGCCCAAGAAGAAATGACTCGTCTCATTCAAGTGGACTTTCAAGTCGGCCGCACAGGCGCGGTGACACCTGTGGCAAGGCTTGAGCCTGTTTTTGTGGGCGGTGTGACCGTATCTAATGCAACTTTGCATAATATGGATGAAATTAAGCGTTTAGACTTACACACGGGTGACACAGTGATTATTCGTCGAGCTGGCGATGTGATTCCAAAGATCGTAAGAGTTATAGAGCAAAGACGTATTGAGGGCGCAACCGAAATTATGGCTCCAAACTCATGCCCTGTGTGTGAGGGAGCGGTTGTTCGTGATGAGGGTGAAGCGGCTTTACGCTGTGAAAATGGCTTAAGGTGCAGTGCTCAAATCATACAGGCTATTAAACACTTCGTGTCTAGAAAGGCTATGGATATCGATGGTTTGGGTGAGAAGCAGGTGCAAGCATTAGTTGATGTAGGCGCAATCAGTCATGTTGCTGATCTATATGCGTTAGATGCACAAAGGCTAGAAGCCATGGATCGCATGGGTAAAAAGTCGGTTGAAAATCTATTGGCAGCGCTACAAGCAAGTAAATCAACTACCTTAGCCAAGCTTTTATTTAGCCTGGGAATCCGAGAAGTCGGTGAAACCACAGCTAGAAGCTTAGCGATGCACTTTGGCAGCTTAGAACGAATACAATCTGCATCCCTTGAGAGCTTGCTATTGGTTGAGGACGTCGGCCCTATAGTTGCCGGCAGGATCTTACAGTTTTTTAACGACCATAATAATATTGAAATCCTGCAACTATTAAAAGCAGCAGGAGTACATTGGCAGGAAATGGACCCAGAAGAGGTCGATGCTTTGCAGCAAGAGTTGCCTTTTAGTTCGCTTATTTTTGTGGTGACAGGCACATTAGCCAATGTAACTAGAGATGAGTTAAAGGGCCAGCTGCAAAATCTTGGTGCTAAAGTGGCCTCTAGTGTCTCTAAAAAAACTGATTACCTTGTTGCAGGCGAAAAAGCCGGTTCTAAACTCAGTAAAGCCCAAAGCCTTGACGTGGCGATATTAGATGAAGCGGCAGCTCTTGATATGATCGCTAAGGCGTTTTCTGAACTTAGCTAAACTTGCGCCACGTTCGAATGCTCTTTAATGATTATGATTTAATCCGACAGCTTTCTTTATTGCCACCGTTATTAAAATATTGTTCAAACATTTTGGGTGTGCGGCCTCTGCCGGTCCACTCGTGCTGTTTTCCATTGGCGTCAGTTATGCGATACTGGGGCGCAACAGGTTTGCGTGTTTTATTTGCAGCTTTATTTTTGCTGGTGTTAAAGAGCTCTTCCGCAGTCAGCCCAGCTTCTGCTATGGCTTCTAGTATGGCCCTCTTTTCTGCTTCTTTCTTAGCCGTTTGTTCAGCAATTTTTGCCGCATCATGGATACGTTTTTCAATAAATTCAGTGATATTTTCTGCCATCGTCTCAAGTTGCTCAGTGGTGAGTTCTTTGCAAGCCGCTCTAAGGCGATTTTTGTTTTTAGCAATATTAAGAAAATCAGTCATTTTTTCACCGTAGCATTATTTAAATATTGAAAATCTGTGACTATAATTTTGTTATAACAATATAGTTTTATGTAACGTATTTTAAATTGAAATCAAATCTATTGGAATATTATTTTTTTCTATAAGTGTAAAACAGTGTCAAGGAATATTATTATTAGCGAATTATTTAATTAACAGTCGCCATAAAACGAGGTTATTTTGTTATAAATGTTACCAATATGAATAAATTTGATTTACATACTCATACTGATTGTTCGGATGGAAGTTTACCGGTCACAAAATTGATTGATTTGGCAATTGAGCGAGGTGTGACTCATTTGGCGATCACCGATCATGACACGGTGCGTGCACATGAACAGTTAGCAGCGCATCACCAAAATTATGGTTCAGATCAGATTACGGTGATAAAAGGCATAGAGCTTTCTAGCCAATGGAACAATATGGGCATTCATATTGTGGGTTTGAATATTGACATTGAATCAAACGCGCTAAAAGAAGCGGTGGCCTATCAAACTAAGCTGCGGCTTGAACGGGTGAAAACCATCGCCAAAAAATTGAGTCAGCGTGGCTTCCCAGATATTTTAGAAGGCGCAACAGCCCTTGCAGGACAAAGCCAAATAGGCAGGCCGCATATTGCCCAATACATGGTAAATCAAGGCCTAGTTCCAAGTGTGGCATATGCTTTTAGTAAGTACTTAGGTGCAGGAAAGGTAGGCGATGTATCCAGCATTTGGCCTGATTTAGAGCAAGTAGTACAATGGATAAAAGAGGCTGGCGGGATTGCTGTTTTAGCCCATCCTAGCCGTTATAAAATGACGCGTACCAAAACGCGACGTTTGATGGCAGATTTTTGCGATGCTGGAGGACAGGCCATAGAGGTGTGTGCGGGTAATCAGGTGCCTGGTGTGGCTGAAACTATGGCTAGTTTTTGTGAAGAATTTGGTTTTCATGCGTCCGTAGGAAGTGATTTTCACAACCCTGATTACCAATGGGTAAAACTTGGTCAGTACCCTAAATTACCTAAGGCGTGCGCGCCTGTTTGGGAGTTATTTTAATATGGAAGCTTGGGTAGAAGGTAAAACTTATAACATTCCTACAGACTTATATATTCCCCCGCATGCGTTGCAGGTTATTTTAGAAACCACGTTTGAAGGGCCGCTAGATTTATTACTTTATTTAATAAGAAGGCATAATTTAGATATTATTAGCGTGGATGTTTCTAAAATAACCAACCAATATATTGCCTACATTGATTTAATGGAAGCCAATATGTTTGAACTGGCAGGTGAATATTTAGTGATGGCAGCCACTCTTGCAGAAATAAAAAGCCGAAGTCTTTTGCCGCGTTCTCACAATGCAGAAGAGGATGAAGAAGACCCAAGGGTGCGGCTAATAAGGCAATTGCAAGAGTATGAGCGTTTTAAGAACGCTTCCGAGTCAGTGAATGAATTACCCCGCATGGAGCGTGACACTTTTATTGTGAAGATGAGCATGCCTGATATCAAGCAGGCCAGCCCAAAACCAACGGTGTTAATGGAAGAATTGCTAGTGGCTTATACTCAGGTGCTAAAGCGTTGTGAAATGTATGAAAATCATACCATCACTAAAGAGTTGCTATCGACTCGGGAAAGAATGTCTAGTTTGCTTGCAAAGTTGAAAGATAATCAATTTATGTCATTTCATGATTTGTTCGACCCTTCAGAGGGCAAGATGGGCGTGGTGGTCACTTTTTTAGCAATGATGGAATTAGTGAAAGAAAAATTGGTTAAATTGGTCCAAGCTCAAGAATATGGGCTGATTCATCTAAGCCTTGGTGGACATAACGAATCACCAAACCAGGAGCTAAGTTTATGATTACTGAACTTCATCCGGTTATTGAGGCTATTCTGCTGGCTGCCGATAAGCCGTTAAGCGTTGATCGTATCGCCATGGTTTTTGATGAGCACGATGGCGTTGATAATAAACGCATTAAACAAACCTTGCGTGAGCTGCAAAAAAGCTACGAAGGCAAAGGGTATGAACTTATACAGGTGGCTTCAGGCTATCGTTTTCAAGTGCGTCAAGATTATGCGCTATGGGTATCAAGGTTATGGCAAGAAAAGCCACCTAAATATTCGAAAGCACTACTAGAAACACTCTCTATTATTGCTTATCAACAGCCCATTACGCGTGGTGAAATTGAGGCTATTAGGGGCGTAAGCGTAAGCTCACCGATCATTCACACCTTAATTGATCGTTCTTGGATCAGAAGTGTAGGCCACAAAGAGGTGCCAGGGCGGCCAGAGCTGTTTGCCACTACCAAAGCCTTTTTGGATCACTTTAATCTGCGCCAGTTAAGTGATTTGCCAGCGCTTGAGGAGCTTGCCTCATGGGATGAAGGCTCAATGGCGCCGGCCAAACAAAAGCGTCCGCAGCAGCAAGAAATTGAGGCCGTGACTGAGTCGATTCATTAAGCTATAATTTACCTACATTTTAACTGTATTGATGGGACTATCATGACAGATCAAGAGTTTTCCCCAGAGGAAATCGCCGAAAACGTGGCTGCCAAAGCCACTGATGAAAAACTTCAAAAAGTACTTGCTAGATCAGGTGTCGGGTCTCGAAGAGAGATGGAACGTTGGATTGCTGCAGGGCGAGTTACTATTAACAATGAAAAGGCTAAGCTTGGCGATCGGGTCACTTGGCGCGATCATATTAGTGTTGATGGCCGTCAAGTAACTATTGTTTCTCCTAACGACATTGAGCGCCGGGTATTGATTTATAATAAGCCTGAAGGCGAGATTGTGACGCGTTCAGACCCAGAAAATCGCTCGACAGTGTTTGATCGTTTACCACGTTTAAAGGGTGAGCGCTGGATTGCGGTGGGTCGTTTGGATATCAACACCTCAGGGCTTTTGCTGTTTACTACCGATGGCGAATTAGCAAATGCTTTAATGCACCCCTCAACCACTATTGAACGTGAGTATGCGGTGCGTGTTATGGGTCATGTGACCATGGATCAGGTTAATGCAATGCACCAAGGTGTATTGCTTGATGATGGTATGGCACGCTTTACCGATATCCAGGAGTTTGGTGGTGAAGGCATCAACCGCTGGTTCCACGTGGTGATCATGGAAGGGCGCAATCGAGAGGTGCGTCGTTTGTGGGAGTCTCAAGGCTTACGGGTAAACCGCCTGAAGCGCGTGCGCTACGGCAATGTATTTATGCCACCTCAGCTTCGCGCGGGTATGTGGATGGAAATGCCGCAGCCTGAAATTAATGCGTTGTCTCAGTTTGTAGGTATGAGGCCTAAAAAGGTGAAACGCCGTTTACCTAAAGAGCAAGAAAGCTTTGATCGTCAGCAAAAGCGCCAGCGCACCAGGCGTCGGGTTTAACTATCAGCTAACAAGCTCAGCCTTAAGAGGCTGAGCTTTTTTGTTTTAGCAGCTTATGTTCGGTGATCAAAAGCTAATTCTGGGCGTTAGTCTCTTCATTAGCCCGGTTATGCCAGCGAATATGCAGCATGGTTGAGGTGTAAAGTAGGGTGATGATAAATGCTCCCAGCATTCCGTTGACCGGCACATACATAATTTCTATAGTGAAATAAATCAACAGTACAAAACACATCCAGGCAAGCTGTCTTAAGTGCTGTGTATACACACCTATTGCAAACCCAAGTAATGGTAAGCATTTAATGCCGATGATCACTATGCTGCCTGCATCGTTGTATGTTTGGCTTAAGGTGCCAATAATAAAATAGGCCAATAGGGCAAGGTAAGACCCAACGCTTATGGCGCGAGAATATCGACGCTTTTGCTTGTAGGACATTAAAGGATCTCCAGGATAATCTCAGGGGGGCGGCCAATCCTTGCAGCTTCATTGCCTTTGACAAGAATGGGTCGCTCTAATAATTTAGGGTGCTCAACAATAGCGTCTAAAAGCTGTTCTTGGGTGACCTTTGCGTCGCTCAAATTATGCGCTTTGTAGGCCTCTTCGCCTTTTCGCATCATCAATCTGACATCTTTTAAACCCAAAAGTTTGAACAGGCTTTTTAGTTCTTCACGGCTTGGCGTTTCATCTAAATACTGGCGAATGTTAACGGGTTTCTCGTGAGCTTCTAACAATGCTAGCGCTTGGCGAGATTTTGAACACCTTGGGTTGTGAAATAGTGTAAAACTCATGGTTATCCTATATCTAGCGGCCTAGTTTATTCTTAATAAAGTCTAATGCGCCCTCAAGTGGCATGTCTTCATTTGCATCTTTACTACGATCGCGATACTCAAGCATGCCACTATCCAAGCCACGATCACCAATAACCACTCTGTGTGGTAGACCGATTAGCTCAGCGTCAGCAAACTTAACCCCAGGCCTCATGGCTCTGTCATCCATGATCACGTCAATGCCTGAAGCCTTGAGTTGAGCATATAGCTGGTCTGTCGCTTCTTTAACCGGTTCAGATTTTTCGTAGTTCAAGGGAATCAGTGCCACTTCAAAAGGCGCCAATGCTAAGGGCCAAATAATGCCGTTATCATCAAAATTCTGTTCAATACACGCAGCAACTACTCGTGTGATACCAATACCGTAACACCCCATTTGCATGAGTTGAGCTTTACCATTTTCATTTAAAACGGTGGAATCCATGGCTTTAGAGTATTTGTCACCTAATTGAAAGATATGGCCTACTTCAATGCCACGTTTAATTTCAATTTCACCTTGGCCGCATGGACTAGGATCGCCAGCAACAACGTTTCGAAGATCTGCGACGTCTGTGTAACTGCAGTCACGCTCCCAGTTGAGGTTAATATGATGAAAACCAGCTTCATTGGCTCCTGCCGTAAAATCACCCATGACGGTTACGGCACGATCCGCAATGACAGCGATTGGAAGGCCAACAGGCCCAATGGAGCCAGGTGTTGTGCCAAGCTCATCAATAATGCGCTGCTCCGGCGCCATGGTTAACGGTTCTAAAATGAGTGGATGCTTCTCAGCTTTGATTTCGTTCATGCTGTGATCACCGCGCAGCACTAGCGCAACCAGAGGGCTATGACCATTTTCATCTTCTGTGCCTAATACAACAAGGGTTTTTAGGCTGCATTGTTTTTCAAGGCCTAAAAATTCACAGACACTTTCGATGGTTTTCTGATCGGGTGTGTGCACCTTTTCCATTGTGTTCCCAGGCAATGGGCGGGTGATGCTTGGGGTGAGTGCTTCAGCAGTTTCAATGTTGGCTGCAAAACTACTTTCTGGGCTGCTACTAAACGCTATATCGTCTTCGCCAGAGCTTGCTAACACATGAAATTCTTGTGATGCATCGCCACCAATGCTACCTGAGTCGGCTCTAACCGCCCTAAAGTCAAGCCCTAAACGTGTGAATATGTTGCTATAGGCTGTGTGCATGGCATCGTAAGTCTGCTGCAAAGATTCTTGGTCTAAGTGGAAAGAATAGGCATCTTTCATGATGAACTCACGCGAGCGCATTACGCCAAAGCGAGGCCTTACTTCGTCACGAAATTTAGTTTGAATTTGGTAGAAATTCATAGGTAAGTTTTTGTAGCTTCTTACTTCTTTTCTTACCATGTCAGTAATGACTTCTTCGTGAGTTGGCCCTATACAAAAATCTCGATTATGGCGATCCTTAAGGCGTAAAAGTTCTGGCCCATATTGTTGCCAGCGGCCAGATTCTTGCCACAGTTCTGCAGGTTGAACAGCTGGCATCAATAGCTCCTGGGCGCCCGCGGCGTCAAGCTCTTCCCTAACGATTCGTTCAACTTTTCTGATGCTGCGAAGCCCCATTGGTAGCCACGTATAAAGCCCAGACGCTAAACGGCGAATAAGGCCGGCTCTAAGCATAAGCTGATGGCTAATGACTTCTGCATCTGCAGGGGTTTCTTTTTGAGTGGCAATTAAAAACTGACTGGCGCGCATGGGACAATAGATCCAATAAAATATAAAAACAGGCTGCTATTGTATGTTGCCATGGCCCCAGGATAAATGCCTTTAGAGCTTATTTAACTAATAAATCTATAATACTTGTGTGATTCAAGAAGAAAGGTGCATTTTACCCTGCCTCTATGGGGTTTGAATGGGTTATAATTATATGTTTTGAGATATTCCTTTGGAGTAACTAATGCCGATTTATGAATACCTATGCCAAGCCTGCGGTTTTGGTAAAGATGTATTGCAAAAATTAAGCGATGAACCTTTAACGCATTGCCCAGAATGTGGCATGGATCAGTACCGCAAACAGGTTTCTGCAGCGGGCTTTAGGCTAAAAGGACAAGGCTGGTATGAAACAGATTTCAAAACCGGCACTAAAAAGAATTTAGCAGGTGATGCTGGAAGTTCCAAAGCTGCCAGTGATTCAAAATAACAGTATTAACACTATTAAAGATTTAGGAAGTACAACTATGCGAAGCCATTATTGCGGTGAATTAAGAGCCAGCGATGTTGATGAACAAATCACTTTAAGCGGCTGGGTCCATCGTCGCCGAGATCACGGTGGTGTTATTTTCTTAGATTTGCGTGATCGCGAAGGCATTGTCCAGGTTGTATTTGATCCCGACCGTGAAGAGAGTTTTGCACTTGCTGACGCATGCCGTAATGAATTTGTTGTGCAGGTAAAAGGGCGAGTTAGAGCACGTCCACAAGGCACCGAAAATGCTGATATGCCAACCGGTGAAGTTGAAGTGTTAGGGCAAGAACTTGAGATTCTTAATAAATCCGAAACCCCTCCGTTCCAGTTAGATGAGCACCAAGCGGTGGGTGAAGATGTGCGGTTAAAATACCGTTATGTTGACCTTCGTCGTCCAGAAATGGCAGCCAAGTTAAAGTTGCGTTCAAAAGTAAGCACGTTTATTCGCAACTTTTTGGATCAAAACGGCTTTTTGGATATCGAAACCCCCATACTCACGCGTGCCACGCCAGAAGGTGCTCGTGATTATTTGGTGCCAAGCCGCACTCATGAGGGACACTTCTTTGCTTTGCCACAATCGCCACAGCTGTTTAAGCAACTGTTGATGGTTTCTGGCATGGATCGGTATTACCAAATTGCCAAGTGTTTCCGTGATGAAGACCTTCGAGCTGATCGTCAGCCAGAGTTTACTCAAATTGATATTGAGACATCCTTTATGGATGAAACCCAAATCATGGCTTTGACTGAGCAAATGGTCGTTGAATTGTTTAAGAGCCAGATTAATGTAGATCTGGGTAGCTTCCCAAGTATGCCTTACAGTGAAGCCATGGAATTCTATGGCAGCGACAAGCCAGATTTGCGTATTCCGCTTAAGTTAGTGACCGTGAGCGATTTAATGAAAGACGTTGATTTTAAGGTGTTCTCTGGCCCAGCTAATGATGACAGCGGCCGAGTTGCTGCCTTAAAAGTGCCAAATGGAGCTTCACTGACTAGAAAGCAAATAGACACTTACACAAAGTTTGTGGGTATTTATGGCGCACGTGGCTTAGCCTACATAAAAGTTAACGACGCTAATGATTTAGAAGAAGGTTTGCAGTCACCGATTGTTAAATTTTTGCCGCTTGAAGTACGCGCCTCAATATTAGAGCGCTTAGAAGCTAAAGATGGCGATTTGATTTTCTTTGGCGCAGACAATGAGAAAATTGTGAACGAAGCACTTGGCGCTTTGCGTTGTAAGCTGGGTGAAGATCTAGACTTAATGACCTGTGAATGGGCGCCACTTTGGGTTGTTGACTTCCCTATGTTTGAAGCCACTTCAGATGGGGGTATCACTGCGATTCATCATCCATTTACAGCGCCTTCGTGCAGCCCAGAAGAGTTAGAAGCATCACCATTGACGGGTCTGTCTCGCGCCTATGATATGGTGCTTAATGGCACCGAACTGGGTGGCGGCTCAATTCGTATACACCAGCAAGACATGCAAACCAAAGTGTTTGAGCTCTTGCAGATTGATGCTGATGAGCAACAAGAAAAATTTGGTTTCTTACTTGATGCATTAAAGTTTGGTTGCCCACCACATGGGGGCTTAGCGTTTGGCTTGGACCGCCTTGTGATGTTGATGACTGGATCGACCTCCATTCGTGAGGTCATCGCGTTTCCTAAAACCCAAAGTGCGGCATGTGTAATGACACAAGCGCCAGGTGTTGTCTCAAATAAGCAACTGCGTGAGTTAAGCATTAAAATGCGAGAAAAAGTAGTCGTTGAATAAAACGCTTTAATTAGGTTCTATCAAAAAGCTCTGTGATAAAACGCAGAGCTTTTTTTATGCCCATTAATTATTAAAAACTACTGTGATTTTGTACAGTATTTGATACCATGAAGACGATATATTTTAACAAACCAGAGCTTTTATGGCGTTGATATTAGGTATAGATCCAGGCTCCCGTAAGACAGGTTATGGCATTATTAATGCTGTAGGGGCTTCTCGTACATACGTAGCAAGCGGTCATATTAAAATTTCAGGTGATGAGTTGGCAGATCGTTTAGGCCAAATTTATCGAGGTGTTGATGAGATTATAGAAACTTACTCTCCTCAAGAATTTGCAATAGAGCGAGTATTTATGGCGCAAAATGCAGATTCTGCACTAAAGCTTGGTCAAGCTAGAGGCGTGGCTATGGTGACAGCTGTGAATCATGGTATGCCAGTGTCTGAATATTCGGCAAGGCAGGTTAAGCAGGCGGTAGTGGGTAACGGTGCAGCGGCAAAAGCCCAAGTGCAAATAATGGTGGCTAGGCTATTGAAGCTTCCAGGGTTGCCACAAGAGGATGCGGCCGATGCATTGGCAATTGCTATCTGTCACGCTAACACCCACGCAAGTCTTGTGCGTTTGGCCACTAGTAGAAGTGGATTAAACTCATTAAAAGGGGCCAACCCAAATGATTTAAAGGGTAGCAGGCGTGGTCGAGTTCGATAGACTTTATCAACAATAGGATAGCAAAGTGATTGCACGAATCAGTGGTACATTAATTCATAAGCAACCTACCCAAGTTTTAGTAGACGTCAATGGTGTAGGTTATGAAATTGAAATATCGTTTAATAGTTACTGTCAGCTTCCAAATGAAGGCGAAGCCACTATTTTGCACACTCATTTTGTTGTGCGTGAAGATGCGCAGCTGTTGTTTGGCTTTGCAGGCATTGAAGAGAGAAGCTTATTTAGGGTTTTGATAAAGGTTAACGGTGTCGGTCCAAAATTAGCGTTAGCGATTTTATCGGGCATGGATGCCAATGCATTTTGTCACTGTGTACAGAACCAAGATGCTGCCATGCTGGTTAAGATTCCAGGTGTCGGTAAAAAGACTGCAGAGCGTCTGGTATTAGAGCTAAGAGATAAGTTGCCAGCGATGCAAGCCAGCGAATTTAATTTAAATTCAGTCAGTATGGGCGATCCAGTAGGTTTATCGATGAGTTCCCAAGCAGAAGCTGAAAGTGCTCTTATCGCTTTGGGTTACAAACCTACGCAAGCTACCAAGGCCGTTGCAGCAGCTAAAAAATCTTTGCCAGAAGGTACAAGTGAAGATCTAATCCGATTATCACTGAAAGGTATGATATAAAAGACCATTAGGTTTTTGATGTGTGATTGTAGACGGCTGATCAGGGTCAACAAATCAGTATTATTAAGATGGGTACAGCATGATAGAAGTAGATCGTTTTATCTCTCCAGTGCAGATTGAGCAGCAACCAGGAGAGGACCACCTAGAGCGCGCACTCAGGCCTAAACTTTTGGCTGAGTATATCGGCCAGCCGATTGTTCAAGAGCAAATGGGTATTTATGTTTCAGCGGCTAAAGCACGAGAAGAGGCGCTGGATCATACCTTAATTTATGGGCCGCCTGGCCTGGGTAAAACTACACTTGCACATATTATCGCTAATGAAATGGGCGGAGATTTAAAAACCACGTCAGGCCCCGTGTTAGAGAAAGCAGGTGATCTTGCGGCTATGCTAACCAACCTTGAAGCAGGCGATGTTTTGTTTATTGACGAAATTCACCGGCTAAACCCTGTGATCGAAGAAATTCTTTATCCAGCAATGGAAGACTATCAACTTGATATCATGATAGGCGAAGGCGCGGCGGCAAGGTCTATAAAGTTAGACCTGCCACCCTTCACTTTGGTAGGGGCAACCACCAGGGCTGGGTCTCTTACATCCCCTTTACGAGATCGCTTTGGTATTACTCAGCGTCTAGAATATTACTCAGTCGAAGATTTAACGACGATCGTAACTCGTTCGGCGCGTTTGTCTGAAGTGCAACTAGAGGCAGCTGGTGCAGCAGAAGTCGCTAGAAGGTCTCGTGGAACACCGCGGATTGCTAACCGCCTTTTAAGAAGGACAAGAGATTTTGCCGAAGTAAAGTATGATGGAGTCATCACCGATCTTGTGGCGGATAAAGCGTTAGATATGCTTAATGTGGATCATCTGGGCTTTGATCACATGGATCGTAGTTTAATGCTTGCAATTATTGAAAAATTTTCTGGAGGCCCAGTAGGGATCGATAACTTGGCAGCGGCCCTTAGTGAGCAAAGAGAGACTATTGAAGACTTACTAGAACCATATCTTATTCAGCAAGGCTACATTATGAGAACTCCAAGGGGGCGGGTTGTAACAGATTTAGCTTACCAGCATTTTGGTTTCACACCACCTAAAAGTGAGGTCTAAAAAAACCCAATTTAGCGACGTTGAGTAAGCCTTCTCCAAAGCCCATTGCAAGTTATTGATCGGTTGAGCTAACTGGGTGTTTATATTAGTATTATTTAAGTAAATTTAGTACAAAAACATAGGCAGGCTAGGTTTCCTAAGCTACCATTTGAGAGTTTTGTAAATATATTATTGGCCGGTTCGTGTGAGACACTGCTTTGGCCTAACAGGGGATGCGTCTGTGGACAATAAAATGTCAGTTTTAAGTTTGATTTTGAACGCCAGTTTTTTGGTGCAAATGGTCATGCTTTTGCTCCTAGTTGCTTCGGTGGTGTCCTGGGTGATGATTTTCCAGCGTCAACGAGTGCTTAAATTGGCCCGCAAAAACTTACAGCAATTTGAAGAGCAGTTTTGGTCAGGGATAGATCTAAGTCAGTTGTTCAGGCAACTAAGCGCAGATCCTAATCCAGACAATGGCGCAGAAAATATCTTCCGAGCAGGAATAAAAGAATTCACAAGATTAAGGCAGCAAACCGATGCGGATGGAGATGCTGTTATGGAAGGTGTTCAAAGGGCAATGCGGGTTGCTATTTCCAAAGAAGAAGAAAAGCTTGAAACGCATCTATCATTTTTGGCAAGCGTAGGTTCAGTGAGTCCCTATGTGGGATTATTTGGGACAGTTTGGGGTATCATGAATTCATTCAGGGGTTTGGCCAATGCGCACCAAGCCACCCTAGCAACCGTTGCACCTGGTATTTCAGAGGCTCTTATAGCAACGGCGATGGGCCTGTTTGCTGCTATCCCTGCCGTGATCGCCTATAACCGATTCTCCCACACTGTAGAGTCTGTACTTTCCAGCTACGAAACATTTGCGGAAGAATTTTCTAGTATTTTGCACCGTAAAGCTCACGCGTCAGAGCTTTAGGGCCTCCTATGACTAGTTTAAGACGACCAAGGACGAAGCGCCATAAACCAAACGCTGAAATTAATGTGGTGCCATACATTGACGTAATGATGGTGCTGCTCGTGATTTTTATGGTCACTGCTCCCATGTTAACGCAAGGCGTTATTGTCGATTTGCCAGAGGCAAAGTCTGATCCTGTCGCTACTGATGAATTGTCTCAGCCATTAATCATATCGATTTCTAAGTCTGGAGACTATTACCTTGAGCTAGGAGAAAACAATAAGCAGCCCATTACGCTTGAGAGAATTGGTGTTCAAGTGGGTAAGATTTTAGAGCGTGCTCCTGACACACAAGTCTTGTTGCGTGGTGACAAAGCGATTGAATATGGCCTTGTTGTGAAAATAATGACTGTTTTGCAGCAGGCAGGGGCACAAAGTGTTGGTTTGGTGTCGGAAAGTCCGTGAAGCTAGATAAAAGTTACATCCTTCCAAGCTTTCTGGCTATCCTGGTGCATGTGATAGCACTTTCTATTGTCATGACCGAGTGGCAGAGTAGTAGCAAGCGTCCACCACCTGTGGAGATTAAGCAGCGGATAGAAGCAACTTTAATCGATATAGATTCCCTTCTGGCACAACAAAAGAAACAAGATAATTTAGTCACAAAAAAAGCAGCAGAGAAAAAATCAGCTGAGAAAAAGGCAGCCGAGAAAAAGGCAGCCGAGAAAAAGGCAGCCGAGAAAAAGGCA
>CAXHZX010000017.1:0-43283 GCA_964022265.1 uncultured Oceanospirillaceae bacterium | reverse complement strand
TAGCGGGGTTATATGTCTGGTTTAGAGAAAAATACCACCCGACTGCTAGCGAAACCGCCCATGATGCTTAACCACATTCAAACAATAGCTTCAGGCAAGTCTGTAAGGCTTGGCCAATGATTAAAACCCCGGGGCTAAATGCTTATCTTATTTTAGCCATTCAAAGTGCGGTATGGGCTTCGGCTTTTCAGGCGATCAAATATGCATTAGAGAGCTTTGGGCCCATTACCATAGCCGCTGCGCGCATACTCATTGCCGCAATGGTGCTTTTAGCTTGGGCTGTGTTTAAAGGTGATAAACTGCCGCGTGATTTATCCACATGGTTTAGTTTTTTACTCATTGGCCTGTTTAATTGCGCACTACCCTTCTTTCTTATTCCATGGGGAGAGCAAACGTTAGACTCAGGCAGAGCCGCTATCTTTATGGCCTCTGGGCCATTGATTGCCATATTAGTGGCGCGTTTCACAAGCAACGATGAGCAGATTACAGGCTATAAAGCCGCAGGTTTTGTGATTGGTTTTATTGGCGTATTTTTTGTCATAGGCGTGGACACTTTCGCAGGTGGCATAGGCGAAATAGGGCCTCAGCTGGCCATTATAACGGCAGCCGCTTCCTATGCTGTTTCAGGGGCTATGGTAAAGCGCTTAAGCCATTTGAGTGGTGCCATGGTGGCAGCTGGTGTGCTCATGGGCGGCTGCATTATCACCTTGCCTTTAAGTTTGTTGTTAGAGAACCCCTTGGCTAACACCCAGGCTGTATCATCCAGTGCGCTGTTAGCGCTTTTGTACTTAGGGCTATTCCCGACTGGCGCCGCATTTTTTGTACGCTTTTATTTAATCAGAAAACACGGCTACACCTTTGTCGCCCAAGTGGGTTACCTTGTGCCCATATTCAGCGTAATTTTTGGTGCCATTTTATTAGATGAAACCATTAGCGCTGCTATGATTTTTGGCTTATGCCTCATACTAGGGGGTATTTTGCTAAGCCGCCGTGGTGCGCCTAAAAACGATTAGTGCTTCATGTCAGGCTTCTGGCAGCAGTACTAATTTACCCGTAAAACGTTTACTTAAGAAATCTGTTTGGGCTTGATGAATTTGTGCCAGTGGGTAGGTTTTTGCGACCACTGGTTTTATCTCATTAGCCTCTATGTAACGAATAAGGTTTGAAAATACGACTTCATCTTGGAAAGTAGCACCAAAAAAGGTGAGGTCTTTCAAATACAGTGTGCGCACATCTAGCGCTACAATAGGTCCGGCTATGGCCCCTGCGGTCACATAACGAGCGCCTCTGCGAAGGACATCTAATAACTGCCCAAAATCTGGGCCTACCACTAGATCAACGACTAAATCTACGGTATCTAGGCCTACGGCTTCTACTAGGTTCGCGCCCCTTGAAATGAGCTTATCAGCGCCCAAAGCTTTTACCTCTTCATGCTTGGCAGCGCCTGCAACCGCAATAACGTGAGCCCCACGGCGCTTTGCCAATTGCACAGCTGCAGAACCTACACCACCAGAGGCACCGGTAATAAGTACGGTTTCACCTTGTTTTAACTGGGCTCTGTGAAGCATATTTTCAGCCGTAGAATAAGCACACGGAATGGAGGCTAACTCTGCATCACTCCAGGCTGAATTAACTGCATAAGCTTCTATGCTTACAGCGCAGGTATATTGCGCAAAACCACCATTGTATTCACAGCCAAAAGTAACACAGTCAAAGGGTGCGTTGGTCTCGTGGTTTTGTTGCATGGAGCGCACTATTACGCGCTCACCGATGCGGCTTTCATCAACGCCTGCCCCTACAGCCACTATTTGCCCGCATACGTCAGCACCCTGGACCATGGGGAAATTGAGCGATGAGCCAGACCAAGTGGCAGTGGATGCATCAAGCCCATCGTAGCCTTCATTTGCGCCGCTATTAGTATCGCCTGTCACCTGCTTTGAATACCAACCTATGCGGGTATTGATATCCGTATTATTGACGCCAGCAGCCAATACCTTCAGTAACACCTCACCTTTTTTTGGCGAAGGCATCGTTATATCTTGCTTGTAAACCAATTGATCTAAGCCACCATGACCGATCAGGTGTACCCCTTTCATTGTTGCTGGCGGATTTTTTGCAGAGGGTATTTGGGCAGCTGTCATAAGGTTCGTTGGTCTAGTTGAAAACGCGCCCACAGTATCAGCTGTAAAGCGCTTAAACAAGACTCTGGTAGGCGCCTGCAAATAAGCCAAGTGGTTGTGTCTCGCCCAGCAATATGGGATCTTCTACAGCAAGGCAATAGAAAATAAGAAGCTAATTAATAGAAAGTAAGCAGCTAAGTAAAGCGGCTTCTAAGCTTTACCCAATAAAAATAAGGCTTGGTTTATGACACCAACAACCCATAACACCGCTGACTTTGCGCCTAACAAGGCACAAAACATAGAAGTTAACTCTAAGAAAAAGGCCAAGGCATGGCATTATTTGCCGCAGCTGCCATTGCAAGTATCAGGTTACTTTCGCAGGCCCTTCTCTTTCGTTACTGCCATTAAGTGGTTGTTTTCTAGCTGGTTTCCTCTTTCTGAGCGACTTATTATATTAGCGATTTCCCTGCTATCTTGGGCCTTCTTCCATCCTGCATTAGAGGTTTGTACTGAACTTGCGCCAGGCTGGATTGCTCAAATTTATGTGCGCAATTTGGTGCTGATGCTGGTGATAGCAGGTGGGCTGCATTTGTATTTTTACAGCTATAAAAAACAAGGTGACGCCCTGCACTATGATGCACGCAGCCAAGCTCAAAAGCACAAAAAGTTCACTTTTAACCTGCAAGTTAAAGACAATATGTTTTGGTCTATTGTAAGTGGCGTGACTGTTTGGAGCATGTATGAAGTACTAATGATGTATGCCATGGCTAACGGCCATGTGCCAATGCTTATGCTACCAGAAGACTATGCATTACTGGCTTTACTTATTTTCTTAGTGCCTATTTGGGAAACACTCTACTTCTTTGTCATTCATCGGTTTTTACATTGGCCACCCTTATATAAGAGCGTGCATTACTTGCACCATCGCAATACTAATGTGGCCCCGTGGGCTGGCATGTCGATGCACCCTATTGAACATGTTTTGTTTTTGGGTTCGGTAATGGTGCATTTCTTTGTAGCAGCTAACCCCCTATTAATCATTTTTCATCTGCAATATTACACGTTAAGCGCTATTACCACTCACACAGGCTTTCAAGGGTTTAACGTGGGTGGCCGCATGATTATGGCCTTAGGCACTTTTCACCACCAGCTGCACCATCGCTTTTTTGAATGTAATTACGGCGGCTTAGAGGTGCCTATAGACCAGTGGGCAGGGTCTTTTCACGATGGCACTGATGAATCACATGCGGCATTTTTACAGCGCCATAAAGCCAAATCTTTAAAGGCAAAAAAGAACCGGCAACAAAGCGCTAGTTAAGGCTAATTATAAGTCCGCAAGGCCAAAGCAAACTGCGTTTTTATCTACGCTTCCATCGGCTTGCATGATTAAAAATTCTCTATTTCTTAATGCATAAGGCCGATAACCTGTCACCGTATTAAACCTTTGTTTTACGCTGTGGTGAATGATGGGCAAGTTCTGTGATGGCCAATCATTCATATTAACCCGTACAAGCCTTGGCGCTCGCACATGAGCGTGCAAGCCACTTGCGCTTGTGTCATGAATAACACCATTAACTAGGGGTTTAATGTTGAGGTCATCCCAGCATATTTGGTCTTGGTCAGAGGCTACCGCTAAGCTTTCAAAACTAATTTGCTCACGGGTTAACACTTGTAATTCAGAGGCCACAGCATCAAGCATAAATTGTAAGGTAATATCTGATAACCCATCAAACCAATGGTTACCACCAATGTCTGAGTGAGTGCCAGCAAACCAAACTTCGCTAATTCTTGGCTCTTTATTAAATAGCGTGGGCTGAAAAGGAACTCGTTTTTCATCTAAAGCCACCAAATGCAGGGCTCTATTGATATGTTTAGCAATACTGCCATTTTCAAACACGATACCACTAGCTGGTAATGTGCTAGAGCTTAAATCAAGCTCACCCCTGGTAGCCGCAACGGTGTCAAAAACACCAATAAATTCAATATCTACTGGACACCTAGCCGCAAAAATTCTGGCTATGGCAGCGCCTCTGCTAAAGCCAAACACATATATTTTGTCACCGGGTTTGTAGTGGGCTTCAAGGTCAGTATCGGCTTCACCAATAATGTCGTTAATTTCTCCATAGGGAGATGGAATAGCAGAATTGATGATGCGCCAAATCCAATTACCGCGAGTACCAACACCACTGTAATAAAAACTATGTTGGCCTGGTGTATTTTCATTACTGGCATTATTGGGGGTCAATTTACCACCAAAAAACGCGTGCAGTTTTAGAACGTTGGTAATACTCATGTCATCCGAAAAATGACCCACGTCTTCTGGGTCATTGCAGGTGCCATCAAAATTAAAAATTAAATTGGCCATTTTCCTTCCTTGTTAACTGGCATTAGTGTTTCTGTTTAAAAGCTTGAATAACTGAAACTAATCAACCTAAAGAATAGGTGAAAAAACCCAAAACAAAGAAAAAGAAAAAGAAATACCAAACTACAAAGAACAACCAGTCAGTTACTGGCAAATTTTATCTGGCCCAAAATACAGGTATGATGTTTTAAACTTGAAATAACCAGGCTTACCCAAATGCATCTACAAGATAACATTCAGGCAAAGGTAGATAACCTGCGCCAGCATTTGTTAGAGCTACTCTCTACAAAAGCTCAAAGCCCAAGCCTACCCAAAGACAAAAAAGTGACCCTTAGCAAGCTAGTCACAAGGCTAAATCAGCCTTTAAGTGAGCCAATAAGTGCGCCTGTAAATACGCCTGTAAAAAGGCAAGCACTCAGCCATAACCCGTTAGATGATTTAATAAAACCGATTAGCGCCAGTAGCAAAACCTTACCCAAAGAATGCGCCGTAATCATAAATATCCTCACCGCTTTAGCAGAAGCTTTACCCTGGTATCAAAGGCAAGTAGCCCGCAACCCTGCATTTATGGATGGGCATGTGAATGCACAGATAATCGGCCCAGAAGGCTTAGAAGTGCGCCAAGATGTTATTGTAGGAGTCACTTTAATGCGTGAAAATCTGCCCTACCCAGACCATGAGCATGAGCCAGAAGAACTATACCTAGTGCTAAGTGATGGCAGATGGCGCCAAGAAAATGGCCCATGGCATACCCCAGGGCTTGGTGGTTTAGTTCACAACAAAAGTGGCGTAATGCATGGCATGAAATCACAAACCCAGCCTTTCATTGCCCTTTGGTGCTTACCTCTGGATAAACCCTTTAAGCCCTTTAGTGCGCCTTTAAGCGACACTTAGTCAGCTTCGCGTACTCAACTGCTATAACCTTGAGTTGAGTTAAGCGAAGTGAATGAATACTCACTGTTTGTTAGAGAAGCTTTTGGCTGCGCTAATTAAAGCATCTACATCGGCTTTTGTAGTGGTGAAATTGGTGACTAAGCGCACCACGTTTTCTCCCCAACGATCGGTATAAAAATAAAAGCCTTGGGCAAACAAATGCTCAATCATGGCCTTGGGCATTTTACAAAAAAACATATTGGACACAGTTTCATCGAGCATTTCTACACCAGGTATCTCCCTAAAGCCCTGGTCTAAACGCTTGGCCATGGCATTAGATTGGCGGGCGTTATGAAGCCATAGATCGTCTTTAAAGTAAGCCTCTAGTTGTGCTGACATGAGTGTCATTTTAGACATTAAATGGCCTGCCCGTTTACGACGCCATCCCATGTCTTTGGCTAAGCTAGAATCAAACATAACAATAGCTTCCACTGCCATGGTACCGTTTTTGGTGGCCCCTAAGGACAAAATATCCACCCCGGCTTGCCATGTCATTTGCGCTGGCGAGCAATCTAAACTGACTAATGCATTGGTAAAACGTGCACCATCCATATGCAATTTAAGGCCGTTTTGCTTACAAATGCGGCTAATTTCGCTCAACTGCGCTAAAGAATAAACACTGCCTGTTTCTGTGGTTTGGCTTATGCTGACCACGGAATTTTGAACTGTGTGTACATCATTGGTGTTGGGCGCGGCTATTTTAGCTAAGTTTTTTGGGCAAATTTTGCTTTGTTCGCCTTCCAAAAGCACCAACTTGGCACCATGGGTAAAGAACTCAGGAGCCCCGCATTCATCAATGTGGATGTGGCTTTGAGCGTGACACAGCACCGCGCCCCAAGGCGGTGTTAATACACTTAATGCCAAAGCATTAGCGGCTGTACCCGTGGGCACCAGGAACACACTGAGTGGGCATTCAAAAATAGCCTCTAGAGTATGCTGCAGTCGCTGACTGTGTTCATCATTACCATAGGGCTGCTGCACATTAGCGCCTGCATCCATGATGGCTTGCAACACACTAGGTGCTGCACCTACGGTGTTATCACTTGAAAAAACCTTATTCGTTAAGGCTTCGTTATTAGTGGGGCACATGCCTAGTCTCCATCACTTTACTCCGGGTGAAACGAGTTGCCATAAGGCGCTTACCAGAGGTTTTTTTAAATTCTTTTTCAGCGCAAACAAACCCACATCATAAGCTTCAAGTTTGGGCTCTACATCTAACACCTGGATGCGCTCAAGTGTAGGGCTGTTATCCAACACAATTTTGGGCACCACACCAATGCCTAAGCCTAGGCTTACCATAATCACTATAGCCTCATTACCTGAAACTTGTGCATATATTTTAGGGGCAATGTCCATGGCCCTAAACCAGGCATCCATGCGTTGGCGAGACAAGCCACCCTCTGGCAATATCATAGGCACTTGGGCCCATTCACTAGCCTTTGAAGGCATGACCAGTGGTGGGTCTAGATGGCGTTGATCTTTGGGTGCAATAAACACCAATGGCGAAATAGTAATGGGCTTAAAGGCAAGCTCACGGGGCAGGCTTTTGGGTCTTGCGGCGATGGCAAAATCTTCTTCGCCAGACACCACGTGGTTAATACCTTGGTCTGGGTCACCTGTGTGTAGTTTTATTTCTATGTTGGGGTGATCTTTACGAAAACGCTGAAACAAATCAAACAGCAAGCTATACACAGCCGTAACCGAACAATACAAACTGACCTCGCCTTGCAAGGTGTCATCGGCGTGTTGCACTGCAGTGCGAATGCCGTGCCAGTCGCTGACCGCTGCGCGAGCGTAGCTTATAAAAGCTTGACCTTGGGGGGTCAGTTGCACACTTCGATTGTCGCGGTTAAAAAGCGCAACCCCAAGCTCATCTTCAAGCTGCCTAATATTACGCGACAGAGCCGACAAGCTAATGTGGCATGCTGCACTGGCTTTGCCAAAATGCAGGTTTTCTGCCAGTGCCAAAAAGTGGTTGAGGTGTTTGATATCCATGGCTTGATGTTAGCACAATTTGAGGCTTACGTTTTAAAATATGGATCATTATGTAGCATATATATCAATTTACGAAAGATTGTCAAAAGCGTATCATAGCGCCAGTTTAAAAAACTAAATTATTTATACATAATCACAGGACTTCCCCATGTCTAACAACTACTTCAATAGCTTGCCGCTGCGCGAGCAACTAGAGCAATTAGCTAAGTGTCGTTTCATGCACTTAAACGAATTTACCGACGGTGTTGATGCCCTTAAAGGCAAAAAAATCGTTGTGGTTGGCTGCGGCGCACAGGGCCTAAACCAAGGTTTAAACTTGCGTGATAGTGGCCTAGATGTATCTTACACATTACGCCAATCTGCCATTACTGAAAAGCGTCAGTCATTTAAAAATGCTTCTGAAAACGGCTTTACCGTAGGCACCTACGAAGAGCTTATCCCTACTGCAGACGTAGTACTTAACCTTACTCCAGATAAGCAACACACTTCAGTAGTAGAAGCTGTAATGCCGCTTATGAAAAAAGGCGCATGTTTGTCATATTCGCATGGCTTTAACATTGTTGAAGAAGGCATGCAGATCCGTGACGACCTGACTGTAATTATGGTTGCACCTAAGTGCCCTGGTTCTGAAGTACGTGCTGAATACGTGCGTGGTTTTGGTGTACCTACTTTGATTGCTGTACACGAAGACAACGACCCACAAGGTGAAGGCCTAGCGCTTGCTAAAGCATACGCTGTAGGTACTGGCGGCCACAAGGCTGGCGTATTAATGTCTTCATTTATTGCTGAAGTTAAGTCTGACCTTATGGGTGAGCAAACAATTCTTTGTGGCATGCTACAAACAGGTTCTTTGTTGTGCTTTGACAAGATGGTAGAGAAAGGCATTGATGCAGGTTATGCATCTAAGCTAATCCAGTACGGCTGGGAAACGATCACCGAAGCACTTAAGTATGGTGGTGTGACTAACATGCTAGATCGTCTTTCAAACCCAGCTAAGATCAAAGCTTTTGATCTTTCTGAAGAGTTGAAAGTGATCATGCGTCCACTTTACAACAAGCACCAAGATGACATCATTAACGGTACTTTCTCATCTACGATGATGGAAGACTGGGCCAACGATGACGTAAACCTTTTGGGCTGGCGTGCTGAAACAGGCGAAACGGCCTTTGAAAAGACGCCTGCTGGCGACATGGAAATTTCTGAGCAAGAATACTTTGATCACGGCATCCTAATGGTAGCCATGGTTAAGGCGGGTGTAGAGTTGGCGTTTGAGACGATGACCGCTGCTGGCATCATTGCAGACTCTGCCTACTACGAGTCTTTGCATGAAACACCACTGATTGCTAACACCATTGCACGTAAGAAGTTGTACGAAATGAACGCAACAATCTCTGACACAGCAGAGTACGGTTGCTACTTATACAACCATGCTTGCTTGCCATTGCTAGCTGACTTTATGAAAGGCATCGACACAGACGTTATTGGCCGTGGCTTAGACACTGCTGATACTGGCGTAGATAACGCCCGTTTGATCGAAGTGAACCAAGCGCTACGTAGCCACCCAGTAGAAGCCATTGGCGCTACTTTGCGTGGCCACATGGCCGACATGAAGAAGATCGTATAAGCGAGCTTAATTATGTTACAGCTGCAAGATTTGTCGGTAGAGTTTGATGAAGGTTTTAAACTTAACCAAATAAACTGGCAAATTGAGCAGCACCAACACTGGCTGATTACCGGTGCCAATGGCGCGGGTAAATCGGCCCTTGCTGCAGTGCTAGCTGGCTGTGGAGAAATCCTGTCAGGTAGCACTAGCGGCCTTCCTAGCAACATTGGTTGGGTGTCTTTTGAAGCCCAAGCCGAACTCATACAAGCTGAATTAAAAAAAGATGATGCTGACATTTTAGATGTGATTAGCCTTGGCACGCCTGTGCGCGAGATCATTTTTACAGCCCAAATAAACGCCAATATTGCCAACGACCTTATTCAAAAGTTTGAGCTAGAGTATTTGCTTGAACGTGCATTTAGAAAGCTGTCTACCGGTGAAACCCGCAAAGTAATGCTGATAAGAGCCTTAGCTTGCAAGGCTGAATTACTGATACTAGACGAACCCTTTGATGGCCTAGATCAGGCTTCACATACTATGCTGCAAAACCATTTAGCCCAAGTGGCAACCCACACCCCTGTGGTAATGGTGCTTAACCGGTTTGATGAATTACCAGATTTCATAAGCCATGTAGCCTATATGGAACAAGGCCAGCTGCGCTACCAAGTAGAGCGCCAAGACACCAAAGCCTACAATGAGCTGTACCAGCTATTACACCTTAAAACCACAGACTTACAAGTACCAGACAAAGACGCGGCCGATACCACCAAGCCACTTAACCCAAATGAGCCGCTGGTAAAGCTGAGTAACATTTGTATAAAGCACGAGGACATGGTGCTGATAGACAAGCTAAACTGGTGCATAGAAGCTAACCAGCATTGGCAGCTAAGCGGCCCCAATGGCAGTGGCAAAACGGCACTCTTATCCTTAATAACGGGTGACCACCCGCAGTGCTACACCAACGACATTTTTGTATTTGGCTTTAAACGTGGCCAAGGCGAAAGCATATGGCAAATAAAGCAATACATTGGTTATGTGTCTACCGCACTGCAATGGGAATATAGAGTAGGTACTAGCCTTCGTAACGTGATTATTTCAGGCTTCTACGACTCGATAGGCCTATACAGCAAAAGCACCGACCAGCAAAAACGCATTGCCGATGAATGGCTAGCCCTACTGGGCATGCAAAACCGTGGCGACCAACCCTTTAACAAGCTCTCTTATGGTGACCAAAGGCTGTTACTGATTGCCAGAGCCATGGTAAAACACCCACCGCTTCTGATATTAGATGAGCCTTGCCTAGGCTTAGACGACATTAACCGCCAGCTAGTGCTAGCGCTGATAGAAAAGGTGTGTGCAGCGAAAGAAACCTCAGTGGTGTATGTAAACCACCATGCAAAAGACCGCATACAAGGTATCGATAATTACCTAGCCTTAGAAAAATCGGCTGACAACACTTAAAATTTCTCGCAGCCGGCCTAATGATCGGGTAAAGTGCCAAGCTATTGGGTTAACAAAGCGAGATAACGATGAAAAGCTGGCTAATTCTTTTATTTGCTGTAGCCTTTGAAGTGGCAGGCACCTCAGCGATTAAGTATTCAAATGGTTTCACTAAGCTAGTGCCATCGGTCATGGTGTTTGTTTGCTTTGGCGTAGCCTTTTACTTTTTGTCTATTTCCTTAAAGGTCATACCCATCGGCATGGTTTATGCGGTGTGGTCTGGCCTTGGCATTGTGTTTATTTCTGCCATTGGCCACTTTGTATTTAACCAAAGGCTAGACACACCCGCTTTTATTGGCATTGCCTTTATTTTAATAGGCGTGCTTATTATGCAAATATTCTCCAAAGCCGTGGCGCATTAGGCCGCTGCTTTAGCCCTACCCATTTTGTAATACCAAAGCCTGTAAGCTTCTAAACAGGCCAGCGGCAAAAAGTGGGCTAAGGCGGCACCAAAGTGATTATGAATAAACACCCAGTGCAATAAGGTAAGCACGGCCGCGCCGTAGGCAAAACGCTGTAGCTTCTTCCACTTGTGGCGCAATGCCCTCATAGAGGCATCGTTTGAAGTAATGGCCAATGGTATAAATATAAAAAACGCCACCCAACCCGTCCATATGCCTAGGTCAAAAAACTGGTCTAACACAGCCTTTAACGAGCCCATGTCAAGCACATACAAAACCGTGTGCCATGCTGCATAAACAAACGCAGCCACACCAAAGTAGCGCCTATTACGCACAAGCCATGCAGGTAAGCTTTTGTTTTTAAACACCAAACGCAAGGGCGATGCCATCAGGGCAATAATCATAAAACGGGCAGACAGCTCGCCAGAGCTATGTAATAAATCGGCTAGGTTAGCATTACCACCTGCCAAGCCCAGCGCCATAGGAATAGAGGGCAGCGCCAACAGGGCCCACAAAAAATACCACGAACTAAAAAAAGATTTTACAGAAGACATAAATAAGAGTTCTTATTATTCATTAAAGTTTTATTTTAGTAGCTCCAAGGCCTGTAGCGAAGTTGGTTTACATAGTCTTACATGGGCTTGGTTGGGCTCTTTTGCCATTAATTATCCAAGCCTAGCTAGACACAGTAGGTTTACAAATGAATCTCACCCTTTAAGAACAGCTTTGCATAGCCTGCTATGGCCACGCGTTGGCCTTTATCTTCGCAATATAAATGGCCCGTTCGCTTAGAGAGTTGTTTGGCTTCTAGCTTGGTTTTGTTTAATTGCTCAGCCCAATAGGGCACCAGTGTACAGTGTGCGCGGCCTGTGACAGGGTCTTCTGGTATGCCCGCATTGGGGGCAAAAAAGCGTGATACAAAATCGACCTTGTCCCCCTTAGCGGTGGCGATTACCGCAAAGTAATCGGTGAAGGTGCTAATTGCGCTCATGTTAGGTGTTAAATTTAAAACTTGTTCTTCAGTTTCAAACACCATCATTAAATCATCTGAAGCCCACACTTCTTTAGGCGCTACACCAAAGGCATTTTCAGCTTGAGCGGGTATTGGTAATTGGGTGGGTGTTCTAGCCGGGAAATCCATGGCCAGCCTGCCACTTTCTTCCAAGCTTACAAATAGCTTGCCACTCATGCTACTAAACACGACATGGCTTAGTTTTGGCTCTAAAAATTTAAAAATAACGTAGGCGCTAGCAAGCGTAGCATGGCCGCATAAATCTATTTCTAGCGTGGGGGTAAACCACCTTAGGTCATAGCCCTCTTTTGTTTTTATGATAAATGCAGTTTCAGCAAGGTTATTTTCTGCGGCAATGTTCTGAAGCGTTGCATCATCTAGCCAACTTTCTAACACGCATACAGCTGCTTGGTTGCCCTTAAATACTTGGGTAGTAAAAGCATCAATTTGATAGATTGGAATATTCATCCTCGGCCTTTTCGAAATTAAACTACGCATTCAAAAGTCACTTTTTAGCTTCTAGTGAACCGACTTGGCATGGCCTAACGACTTAGATTATACAAAGCCCAAAACTCATCTACACGGGCACCGTTGTAGTGGTCAGTGTATTGGGATGGTAGTAATTGTAAGTCACCATGGGTGGCTGGGTGACAGATAATTTCTGTAGGTTGGGCAAGTTTGGTAAGGCTCTTTTGCCATTGGTTGCGCAATATAAATTGCTTTCGCATGGGGTACTGAAACGGCAAGTAGCTAAGGCCCGTGCGCTTTACCGCTCGCTTTGCACGAAGCGAAAACCAACAGAGTAAAAACTGTGGTTTACCCAGTAAGCTCCAATCTAGCACTAGCCTTGTATGCCCGACTCCTAGCTTATGCGCTGTGGGGGCTATGGCATCCAGTATGCCTGGCAATAAATGCACATGATGGTGGCTGTCGAAGTAACTTAGGTTTACGCCTTTTTCTTGCAGGCTTTTAATTTGCAGGGTGAATTCTTCTTGAATGTCTTTAAGCAGTGGCTGTGGCAAAGTGCGAAAACCAAACCAGCTCTTTTTTATAAGCCCCAAAAGTGGCAACGACGTCGCTAAACCTTGGGCTTGATGATGGCCATTTTGTTGGCCTAACAGCACCCCGTTGGTTAGGTTAAAGTGCAAACCTAGCTGAATGCCAGGTACGGCTTTTAGCTCTTCTAGTAAGTATGTTTTGTGTATGCTGTTAGCCATGATAGACACACGCTTTATTACCCCTAGCTGGGCTAGTTTAAGCATGCCTTCGTTCACAGCTTCAGAGATACCCCAGTCATCTGAGGTTATTTGTAACAAAGCGTTTTGGCTTTCGCTTAAGGCTTGGCGAGGTTTATATTCACCGCGCATACTTTTGTATTTTAAGTGCGCAAAGGCCTTAAAGGTGCGCAGCAATTCACCCCCAAGGCGCAAGGTAGATTGGCCATGCTCATGCATCAGGGTTACGGGTACAGAGGTTACGGTTTTCTGGTGGCCTTTAGCCAGTAAAAACAGTTCTACATCGTAAGAGAAACCATGGCAGGTAAGGTGGCAGAAAAAGTCTGTCGCAAAGTCTCTGGTCATTAACTTTATGCCACACTGGGTGTCGGTTTGGGTTACCCCAAACAACATACGCACGGCGCTGTTATACAACAAACCCACCACATGGCGTTTAAAGAATGAGGGCAGTAGTCTGGTAGGTAGGTGGACTCGGCTATTAGGCAACCTACGGTTGCCTACGACTAAATCTGCACCTTGGTGCACCGCCTCTTGGGCTTTGCCTAAAAACCCTAAGTTAAAAGGTAAGTCTGCATCTATGCAGCTTACTAGCTCGTATTGAGTTTTTAAAAAGGCCGATTGTATGGCAGCGCCTTTGCCCCTTGGGGCTAAGTGTTGGTGCACTAGCACTCTCTCATCACCTTGGTAATGCTGTGCTACGGCGGCGCTAGTCTCTAACACTTGCGCCAAGTCGCCATTCACGCTGACTACAACTTCAAAACGCCCACGCCAGTTTTGCTCTAGGTAACCCAGTAAAACTTCCAGCGTGTTTAAAATAAACTCGCCGCTGCTTTTAGCAGGAATGATTATGGATAAATCTCTATCAACCATGGCTAGGCAGGCATCTCTTTCATTGCACAAGCCATAATTGTAATACAACCACGTTGCGCTGTCGCAAGTTAAACCCTGTAAAGGCTTTCAATACTTAATCGGTTAAAGCTTCAAGTGGCCTTACAGGATTGCCAGTACGCTGTTTTTCTTGCCAATTTGGCGCTATCCATACATCAGCATCTATGGGCGCAAGCGGTGTGCTACCTAAGATAAGGTCAGCTGCTTTTTCTGCCACCATCATGGTTGGCGCATTTAAGTTGCCGTTTGTTATCACTGGGAAAATCGACGAATCTACCACTCTTAGCCCACTTACACCGCGTACCTTGCAGTGGCTATCTAATACCGCCATAGGGTCATCGTCTGCGCCCATTTTACAAGTGCAAGATGGGTGGTAGGCACTTTCTACGTTTTGCCTTACCCATGCGTCAATTTCTTCATCGCTTTGCACGTCTTTACCAGGCTGTATTTCTTCGCCTTTAAAACGATCAAGAGCAGGCTGGTTTAGCACCTCGCGAGTCACACGTATGCAATCGCGCCAATCTTGTTTGTCTTGTTCTGTGCCTATGTAGTTAAAGCGTATTTCTGGAGCATCTTTTGCTTGATTAGACACAATGCGCACATGGCCGCGGCTGCTTGGCTTATTGGGGCCAACGTGCACTTGATAACCATGTCCGTCAAAAGCTGCGTTGCCATCATAACGCATGGCTGCGGGTAAAAAGTGGTATTGAATATTGGGCCACTTAAGCCCTGCGCGGGAGCGAATAAACCCGCAAGATTCAAAGTGGTTGGTCGCACCTAGGCCTGTTTTGGTGAGTATCCACCTTGCGCCTATTAAGCCCATATTAAAGTAATCTAGCTTGCTGTTAAGGGTAATGGGCTGTTTGCAGCGGTACTGAAAATACACTTCTAAGTGGTCTTGCAGGTTTTCGCCTACGCCAGGTAAATCATGCACTAGCGGTACGTTTGCATCGGCTAGCACTTGCTTTGGGCCTACCCCTGAAAGCTGCAATAATTGCGGTGAGCCGATAGAGCCTGCACTTAATATCACTTCTTTTTGGGCATGCACTTGTTGCAGCTTGCCGCCTTTTAAATATTCTATACCAGTGGCATGTTTACCTTCAAAAATGACTTTTTGCGCAGTCACACGCTTCATTAAAGTAAAGTTAGAGCGCTTTAGGGCTTGGCGTAAATGGGCATTGCTGGTGCTAGACCTTACACCCTTTTTCACGTTCATGTGCATGGTGCCAAAGCCTTCTTGTTGCTGCCCATTGTAGTCTTTGGTGTAGGGGTAGCCTGCTTCTTGGCCTGCATCTATAAAGGCTTGGTAAAGCGGGTTTAGGCGCATGTTATTGCCACCACAGGTGCCTACTGGGCCACTACCACCGCGGTATTCATCTTCACCGTTTTGCCATGCTTCAGACTTCTTAAAATAAGGCAGACAGCTTGCATAATTCCAACCTTTAGCGCCTTCTTCTTGCCACTGCTCAAAATCCATAGCATGGCCACGCACATAGACCATACCATTTATAGAGGACGAACCGCCTAGCACTTTACCCCTTGGGCAATGCATTTGCCTTCCTTCTAGGCCCGTTTCTGCTTGGCTATGAAACTGCCAGGCATATTTTTGCGTATTCATAGGGTATGAAAGCGCTGTGGGCATTTGGATAAATATACTTTTGTCGGTACCACCAGTCTCTAGCAGCAACACTTGGTGCTCACCGCTTTGGCTGAGCCTGTTGGCAAGAATACAACCGGCAGAGCCTGCACCCACAATCACATAATCATATTTGTTGTTCATGGCGTGCTCCTTAATAGGGGGATTCTATATCGTCTAAGCGCACAAACACGCTTTTCACTTGGGTATAGTGATGCAATGTTTCTGGGCCATTTTCACGGCCAACGCCTGATTGCTTGTAACCGCCTACGGGCATTTCTGCTGGCGAGTCGCCCCAGCTATTAATCCAACAAATACCCGCTTGCATTTGGTTTATTACCCGATGGGCTCGGCTGACATCTTGGCTAAATACGCCTGCTGCTAAGCCGTAATCGGTATCGTTAGCACGTTGTATAGCTTCATCTTCGTCGGTAAATTTGAGGATGGACATGACCGGGCCAAAAATCTCTTCGCGCACATGTACCATGTCATCAGTGCAATCTACAAACACGGTAGGTTCCACAAAGTAGCCATCTTTAGTGGCTGGCGATTGATGACGTTTACCGCCACACACAAGCTTTGCATCGGTGGCTTTAGCCGCTTCTATGTAGCCCAAAACTTTTTCTAAATGCTTAGCACTAATTAAGGCGCCCATTTGGGTTTCTAAATCTTGTGGGTCACCTAGTTTTATAGCATTGGCACGAGCTACAACTTGCTCTACAAACCGATCGTATATACCCTCTTGCACATACACTCGTGTGCCGTTGGTACACACTTCGCCTTGGGTGTAGAAATTGGCTAGCATGGCGCCTGATACGGCGTTGTCTAACTTGGCATCATCAAAAACTAGCAGCGGCGATTTGCCACCTAATTCCATGGTCACTTGCTTTAGGTTGACGGCTGAATCTGCCATTATCTTTTTACCGGTGCCGCTTTCGCCTGTGAAGGATACTTTGGCTATGTCTTTATGTGCGGTCAGCATTTGGCCTACGCGGTAGTCACCTTGTACTACGTTAAAAACGCCATCTGGCATGCCCGCTTCTGTGAATATTTCAGCAAGCTTCATTACGCTTAAAGGCGTTTCTTCTGATGGCTTAAACACCATCGCGTTGCCCGCAGCTAAGCATGGGCCAGATTTCCAACACGCTATTTGGATAGGATAATTCCACGCACCAATGCCTGCACACACACCCAGTGGCTCGCGGCGCGACATAAAAAAAGCATCTTTGCCTAGGTCTTGCTGGGTGCCTTGCATGGCGCTAATAAGGCCGGCATAGTATTCAATGACATCCGCCCCTGAAGCAACATCCACACAATTGGCTTCTTGCATGGGCTTGCCCGTGTCTTGCACTTCTAGCTGGGCTAGCTCGTCGTTTCGCTCACGCAAAATGTGCACGGCTTTTAACAAAATACGGGCCCGCTCTACTGGCATCATGTTAGACCAGACGGCAAAGCCTGCTTGGGCTGAAGCGACCGCTGCATCCACATCTTTTTGGCTGGCTTGGTCTATGCTCGCAAATGTTTGACCTGTGGCAGGGTTGACGCTTTCAAAGGTTTCACCCGAAGTCGCAGCCGCGTGGGCGCCATGGATGTATAGCTGTGTGTGTTGCATAGTAATGCCAAAAGTTGAAAGTTAAAGGTAAACAAACGAGGCCTACAGACATTTTTCTGGTTTGGCTTGTGTTGTTATCAAATGTATTTTGGTAGTGAGTTTACGTCTATTGGGTTTAATGTCAAACACCCATCCCTTGCCCCTTGGCACTGTTCACACGTACACTGATGAGCATGGATTTTATAAGCACCAAAAGAGAATAAAAAATGTTCAGGGTTTTAATAAAAAGTTTTAAATGGTTCAGCATTATCCTCATTGTTTTGTTGGTGAGTTTGGCTTTATCTATTTGGAGCATTACCTTCCACCCCGAACCCTTGCAAAATGAGGCTGTCATTAACCAAGACAGCGCAAAAACTTTGCAAGCAGGCCAAAAAGTGAAGGTGTTAAGCTGGAATGTGCAGTATATGTCTGGCAAAAACTATGAGTTTTGGTATGACCGTCTAGCAGGCGACGGGCCAGATATTCGCCCAAGTAAAGCAGACATCAGTTCCACATTTAATCAAGTGGCTCAGCTTATTATTAAAGAAAACCCGGATGTTATTTTGCTTCAAGAGCTGCACGACAACGCCAAACGTACAGACTACGAAGATCAGCTACAACGGCTTTTAAGCTTATTGCCCCCTGAATATGGCAACTACAGCGAAGCCTTTTATTGGCAAGCAGGCTTTGTCCCGTTGCCACAAATTATGGGTTCTGTGGGTATGAAACTTGCGGTTATTTCTAAGTACCGATTGGGCGATGCCTTGCGCCACCAACTGGCTACGATCAAAAAAGATCCTATTAGTGACCAGTTTAATTTTAGAAGGGCTATTCAAGAAGTTAGCCTACCTATTGCACCAAGCGCAGCTAAGGGTAGCAATGATACTAATGAAGCTGAGGCTGCACAGGCCTCTTCACTCACGCTAATGAATACCCACTTTGATGCCTTTGCCCAAAGCTCTAATACCATGCAATTGCAGGTGGCTTACTTGGAGCAACTATTACAACAGAAAAACCAACAAGGCGATCAGTGGATGATAGGCGGCGATCTTAACCTTTTGCCCCCTGGCCAATATGAAAATATGGATGCGACTGCGCGCACCTATTACCAAAAGCAAAGTGAGCTTGCGCGTATTTATGATCAGTTCAATGTGATTCCAAGCATAGAGCAAGCTTCTGGGGATGATGCGAATAGCTGGTTTACACATTTTCCTAATCGTAAAGAAGTCACGTCACCAGATAGAACCATTGATTATTTTGTATACGGTGACAAGGTACAGGTATCTGATGCTAAAGTGCTGCAACAAAACACTTGGCATATTTCGGACCATTTACCCATGATTATCACCATTACCTTGCCCTAATATGGCTATAGTATCTATACCACTCGGGACTTTCGCGGCATAAACTGCTATATTGCGCGCCATGGAACAGTCTGAACTATTTGAAGCCCCAAGCCCATGCATAGGCGTTTGCGAGAATAGCCCCAAAGGTTATTGCAAAGGTTGCCTGCGCTCGCGTGATGAACGCTTTGGCTGGCACGCCATGACCACAGGCGAACAACTTCAAGTAATGAAGCTTTGTGCTAGACGCTACCAACGTATTTTGGAGCGTAAAAAAGCCAAACAAATAGGCGAAGTGAATTTGGAATTAGAGTTTCCAGAATTACCATCTCCACAAGACGCCCTTCTGTAAGCTAAATTGACAGGTCAGCTGACTTGGCTAGCCTACCGGAGTCATGTGCTGCACCATAAGCTGCAAGCTTTGCCTGCCTCTAAACTCATTAATATCTAAACGATACACTAAATCGGCTTGCTCACAGCTTGTGGGCCATACCGTTAGGTCTATGTTGAAATAAATAGCATCCACAAGCTCCCCAGTTTTAACATCGGCTAGCACTAGCTTTAAATGCTTTTCGCCCACAATGCGCTGCTGCACTAATGCAAAACGCCCGTGGAATGTGGGTTCTTCAAAACCTTGGCCCCATGGCCCTGCTTGTTGTAGTAATAACGCTTGGTTTATTTGCAGCTGCTTTGCGTTTAATTCACCATCTGAGCGCCACTCTTGGGCCAGCATGCTATCTGATAACTGCTCTTTCGCGTAGTCGTTTAGCGCGTTTTGAAAGGTTTCAAGGTGCTGCTCTTCTATGCTTAGGCCTGCAGCCATAGCATGGCCGCCAAATTTGATAATAAGCCCAGGATGGCGCGCATCTACGGCAGCTAGGGCATCGCGCAAATGAAAGCCAGTAATGCTTCGGCATGAGCCTTTTAAGTGGCCATCATCGCCCTTAGCAAAGACTAATGCTGGACGGTGCCATTTTTCTTTAATACGAGAAGCGACTATACCCACTACGCCTTGGTGCCACTGTTCATCATAAAGGCATAAGCACCTTGGCATGACTTCGTCTTGGCTGGCTTCTAGGCGAGCTAGTATCGTGCCTGCTTGTTGCTGCATATCCGCTTCTATGTGGCGCCTTTGGGCATTGAGCTCATCTAACTCTTGGGCCAATTGGGCCGCAATATGTTCGTTATCACTGACTAGGCATTCTATGCCTAAGCTCATATCATCTAGCCTGCCTGCGGCGTTAAGCCTTGGGCCCACGCTAAAACCTAAATCAGTCGCTTGGAGATTGTAATGCTGACGTTTAGCAACGGCTAATAAAGCAAGTAACCCAGGCCTTGCTTTGCCTGCTCTTATGCGGGCCACACCTTGGGCTACCAGTATGCGGTTGTTGTGCTCCATTGGCACTAGGTCTGCCACCGTGCCAAGGGCCACCAAATCTAGATATTGGGCCATGTTAGGCGCAGCTATGTTTTGTTGCTCGAACCAACCTTGGCTTTGCAATTGCCTACGCAAGGCTGACATCACGTAGAATATCACCCCTACCCCTGCGGTAGATTTATAGGGGAACTCACAACCTGGCTGGTTTGGGTTAACGATAGCATCAGCTTGTGGCACAGTTTCTGCCGCCAAATGGTGGTCAGTAATGACGACTTTCATGCCTAGCTCATGCGCACGCTCTACGCCTTCATGGTTGGCAATGCCATTGTCTACGGTAATGATTAAATCCGGAGCAATGCTTTGTGCATGCTCTACCAAAGCGCTGCTTAACCCATAGCCAAAATCAAATCGGTTGGGCACTAAGTAGCTAACATTGGTGGCGCCCATGGCACCTAGTGCAAGCAATGCAAGGCTTGTGCTGGTGGCCCCATCACAATCAAAGTCACCGACAATAACAATGTGTTGCTGGCTAGTGAGGGCGTTGGCGATTAGGCTAACTGCTTTGTCTATGCCCTTTAGCGAGTGATAGGGAAGAAGTTTTTTTAGCTGGTAATCCACTTGTTCAGGTTCGCTAATGCCACGATGGGCAAGCACACGCGCTACAAGAGGATCAAAGGCGGCGTCTAGGGCAGCGTTAGAGCTGCCCAAACGCAAGCGAACAGACATAACAGGCGCTCTTAGAGCTTGCTCGCCATATACTGCTGGATCGTTTCAAGGTTGTTGTCTAATACTTCACAACGCTCTTCACGCTCTAACAAATCTGCTAAGTGATTGGGCAAGTTAGGTTCTGCTTGGCCTGCTTTTATGACGGCTTCAGGGAACTTAACAGGGTGCGCGGTCGCTAAGGTAATCATTGGAATGTCTTCGTTTTCATTACACTTACGGCCGGCTTCAACACCAATGGCGCTGTGTGGATCTAGCAGGTAGCTTTGATTGTTAGCCACTTCGCGGATCACCTCACAAGTCACATCATCATTTACAGCGTGGCTGCTAAATAACTCACGTGCTTTTTCCCAGCGCGCAGGGTCTAGGTTGGTGACTGTACCGTTATTTAGATTGTGCATGAGTTCATTGACGGCTTCGCCGTCACGATCGTACAAATCAAATAACAAGCGTTCAAAGTTACTAGACACCATTATATCCATACTTGGCGTTAGCGTTTGCACTAAACCATGTTTTTCATATTGGTTGGCGCTAATGCAACGATGCAGTATGTCGTTTTTGTTGGTGGCTACCACAAGTTGCTTAATGGGCAAGCCCATGTGCTTGGCTAGGTAACCTGCATAAATGTCACCAAAGTTGCCCGTTGGTACACTAAATGACATCGCACGGTGTGGGCCGCCAAGCGCTACTGCAGCATAAAAATAGTAAACGATTTGAGCCATAATTCTGGCCCAGTTAATGGAGTTTACTGCGCCAAGCTGGGCACCACTCAAAAATGATTGATCGGCAAAGCTTTGCTTAACCATTTGCTGACAGTCATCAAAGTTACCGCGCACGGCAATGTTATGAATGTTATCGCCCAAAAGTGTCGTCATTTGGCGACGCTGCACTTCTGAAACCCGCTCATGTGGGTGCAAAATAAACATTTGTACACGCTTGCTGTGTTTACACCCTTCAATAGCAGCGGAACCTGTGTCGCCAGAAGTTGCCCCCATGATCACTAGGTGCTGGTTACGCTTAATAAGCGCATTGTCCATTAAGCGGCCAAGTAGCTGTAATGCAAAGTCTTTAAAGGCCAGGGTTGGGCCATGAAATAGTTCTAATACCCATTCGTTTTTGTCTAGCTGGACCAGTGGCGCTACGGCTTTGTGGTTAAAACTTGCATAAGTTTCATCCACCATGACCTTTAGCTCATCACTAGTGACATCGCCTTCTACGAAAGGTAACAAAATTTTGTGGGCCAAATCTGCATAGGTAAGCTTTGACCAAGAGGCAATCTCTTCATGGCTAAACTTTGGCAAAGTTTCTGGCACATACAAACCGCCATCACTGGCTAGGCCAGTCAGCAATACATCTTCAAAACTAAGGCTTGGTGCCTGACCTCGGGTACTGATATAACGCATATTGATTAGCCGCCTAAGTTTTCAACACGGATTCTTGTCACTTCACCATTTACATCTTCGAGTGCTTCAATAGCTTGGATGGCGGTGTTCATGTGGCCCTCAAGCACTGGCCTTGTAAGAATAATTACAGGCACTTGGCTATCGATGTGAGTCGGCTGTCGAATCGCTTCAATGCTGATTCCTGCATCACCCAAAATTTGGGTAATTTGCGCCAACACGCCGGCTTTTTCCGACACCTTCATGCGCATGTAAAATGCAGTTTCTACCTTGTCCATTGGCAACACTTGGCTATCTGACAAAGTCTCTGGCTGGAAGCCTAATGAAGGCATGCGCACATTTTGATCTACGGCCATGTCACGCACAATATCCACAATGTCAGCCACTACGGCTGAAGCGGTAGGTTCTGCACCGGCGCCTGCACCATAATACATGGTTGGTCCAACAGCATCGCCTTTAACTAATACAGCATTCATCACGCCATTAACGTTAGCAATTAACCGCTTTTCTGGAATTAACGTCGGATGCACTCTAAGCTCAATACCTTCAGCTGTGCGGCGAGAAATACCTAGGTGTTTAATGCGGAAACCCAAAGACTCGGCGTTAGTCACGTCTTCAGCAGAGATTTTGCTGATACCTTCGGTGTAGCATTTATCAAACTGCAGTGGAATACCAAAAGCTACCGATGACAGAATAGTCAGCTTGTGGGCAGCATCAATGCCTTCGACGTCAAAAGTAGGGTCTGCTTCTGCATATCCAAGCTCTTGAGCTTCTTTAAGGACGTCGGCAAAAGGACGCGCTTTATCGCGCATTTCAGTGAGAATAAAGTTACCAGTGCCATTGATAATGCCTGCTAACCAGTCAATGCTGTTAGCGGCTAAACCTTCACGCAAGGCTTTCACAATGGGAATACCACCTGCAATCGCGGCTTCATAGGCCACTACTACATTGTGCTTTTGGGCAGCTTCAAAAATTTCGTTACCATGCACGGCAATCAAAGCTTTGTTAGCTGTGACGACGTGCTTACCGTTAGCAATCGCAGTTAAAACCAGCTCTTTTGCTGGCTCATAGCCACCAATGAGCTCTACCAATACGTCTACGTTAGGGTTATTAGCTACCGCAAAAATATCATCGGTAATGCTGGTATCGCCTGTGTCACAATTTTGATTTGGGCGGCGCTGGGCGATTTGCTCAACTACAATAGCGCGACCAGTGCGACGCTCAATTTCTTTGAAATTGCGTTGTAAAACGTTAAAAGTGCCACCACCTACGGTGCCAAACCCACAAATACCAACTCTTACCGGTTTCAAGGTAACCCCATTGCGCAAAAAATCGCGCATATTTAATTAATGTATAAAAACAAGCCGAGCATTGTAGCCTAATACGGCTTATATGTCAGCTTATAAGCCCCATCTAGAGGCTTTGCTGAAGGTTTTTTTAGGTCTTTTAAAAGTGGCCTTACAGAAGCCCCAAACGGCTAGCTAGTTCTTTTGGCGGCACAAAGCCTGGGACCATTTGGCCATCTTCTAGAATGATTGAAGGTGTACCAGTCACACCCAATGCTTGGCCTAAGGCATAATGGGTTGCCACTGGGTTGTTGCAGTAATCTGGCGAAGGTTGTGGGCTTTGTTGATCGTGAGACCTAGCCTTAGCAATGGTTAAGAATTCGTTGGGGTTCTCAGCACACCAAGCATCTACTAAAACTTGATTACTGGTTGATGCTAAACCTGCTCGAGGGTAAGCAAGATACCTTACTTCAATACCATAAGCGTTGTATTGCTCCATTTGGGTATGAAGTTTTTGGCAGTAGTAGCAATCAATGTCTGTGAACACCGTAATAGAGGCTTTCTTCTCACCCGTGGCTGGATAGACCCAGGCTTGCTTTGCCGCTGGGCCCTGTATAGCCGCCAACCTTGTTTTAAGGGCACCCTGCTCGGTTAAGTTAACTAGCGGCTGGTCTTTTGAGTTTTGATACATGGCTCCTGCGAAGAAAAAATCACCATTTTCGGTCATGTAAATTTGATCACCAGAATTTAACATCACACTGTAAATACCAGACATGGGCGTGGATTGTATGCTTAAGGCTTCTATTTGCGGGTTGATTCTAGTTAAGCTTTGGCGCAGTTCTAAATAGTCCTCAGCCCATACAATTGAGGCCAACATAGTCAGGGATAACGCCACTGCTGTGCTGAATTTAATCATCATAAAACGCATATAAAACTAACCTCTGGGGTGATGTTGTGAATGTAATTTTTGTAACCGCTGAGTCGCCACATGAGTATATATCTGTGTGGTGGATAAATCACTATGACCCAACAGCATTTGGATCACCCGTAAGTCTGCACCGTGGTTAAGTAAATGCGTAGCAAAGGCATGCCTAATGACATGTGGCGATAAAGCTTTGTCGATACCCGCAGTCACTCCGTGGCGTTTAATAAGGTGCCAAAAGGTTTGTCTGGTCATGTGTTGGCCCCTGTTACTTGGGAACAACACGCCACTGGCCTTTACTTTAAGTAGCTGCGGCCTGGCTTTTTTGATGTATTTTTGCAGCCACGTTTGAGCCTCTTCACCTAGGGGGACTAGTCGCTCTTTTGAACCCTTGCCAAACACTTTAACCACGCCTGCGGATACATTCACTTGGCTTACGTCAAGCTCACATAACTCACTTACACGCAAACCACAGGCATAGAGCAGCTCTAACATAGCACGATCTCTAAGACCCAAATCTGTGTTGACGTTGGGCGCGGCTAAAAGCGCCTCTACATCTCGTTCGGTGAGGGATTTTGGCAGTGGACGACCTTGTTTGGGCGCATCAATAAGTGCTGCTGGGTTCACCTGTAGTTGATGGTCACGCACCATGTATTGGTAAAACCCTTTGATACTAGATAAATGTCGGGCTAGTGAGCGCGGTTTGATACCAGATTTTGAACGATCAGCCAAAAAATCCATTAAATGAAGGGCTTGTGCCGATTCTATAGCCACATTTCGCCGGCTTAAAAACTCATCCAGCTGGCGCAAGTCCGTGCCATAGCTGGCTAAGGTATTTTTACTCAGCCCTCTTTCTAACCAAAGGGCATCGGTATAGAGCTGAATGTATTTGTTGGACATGCGTTCTCTTATAAAGGGAAACTTGGCGACAACCCAAAGCATACCCGTAACAAATTAATAAGCACAACTTAACTTTTAGAATTTTTGCATTGCTTCACTAAGGCCTCACCAAGAGCTAATTTTAGGGCCAAAAAAAACCCACATCTCACTAACGCAAGAGGTGGGTTTTTTCTTCAACCTAAGCTTAACGCTTGGCCAATTTTTCCTTGATACGTGCTGCCTTACCAGACAAGTCGCGCAAGTAGTACAACTTAGCTTGGCGCACGTCACCACGGCGCTTAACAGATACACTGTCAACCTGGTGGCTGTAAGTTTGGAAAGTACGCTCTACGCCCACACCGTGAGAGATTTTACGTACTGTGAAGGCAGAGTTTAGGCCACGGCTACGGATACCGATAACCACACCTTCGTAAGCCTGTAGACGCTCACGTGTACCTTCTTTTACCTTTACTTGAACCACAACGGTATCGCCTGGTCCAAATTCTGGCATTTCTTTGTTCATTTGTTCAGCTTCAATACGCTGAATAATCAAGTTTTTGCTGCTCATGGCACGCTCCTGTTCTTCACTCTTTGGACGAATCCGCCAAGCGAATAAATTCTGCTAAAGACTGCTCTTGTTCCTGCGTCAGTGTTATCTGTTCAAGTAAATCAGGCCGCCGCTGCCAGGTTCTACCCAACTGCTGCTGCATCCGCCAACTCGCTATTGCTGCATGATCCCCACTTAACAGTACTTTTGGTACTGGCATACCTGCGACCATTTCTGGGCGGGTATAGTGAGGGCAATCCAACAACCCTTGAGCAAACGAATCTTCTTGTGCCGATTCAGTATGCCCCAATACACCAGGTAACAAACGTGAAACTGCATCGATAAAGGTCATGGCTGCTAATTCGCCGCCACTTAATACGAAGTCTCCAAGAGACCACTCCTCATCTATGTCGGTACCAATTAGGCGCTCATCAATTCCTTCGTAACGCCCTGCTACCAATACCAAACTCTCCTGTTTGGCCAGCTCTACTACACCTGCCTGGTCTAACCGTCGCCCTTGGGGTGATAAATAAATCACCTTAGGCTGGCCTAATTCGGCTTTTGCGTGACCAATGGCATCTCGTAAAGGTTGAACCTTCATCAACATACCAGGCCCGCCACCATATGGCCGGTCATCCACAGTGCGATGCTTGTCCTGAGTAAAGTCGCGAGGGTTATACCCTGTAACTTGCAACAAACCTTGCTGCGTTGCTCTTCCCACTACACCAAAATCGGTTAACGATTTAAGCATTTCAGGAAACAGCGTTACTACGCCTACTTTCACTTAAAACTCCGGATCCCAATCGACCCGAATAACACCTCCAAGGAGGTCAATCTTTGTAATCACTTGGTCTGGCAAATAAGGTATTAGACGCTCGTTACGATCAATACTTTCTTCATTGCCTTTCACAACTAGCACATCATTAGCGCCAGTGGCGATCAAGTGGTCGACCACACCGAGTTTTACCCCTGCGTCAGTCTCAACTTTCAGCCCAGTTAGTTGTTGCCAATAATAATCACCTTCATCTAAGTCAGGTAATACGGCGCGATCAACCGAAATATCGAGTCCGCAATATTCGCGGGCTTGGTCTCGGTCATTACAACCTTCCAGTAATGCAATTAAACCTTTGCCGTGGGCTTTGCCCTGGCTAACTTTCAACTCTTTCCAAACACCGTTAATACAGGCTTGCCAAGGTTGATAGTCAAAAATGTTTTGCATTGGTTCAGTGCTTGAAAACACTTTTACCCAGCCCTTCACTCCGTATACGGTAGTGATACGACCCAGCTTTACGCGTTGGTCTTGAGCCATGTTCAACATTCCTTACAACAAAAAATTTAAAGGCAGTTGCTAAGCGTGCTGTTATAGCGCTGCTTTGCGGGCTGCTTTAATCAGTCCAGCTACACGTTCAGTTGGTTGAGCGCCTTGGCCCATCCAAAAATCTACGCGTTGCAGGTCAATCCTAGTTACTTCTTCTTGGCCACGAGCAACTGGGTTATGAAAACCCACACGCTCAATAAAGCGACCGTCACGCGGATTGCGCTGATCAGCTACAGTTAAATGATAGAAAGGGCGCTTTTTAGAGCCCCCACGAGCTAAACGAATGGTTACCATTGCGTTAGATCCCTTTACGTCGTGTAAGTTTTGAAATCACTTACTATTCATCAATGCGACGCGCCAAATTGGCGACATCACGGAAACGGGCGTTAGCCCTGCCGGCTCAGCTAGCTTTACACATAGCCAAATCAGGGCGGGCATTATACGTCAACAAAGCCCCTAACACAACAACACACAAAGCCATGGTGCAATCTAGTAAGCCATGAAACAAGGCTTACTTCACAGATAACACCAACCACAAAAACGGCCCCAAATAGCAGGCTAAAAAAAGCTTTTAACAACCGTTATTTACTACGCTCATTTTCCTGTCAGTTCGTAAATATTAGTAAAACCAATGCTGTACAAAAACTTTTTGTGTACAAGTAATTATTTGTACAGTATTATTTTTTGTACAAGTATTGATCGACAGTATCTAGCCTGTCGTGAAAAGCGGAAGAGCTACTATGCAACAAAGTAACAGTCATACCTTATCCCTAAAGACAAATTGGTCGCCTCAGTTTGGCATGGAAAGTGTTTTAGTTGAGTCGCTTAACTATGCAACCAAGGCTGTTGATTTTGAAGCGATGCTCTCGAACTCTTCGCAACTAAGCCGCTTTGGAAAAAACCATACTTTTAGCCAGCCTCTCATTGACACCCTAAACACCATGGCAGAAGCAGGCCCGCTGGCAACCTTAGCAATCATCGAAACAGCCTCCCAAATGAACCATAAAGAGGCTACCAATTTGTTAGTGCAATGCCTTAGCGCTAATGAGCCTAGTGTGCGCAGACTGGCTTGCTGGAAGCTAGAACACAGGCACCCGGTAAAGTTGGCCTTACCAACATTAACAAAACAGCTTTGCCAAGGCGGCATTGACACCCTACACGCACACAACACCCTAGCTAGATGGGCAACGTACAATCCCGATCTTATTATTCAAGCCTCTATGAACGCTCTTTTGACCCATAGCGCACCACTAGAGCGCGCCAGAATTGTAGATTTATTGGGGTCTCTGGCCAGCAGCCGGATCACTCGAATTCTTACTGTGATTGCTGCAGATAAGTTGGAACACACTTCTGTTCGCATCGCTGCCATTGGTGCCTTAGGCACCAGAGCGGATGCATTCACAGAATCTGTCAAAATGATCTTGAGTCAGATCGCAAGCCAAGCAAATGAATTGGGAGCCTATGCGCAATTAGCTTTGCATGACCAAGCGGCTACACAAACGCCACGCGCCTCTAAAGGCAAAGGCCTTAAAGTTTGCCAGCTGGTCCTTGCTCAAGTGGATGAAGGTTTAAGTAAAGGTGGCCGTGGCGAAACCGGTGGAGTGGCTAGCTTGTTGGTTTCCTTAGCTGATTCGCTATCCGAGCAAGGCCCAATCGAGCAGGTGATGACCATAGGCCTTGGTAGTGTTAATGAATCTTTGGACAACTTAAAACAAAGCACAAGCCTAGCACAAGCCTTTGGAGTGGTAGCAGCGGGTGATCGAATGCGCCCCATGACTAGCCTCAATGCTTTTGAACATTTGCCGGCTCTAAAACGCAGTATAAATCGCTGCCTAAGGCGTTTCCCTGAAATTGACATCATTCATTTAAGAATGCTGGATGCCGGCACTTTTGCTGCTGCACAAGCAGCAAAAGACCTGGGTATACCCGTGTGTTTTTCGTTTGCGCCAGACCCGCAAAACACCGTTTCAGGCCTGCAAGCCAAAGGGGCTCTAACCGAAAAAGCTTTTTTAGAAGCCGATGCCACAAGCCATCTGTGGTTTAGAGCTAGAATGCTTGAAACAATGTCCAGAACAGTGGGCCATGTGGCGCTTTTCCCACAACCTAAATGCAAGCTTTTATTGCAAGATATCCGCAAAGAACTCAACCCAAAAACACAACACTGCGTGACCGTTGCTGAAGGCATTGATGTGAAAATGATGCGCAACACTGAGCGTAGGTATGAGCTAAACCAAAAGCAAAAAGATGATGTGCTTAATGAGTTGGAAGAAAAAATATGCCTCTCAAGAAGACACCTCCCCCTGCTTTTAAGTGTAGGCCGCTTTCACCCAATGAAGGGAATGGCACGCATTGTAGAGGCGTGGGCGAGCAACCCTTCTTTGTATGAGCGTTGCAACTTGGTTTTAGTAGGGGGCAACCTTAGCAACCCCTCTACCACTGAACAGGCAGTCATGTGCGATATAGATTCCAGCATGGCTTTACATAACCCACCTAAAGCAGGTTTAGTTATGCTTGGGGGTAGGCCACGCGCCCAGACAGCGCAGCTAATGGTTGCCACTCAAAAGGGGCGTGAAGGCTTTTGGGCCAAGGGTGGTATCTATGTAGATGGCGCGCCTAAAGAAGAGTTTGGGTTAGCGCTTATAGAAGCCCTTTCAATCGGCCTTGTGGTTGTCGCCCCAAGCACAGGTGGCCCATCTACCTTTGTTGAGCATGGTGACACAGGCATTTTGGTTGCCCCAAAAGCTGACCTTGGCCTGGCAATCACACAGGGCTTTAAACTCGTTGAAAAACCAGGCAGATCCAACAAAGCACGCTCGATGGTTGAACAACGCTATGCCATTGAAACCATGGCAAAAAGGCTGACTGACTTATACTTAACAGTGAAACAAAGCGCATGATCCTATTGGTTATAAGCCCAGATTTTATCTCCCACTACAGCCCGTTAGCTGTCGTTGCCCAAGCTGCAAAGCGCACTGGCCACAGAGTGATCGTAGCCACCGGCCTAAATATGGCTAGCCAAGTACAAAGGGATGGTTTTGAATGGCAGCTATTGCAACTTGGTGCTAGTTCAAACAGCGGCATTGTTGACCAAAACCCTGCGATACAAAGGTTTTTAAATGCCACCAAACAGGGCGCGATCCCAACCATAAGATGCCAAGCAGAAGATCGAGAAAAAGACCTACTCTGGCAGCCTGTGGAAGTGGCTAAAAAGATTGCCATTTTGTGTGATGACATTAACCCTGACAAGATTTTAGTGGATCATATTTCGTTTGGCTCGACCTTAGGCGTATATGCCACCGGTAGGCCCTTCGTGACTTTAGTACCTGGTCACCCAAGCCAATTACCCGTTGGCAATGAGCGCTATGGCATTCCTTGTGAATGGCCCAAATCTTTGACCCCTTCTAATGCCGAACTTGCTGCCCAGCACCAAATCACAGATCGAGTGACAGGTAAATTCACTGAGCGCTTTAACGCGGCATTAAAAGCGGTTGCCCCAGATGTTCAGCCGGTTAAAGATGCTTTTAGAGTGCATGGCGAGCAAGTGCTTTATAACAGTTTAGAAAGTTATCAAAACCCAAAAAGAACGACGCAGCTACCAACCAATCATGCCTTTATTGGGCCTTTGATTCGTGAAGAGACTTTATCTAAGGATTATCAAAATTGGCTTGATGCCAAAGATGATAAAGCCATTGTCTATGTTGCTTTGGGTACTTTTTTATCCCACCGAATTGATGTTCTAAAAGCCTTATCTAGCGTCCTGCAAACGCTAAACGTAAAAGTTGCCATGGCCATTGGGGCCAACCCAAAATCAGAGTTTGAGCCTTTACCAGCGGACTGGCTTATAAAACCAAGCTTACCCCAAGTAGGTTTGCTTAAAAAAGCTAGCCTGATCATTCACCACGGTGGCAATAATAGTTTGCAAGAAGCCTTAGGCATGGGTGTTAGGCAGCTTATTTTGCCCTTTTCTACGGATCAGTTTGCCAATGCAGCGGATTTAGAACGCACTGGCCAAGCACTCGTGGCATCACCTAATGATCTCAACAAAGACCAACTGGTTGCAATGATCAATACACTGCTTTCTAGCCCAAAACCCAGTGAAGCTATACCTGCAAGCTCAAAAGAACTCGTCGCTGCTCTTAATGCTTAACTGACATTGTTAAGCCTAACTTTGGTGTGTGAGCAGCCTAGTTTTCTTTGCGAGCAATCACCCGATCTCGCATCAATCGCAGCCTCACACCAAAGCTTAATAATGGCTGGGGTGGTAATGCGTTTGGTTTTGGACGAGCTTGAATAGCATCAATTTCAGGCGTCATTTGGCCACTTGCCATGTATGCCATTTGTTCGCCAAAAAAAGTTGCCAAACCAATACCGCCGCCATTATAGCAGCCTGCAACTAAAAGCTTGGATTCTAGCTTGTCAAACACTTGGCCATTGTTACCGCTGATACAAGTAATGCCCGACCAACAGCTATCAAAAAGCGTCTCACTTAATTGTGGAAAGCGCCTCTTTAAAGCTTTGACATGAAGCGCTTTACGTTTTTCTAATTGCAAAGCTGACATATTCATTTTTGGCCAAACTTCAGCCGTATTGCGGATCATGATGCGTCTATCTTGAGTCAGCCGCACCGTTGCGCCCATCGCCTGGGCAGACAATACACCCCACCCCTTTGGGCTACCTATCGCGGCAAAGTCTTGGTCACTTAAAGGCTTCGTCATACTGGCGGTAAGGGTGAGTGGAAATGCGCGTTTACGCTTCACATTGGCACTTGCCATGTAACCATTGAGCGCTAATAACATTTGTGGAGCTTTGATCTGGCCCATGGGTGTGGACACTAAAAAGTCATTGCCCATTTTACGCCAAGTCAGCATCGGCGAGTTTTCATAGAGGCTGACATTTTCTGGCAAAAGGTCAATGTAAGCCCTCACTAACTTGGCAGGTTGCAGCATTACGCCACCTGCAGTCCAAATGGCACTAGTGTAATAAGCGGTACCTAAGCGTAAGCTCAATGACTGCCTATCTAACAGTGAATGCTCTAAACCTACTTCTGTTAGCAGCTTGCTAAAGCGCTCTAATTTGGCTTCATGAGCAGGCACTGCGGTCGCATGAAATTTACCACTGGCATCCCAATCACAATCTATTTTATGCTCATGCACAAGTTGACTAACGCAATCTACCCCTCGTTTGTTAAAGGCGTATTTTTCACGATATTGCTGCAGGCCTGTGTCGGACATGTGGCCATCATTGAGGGTAGAATCCACTAAATAACCAGAATTTCTTGAGCTTGCACCCTCGCCTGCTACTTGTGCATCAATGATAATGACATGAGAATCTGGGTTGAGTTGGGCAAATTTTCTAGCCGCTGAAAGGCCGGTATAGCCCGCTCCTACCACTACAAAATCGGCGACTTTTTCGCCATTCAAACTAGCATTTGGCTGCCTTTTTCCCAACGCCATAGTCCAGCCACAGCCGTGGTCATTGACAGGCAAAGGCGAGCTAATGTGGGCTTTCATTAATCGTTAGACTCTAGCTGACGCATGTATTCAGCTGGGTCAATGGCGATACCTAACGAACGCTTTTCGATATAAAAACCTTTTTTTGATTCTCTGTACCGAAAACAGACGTAGGCACCAATTTCAAATTCTAATACTTTGTCGCCAGAGAAGTATGCATATTCTTGCTCAGCAATCACTAAGGTGTGAATGTAATATTCTGGCATTCCCAACCACTCAACGTGAGGTCCATCAGTAGTAACAGATTGAAGATGACCACGGCCTTGCATGGCTTTGGCTTTGACGTAGGGCTTGCGGGCCATATATTTTCCTAAACGAGACGATTAAACTAGGGCTATTGTAACCACCTTAACCCTTGGCGTCAGCCCACATATAGTGAATAAGTCATCTAATCATGCTTCCACCTGTCAACATGAACACATTTGAGTTTTCCCAGATTGGTGTAATCCATTCTTGTTTTAAAGAAAAGTTCGCAGCTCCTCGCCAGCCCGGGCTTGTGACAGCGGCATTAGCCCAGATTGAGCTTCACCCACCTTATAACCAAGCCGATGCGGTCGATGGGCTTTTGGAATTTTCTCACCTTTGGATTACCTTTGTATTTGACCAAACGGCTAAAGCAGGCTGGAAACCCAAAGTTAGGCCACCAAGACTTGGCGGCAACAAGAAAGTGGGGGTATTTGCCACAAGGTCTACTTTTAGACCCAACCCTATAGGACTATCTCTGGTTAAACTTGAATCTATAGACACAAGCAAAGGCGTTATTTTAGAGGTGAGCGGTGCTGACTTAATTGATCAAACACCGATTTTGGATATTAAGCCCTATTTGCCTTGGGTGGAATCGATACCCAATGCGAGAAGTGGTTTTGCAACTGAAGATCAAACCCTAAACTTACCCATTGTATATAGCGCAAAAGCACAAAGTGTTTTATTGCAAAAACCCAAGCTAAAAGAGCTGATAGAGCAGGTGCTACTGCACGACCCAAGGCCTGCATACCAAAAGGATGATGAGCGCATTTATGGCTGTGCACTAGCGGACATCAACCTTAAATGGCAAGTGCGAATGGATCACATCCATGTCCTTGAAATTGAACCAATGTAAGGCTTGGCTATGGTAATATTCACCCCTAATAGATCACCCTTAAGAGCTTTGAGATGACGCCAGAAGAACTTGTACAGCTAGACCAAGCACACGTCTGGCACCCTTATGCATCAATGGACAATCCACCACCAGCCTACCCTGTAGAAAGCGCTTTTGGGGTAAGATTGAAACTTGCAGGTGGCAAGGAGCTCATTGATGGCATGGCCTCTTGGTGGTGCGCTGTGCATGGCTACAACAACCCCTATCTTAATGCCGCTATGAAAGGCCAAATTGACCAAATGTCTCATGTGATGTTCGGCGGTATTACCCACCAACCTGCAGTGACTTTGGCAAAACGCTTGGTTGAGCTCACGCCTTTGGGGCTTGATAAGGTTTTTTTCTCAGACTCAGGCTCAGTGGCCGTGGAAGTCGCGATTAAAATGGCGCTTCAATATTGGCACTCTCAATCTTTGCCCCTTAAAAACCGCTTGGTGACCATTCGTAATGGGTACCATGGCGATACCTTTGGCGCGATGGCTGCGTGTGACCCGGTGACAGGCATGCACGGTTTATTCACCAGCGCCTTACCACAACATTATTTTGTAGATGCCCCGCCGCAAGGCTTTGATCGCCCTTTTTTGTCACAAGACCTTGCTGACCTTGAAGCTACACTGATTGAACACCAAGACAATATCGCAGCCTTAATTTTGGAGCCTATTGTACAAGGTGCAGGAGGCATGCGTTTTTATAGCCCAGACTGGCTAAGTGGCGCGGCCAAGCTTTGCAAACAATATAATGTGTTGTTAATTGCCGATGAAATAGCCACAGGCTTTGGCCGAAGTGGTGCTCTTTTTGCTTGCGAACACGCCAATGTATCGCCAGATATTATGTGTTTAGGTAAAGCCATAACAGGAGGCACTATGAGCTTTGCAGCAACCTTAGCCACCTCTGACATTGCCACTAGCATATCTCGTGGAGAGGCCAATTGCTTTATGCATGGGCCAACTTTTATGGGCAATCCACTAGCTTGCGCAGTAGCTAATGCAAGCTTGGACTTACTCGAAAATAATCAATGGAAAACTCAAGTAGAGCGCATTAACCAAGGCCTTAATCAGCACCTAAGTTTAGCCAAAGGTAAAGCCTATGTAGAAGATGTGAGGGTATTAGGTGCGATTGGCGTAGTGCAGGTTAAAACACCCATCGATTTGGGCGTGATCCAAAAAATGTTCGTCGAGCAGGGGATCTGGGTAAGACCCTTTGGCAAACTTGTGTATGTCATGCCACCTTATGTGACTAGCCCGGAGGATTTGGAATTACTCTGCCAAGGTATGCTAAGTGTACTTGAGCGTTATTTTGGACAAACCGATGCCTAACCCTAATATAAACCTTGATGGTGAGCTGTTATACCGCTGTGACATGCAGGTGCGAGTGAGCGATTTAAACTATGGCAACCATTTATCAAATGACAAAGTCTTAAGCTATTTTCACGAAATAAGGGTGCTATGGTTAGCAAGCCACCATCTTAGTGAAAAAGATGTGGGGGGTTGCGGGCTAATTATGACAGGCGCCAGTGTTAAATACCTTCAGCAGGCTTTTTTGCACCAAAGTTTAGATTTATCCATGGCAGTGAAAGACATCGGCAAAGCCCGATTTACTTTGATGTATGAACTTAAAGAGGCTAACAGCAACAAGGTTATCGCCTTTGGCGAAACACTCATGGGTTGTTTTGACTATGTGAGGCAAAAGCCTTCAAAGGCCCCACAAAAATTACTCAATATACTCACTAATTGATCATTTATAATATGTGAATTATCAGTCAAAGTATGCATAGCAGTAGGTGATTGCATCTACGCCATCTGCTTTAGCGGTGCACTCTTGGCAGGTTTGGCTAACATCTAAGCGAGTGAAGCGCTCACAAGTGTTACATTTGGCTTTCTCTACGCATTGCCATTTAAGGCCCGGGTATTCTTGCCAACGCTTACCTAAACTGATGATTTCTTGGCCTTTGAGCAAGTCACCCGCGTGATATCTACCCACGATAATTTTAATGCGATGTTCTATGGCTCTTTGGCGCCTTTGCTCTTCAAGCTTATTTTGATCAGGCGCCATGTGCCTAGCCAAAATACTCATGGTATCCGCCATGTCTTTTTGTTGTTGGGCAAAGTGTTTAAGAGCATGCTCAAGTTGGGCGTCACGTCCCAAAGGAATACTGTAGGCTAAAAGATCAGGATCCCAGTGGCCACCTGCTAGATGCAATGACTGCATCAGATCGATATTTTGGTCGCCATAAAGCCTAAGGTCATTTTCAGTGCTAATTAATTCATAACCAATGGGTAGGTATTTAAGCAAAGCTGGACTGATGCCGCTATCCACTGTGGGCTCTTGTTCGTCAAACCAATCATCCATTAGCCTGCTCCAAAACCTTTTGGGTTACTCCATATCCTCATAACCATCGTAGCTATGCACTAAATCTTCAAAGCGTGTGTATTTGCCAATAAAGGCTAAGCGCGAGGTACCAATAGGTCCGTTACGCTGCTTACCAATGATGATTTCAGCCTTACCTTGATCTTCACTGTCTTCGTTATACACTTCATCACGATAGATAAACATGATGACATCGGCATCTTGCTCAATAGCGCCAGATTCACGTAAGTCTGAGTTAACTGGACGTTTATTCGGGCGATTTTCTAGGCTACGGTTAAGCTGGGACAAAGCGATAACAGGGCATTGTAGCTCTTTGGCTAGGGCCTTTAATGAACGAGAAATTTCTGAGATCTCAGCGGTTCTGCCTTCAGTATGACCTTTAATTTGCATGAGCTGCAGGTAGTCGATCATTATCATACCCACACTGCCATGTTCACGAGCAATACGTCTTGCTCTAGTGCGCATTTCTGTCGGACTAAGGGCTGCACTGTCATCAATGTAGAGCGGCTTATCTTTTAGTAAGTTCACAGCCCCTGTTAGCTTTGGCCAATCATCTTGCTCTAGTTTACCGGTACGCATGCGCGTGGCATCAATACGCCCTAGAGAAGAAAGCATCCGCATCATCAACTGCTCAGCAGGCATTTCCATACTAAACACCAAGATAGGTGCATCACCCACAATCGCTGCATTTTCAACGATGTTCATGGCAAAGGTGGTTTTACCCATAGAAGGGCGGCCTGCCACAATAATTAGATCAGATTTTTGCATACCGGCCGTGCGATTATCTAAGTCGGTAAAGCCTGTGCTTATGCCTGTAATGGCGCTATCAGAGCGGAACAGCTGGTCTATTCGCTCAACAGCTCCTTTAAGAATAGGGTTAACAAACTGAGGGCCCCCTTCTTTTGGGCGCGCTTCTGCGATTTCAAAAACTTTACGCTCTGCTTCATCCAATACATCACCAGAAGATCTGCCTTCGGTGTGAAATGCAGATTCAGCAATATCATTTGCTACACCAATGAGCTGACGCAATACCGCCCTTTCTCGCACGATATTGGCATAGGCTGTAATGTTAGAAGAACTTGGGGTGTTTTTTGCAAGCTCGCCCAGGTAGCTAAGGCCACCTGCATTTTCTAGCTCATCAATGCGGCTTAGTTCTTCAGAGAGGGTAATGACGTCTATAGGCCTTGAATCACCCACTAATTTAGTCATTACTCGGAAAATAAGTCGGTGATCTTGTCGATAAAAATCAACCTCGGCCACCGCTTCAGAGACTCGATCCCAGGCCAACTCGTCTAGCATTAAGCCACCCAAAACCGACTGCTCAGCTTCCAAAGATTGGGGCGGTACCTTGAGCGCATCAAGTTGGGGGTCGGACTTAAGTAAATGTGAAGCTGGTTGCATGGGTCATCTTTTATAATCAGGTAAATACATTCCCATGATAACCTTTACCACAGACACAAAAAAGCCCCTATCAAGGGGCTTTTTGGATTGGCTAACTCGTCAACCCAGTTAAGCCAATGAAAGACACAAAGTGCTTATTCAGCAACTAGTGATACAGTCACTTCAACAGTCACATCGCTGTGGAACTGAAGAGCTACAGCAGTTTCACCTAGTTCACGCAATGCGCCTTCTGGTAAACGTACTTCGTTCTTGTCTACAGTGTGTCCAGCTTCAGCAAGAGCAGCAATAATTTCATTAGTGCCGATAGAACCAAATAATTTGCCTTCATCGCCAGCGTTGGCTGCGATGGTCACCGTTAATGTACCAATCGCGTCTGCACGTGCTTGAGCAGCACCAAGCTTTTCAGCAGCAGCCGCTTCAAGTTCAGCGCGACGTGCTTCAAAAGCTTCAATGTTAGCTTTGTTTGCAGGGACTGCTTTACCTGTTGGGATTAGAAAGTTACGACCGTAGCCAGCTTTCACTGCAACAGTATCGCCTAGCGAGCCTAACTTACCTACTTTTTCTAGAAGGATTACATTCATGTTTAATTCCTTAATGTGCTCAACATGTATACATGAAGAGTCTAATTCTATTTTTCTACCCTAACTGGTAAACGTTTGCGCAAATTGAACACACTGTCCAATGTGGCCACCAATGCCAGTAGCGTAAAGACCAACGCACTTGAAAAAACAAACCCTAGATAGGTTGCGATCAACAAGAGCCGGCCTAATTTCAACTGCTCTACAAGCCCGTGCACTACCGCTAAACCTGCGAATAATAATGGGATTGATAAAATGAATAACCAATGCGTTATTTCAATAACGCTATTGACTCCAAACACAGCAAACGCAAGCGTTCCCGTTAGCCATATCGGTAAGCGTAATTGGTGAAACTCAGCTTGAAAACCACCTGGGTTAAACAATACTGCCTGCCACCAACGCGCTAACACCACACACGCCAATAAAATGGTCATGTGCACGGCACCCAATATGCCCTCCATGAGGGATTGGATTAGCACTTCATCAATGTTATCCGGTACATTTTGTTGCCCTTGCAACTCAATACCAGCCTCGGCAAAAGCCGCCATTATTTCTTTCAAGTAGCTTGCCAATATGGGTAACGATGCGGTTGCAACAATAATGCTGGCAACCAATACATAAGCCCAATTGGCCGTATAGCGCAGAACGCTAGCTAAACCCGCAGCACCGATTAAAGTTAATGCAGGTGTTGGATCTCCCCCACTCCACCACAAAATGGCAGGCAGAAGGCTCCACATAAAAACGTTGGCACCTGCTTGGTAACCCTTTCTAAGGATAACCAAGGCAACGATACCTGCGCTAATCCAGAACAACAGCGGAATGATGGCAAACGCGATCGCAACAAAAGTTGCTTGGCGGTTGCCACGCATGGCGTATTGAGCAAGTTGGCGCATGTTATTATGGCTTACTGATGAGCGTCAGTGTATGGCAATAAAGCAACGTAACGAGCGCGCTTAATAGCGGTAGAAAGCTGACGCTGGTAGCGTGCTTTGGTACCGGTAATACGGCTAGGTACAATTTTGCCAGTTTCAGATACGTAGCCTTTTAAAACTTCGATATCTTTATAATCAATTTGTGTCACGCCTTCGGCAGTGAAACGACAGTACTTACGACGACGAAAAAAACGTGCCATGGTCAATATCTCCAGTTAATTATTCAGCTGCAGCTTCTGCTGCTGGTGCTTCTTCTGCTTGAACTTCTGCTTCAGAAGTTTCAGGGCGAGGAGCGCGTTCTTGACGACGACGATCTTCACGGCTTTCAGCAGCTTTCACAGGAGAGTCGCCAGTTTCGGCAGCTTTCATACGAACAACCATGTTACGAATAACGGCATCGTTATAACGGAAGTTGCTGTCTAGCTCTTCTAATGCAGCGTTTGAACATTCAACGTTCATTAGCACATAGTGAGCTTTGTGGATTTTGTTAATTGGGTATGCCAAGTGACGACGGCCCCAATCTTCTAAACGATGAATCGCACCACCATCGGCTTCAATAGTCGCGGTGTAACGCTCAATCATTGAGGGTACTTGTTCGCTTTGGTCAGGATGGACCAAAAAGATAATTTCATAATGACGCATTGCTGCTCCTTATGGGTTAAATAGCCTTAAGCATGAGTAACTCGTTATTGAGCGACCACCTTAAAGCAAGGAGAAAAATCACACACAAAAATGTGATGGCGCATTATACGCAAACTACTTGCAAGGCACAAGCTGTGGCATTTTGATGCCACTTTAATCAGCCATTGCTCCTTTGGGTTTCAAAGGCTTGTATACGGCCTTTAAAAATTGCGTAAAGGTTACTATTTGCAGGCGTATTTTTGCAGACTATAAAGCACACGACTGCTATATTAAAGAGTCAATGAAAAGCAGCGCAGGATACCTTTTAAGCCTGCAAATTAAGCCTTCAAATTAAGCCTGCAAAAACTAGGGGCATTGTTATGTGGAACATCTATTTATCTGGAGAGATACACACCGACTGGCGTGATCAAATCATCAGTCAATGTGAAGATTTAGGCTTACCGGTAAGCTTTTCCTCGGCCTGCACAGACCATGAGGCAAGCGATGCCGCTGGCGACCATTTGGCACAAACACAAACGCCTTTTTGGCGCGATAACCAGTCTGCCAAGGTCAACGCAATTCGTATTAAAAACCTAATCGTACAAGCGGATATTGCGATCATTCGATTTGGAGACAAATACAAGCAATGGAATGCGGCCTTTGATGCGGGTTATTGCGCTGCCATGGGCACGCCCTACATTACTTTGCATGACGAAGACATTGTGCACCCACTTAAAGAAGTAGACGCCCAAGCCATGGCCTGGGCCACAACGGTAGACCAAGTGGTCGCCACACTTGCCCACGTAACCCAATAATTAAGAAGCTATTCTAATGAGCAAAAAAGCCAGCCACCTAGGCTCCAAACCCATCCCAGGACTCTTTTTCGGTATGGCCGCACCTATTGCTGTAGGCATGATGGTGCATGGTTTATATAACGTGGTGGACGCCATTTTTGTAACTCGCGTTATTGGTGTGGATGCCATGGGTGGTATCTCGATCGTGTTCCCTATTCAAATGTTTATTTTTGCTCTAGCCACGTTAGTGGGTAGTGGTATGGCTTCAATTGCAGCAAGGCACTTGGGTGCCAAAGATGAAGCTAGCGCCAATGGTGCCATTGATATTGCCTTTAGGCTTGGTTTAACCATGGCGCTTTTCATTACATTAGGTATCTATTTCAACATTAATTCTTTATTACTGTTGCTTGGTGTATCAGAGGCACTTTGGCCTTATGCCTATGATTATTTAGTGCCCTTGGTGCTCTTTAGCTTTCCCATTGTATTGATCAGTAGCATACCCAGTGACTTACTGAGAGCCGAGGGTAAAGCAGTACTTATGATGGTGAGCATGGTGTCCTCGGCAGTGCTTAACATTATATTGGATGCAGTGTTTATTTTTGGCTTAGGTATGGGCGTAGAAGGGGTTGCTTATGCAACCATCATTGCGCAGATTTTTGCTGCAGCAGTGATGTTGTATTTTATCCTAGGCGGCAAAACTCAATTAAAACTGCAACCCTTCACCTACAAAATGGATTGGAGCTTACTTAAAGACATTGTCTTACTGGGCATTCCTATTTTGATTTCACACGCGGGTGTATCCGTCTTTATTGGTTTAACCAACTACACAGTGGCGCAATTTCCAGAGGCTAACAGCGACTTATACGTAAGCGCATATGGGCTGATTGGGCGCTTAATGATTTTCTTTATCTTGCCTGCCATCGCCATGACCATCTCATTTCAAACGCTTGCTGGCTATAATTATGGTGCCAGACAATATGATCGCGTATTAACCACGATCAAGGTCGGGCTTGGGGCAAGCTTATGTTATGGCGTAAGCGTAAGCGCGCTGATGTTATTAATTCCCGATCAAATTATTGGCATTTTCACCCAAGACCAAGCTTTATTAGACACCACTGCCATGATCGCATTTTGGGCGTTTATATTCTTCCCACTTTCAAATGCCCATAGTGTCATTAGCTCTTTATTCCAAGCCTTGGGTAAAGCCCGACAAGCTATCTTCTTATCTTCATTAAGAATTTATCTGGTACTCATCCCTGCGATACTTATTTTGCCAAGAATTTATGGCATTGATGGCATTTGGTACTCATACCCAATTGCAGACATGGTGGCCTTTAGCGTGGTGATTTATTTTGTATTAAGAGAAAGAGCGAGCCTGATTCGACGTAATGCAGCATCTGCGGCTTCCTTAGGACAAAACGAGGACCAAAGTCCCAGCCCACAAGCAGATTCAGGAGCTTAACATGATCTTCGTAATATGGATTTTAGGCATCATCATTATTGCATTGATGCTCAAACTGCTGCTTCAGCGGGCCTCCATCACGGGTAAGCCTATGATGCTTTTGCTGGCTGTTGCTGTGGTTCTTTTAGCTGCAATAGCGCTAGCCTTAAATGGCCTTTGGCCGGTAGCAACAAGCCTTTTGGGCGGCTTAGCTGTATACGGCAAACCTATTCTGAGAGCTTTTGGTGTATGGCAAACCGTGAGGCGATTTACCAAACCCAAAAATAGTACCGGCACAAAAAGGCCAGCTCAAAACCAAACGACCATGGATAAAGATCAAGCTCGAAAAATTTTGGATGTGGGCCAAGATGCCACTGAAGAAGAGATCGTTCTTGCTCATAAGCGTTTAATGGCAAAAAATCACCCAGATAAAGGCGGCAGTACTTTTTTGGCCAGTCAAATAAATCAGGCTAAAGATGTTTTATTAGGCTGAAAAGCGTTTAGCTGCGTTGGCGCACAGCTTCAAATAAACACACGCCAGCAGCTACCGATACGTTGAGGCTGCTGACTTCACCCGCCATAGGTATTTTCACCAGTTGATCACAGGCTTCGCGGGTTAAGCGGCGCATCCCCTCACCTTCAGCTCCCATCACCAATGCCATGTGGCCTTTTAGGTCGGCTTGATGAATATGTGCTTGTGCCTCACCTGCGGTACCAGTAATCCAAATGCCGGCGTCTTGTAAAGTTTTTAGGCATCTCGCTAAATTAGTGACTTGAACAAATGGCATGCTTTCTGCAGCGCCACATGCCACTTTACTCACGGTGCTATTAAGTGAAGCTGATTTGTCTTTCGGTGCAATCACGGCGTGCACTCCGGCTGCATCAGCAGTACGAAGACACGCCCCCAGATTATGAGGGTCTGTGATGCCATCTAAAACCAACAAAAATGCGGGTTCATTAAGCTCTGCCAGCATTTGCTTTAAATAACCTTCATCTTTTGCTGGGCTTGGGGTACAAGCTGCGACTACGCCCTGGTGACGGCCGTTCACTTTGCTATCTAGCTGGCGGCGCGGCACAAGCTGACACTCAATACCTTGATCTTGTGCGAGTGATTTAACTTGCTTTAGGCGCTGATCATCGCGGCCCTCTTGAAACCAAATTTCTTGAACGCGCTCTGGGTTGCGTTGCATTTTAGTTTGCACTGCATGGATGCCGAAGACGTATTCAATGTTTGCCATAATTAATGAGCCTTAGCTGATTTTATTAAGACGACTTTTTTCGTCTTGGCGTGCGTGGTTTCCTGGCTTGCCCAGTGGGTTTGCCTTGCTGGTCAAATCTTGGTGGTTTCGTACCAGCCGTTTTAGATTTTGATTTAGGTTTGGTTTTGCTTGGCTTTTCAGCCAGCTCAAAATCAATCTTTTTCTCATCTAAA
>CAXHZX010000016.1:0-43829 GCA_964022265.1 uncultured Oceanospirillaceae bacterium | reverse complement strand
TAACTTAACCCTAAATATACCCTAAATATACCTATCGCTTTCGCATGGTGCTAGGGGTAAAGTGCAAAGCTAAAGCTACATGGGTTTTGGCAATAACCTTTTCAAAACCTATAGCCGCCCAGATTTAACGGCCCTAGCGATACAGTAACGGTTGGTGAGCTTATGAAAAGGCTTAATTGAAGCCATGTAAACTTTTGCAGTAGTAGTATTAAGGTTGATCAAACTAGACACTGCAAACTGTTGCGGCGCTAGTTTTAAAACTGATATCCACAAATCCATATGTAGCTCGGTAGAGGTGCAAATTATTTCTTTGTCATTGGCAGTTTCAACCGTCATGAAGCCAGCCTTCTGCCCCGCTTTCATGTCTTCAATGGCTAAGTTCATTTGTAAATCATTTTTGGCAATGCCAAACGGTTTAACCATGATATTGCGCAGTGCCAAAGACGCTTTTACAGAGCGCGGTAAAAAACCATATATACCGTGGTAAACCTCTCTAGGCTGCAAATTTATGCTGTGGGTATTGCAGCTAAAAGCATCTCTATAAAAAGCTTTACCCTGCCTACCGTTTAACCCAGATTGCTGCGGAAAAGCTATTTCTGAAACCATAACGCACCTGCCTTAGTAAAATAAATAAGTGATATTAATCAACCAATCCAAAAACCGAATTACCCAAACTTCTGGGCTGACTCATGCTGCCTATCTGCAGGGTTTGTTAAGTACGGGTATGGTTTGCAAGGTAGTTGGCTAAGTCATCTACGGTTTTGACGCTATCCTTAGCTCCAATTTTGTTTACGCAAACGTCTTCCCACTGAGGCCTTGTATCCTCAAAAATATTTATTGCAACTTCAGCATCTACAGAACCAATGAGCCCAACAGGTATCCACATGTATTTATCTCCAATTACATTTGGCACCGGCGAGCCACAGGTAACACAGAAATGAGAGTTAAACCCTGAGTTCTTTTGCCAGACTTTGATCCCGTCTGTGGTGCCAACCCACCTAAAGTCACTTGCCTGAACAAGAGTTGCAGCATTGGAGGCTGTTCCAGATTGTTTTTGACACAAGGTGCAATAGCACTTGTAGATTGACCTGATTGGAGTGAGCACTTCAAATTTTACTGCTCCACAATTACATTCGCCCTGCAATGATGTATCCATAATGTCCTTTGTCCTTAACACATGGTATTAGCTGCAAAACCCATTGCTCACGCCGTTTGGCTATGTGCTTGGCTATGTGCTTGGTTAGTTGCTTAGTTAGTTGCTGAGCTTCTTAATAACCCATTCACCCACTGCTATATTAACCACCCATGCAGCGCTCATTAAAATTTCGCGGGTAAAACCTTCAGGCTCACCAACACTTAGCAGCCATGGCAGGGTTATTAATACTTGTGTGCCTGCGCCTTGGCCTAGAGCATAAGCACGAATCATGAAAGCTTGGTGTTTTATCACCCTTTTTTTAAGTATTGATGAGACTGCCACACCAATAAATATCACCATAGCCACGCTTACAATCACCCTCACAACATAAAGCAGGGTTCCTTGTAGCTGCGCAGGAAAAGCATAAAAGTGAGTCATCCATAGCCCAGAAAGGGCAGACACAACACCTGCGCAAACTAATAACCTACCTGCAACGCGGTGCCATAGAGGGTGGTTTTTTCTAAGCGTAGGCAGAAATTGAAAAGCACCCAAAATACAATAAACAATAGAGCTTACTAAATGAAATATTACAGGAATTGGCGCAGATTCTATCCTTGGGTTGATAGGCAAAAATTCTATAGAGGTGCCAAGCCCTAGTTCCGCCAGCCTAAAAGTGCCACCCACAACGGGCACAAAGCTTAATACCAATAGCCCAACCAATAGCAGCCATTCTGTTTTTTTAATGCCTATCATTTTATGCTTCTTCCTTGAATAACACCGTAAAAAACGGCTTGGCGCTGGTTAGGCGAAAGAGTTCTTTATTTAGTTATAACGCGCTACAAGGCTAACCCAATAGCAGGCTTTGTGTACCGTCAAAGATTAGTTTTAAGCCAACAACCACCACAAAAAAATAACAAATTTGGTAGACCGTTTTTTCACTAATACGCTGTAATAAAAAATAACCAATGCGCACGCCAATAGGGGCAATAGGCATCATTACCAAAGCCGTTAATAGCGTGCTGCTACTAAACTGGCCTTGTAAAGTATAGGGTATAACTTTTAATAAATTTACCACCGCAAAAAAGATGGCCATGGTACCCATCAACAACACTTTATCCATTTTTTGGGGTAATAAGTACATGTTGATAGGGGGGCCACCTGCATGAATACCAAAACTGGTAAACCCTGAAATAGCACCCCAAATGCCGCCTCTAATTTTGCTTATTTTTTGTTTAGGCTTATCTGTTTGTTTAAGCCAATAGTTAAGCGCAAAAGTGACCGACATTACGCCAATCATAATGCGCACCATGTCTTCAGACAGATACCGAAAACTAAAGGTTGCAAAAACAATACCTAAAATGGCGCCCGGGATAATGATCACCAAATTATCTTTGCACCATTTGCCACGAAAGCTCCATAAAGCGGTGCCATCCATCACCAGTAATATAGGTAATAAAATAGCAGCTGCTTGAATGGGTGAAACGGCAAGGCTCATTAGCGGCACTGCAATAACGCCAATGCCCCCACCAAAACCACCTTTTTGTAGGCCAAAAATGAGAACGGCAGGTATTGCACACGCATAAAAGAAGGGGTCTATAATCATTGTTGCCGCTTATAAAGGTAGGTGAGCGTTAGTTGGCCTATCATTCTAATGTTTATAAACAAGCACGCATAGCCGCGTTTATGCCTAGGGTTCAGTTACACACTTTTTATTATTGCTTCACAACCCATTGCTTGTATTGGTTGTCGGTAGACATGCAGCTAGCGTACGCCAGCTTTCGTGACATGAAAGGCCCAGCAGAGCGGCTACCTTGCCCCACCACCATACATTTGGAAACTTGGTTAGCTAGCTGCATTTCCAAAGTGTTAGGGTCATAAAAAAACTGTTGAGATGCATCACTTGGGTTGCAATCAATAAGCCCAAAAGGGTTATTTTGATGGTTAGGTTGGGTTAGCGAAACACATTTATCGGCAAATGGAACAGATCGTATTTGTAAGCTTTCTTTATGGTAAGAAAATTGCGTATCTAAAGCCTGTTGCCTTTTAGGCTTACATGAATGGGCATGTAACTTTTCGGCAAACCCCCTACCCACTGTGTCTATACACCAACCTAGGTTATCTTTTTCGTCTAGGTTGTGGGCTAGGTAGACCACTGGCGTGCCAGATTTAATAGTGGGCGCATCAGCGCTAGCCGCGAACGGCATGCATAAAGACATGACAATGGTTAAAACAAGGCTTTGTTTGCGCATGTTGTCTCCTATTTGTTTTTTCTAGGTTTGCTGGCAGTATTTGCTAGGCGCGTTATACCCCTTCTTTTTCAAAAAGAACCATGTACCCGCCGCCCCAAGTCCATAAACCTAGGGTGCAGACTAAAACCACCAATTGAAGTACCCACACTAATAAGTTTGCAGTGGAATGCGGCTCTATATGAATGGCATTCCAGCCCTCATTGTTTTCTTTGTCTATTGCATCCTCAAGCGCCTTTCTGGGGTTTGTTGTTAACGCACCAATAAGGCCGCCCATTAATGAAATACGAACTACTTTATTTTTCTTAGACATTCTTTATTTCCTGTACATGCATTTAACATTATTTTGTAAGGCGCGCATGCAATGAGCAACTAGCACCACAAGCAGCTAGCACCGAGTGGGGCCCAACTTTAGGGCTGATGGCTTACCCATATATGGAGTACCATTTTCAACCCAGTATTTAAATGTAGCTAATGCCTGAGGCGCTTGGCGTTTCATTGCTAATTTCATAACGCCCGCCATTAGATAACCCAATATTCCTTTTTTAAACTCTATCTCAGCCACGCTCGTTAACAGCGTGATGCCATTTTCATCTTCAATTGACCATGTGTTTTTTGCAGACTTTGTAAAAGGAATACCCTCTGCAACATATGTGAATGACTTCCCTTCATTCCAACCTACCCAGGTTTCTTTAACTTGCATATTGCCTTTTAGCTTACAGACCCTTTCAGCACCCACACCCACATTTGATGCGCCTGTGCACTTAGCTTCCAAAACAGGTTCTGCCCAAATGGAAACTTTTTCAATATCTGATAACAACTCCCAAACTTTAGCGGTGGAAGCGTTTATACAAACTGAACTGATCGCTTTCATAAAATTTATCCTCGTTAAGAGGCGCCTCTTCATTTTTTATAAATCTTATTTACGAGCCTAACGCCTGCATTGACGACATAAATTGTAGGGTTACATGCCTATGTTAGGCTAGCGTTGGAAGCTGTATATTCTTAAGCTTCCCAAACCATATCAGTAAAGCAGCAACATATGCCCACACGCCAAAAATACGCTCTACTGTGATAACAAAACTTAGATCCGCTGTGTTGCCGCCCTCCATCGCAGAAAGCAAAGCGCCAGCACCAAGGGTGGCGCCAAAACCAACGACAAGATGCCCCACTACAATAGCCAATATTGGCAAAAAACTGGCGAGAAGGCCTATAGAGCCGATTACTTTTAGCGTTTTATCCCTGTGCAAAAAAGCAATAGACCACAAAAGAACGGCTAAAAGCAGAAATGCCGCATATAGCAAGTAATAACGAGCCACGTACTCAAGAGGAATGCCGACAATAATCTGCGCTTTAGCCATTACAGCCAGCGAGAACAAAACAAATGCACCACTATTAAGTGGTTTTTTAATACCCATTTCATCACTAAAAGCCCATACAGCAAAGGCTACCAACACCAACACAATGAGACGAATGGGTGATAGCGGTGTTGAGGTATGGGTAAGCAGCAATGTTAAGAATGCGCCTAGAAACAAAGAGATTGCTGCAACTTTTTCTCGATTTGATCGAATGCTAAATTCTGCCACTAGTGTCTCCTTGTTTTTAAGCCAAGCGCCCTAAACAGCGGCTCCCAATAGCGAGGCCAGCACGCACTTTTTGAGGACCATTATGACTGGCCTTGTTATCAGTTTGTTTTACCGCAATTCATTTTTTTGCCCATTTTAGTAATAGTGCAATTAGGATGACGAGCGCGCCTAGTATAACGGCTAGGACTCCTAGAGGCATAAAAAAGCTCTCTTGAAGGACATTGTTTTTATCTAACGTTTGATAGAAAGTATTTTCCAACACAAGAAAAACTATTCCCACTGTGAGTAGGGATGCACCCAAGAAAATAGACTTAACCAAATTTCGATTATTCATTATATATAACGCCTTGCTCAGCGGAAAAATGCGAGCGCGAGCGAATAGTTTTTCAGATGCGGCAACTTGTTAGACATTTGATTCCAGCCATTTAATTACTTCGTCAGCGTTATTGCTCGGTGATAGTATAGGATAAAATACTTTTTCAATAATTCCGTCTCTCGCGATCAAAGTAATTCGTTTATAAAGCTCCAAACCAGCCGCCTTAAAAGTAGGCAAGCCTAGAGCTTCTTTAAGCTCGAGATTTGAATCACTCAGTAACTCAAAAGGAAGATGAAGCCGCTCTTTTGCTTCCCGTTGATACTTGGAAGATTGTGCGCTCAACCCATACAGGTGCGCATTTAATTTGTGTAGTTCTGAATAATGATCTCTGAAACTACACGATTGTGGAGTGCAGCCTTTTGCCCCTGGAATTTCATCCCAGTCTTCTGGTGGAGGTGTGTCTGGTCTCCCAGTCATTGGATATATATAAACTACGACAAGACCAAGTGTGTCTTTAATACAAATAGTCTCATCATTTGTTGCTGAAAATGAGATAGGTGGTAATTGTTTTGACTCTAGATGGTCTGCAGCACCATCATCGATGGGCACTAAGAGATTTTCTGGAAGTTGATTTAGATTCATCTATACAGTCTCTTCAGTTGCCTAACGGTGCAATCACACGCTTGTCGCGTGCATTGCTTTGTTAGTGCTGGTTTGAACAGCCATGCCAAGAAGTGCATCTATATGAACTAATGCGCAATCAAGAACTGTAAAACCACTATCATGTCCATCAAATGCGAGGAAAAGATCTGTGCCAGCTAAAACAACAGCCTCTGCACCCTGCTTTTCACACAAGCCCTTTCCTATAGTGAAAAGCAATTCTCGCTGACGAGAATCGACCTTTCCCGTAGTAGCCATTTTCATATACTCATCATGAACAGCATCAAGCTCTTGACCTAAAGGCACGACAATTTCAGTGGACGAAATACCACCAAATAATTTTGTTTCCATGGAAATTCTATTTCCAAGTATCCCAACCCGTTGCAGCCCCCTTTTAGCGACCTCAGACTCAAGCGCTGAAATTGCGTTGACTATGCGCAATGGGGATATTCTTTCAAATTCTGGAATACAAAAGTGACCCGCTATAGATGTAATCGCTATGTTCTCAGCCCCTGCAGCTTGCAGGCGTACTGCCAGTTTACGAAATAGTTCGGCTTGTTTATCTGGTGAATTTGAAACAATGTTTCTTCTAAGATCATCAAGTTCAGCATGGACAATAGTTAGTTCCAGTAACTCATTTGCTGACTTAAATGACTTAACCAGATTGCGGTAATAGAACTCTGTTGCTGCCGGGCCAATTCCGCCAATCATCCCTATGTGCATTCTATATACCCCTTGAGTTTAAATTGGCCCCATAGCCACTAACCGTGCATTTATGAGGCCTATTGGCACTCATATTATTTTTAGAAAGCCGCTCTCACAAATAGCCGCATAGCCACATAAAATTGTCAGTATTTTTTAGTATAGAAGCTAATTTTGGTTTTGCTTGTATTGGGGAAAAAGAAGGGGTTTGGCTTTATTTTATCCGAACAAAGCCAGTGTAGGGGGTGAATTAATTAGGTAGGCTTGGTGCACAACACTCTGTGTCTTTTTTATAAGCCTTTTTTACGAGCCTGACGCCCGCATTGCTAACACCCGCATTAAAGCAGCGTAGCAATGAGCGTCCAGTGTAGGCCATCTTTGGCCGGAACGATGTTTGAGCAACTTGTTAGAAATTCATTTTCAACTCGGTGCGCACCTTCTCCCATTTCCTTGTTATCTTTGGATTGTGTTTATTAAACACTTTACTAGAAAGTAGATAAGATGCAGATGATTTGGCTGTCTCATAGGCTACAAAAGATGCCAGTATTGTGGCTATAGCTCTTTGTGACTCACCACCTATTTCATGTAGGAAGTGACTATATAATTTATCATATGTGTGCTCCTGGCGCATACGTAACACCTCTAGATTCAGCCATTGAACAATAATTTCTCCCGAAAAAACTAACTGTGTTATCCATACTATTAAATCTAGATCGATATTTCTAATAGAAAAAATCAACAACCATATTGCTAGGTATACACCAATCAGTAGTCTTTTAGAAACAAGTATTTCTGCAGCCACCTCCATACTGAATAAAGCGTTCTCCATTGTGTTGGCACCAAGTCTCTGTATCGATGGAGAATAAGAATTATTGTAATACAGTGAGGTTTTTTCATGTGAAAGTGGAGCACCAAATGCATCTGATAGCATTTGTTCTCTCCTCATTCTCTCCGCTTTTGGGATTAAGTAAAACCTATTAACTTGAGATATTACAAATTGAACCAAGACCGTAGTAACAAACACGAATGGAATGGTACTTTGTAACAATGAGGGCAATACTGCTAAAAAAAGGATGCTTAAAGAAAATGAAGCATTTAGCCAAAAAAGAAACGCGCCGATGGATTCCAATTTGACCGCAGGATCGTAATGCCGTGATACCTCGTCAACTCTCTCTATAGTTTCATCATTCATAGCGATGGTACAATCTTAGCGATTTCTGCTTCAGCAGCACCAGGCATATTATCTGCCTCATACTGTTTAGCTGCAGCCGAATATTTTTTTGCCCTGTCAACCTTATCCTTTACGTTTTGTGCCGTTTCGTAAGTACAACTAAATCCTTCCCAAAACGCATAGAAATAGTCTTTTAATGACACGCATGAAAAGAAATACTTGTTCGTTATGCACTCTTCCAGACTAAAAGAGGCGAATGGGTGCCCTTGTTTCGCATTCCAGTATTTCACCAATCTAACTAGCGGTTTAATTTGGTAATTCTCAGCATTGTTTTTATCTGTTATTACTCTATTTGATGAGAGTGGATCTGTTGATGTCCACTCTGACCAAGATGAAGCGGGTGAAGGAATCTGATATCCATAATTAATTATTGCAGGAACCAATTCAAACTTAATATGATTTAGAGATAGTACCATTGTAGGACTTGATTGAAAGATTTCAGACGTTGAATATTTAGTCTCAGCAAACCTCTTTAAGCGATCAAGGTATGCCTGAGGTTTTTTCTGCCCATCGGAAGTATCGAAAACAACCATGTAATCTATGTCAGAGTTACTATCAGCTTTGCGGGGCAATATAGTGCCTCGGGAATTTGAACCGAACTGAAAATGTTCTTTTATTCCTGTACCAAAATAGGAATCAAGCCGTATTGATAAGGTATTAATAGACGTTGTAATACTTGTCTTCTCTTCACTACTTAGTACAAGTTCACTTGCCAAATTGACAAGATGCGTATTGACGGTCATTCATTTCTCCCTATGATTTCTAACGGTCCATTTATGAGGCCAACTGACCTCATAATAATTATTAGATAGCCGCTCCCACACTAAGCCGCATACCCACATAAAATTGCCAGTAATTTTTAGTATAGAAGCTAATTTTGGTTTTGCTTGTATTTGGGGGAAAAAGATGGCGTTTAGGCATTGCGTTATCAGCACAAAGCCCGTCTAGAGGGTGTAAGGAGGGTTGAATTAATTAGCTAGGCTTAAGGTTTTGTAGCCCAAAGCCCTGTGTTTTTAGCCTAAAATTTTACGCACATCATCTACTTGCTGGGCTAACTGCGGCTGTGTGTAGGCATTGGGGGCGAGTTGGCCCCACACTGGGCCAGGCCATGCTGGGTCTTGGGTGAAGCGGCCTATTACATGTATGTGCAGCTGGCTTACCAGGTTGCCTAGCGCACCTATGTTTAGCTTATGTGGGCTGTATTGCTTGGTTACCATGGCGGCAACCTCGTTCATTTCTTGCAGCACTAGCTGCTGCTTGGCCATGGGTAATTCGGTAAGCTCTGTGGCACCGTTTATGCGCGGCACCAATATAAACCAAGGCACGCTTTTGTTGTTCATCATTAGCAGCTGGCAAACGCCTAAATTAGCCACAAAAGCGCAGTCGGCGGCTAAGCGTGCATCTAGTTTAAAAGCCTTTGTGGTATTGGGTTTAGTATCGCTCATAGGGGTAATGCCTTGGTTATGAAACTATTAAGTGAGTGGCTTTGTGGGGTGGCCTTGGTTTATTGGGCTATATTAACGCCTATTAGCATCAAAAACAGCGTTTTGGCGCTAGGACTAAGCCCAGCCTTAAATGTATAATGTGGCTTCAATTAACCAAGGAATACCCCATGACAAAGAAGCTATTTATTAAAACCCACGGTTGCCAGATGAATGAGTACGATTCTTCGCGTATGGCAGACTTGTTGGGCGATAGCCATGGCATGGAGATTACCCAAAGCGAAGCCGATGCAGATGTGTTGTTACTTAACACTTGCTCTATTCGTGAAAAGGCCCAAGAAAAGGTATTTCATCAGTTAGGCCGTTGGCGCAAGCTAAAAGAAGCCAACCCCAACTTAAAAATTGGTGTAGGCGGCTGTGTGGCTAGCCAAGAAGGTGAAGCTATTTCAAAGCGTGCACCTTTTGTAGACATGATATTTGGGCCACAAACCCTGCACCGTTTACCAGAAATGGTAGATGCTACCGATGCAGGCGCTAAAGGTGTGGTGGATGTTAGTTTTCCTGAAATAGAAAAATTTGACAACCTACCCGCCCCCAAGGTAGAGGGCGCGGAAGCCTTTGTGTCTATTATGGAAGGCTGCTCTAAGTACTGTACTTTTTGCGTAGTGCCCTACACCCGCGGCGAAGAAGTAAGCCGCCCGTTGGCCTCTGTGTTAGCAGAAATAGAGCAGCTAGCAGAGCAAGGCGTACGCGAAGTTAATTTATTAGGCCAAAACGTAAACGCCTACCAAGGCGACACAGATGATGGCGATACGGTAGATTTAGCCGAACTAATAGCACTGGTTGCCAATATAGATGGCATAGACCGCATTCGGTTTACCACCAGCCACCCGGTAGAATTTTCAGACAGCCTTATTGAAGCGTTTGGCCAAATACCAGAGCTAGTGAGCCACTTACACCTGCCGGTGCAATCTGGCTCTGACAAAATATTAATGGCCATGAAGCGTGGCCACACTGCGCTAGAATACAAAGCCAAAATGCGCCGTATTCGTAAGCTGCGCCCAGACATTAGCTTCTCTTCAGATTTTATTATTGGGTTTCCTGGGGAAACCGATGCCGATTTCCAAGCCACTATGGACCTTATTGAAGACATTGGTTTTGATTTGTCGTTTAGCTTTATCTACAGCAAGCGCCCAGGCACACCCGCTACAGATTTACCCGATAACACCGATGAAGCCACCAAAAAACAGCGCTTAGCTTTGCTTCAAAGGCGTATTGATAGTCAGTCGTTTGATATCAGTAAAGCCATGGTAGGCACCAAGCAGCGTGTGCTAGTGAATGGTTATTCTAAAAAAGATCCAGGCAAACTAACTGGGCGTTCTGAGAACAACCGCTCGGTAAACTTTGCCAGCACCAATGCCGATTTAATTGGTAAGTTTGCGCTCATCGAAATTTTAGAAGCCTTCCCTCATTCTCTACGGGGTGTGCTTATCTCATCAGAACTAGATGGACTAGCGCCCGTTGGGCCTATTGCTTCGCACTAGTGAGTATGAAAAGCCCCCTTTCAAGCACTAGCCCTACCCATACTGAGCAAAAAGGTTCTGTATTCAGCCTGCTACCAGACCACCCAGCGCACCTTGCAAGCTTACAAGGGCATCTAGATAGCAACTTACGCCTTATAGAACAACGCTTAAACCTTAGCATTAGTAACATGGGCAACCGTTTTCACCTAGACGGGCAAGCACAAGCGTGTATTGCGGGTGAAAATGTATTACAGCAGCTTTACCGCGAAGCCCAGCAATCTGCAGAAGTTACACCGGAAATGGTTCACCTTGCCTTAGTGGAGGCCCTTAACACCATGACAGAAAACACCACCCAAGCTTTGGCGCCAAAAGCTAACCAGCCTCAAGCCAGTGGCTTAAGTATTCGCACCAAACGCTCTACGATTAAACCGCGTGGTGAAACTCAGCAAAACTATATTCGTGCTATTCGCCAGCACGATATTAATTTTGGTATTGGGCCTGCAGGCACGGGTAAAACATACCTAGCTGTGGCTTGCGCTGTAGAAGCTTTAGAGCGCGAAGAAATAAGCCGTATTTTGTTAGTTCGCCCAGCGGTAGAGGCCGGTGAAAAACTTGGGTTTTTGCCAGGCGATTTAGCCCAAAAAATAGACCCCTACTTGCGCCCGCTTTATGATGCGCTTTATGAAATGCTAGGCTTTGAAGTAGTGGCTAGAATGATTGAAAAAAATGTCATCGAAATAGCCCCCCTTGCCTACATGCGTGGCCGCACACTTAATGGCAGTTTTGTTATTTTAGATGAAAGCCAAAACACTACCCGTGAGCAAATGAAAATGTTCCTTACGCGTATTGGTTTTGGTTCTACCGCCGTTATTACTGGCGACGTTACGCAGATCGATTTACCCAAAGGCACGGCTTCTGGGCTTAAGCATGCCATTGAAGTACTAGATGGTGTGAAAGACATTGGCTTTACGCATTTCTCATCTAAAGACATAGTGCGCCACCCACTAGTGCAGCGCATAGTAGATGCCTACGATGCCTTTGAAAAGAAATCCTCATGATCATCGATTTACAAATTGCTAGCGTTAGTGAGCACTTACCTAGCCTTTTGCAGCTTCAAACGTGGAGCCAGCTTGCCTTACAAACACCCACATCAGAGGCCGAAATAACCATTCGGTTGGTGGATGATGCCGAAAGCCAAGCGCTAAATTTAGAATACCGCGGCAAAGATAAGCCGACTAATATTCTTTCTTTTGAGTTTGAAAAGCCCACCTTTGATGATGAAGAGCTTGCTGCGCAAATAGCAGCAGAGCTTGGCGACGCCCAGTATCTAGGCGATTTAGTGATCAATGTGCCCCTGCTAGAACGTGAAGCATTAGCCCAAAACAAACCCCTTATGCATCACTTTGCTCACCTAGTGATCCATGGTACCTTGCATTTACAAGGCTTTGACCATATAGAAGAAGCACAAGCAAAAGTGATGGAAGATCTTGAAGCAAAGCTGCTTGCCACACTAGACATACCAAACCCTTATGTTGCCAAAGAAAGCAACTAAGGGTATAAATTGGTGATATTAATGATTAGGAATACAACCACCTCATGAACGACGACGCGTCGATTAACAGTCAGGACAAACGCTCCTGGCTGGATAAACTTTCTTTTTTTCTAAGTGACAGACCGAGCACCCAAGAAGAGTTGCTAGAGCGCATCCGCCAAGCAGAAGAAGACCAAATTCTCGATCGTGAAGTATTAGACACCATAGAAGGTGCTCTGCAAATGTCTCACATGCAAGTGCGCGACATTATGATTCCTAGGCCGCAAATGGCGGTTGTAAAATCTGACCAAACCACCCAAGAATTCATGCAAACCATCACCGAAACGTCGCATTCACGTTTCCCTGTGATTGGTGAATCGCCTGATGAAATTTTAGGTATTCTGTTAGCCAAAGACCTATTACCTTTAGCTTTTGCTAAAGAAATGGACAACTTCGACCTAAACGCTATGCTGCGCAAACCTATTTTTGTGCCAGAAAGTAAGCGCCTTTCTATTTTGCTGAATGAATTTAGAACCAACCGTTACCACATGGCCATCGTATTAGATGAATATGGCGGTGTAGCAGGCCTAGTGACTATCGAAGACGTGCTAGAACAAATTGTTGGCGAAATTGAAGACGAAACAGATTCAGAAGAAGATGAAGGCAACATCAGGCCATTTGCAGAAAATGGTTTCTTAGTAAAAGCACTCACTAGCATCGAAGATTTCAACGAACACTTTGGCACCTATTACGATGAAACCGAGTTTGACACTATTGGTGGCATTGTGACGCAACAATTTGGGCATTTGCCTGTTAAAGATGAAAAAATCCAAATTGGCGATCATAACTTCCATATTTTGGCAGCCGACAACCGCCGCATTCGCCTCATGCAAGTGACGCCCATTGTCACTGATACTGATGAGCCTACCCCACAGAGCTAACTTAGCCATCAGTGCTGTGGCTGGCGCCATGGCACCTTTTGCCCATTCGCCCATTGGGTTTTGGGGGCTAGGCTTAGCCAGCGTCATTGCTTTTTGGTACAGCCTTCACCATAGCACAACCCACAAACAAGCCACTTGGGTAGGCTTCGCCTATGGCCTGGGTTATTTTGGCGTGGGGGTAAGCTGGGTGTATGTCAGCATGGTTTCCCATGGCGGCACTCACTGGCTTTTAGGCAGTATTTTCACCCTGCTTTTCTGTGGTGCTTTTGCGCTTTACTACGCGTTACTTGGTGCACTTTTCTCACGCTTTAAAAACCGCCATGCCTACCCCAGCCTTTTGTTTATTGGCTTATGGCTGTGTCTAGATTTACTTCGAGGCTGGTTGTTTACCGGTTTTCCTTGGTTATATTTAGGTTATGCTAGCCTGCATACACCCATGCAAGGTTACGCGCCTATTATAGGCGTACACGGGGTTACGTTACTCATGCTGGTAAGCGCGTTATTAATTTTTGGCGTGCAAAAAAAGTGGCCTATTCGAATGCTAGCCTTGGTGAGTATATGGCTCATTGGCTATGGCTTAAGCTTTATTAGCTGGACTGTGCCAAGCCCACAAAAACCCATCACCGTCACCTTGCTACAGGGCAACGTTAAGCTTTCACAAAAGTGGCTGCCAAGCTCACTAGCGCCCACTATGGGGCATTATATTGAACAGTCTTATGCACATTTAGACAGCGATTTAATCATTTGGCCAGAAACAGCTGTGGCCACCTATTGGGATAACGTGGAAGGCGCTATGGCTTACCTTGGTGATGCAGCCAAAGCTAATAATACCCAAATGATAAGCGGCACTGTGATCCGTGAGAACAAGCAAACTAACGCTAATTACTACAATGGGTTGGTCGCCTTTGGCGCTGAAAATGGGCAATACTTTAAACAGCGCTTGGTGCCCTTTGGTGAATATGTGCCGTTTGAATCTTCTATCAGGGGGCTTATTGAGTTTTTTGATTTGCCCATGTCGGCCTTTAAACTGCCCCAACAAACTCAGGGTTTACTCACCAAAGCTATCCCTATTGCAGGTAATATTTGTTACGAAATAGCTTACCCGGCCCTCGTTGCGCAGCAAGCTAAAGAGGCGGGCATTATTGTTACTGTAAGTAACGATACTTGGTTTGAGCGCACGCTAGCACCGTGGCAACATTTACAAATGGCACAAATGCGCGCGCTAGAAAATGCTAAGCCTGTGGCCAGAGCCACCAACAGTGGTGTATCTGCGCTAATTGATGCAAGCGGAGTGATTACTCACATTGCACCCCTATACCAACAAGCCCAAGTGACTGGCGAAGTGACCTTAACAAAAGGCAGCACCCCTTATAACAAGGTTTTAAACTGGCCAGTAATTCTGCTTAGCCTTGGGTTTATTTTTGTTGGTTTAAGGCGTAGCCCAATCAATGCTCATTAAAACATCCGCACGCGCTTAAAAAATAGCACTGCGGATGTTTTAAAGTAGGTAAGGCGAAGGCTTTTGAGAAAGTGAAATAACACCCTGAGAGATCTCTCTTGCTGACCTCATTCAACAAAGCTTGAAGTGGTTTATGGCGTTAGCCGCGCCCCGCTAAAGGTGTCAAATAGAACGGCCTTGCTGGTGTCTACTTGCAACATTACCTCACCTTTAGTTTGCGCATCTACTCCTGCTTCTGGGCTTAAACGGGCTTGAATTTCAGTGTTATTCCATTGCCCAAAGGCAATGGTATCTGGCCCCATGGGCTCGGTCACTTCAATTTGCATAGGAATGTTATGAATCAAAGCATGACCACTATGGGGTTTGGGTTCTGTAATCATTTCTGGGCGAATGCCCAGCACTACGGTATCTACGCCTGCCTCCTGTAAGGCTTGGCCGTTTGGTACTTGTAGTTCGTATTTTTCGCCTTGGCTTTCAACAACAACCTTTTGGTCTAACACCACACATTCCACAAAATTCATTGGTGGTGATCCCATAAAATCGGCCACAAAGCGATTGGCAGGGTTATTGTATATTTCATAAGGGGTGCCAAACTGCTGTACCTTTCCATCTTTCATTACTGCAATACGATCGGCTAGCGTCATGGCTTCTACCTGGTCATGAGTAACATACACAATGGTTGTGCCTAAGCGCTTGTGTAATTTCTTTATTTCAGTTCGCATCTCAACCCTAAGTTTTGCATCTAAGTTTGATAGCGGTTCATCAAACAAAAATACTCTAGGGTCCCGTGATAGGGCTCTTCCCATTGCAACCCGTTGGCGCTGGCCACCTGAAAGCTGGCTAGGTTTTCTATCCAACAGGTGCTCTATCTGAAGCAGTTCAGCTACCTGCGCCACAGTTTTTTCGATCTCAGACTTGGCCACTTTTCTCATTTCTAGGCCAAAGCTAATGTTTCTGGATACACTCATCGTGGGATAAAGCGCATAAGACTGAAACACCATGGCAATGTCTCGCTCTTTAGGGCTTAAGTCGGTGACACTGCCACCGTCTATTAAAATATCGCCGCTGGTGACATCTTCTAAACCTGCGATACTATTCATCAAAGTGGACTTTCCACAGCCTGATGGGCCTACTAAAATTAAAAACTCGCCATCTTTAATGTCTAAATCAATGCCTTTCAAAACTTGTGTATCACCAAAGGATTTAGTGAGTTGTTGTATTTGTATGGAACCCATGTCGATTTTTCCTTAATCAGAATCTTATTATTAGCCTTTAACTGCGCCGGCGGTTAAACCCCGCACAAAGTACTTGCCAGCCACGACATACACCACCAAAGTAGGTAAAGCGGCAATGACTGCGGCAGCCATATCTACGTTATATTCTTTGCCACCCATGGTGGTGTTTACCAAATTGTTAAGCGCTACAGTAATAGGTTGAGTACCTGGGCCTGAATACACCACTCCGAACAAAAAATCGTTCCATATTTGGGTAAATTGCCAAATGATACTCACCACAATGATGGGTGTAGAAAGAGGCAAAAATATATGCCTAAAGATGGAAAAGAACCCAGCACCATCAAGCTTTGCTGCCCGCACTAGTTCGTTAGGGATGCCCACGTAGTAATTTCTAAAGAACAAAGTGGTAAAAGCAATCCCATAGATCACATGCACCAGCACTAAACCTGTTACCGTGTTGGCTAAACCTAACCATGCTAGCAACTTAGCCATGGGTAACAATATGACCTGAAAAGGAATAAAACAGCCAAACAAAAGAGCACCAAACAAAAAGTTGCTGCCTTTAAATTGCCACTGAGATAAAACATAACCATTGAGCGCGCCAACTGCTGTAGAAATGACCAGGGCTGGAATCACAATTCGCATACTGTTCCAGAAATAAGGTGCTAAACCAAAACAATCACCGCCCGTGCAAGCGCTACTCCAGGCCTTGGCCCACGCACTAATATCTAGGCTTTGTGGCAAGGCTAAAATATTGCCATTACGAATCTCTTCAATGCCTTTGAAAGAGGTGGTTAGCATGACGTACAAAGGCCCAAGATACGTCAGTGCAAACAAAACTAAGATAGTAATGAATAAGGTTTTGTTCATTTTTTGAGAAAGCGTTAACGAGTTCATGGCTTTTTACTCCGCAACTCAGAATACAAATAAGGCACGATAATGGCCATCACACCAGCCAACATAACCATGGCACTGGCTGCGCCTAAGCCCATTTGTGCTCTATTAAAGGCATGGGTATACATGAAGGTTGCGGGCAAATCAGAGGCATAACCCGGCCCGCCTCCGGTGAGAGATTGCACAAGGTCAAAACTCTTAATAGCAATGTGGCTTAGAATAACCACAGAGCCGAAAAAAACGGGCCTCATAATCGGTAAGATAACGTGCCAATAGGTTCTAAATGTTGAGGCTCCGTCTATTTGAGCAGCTTTTATTAAGCTGTCATCAACGCCTCGTAAGCCCGCTAAAAACATGGCCATTACAAAACCACTGGACTGCCAAACCGCAGCGATAACGATGGTATAAATTGCCATATCAGGTTCTACCAGCCAACGAAATTCAAAGTCGGTGAAGCCTAGATCCCTTACCATTTTTTCAATGCCTAAACCTGGGTTAAGGATCCACTTCCAAGCGGTACCTGTGACAATAAATGAGACGGCCATAGGGTAAAGATAGATGGTGCGTAACACACCATCGTTACGAATATTGCGATCTAATAAAATCGCCAAGGTGAGGCCCAAAATAAGCGCAATCACAATAAATAACAAAGTAAATATTAAAAGATTATCCAGCGCCACATGCCATCTAGGGTTAGAAAAGAGTCGCTCGTATTGCTGCCAACCCACAAAATCCCACTGCGGTAACATTCGGCTTTTAGTAAAAGATAACAGCGCCGTCCAGCCAATAAAGCCATACATACACACCAGCATTACAATGGCTGTTGGAGCCATAATTAGCTTTGGCAGGTGCTTTTCAAGGTAATCAAACATAGGCAAGCTCTTGTTAGGGGTGCATAGGGCATAAGCCGCTTTCACCTAAACACTGGTTGATATAGATATAATGCCCTCACGGCCAAGCTTGTACTTAGCAGTGAGGGCTTTAGTTAATCCAACCGCTTACTTAGCAGCAGCAATTGCCGCCACTAGCTGGGCAACACCTTCCTCAGCAGAATCTTCTGAATTGAAAAACTGTGTTGCTGAGTCATAGATCGCGCCAGAAACAGCTTCTGATACCGCCATGCCATGAGCAAAACTGGGTACTAAGCTGCCAGAAGCCGAGCTTGCAACAAATGCATCCATTGAGTCATGAGCACACGAATCAAACTCTGTACGAGGCATACCCAAACGTGCAGGAATTGAACCTTTGTTCAAGTTGAAAACACGCTGGAAGTCTTGGCTTAAAATTTCTTTAGCCATTACTTTTTGAGCATTTGAGGCGTCGCTATCTGCTTGGTTAAAGAAGGCAAACGAATCCACGTTAAATGTATAAGCGCCAGAAGTGCCTGGTGCTGCAACACATACGTAGTCTGTACCTGCATTCATGCCGGCAACTTTAAACTCGCCTTTAGCCCAGTCGCCCATAATTTGCATGCCAGCTTCACCATTGATCACCATCGAGGTGGCAAGGTTCCAATCTCGGCCCGGTGAGTTGATGTCTATAAACTGGCGCAACTGACCAAAGGTTTCAAAAACAGCTTTAGTGGTGTCACTATTTAGCGCATCCATGTCTGCCTGAACAAATGCTTTGTTATAATAGTCTGCACCGCCTACACCCAATACCACGGCTTCAAACACTGTAGCGTCCTGCCAAGCTTGGCCACCGTGGGCAAGAGCGATGTAACCTGCATCTTTTAGTTTTTGAGCCTGTACCATGAAGTCATCCCAGTTTGTTGGGATAGTGGCACCTGCTTTACGGAAGACTTCTGGGTTGGCCCACAACCAGTTCACTCGGTGCACGTTAACTGGTGCTGCCACGTATTCGCCTTCAAACTTCATCACGTCAGAAACAACGCTTGGCAAAATTTCATCCCAATTGTTTTCTTGTGCTACATCATCGATGCTGCTTAAAAAACCTAACTCGCCCCAATCTTGAATTGATGGGCCTTTAATCTGAGCGGCCGTTGGAGGGTTACCAGAAATAGCGCGTGATTTAAGTACCGTCATAGCACTCTCACCCGCACCACCTGCGACCGCAAAGTCGACCCAATCAACGCCAGAGCCAGCCAACTGTTCCTTTAAAAAAGCAACACTTGCTGCTTCACCGCCACTTGTCCAATAATGTAATACTTCCACTTCACTTGCATGGGCACTAGGCGCCGCAGCCACCATGGTGGCCAACGCCAAACCTGTTAATTTTGTGTTCATGTGAATTCCTCATTAGTTTTATTATCCGGCAGTCACACTCCGGTAGCCAGATTGTATCGAGGCCACCGTGTCAAAACGTCTTAAAATGTTACGAACCGTTACGAAGGGAAATAAACTTCAACCATCAGACCACCGCCTCGACGATCTTTAAGCTCTAGCTCACCGCCATGCAGGTTGGCAATACTACGAGCGATACCCAAGCCTAAACCTACGTGGTCCCCGCTTGGCTTTTGATTAATACGGTAATAGGGCTCGAACACCCTTGATTTGTTGGCATCGCTCAAACCAGGGCCAGGGTCCATAATGGATATTAATGTGCCGTGGCGATCTGCTTTAGCAACAATGCTTACAGCCTTGCCATAAGCAAGCGCGTTATCGACTAGGTTACTGAACAAACGCTGAAGTGCCATCAGTCTGCCGTCAATAAACAAATTTGGCGAGACATCAATCTCTATCGGCAGGCCATAAATCTGGCTATTTTTGGCTAGCTGTATCAGCAAATCGCTTAAATCAATGCGCTGTGTATTCTCATGAATGGCATCGTCTTTCATCATCTGCAAGCTGCCTTTAACCATAGTCTCAAGGTTTTCTAAATCACCGATTAAGGCTTGCTTTTGATCGGTGTCCGAAATCATTTCAGCTCTCAACCTAGCCCGTGTTAAAGGTGTTTTTAGATCGTGGGATATTGATGCAAACAAGCGCTCCCTATCACCTGTGAATTTTTGAATACGCCCCATCATAGTATTAAAGGCGCGAATGGTAGCAATCATTTCAGTGGAGCCTTGCTCATGCATATGCCTAGGGTTTCTACCCCTACCAATGGCCTCTGCCTGTTTAGCAAGCAGCCGCAAAGGCCTAACAACCCAGCGCACCAATAACAAAGTTAACAACAACACCGTCAATGAAACTAAGCTGATACTTAACACGCGCTCACTTGTAAGCCAGGTGACGCCCGTGAGCATTTGCCCATCTGGTATAACGGCAGCCAAATAAATCCATTCATCATTCACTGGGAGCTGCACCACCGCGACTGGGCTTGCATCCTTTGGCTCTATTAACGCAAAGCGTTGCCACTTGGGAGGCAGTTCTACCATTAAGTTATTGCCTGACAATATTTTTAAATCATCAAAATCAACAAACTGAATATCTAAGCCCTCGGCTTGGCCCATCTGAGCGACTATGCTGCTGCTTAATTGCCTTCTTACTAACTGAGAAAAATCAGTTTGAGGGATGTTCGTTAACTCAATGTGGCGTTTATTAACGGAAACAAAAAAACGAGTGCCGCCCATATCACGCAGCTGATCTAGCACAATGTGGCGATATTGATCGGGTAGCTTTTTGAAAAACTGGACCGTTTGTCCAATTCGAGAGCCCATGGTTTGGGAGACTTCCACCAAACGGTTATTCTCAGTGGCTTTTAGCTGAGACACCCATAACCATGTGCCAAATATTTGGGCTACCAAAATACCCACAAACAAAACAAAGGTAACCCGAGCAACAACCGAATTAGGCAGTAACTTTAGCCCGATGCGCTCTATGAGTTTCACGACAATACCAATACGTAGCCTTTACCACGAACACTTTGAATACTGTCCAAGGCAATCGGGTTAAGTTTGGTGCGCAGACGGCTTATGTTGGTGTCTATCGAACGATCAAAGGGCTGAGCATTTCTACCATGCAATGCTTGGCATATGGCATCGCGGCTAACCACTTCGCCTTGGTGTTGATAAAGAAAGTTAAGTAAATCGAACTCAGCGCCGGTTAAAGACAAATTTTCATTAGCGTAACTTGCACTGCGTTTTTGTGTATCTATTTGCAAACCGCCAACCGATAGCTGTTCCATAGTTTTAGGTGCTTGAACACGGCGCAGCAAGGCTTTTATTCTGGCTAGCAACTCTCTTGGGTTAAAAGGCTTACCCATATAGTCATCTGCGCCTAGCTCTAGGCCTAAAATGCGATCTAAATCATCACTTGCAGCAGTCAGCATGATCACAGGTAGTGAAGAACGCTGACGCAAAGTACGACACACGTCCAAGCCATCAACCCCAGGCAGGCCTATGTCTAAAATGGCTAGATCAAACAGCGACACTTGGGAAGCTAAAAAACTCTCTCCATCGGCAAATGAAACCACTTTAAACCCTTGTTGGTTTAAATATTGGCTTAGCAGTTCACGTATTTCTGAGTCATCATCGATTAATGCGAGCGTTTGCATAGGCAGATTACTTAGTTGTTATTTTTACGTCGTCTCTTAGAGGATACATTAGCCCACACTATCATGATAGCCCATGCCCGTTCGCGACTATGAGGTTTATCAAAGCGCTTTTGCGCCGCAAACTACATTATATCAAAGGGCTCTAATGGGGGTTCTTGCCCAGCTAATGCCTCTTTTGCTTTAGCCACATAAGCCTGTAATTCTTCTTGTTTGGCAGGGTCAATTTTTGGGGCTTCAAACTCTGCTAAGATTTTTTGCCAAATTTGTGTTGCCCGCATGGTTGCATTTTTAGAACCAGCTTCGGCCCAGCTTTCATGGTTTTTCCAGTCACTTAAAAAGGGCTGATAAAAGGCTGTTTGGTAACGCTCCATAGTATGAGCGCAGCCAAAGAAGTGACCACCAGGGCCTACTTCTTGCATAGCTTCTAAGCCAATTTCTACCCGATCTATTTTTAAAGGCTTTAGAACTTCGGCCATGTGCTGAAGCATCTCACAGTCCATTACAATTTTCTCAAACGAGGCCACTAACCCGCCTTCTAACCAACCTGCAGCATGGTAAATTAAATTACCATGGCCCATCACACTACCCCACAAAGCCATTTGAGTTTCATAAGCAGCTTGACCATCTACTTCATTAGAGGCATTGCATGCACTGGTTCGGTAAGGCAAGCTGTATCGACGGGCCATTTGCCCACTAGCCATGTTGGCCAAACAGTTTTCAGGGGTACCAAAAGCTGGCGCCCCTGAGCGCATATCCACATTTGAGGTAAAACCGCCATAAACCACTGGCGCCCCTGCATTGGTTAATTGCACCAAAGCAATGCCCAATAACGCCTCCGCATTTTGTTGAGCTAAAGCGGCTGCCATGGTGCTTGGTGTCATGGCGCCCATTAAGGTAAAAGGAGTTACAGTAACGGCTTGGCCCATTTTAGCCATTTGCATGGCGCCATAAGCCATACTGTCATCTAACTTGCGCGGAGAATTAATATTGATGTTGGTCATGGTGGCTGGGGTTTGGCAAAGCTCTTGCAAGCTTAAACCATTTGCAATGGCATTCATGGCCACTGCATCTTTAGCCCTGCCAGCACCGATGCCTTGGGCAAAAAACACTTTGTCGGCAAGCGTAAGGTTGGCGTAGGTGGTGTCTAAATGACGTGTATTGGGTGGCAAATCTGTGGGGGCTACAGCTTGATTTCCAAAGAAATCAATCACGTTAAAGTATTGCCCAAAACGAATCATATGCTCGTAATCTTTGAAATTACCAAGGCGTCTGCCATTTACAGCATCATGCACATTAGGTGGCCCTGAGGTCAGACCAAAGTGAATAATATTGCCACCTATCTCTAGGGCATTGCTTGGGTTTCTTGGGGTGAGGGTGAAGCTTTTGGGTGCGCTAGCGATGCACTCCATCACCAAGGCTCTATCCATTCTTACTACACCTTTATCATCGACATCGGCGCCTGCACGTTTGAATAAATCTAAGGCGGCTTGGCCCATCACTTCAATGCCAAGTTGCTCTAGAATGTCCATCGAGGCTTCATGGATAAGCTCTACTTGCTCTGGCTCTAAAGCTTGCATAGGCGCAAAGCGGTTGCGTTTGGTTTGCCTTTGGAGCTGAGCAATAGCAAAAGTTTTGGGTTTGTCTTTTCTAACTCGGCGACGACGTCCTCCAGTAGAGCTCATTACTTTTCTCCTAAACTAACTTTGCTAATACAAACTATTCTGGCGGTACTTCTGGATTAACCTGCTCATGGCTTGGAACTTGGTTTTGATCCCAATAACCAATAAGAATACCCACTTTTCCAGCACTGCCTTTTTGGCTATCAAACATGTCTTTGTTAACCGTAACGCGGTTTTTTAACGAGGCGCTCCAATCTAGCATCTGCTCACTTAGGTTTGCGCGCACGATGTTGTAACCTGAATCTTGGCCTAAATCTGCAAGCTCTTTTGGGTCTTCTTGAAGGTCATACAGCATGGGCTTAAAGCCTAAACAATGAATGTATTTATAGCGCCCATCAAAGAGCATCGTCATGCGCGCGTTGTCATTGGTACGCCCAAGGCTTGGCGCAAAATCCATTACCCCATAATCGCACTCAGACACCACATAGTCTCTATCTGGCATCGGCGTATTATTTAACACAGGCACCAGTGACTGCCCCTCTAACCACTGCCAGGCTGGCGCTCCGCCCGCCCAATCTACAAAAGTGGGCACCAGGTCTATCGCGCACACCAGTTGGTTGCATTTTGAGCCTCGGCTGGCATCAGCGCTTGGGCTTGGGTCCATAATGATCAGCGGCACTTTCGCCACCGGCTCATGGAATAAATCTTTTTCAGCAAGCCAGTGATCACCAAAGTAATCACCATGGTCTGAGGTAAGCACAATCATGGTATTTTCATGCTGGCCCTGCTGCTTTAGGCTTGCAAATAAGCGGCCTAAATTATCATCTATTTCTTTCACCAACCCATAATAGGTAGGCAGCGCATGATTTCGGTATTCATCATTTGAATAATTTTGGCTTTGCGGCAAGTCCATAAACGCTTTGTATATAGGATGGGGCGCTTGCTTTTGAGAAGCATGCTTATTAGCTTTTGGAAGCTCTATTCCACGATACATTTGGTGATAAGGCGCAGGCGCGGCTAGGGGCCAGTGCGGTTTAATATAAGACAGGTGCAAACACCAGTTTTGGGTGCCTAATTGAGCAATCATTTCAATGGCTCGATCAGTAGTATAGGCCGTTTCCGAATGGGCTTTGTCCACCCGTGCAGGCAAGTGTCCATATTTTAAAAACATGCCATTGCGCAGCACTCCTGCTTCGTCTTCCATCGCATTGGCAAAGGTTACCCAGGGGTTATTGGCGTTGTAACCATGTTTTCTTAAATAATCGTAATAGGCGGGTGTTTTGCCATAGCCACCGGCTACCCCAAGGGTATGCAGGCCATCATCATGTTCGCCATAACCAAAACCTGCGTTACTTAAACAACGGCCCAGCTGCGACTCTGGATCCACGTCTAAGCGCTGCATGCCCGCATAGTCTGGTTTCATATGGGTTTTACCCATTAAATAGGTATCCATACCGCAGGTGTTTAAATGGTCAGCCAAGGAAAGTTCATCCACCCGATTGGGCCAACCGTTCCAAGTAGCGCCATGAGAGCGCACATGTCTGCCTGTGTAATAGGATGCGCGAGAGTTACCACAGCTGGTACCTTGTACGTAACAGCGCTCAAACTGCACCCCATTTTTTGCTAGCTGATCTATGTTGGGTGTGTCCACCACTTTGTTACCGTAACAAGACAGGGCATCAGCTCGAAGCTGATCCAACATGATAAAAAGGATGTTTTTTTGTGTCATTCGCGCTCTCTTTTTTAACCTGGCAAGGGTGTCGGCTTGCCGTTTTCATCGACCGCCACAAAGGTGAACATGCCTTGGGTTACTTTATCTACTCTATGGCTATGGCGCCGCCTAACCCAGGCTTCTACGTGGATAGTGACGGATGTTGTGCCTGTTTTTGCAACTTTACAATAACAGCTTAAATCATCACCCACATACACGGGTTTATGAAAAGTCATGGCATCTACCGCCACAGTCACCACTCGCCCCTTAGCAATACTTGCAGCAAAGCCACCGCTTGAAATATCCATCTGAGACATAATCCAGCCACCAAAGATGTCACCATCTGGGTTTGCATCTGCTGGCATTGCTATGGTGCGAAGCGATGCATGGCCATCTGGCATGCTTTGCATTGTTGTTTGTGAGTTGGGCATTGAGGGTAACTCTTATTCAAATTTAAAGGCTTTTACGCATCATAACATTGACTGAATACACTTTTGTTTATGGAACTGAATATTCTTTCTAAGGGAATGGGTGATACTATAGAATTCATGGGGTTACGAGATATAAAGGATAATGTGGAAATGACAATTAAAATGCGGGGCCTATTGTTTACAGCGCTCGTTGGGCTTTTTACCCCTCTTACTGCCTTGGCTTCTTGCGCGCCGTGGCTAGAGCATAATCTTAAACAACTGCACACAGGCAAGCCCCTTGATGTGTGCGCTGAAACGGCTAACAAACAATTGCTACTTGTTAATACAGCCAGCCATTGCGGCTTTACGGGCCAATTTGGCGGCCTTGAAGAGCTGCATCAAGAATACAAAGACCAAGGGTTGGTGATTATTGGGTTCCCTAGTAATGCCTTCAACCAAGGGGCAGAAAATGAAGAAGAAGCCGCTAAAGTATGCTTCTTTAATTTTGGTGTCACCTTTCTTATGAGCCAGCCCATAGAAGTTAGGGGCGCTAATGCACACCCGCTGTTTAAGCATATGAACGCCCTACAAGGTGAACCCAGTTGGAACTTTAACAAGTACTTAGTGGATAGGAACGGCCAAGTAGTCGAACGTTTTAAACAATGGACATCGCCCACTTCTAGCAGCCTTAAATCAGCGATTGAAGAGCTACTGTGAGCAAAAAACCCAGCCTTTGCTACTGCGATTCTGGCCAAAACTTTGCCAACTGTTGCCAGCCGTTGGTCAGTGGCAGCAAAGAGGCTAACTGTGCAGAAGCGCTAATGCGCTCTAGGTACACTGCATTTTGTTTGCATGAAAAAGACTACTTAGTAAAAACTTGGCACAAAAGCACCTGCCCCAGTGATTTGGACTTTGATGAGCGCCAAAAATGGCTTGGCCTAAAAATCGTTTCAACAAGGCACGGGCAGATGGGAGATGATAAAGGCCAAGTAGAATTTGTGGCACGCTACAGGCTTCACGGAAAGGCCTACCGGTTGCATGAACTTAGTGATTTTGTATTTGAAAATGGGCTTTGGCGATACACCAAAGGTGTGATATTTGAATAATGTCGCCACACCTATTTTAAAGGGAACGAACATAGCGCTGGATATGCGTCTAGTAACTTGGGTGGGCGATATCAACAGCAAATATCCGCGGACAAAGCGAAGCTTCTTAACAGCTTGAAATTGGAGAAAAGGGGCGGCAGAGCAATAACTCACGGATTGGGCTGCCGCTAAAAGCTGACCACGGGGCAGAGGTTTACCCCGTGATCAAAGTGGGCGGTGTATTGCCCTGAGAAAAGGAAATCTCGAAGCAAAAATATCAACAAGAATGACGCTACACAATACCGATTACATACCTTTATTACTGATTACATAACCTTGATTTTCGTTGACTAAAGCTGACATTACATACAGTGGTATTGATGATCTAAGCCTGACTCAATCAGCTACTTCTGTCATTCTCATTGCAGGCTCATAGCTAAATTGTGATTCGCATCATTAATTCTTTGCAGGCTGTTTCTGAAACTTCGTGAGAATGGTCAAAACAGACCGGACTCATTAGCAAGGTTAGAAAAAATTTCTAATTTTTGCATACCCTATTGCTTACAATTTAACTCTGCTCTTTTTGTCTCAAAATGAAATTTTTTATAAAAACATTTAAAATATATTAATAATTTTATAAAAATACATGTTAAACTATCAATAAATGATTATTGAGACAAAATTAATGATGGATTTCACAAGCCACCAAGGCACCGAAAGGATTATCTGGGACACCCATACCCTATCCAACTATTTTGAAGAGCAAGGGATAACCAACAATCGCAAAGGCACTGACCGTTGGTTAGAGCAACAAGGCGTTTTACCAGCTCCTGTAGACATTAAAAATCTGCAAGATGACCAAGCCAAAAGCCTTAAACCTCAGGTCGTTGAGCACCTTATTGGCCGAGCCAAAAAACGCCGTGAGAATGTACTGTGTGTGCAGGCATTTACCTTTGAAGGACACGTTGGTTTATATGCTAATGATGCAAAAGGAAGCCGCCGCTGGCTTTGGAATGATCACGCTTGGGATCTGAACACGCTGCAAGAAGCGTTAATTGCGTTAGTTGCATACAATGGAAAGGATACTTTATTCTTTCCCCATGCGGACATTACAAGCTTGTTCCGAAAGCTTTGGCTGACCAACAAACAGCAACCTATTATTGATCCAAAGTCTGCAGATAACGTTAAAGGTCACCTTGCCCTAGCAGCCTACCCTGCGAAGCTAACCATGGCCAGCAACCCAAAACGTGCTGTCCATATTGCCGATGGCAACAGCCACTTAGACCGCTTGGAGGCTGAGAGCATCCATATCATGCGCGAAGTAATGGCCCACTCAGAAAACCCTGTCATGTTGTATTCAGTAGGCAAGGACAGTGCAGTGATGCTCCACCTAGCGCGCAAGGCTTTTTATCCAAGCCCACCACCATTTCCTTTATTACACGTGGATACGCGCTGGAAATTTCAAGAAATGTATCAGTTTCGCGACAAGATGGCTGCTGAGGCGGATATGGAGCTAATTGTACATACTAACCCAGAGGCTATTGAGCGGGATATTAGTCCGCTAGTGCACGGTAGCGCTTTGCACACTGACATCACCAAGACCGAGGGACTCAAACAAGCCCTGGATCAGTACAAATTTGATGTAGCCTTTGGTGGTGCACGCCGTGATGAAGAAAAAAGCCGTGCCAAAGAACGAGTATTTTCGTTCCGCAACGAAGCCCATCGCTGGGATCCAAAAAACCAAAGGCCTGAGTTATGGAACTTATACAATGCTCACAAGCGCCCTGGCGAGAGTATTCGCGTATTCCCTATTTCCAACTGGACCGAGCTAGATATCTGGCAATACATCTATAGAGAAAATATTCCGATTGTGCCCCTTTACTACTCCCAAAAACGCCCCGTTATTGAGCGCAACGATATGCTCATGATGGTAGACGATGAACGTCTGGAGTTATTAGCCGATGAGAAAGTAGAAATAAAAGACGTACGCTTTCGCACTCTAGGGTGTTATCCATTAACTGGGGCCGTTGAGTCCCAGGCTGATAGCCTTGAAGACATTATTTTAGAGTTGCTACAAGCCCGCACAAGCGAACGTCAAGGCCGCGCAATCGACAGTGACAGTGCAGCTTCCATGGAAAAGAAAAAGCAAGAGGGCTACTTCTAATGAGCATCAAAACCCCATCTATCGACAGCGCTCCAATTAATAGTAGCCACGCTATCGAAGCATTCATGCAAGAACAAAACAACCTAGATCTATTGCGCTTCATCACCTGCGGTAGCGTGGACGATGGCAAAAGCACATTAATTGGTTGCTTACTTTATGAAGCCAAATGCATCTTTGATGATCAAGTGAAAAGTCTCAAGCAAGAATCTATTACGCACGGCACCCAAGGTGGCGACATAGACTTCGCTCTATTAGTTGATGGCCTTGCTGCTGAACGTGAGCAAGGTATTACCATTGATGTTGCTTACCGTTTCTTTAATACAGACAAACGCAAGTTTATCGTAGCCGACACCCCGGGGCACGAACAATATACCCGCAACATGGTCACCGGCGCCTCTAATGCAGACCTGGCTGTGATATTAATCGATGCACGTAAAGGCGTTATTGAACAAACTAAGCGTCATGCTTTCATTTGCTCTTTATTAGGTATCAAACAGGTCGTACTGGCCATCAACAAGATGGATTTGATTGACTATGACGAAAGTATTTTTCATAAAATTCATGATGATTTTTTGGCGTTTTCTAGCCAACTAAAATTCAATACCATTACTCCAATCCCCATTTCAGCCTTAAAAGCCGATAATGTGGTGCGCCGCTCGGCCAACATGACTTGGTTTCGTGGGCCTACACTAATGGCTATGCTAGAAACTGCTCCTATTCCTAACCTGGCTAGCGATAACAGCCTCCGTTTTCCTGTGCAATGGGTAAATCGCCCTCATTTAGATTTCCGTGGTTTTTCTGGCACCCTAGCAGCAGGCACCGTAAAACCGGGTGATGAAGTACGAGTATTGCCTAGTGGCGCTACAGCAAAAGTAGAGCAGATTGTTTTATTTGAGCAGACTCTAGAAAGTGCCCAGTGCGGCCAAGCAGTGACCCTGACTCTAGACAAAGAAATCGACGCATCTCGTGGCGATATGATCGTTAGCGCCAATAGCCCATGCGAGGTTTCCGACCAATTTGAAGTAGAGTTAGTATGGATGACCAGCGATCAGGGCTTTATTGGTCGCAGCTATGGCATGCAGATTGGTAGCAACTGGGTCAACGCCCAGATCACCGAAATAAAACACAAAACAAACGTAAATACGATGGAGACAACACCTGCGCGAAGCCTAGAGCTGAACGATATTGTTGTCGCCAAAATCAGCCTTGATAAACCTGTAGCTTACGAGACTTACGAACAATGCCGCCCTTTAGGTGCTTTTATTCTGGTAGACCGTTTTAGCAATGCCACGGTAGGTGCCGGCATGATCAATTTTGCCCTGCGACGCGCCTCCAACGTCCACATGCAGAACTTGAGTGTCGACAAAACTCAGCGCAACAAGCTCAATGGTCACACGGGGAAGGTATTGTGGTTTACAGGCTTAAGTGGTTCTGGAAAGTCTACTATTGCCAATATAGTTGAACAAAAGCTGCACCAGCGAGGCATTCGTACTTATATTCTGGATGGCGACAACGTACGTCATGGGCTCAACAAGGATCTAGGCTTCACTGAAGCGGACCGTATCGAGAATATTCGTCGTATTACCGAGGTGGCTCAGCTTATGGTAGATGCTGGTTTGGTAGTTCTCACTGCGTTTATTTCGCCATATAGAGCTGAACGGGAGGTAGCACGATCTAGTTTTGAGAGTGGCGAGTTTGTTGAAATATACGTGGATACTCCATTAGAAGTTGCTGAGCAGCGAGATGTAAAAGGGCTATATGCGAAGGCGCGTAAGGGAGAAATTCCCAACTTTACGGGAATTAATAGCCCTTATGAAGAGCCTGAGAATCCAGACTTCACGCTGAGTACCTCTACTGCCACCCCAGAACAAATGGCTGAACAGCTGTTAGCTGAACTAGACATATAAAGGCTAATGAGACTCAATAAATGAAACAAGCCAAAGCTATTTTAGCCGACCCCACACTGCTTAAGGCACTAGAGTTATTAATTCATCAAGCTGGAGAGGCCATCATGCAGGTCTATCAAACAGCGGACTTTGGTGTAAAAACCAAAAACGATGACTCACCTGTAACCAAGGCAGACTTAGATGCACACAATGTATTGGTAGAAGGTTTGGCGCAGTTAACACCGCACATTGCGATTGTTTCTGAGGAAGACCCTGCATCTCTAGAGGTGCCTCTGCACAACCACTGCTACTGGCTAATCGATCCTTTAGATGGCACTAAAGAGTTTATTAATCGAAACGGTGAGTTCACCGTTAATTTAGCTCTGATTGAAGACAAACGCCCAAGTTTAGGTTTTGTATCCACCCCTGTTGATCAAACCCTTTACTGGGGAGGCAAGCAACTAGGCGCCTGGCGTTTACGAAATAAGGCTCTAGAGCCACTTAGTACCCAAGCAAGCCACAACCCCATCCGCGTCGTGGCAAGTAAGAGCCATCTCAATGAAGACACTCGTGATTTTATTACTGCCTTAGGCGATACACAGTTAATACAAGCGGGGAGTTCTTTGAAATTATTGAGGATCGCTGAAGGTTTGGCGGATATATATCCGCGTCTTGCTCCTACCTGCGAATGGGACATCGCTGCCGCTCAGGCCGTTTTAGAAGGGGCTGGCGGACAGGTTACCAAAGTAGATGGAAGCCCCATGGAGTATGGCAAAGCTGATATTCTCAACCCACATTTCGTGGCTCGCAGTCACCGATAAGACAAACCAGGATTGATACAATGGAAAGTAAAAAACGAAGTATATTAAAAGCGGCCACCTGGAGAATAACCGCGACCTGCACTACCACTGCGATAGCATTTTTTATTACAGGCAATGTAGAGTCTGCAATTACAATAGGCTCTATCGAATTCTTTTTGAAATTTGCAATCTATTATTACCATGAACGCATATGGACGTACGTCAAACTGCAATAACCTTCGGACCCACTTCTTAACTAGCGAACAGCGAAAACATCAGCATTTTATTGGCCTACTTTGCCCCCTATTTTACGAAGCATTTTCTACGCGTGTATATTGGGAATAGGGGTAAAAGCCTTGAGTGCAGGTCTATAGCTTATGCAAGCCACATTCGCGGCCATATTGGGCCTTTACTGGATCAAAGTAACGTTGCTCGTCGGCAATTTGATGCTCATTTAAATAGGCCTTTAGATCTTCTTCTTGCCAATAAATAAAAGGGGCAAGTTTAATCACACCGTTAGCACCTTCATGCACAGGAGGTAAACCTTTTCGGTGGTCAGACTGTTGTTGACGAATACTGGAAACCCACATATCAGGCTGTAGGTCTTTGAGGGCTTGTTGAAAAGGTGTGATTTTGAAGTTTTTCGAAAACTCGCTATGGCGTTCATCTTCGACTGTGGGGATGCCACCCTGTGTTGCATCCCAAAAAGCCGCACTCGTTGTGGGAGTGTAAATTTGCAAATTTAGATCTAGTGTTTTGGTCAATGTTTCGGCATGACGATAGGTATCAGGTAAGTTGTAGCCAGAGTCTACCCAAATCACAGGAATGTCGGGGATCACTTGCGTCACCATGTGCAGCAAGACACCAGATTGTGGCCCAAAACTGGTCGTCACAATGGGGCGTTGAGCTTTACTTAAGGCCAGCTTTAAAAAATGGCGGCTGGCTTTTTCAAGGCCCTCATTAACGGCTAGAATGTCAGCAAAAGGTTGTACGCTAGAAAGTAGACTTGACTGGGTTTTGTTCATACTGGACTCATTGACTGGCTTTAATTGGCTCCATTATATAGCAATAATTTTAATCCTTTAAGTAATAAAAAATTAATTTAATATTCCAAAAAGATATAAATAGTATTGTTTGGGCAATTATATGGGCGTTTTAAAACAACAATTAAGCGCAATTTCTTGAATCACTACTTAAGGCATACCTTAAAGGATCAATTAAAGGCAGAAAAACACCCTAGGATATGATTGATGAGTTGGTCTGATGGAATCCAGTGGCAAGAGGTAAATCGCTCAATTTGACGAATAACCCTAAGCTAAGGCTATCTAAGAGCGACAAACCACGAACCGAATCATAACATGAAGGTTTATCTAATTAGATGCAATTAAACAAATTATTAGAAAATTTGGAATTAAGAAATGCAGTCCCCTAAGCGGGGAGCAAAAGAAACTTACGAAAGGCTAATAAGGCGTTAAAGTCTGTAAGTGTCTAAAGAAATGGCGCGCCCGAGAGGATTCGAACCTCTGACCGCTCGGTTCGTAGCCGAGTACTCTATCCAGCTGAGCTACGGGCGCTTAAAAAAATGGCGGAGAGAGAGGGATTCGAACCCTCGGTACCAGTATATAGGTACGGTTCCTTAGCAGGGAACTGGTTTCAGCCACTCACCCACCTCTCCGCAGAGAGCGCGTATATTACCCCAACCATTTGAGAAATAAAAGCTTTAAATCTCAATAATGTTGAATGATTAGGGTAGTCGCTTACTTTTTACCAAACGGAAAACCACCACCTAAACCAGGTAATCCGCCTGGCATTCCTGGCGGCATCCCAGGGGCTCCTGCACCACCACCCATACCTGGTGGCATTTGGCCTTGCAGACCTCGCATCATCTTTTGCATGCCCCCTTTGCCCGACATTTTCTTCATCATTTTAGCCATTTGTTTATGCTGTTTGATAAGACGGTTAATGTCTTGGATTTGAGTACCTGAACCCGCTGCAATGCGGCGCTTACGAGAACCATTAAGGCTATCTGGCAGGGCCCGCTCTTTTGGAGTCATGGAATTAATAATCGATTCCATTTGGTCAAAGTTCTTTTCTGCACCAGCAGTGGAGGCCGCTTGTGCCATGCCACCCATACCGGGCATTTTGTCTAGCATACCGGCCATACCGCCCATGCTTTTCATCTGTTGTAGCTGGTCACGAAAATCTTCTAGATCAAAGCCTTTACCTTTTTTAATTTTCTTAGCAAGCTTTTCTGCTTTTGCCTTATCTACTTTTTGTTCAACTTCTTCTATTAAGGAGAGCACATCGCCCATGCCCAAGATACGAGAAGCCAAGCGATCTGGATGGAATGGCTCTAGGGCATCTACTTTTTCGCCCACACCCAAAAACTTAATAGGTTTGCCAGTGATATGGCGCACAGACAAAGCCGCACCGCCACGAGAATCACCGTCACTTTTACTTAACACCACACCCGTTAGGGGCAGTGCTTCGTTAAATGCAGCTGCTGTATTAGCCGCATCTTGGCCTGTCATAGCGTCCACTACAAACAGTGTTTCAACAGGTTGCACGCTGGCATGTATGGCTTTAACTTCAGCCATCATTTCTGTGTCTATGGCCAAGCGGCCTGCGGTATCCACAATGACGACATCATGGTGTTGTTGCTTAGCATGGCTGATTGCTTTTTCGGCAATAGCAACAGGCTTTTCCATCACGGTGCTTGGGAAAAAGTGTGCACCCACTTCGGTTGATAGGGTTTCTAGCTGCTTTATGGCTGCTGGACGGTATACGTCCACACTGACCAACATTACCGATTTCTTTTTCTTTTCGATTAAGAATTTAGCGAGTTTGGCCGCCGAAGTGGTTTTACCTGCACCTTGCAGACCTGCCATCAAAATAACTGCTGGCGGCTGTGCTGCTAGGTTTAGGTCTTCATTGGCGGAACCCATAATCGCTTCCAGCTCTTGCTGGACGATCTTCACAAACACTTGGCCTGGGCTTAGGCTTTTACTAACCTCAGCGCCTACAGCACGAGTTTTTACTTGCTCTATAAAATCTTTAACCACCGGCAGCGCAACGTCAGCCTCTAACAAGGCCATCCGCACTTCGCGCAAAGTGCCTTTAATATTGTCTTCAGTCAGGCGAGCTTGGCCGCGGATATGTTGTAACGTTTTGCCTAAACGTTCAGTTAAATTATCAAACATGTAAGTCTCTGTAATACGTCAAAATATGATGCATAGTATACCCTCGATATAGAATTTTGGCCCTTAGTTTTAGTATTTTTTAACGCCAAGCCTAGGCACAGGTGCTTTGCTTGATTATGATGGGGTATTCGTTAATAAAAAATTAGCTCATGATTTCTCTGACAATAAGCCTTAGTGCCATATTTCTCTACCTTATAGGTGCGTGGACTCAAAATAAAAGCTCCTCCAAACGCCACTATAAAAGTGGGTTTTTTCTCAGCTTAACGGCCTGGGCCCTGCAGGGCTGCTACCTATATTTGCACCTATTCACTCAAACGGGCTTGCTACTAGATCTTGGCGCCACCCTCTCGTTAACGGCTTGGGCTGTCATCACTATTATTCTTTTAAGCAGCTTACGAAACCCGGTTTCTGGGCTTTTAGTCTTCGCTGCGCCAATAGCGGCTGCTGGCATTGCGGTAGATGTATTGAGTGTGCCAGAGTTTGGGGGAAGAGAATTTTCGGCTGGCATTTTGATGCATATTGTCACTTCTATTTTGGCCTATGCCTTATTTGCCGTTTCGGCTTGCCAAGCGGTGTTATTAATTTTGCAAAACCGTCATTTGAAAAAGCATGATGGCTCTTCTCGGCTTATTTCCACTTTGCCACCTTTGCAAACCATGGAGTCTTTGTTATTTGAAGTGCTCGCTTTTGGCCAAATTTTATTGAGTGTAGCCTTACTCAGCGGCTTTCTTTTCTTAGAAGACTTATGGGCCCAGCATGTCATCCACAAAACTATTTTAAGTTTAGTAGCTTGGGTTATTTTTGCCATTTTGTTAGTGGGCCATTACCGGTTAGGTTGGCGTGGCCGCACGGCCATTCGTTGGACCTTATGGGGCTTCGGCAATCTTGCTTTGGCGTTTTTTGGCACTAAGTTTGTGTTAGAAGTGTTGTTATAGGCCTTAGGCACTTGACACAAGAGGCCTCAAGCATAAGAATTGAGAGCCATAACTGATACGAGGTTACACCCGCCTTGAGCGAAATACCCTTAAGCTATTTATTTACAAGCTTAGCCTTTCTTATTTTATTGTCTGCATTCTTCTCCAGCTCTGAAACTGGGATGATGTCTTTAAATCGTTACCGCCTGCGCCACCTTGTGAAACAAAAACACAGGGGAGCGATGCGTGCGAGCAAGTTACTAGACAGACCCGATCGGCTCATTGGCGTGATTCTTATCGGCAATAACTTTGTCAACATTCTAGCTTCTGCCATTGCCACAATGATCGCGTTGCGGTTAATGGGTGATGCGGGTGTGGCTGTTGCCACGGCTGTGCTTACTTTGGTGATTCTGATTTTTGCAGAAGTTACACCTAAAACTGTAGCCGCTATCAAGCCTGAACAAGTTGCGTTTCCCGCTTCTTTTATTCTTTCACCGCTTCTTAAAGTCTTGTATCCGTTTGTGTGGGTAGTGAATACTATTTGTAACGGCTTACTGAGAATGCTGGGCTTTAACGCTGCAGCAAAAGCTAATGATCACCTTAGTTCTGAGGAGCTACGCACTATTGTGCACGAAGCGGGCACCCTGATCCCGCGTCGTAACCAGTCCATGCTACTGAGTATTTTAGATTTAGACACAGTCACCGTGGAAGACATAATGATTCCACGCAATGAAATTGTCGGCATTGACGTGGATGAAGACATTGAAACTATTTTAACCGCCATTAGCAAAAGCCCGCACACGCGGCTACCCTTGTATCAGGAAGAATTAAACAACGTTGTGGGTATCTTGCATGTGCGCCAAATTTTGCCGTTAATCAAGACTTCTACGCCCACTAAAGAAGAGTTTTTAGCTTTGGCTAGAGACGCCTACTTCGTGCCTGAGAGTACGCCGCTGAATACTCAGCTGGTCAACTTCCAAAAGCGTAAGCACTGGATGGCGTTAGTGGTCGATGAATACGGTGATATTCAAGGCCTCACTACTTTAGAAGATATTTTGGAAGAAATTGTTGGCGACATGGCAGAAGAGCAAGACCATGAAAATGAAGACATTCATCCCCAAGAAGATGGTTCTTTCTTTATTGATGGCACCACTACAGTGCGTGACATTAACAAAGCGCTAAACTGGTCGTTGCCTATTGATGGCCCAAAAACGCTCAATGGCTTAATCACCGAAACTCTAGAGGAAATACCTCAGTGTAACGTGTGTCTTAAGTTGGGTGAGTATCACATAGAAACGGTGCAAATTAGAGACAACTTCATTCGCACAGTGCGGCTTCGTAAAGTGGAAATAACCGCAGAAGAAGTGCATTAAAGATTGACGTGGGTTACAAATGGGCTAGCTAGCTCACGTTCTTTCACTCTAGCTAGCACCTGTTTTTTCGCTTCGTTATCTAATCTCATCCAAGCGTTAATTTCTTCGCCTGATCGATAACAACCTTGGCAGATCTCTTGCTCATCTAAGTAGCATATTTTGACACAAGGTGAAGCAACGGGTTTATCTTGCACAGCTACACTTCCTTTGGCTTTGAGTATAAATCAATGCGCGCATCGTAAACCAAATTCACAAATTCAGCCAGAATAAATGCTGTCATACCCCAAATTCTATAGTCTTCGTAGTAAAAACTTGGGACTTGCTGCACCCCTTCTGATATTGAAATCTCATCCATGACTGGGCTGTTGTTGACTAGAAAACTTATCGGCACCGTAAAAATACGATCAAGCTCATCTAAATTGGGCACCAAACCTGCAATTTGATGCTCTGGCACAACACCTACAATAGGGGTGACCACGAAACCTTGGCGTGATAACACCTGGCCCATTTGCCCCACCACTTGCACTGACACTGGATCCAGCCCAATCTCTTCATGTGCCTCTCTTAGTGCCGTGGCTTCTGGGTCTTTGTCAAAAGACTCGGCTTTTCCACCTGGAAACGCGACTTGGCCTTTATGTGTGGATAAGTACTGTGACCTGCGAGTGAGGATCACCTGTGGGTTATCTGCGTTATCAGTAATGGCCAGCAATACAGCCGCAGGCGTTTGCGTTTTGTCTGATAGCTTTCTTATACTTTGTTGAGCAAGTTTTTGAGCGATAAGCTGATGCATTGATTTGAATCTACAATTCTTTGTTTATAGTCAGTTGGCTTTATCTTACAATAAACCACGTTGATTAGTGAGAGACTCACCCATTCCATGAAATTTTGTAGCCATTGCAGTGCCTTAGTGAGCTTTGTTATCCCAGAAGGTGACAATCGTCAACGTTACGTGTGTGATGCTTGTGAATTTATCTTTTACGAAAACCCACGCATTATTGCAGGCACCATCCCTACTTTTGGCGAAAAGGTATTGCTTTGCAAACGCGCCATAGAGCCTCGTTTGGGCTACTGGACTCTGCCTGCTGGGTTTATGGAAAACGGTGAAACCACACAGCAAGGTGCATTAAGAGAAACCTATGAAGAGGCTTACGCCAAGCCTGAGCTTGGGCCCTTGTTTAGCGTGTGCAATCTACCCGCCCACCAACAAGTACATCTATTTTATTTGGCCACCATGCATGCGCCTGAATATAATTCTGGCCCAGAGAGCCTAGAAGTAGCGCTATTTGATGAAGCTGACATTCCTTGGGATGACCTTGCTTTTGGTACGGTAACACAAACCCTAGAGCGCTTCTTTAAAGATCGTAAAGATGGCGTAGAGCAGCTGCATCACATCGATTTTTAATTGGCTTTGCTAGCCTAGCAACAATTTATGTCTGCAAAAAAGGGTTGTGCCTGCGTTCACTGCCAATAGTGGACATTGGCCCATGGCCTGGTACAAACTCGACGGCATCCTCAAGCACTAAAAGCTTAGTTTTGATGGCATTGATCAAAGTGGCATGGTCACCTTTAGGGAAATCTGTGCGGCCTATAGAGCCTTGAAACAACACATCTCCTACAAAAATCAAACCTTGGGCTTGATGATGGAATACCACATGCCCTGGCGTATGGCCTGGGCAATGCAGCACTTGCATTGTTTCATTACCCACCGATACTTGATCACCTTGGTGAAGCCAGCGCGCTGGCACAAAAGGCTTAGCTTCTGGAAACTGAAACATACGGCTTTGATCTGCTAAACCGTCTATCCAAAATTGATCACCTTCATGGGGTCCAATAATGGGTAGCTGTTTGTCTTCAGAAAGTTGACCCGCTGCACCTGCATGATCAATGTGGGCATGGGTTAATAATATTTGCTTAAGCACCACTCCATGATCGGCTGCTTTTTTTAGTAAACGGGGCAATTCACCACCTGGGTCTACAACAGCTGCTTCCATGGTTTCATCACACCAAACTAAACTACAGTTTTGTTGGAACGGTGTGACTGGAATGATTTCAAATTGTAAAGCCATAATACAACTGCCCTAAATCAAGTTTGGGTTCACCTTAGCCTACCCACACGCGTGCGTTACGGAACATTCTCATCCATGGGCCATCTTCGCCCCAGGATTTGTCTATCCATGAGTTTGTGCAGCTACGATACACACGCTCTGGGTGCGGCATCATAATGGTGACACGGCCGTTGGCTGCGGTTAGGCCAGTAATACCGTTCACCGAACCATTTGGGTTAGCTGGGTAGCTTTGGGTCACTTCACCATGGCCATTCACAAACCTTAGTGCCACTTTGTCTTCACAGGCTTGGCGCTGGCTGTCACTGGCAAATTCTGCATGACCTTCCCCATGAGCAATGGCAATAGGCATGTGTGAGCCTTCCATTCCTTGTAGGAAAATTGAATCTGTTTTTTGTACCTGAACCAAAGCTGTTCTACCTTCAAACTGCTCTGATTGGTTACGCACAAAGTGTGGCCAATGGTCACTACCAGGGATCAGTTCGTGAAGGTTTGAAAGCATTTGACAACCGTTACAAACACCCAGTGCAAAGCTGTCTTCGCGCTCAAAGAAAGCACTAAATTCTTGCCTTGCTACTGGGTTAAATAGTATCGATTTAGCCCAGCCTTCACCGGCGCCAAGTACGTCACCATATGAAAAACCACCACAGGCTATTAGGCCTTTAAACTCGGTTAAGGTGCGTCGCCCCTCTAAGATATCGCTCATGTGTACGTCAACGCAATCAAAGCCGGCTTTTACAAATGCGGCGGCCATTTCTAGCTGGCCATTCACACCTTGCTCTCGAAGTATGGCAATACGTGGGCGATCGCCACTTTCAATCAGTGCTGCGGCTATATCTTCATCAGTATCAAAGGTAAGCACTGAGTTAAGACCTGGGTCTGTGGCATCTAGCAATGAGTCATATTCTTGTTGCGCGCATTCTGCATTATCACGGATAGCCTGCAAGCGGTAACTAGTTTCAGCCCAAGTACGGTGTAATTGAGTTCTAGAATCTACTAATACTTCTTCACCTTCTAGCATAAAGCGCACTTGGTCATCACTGTTCAAAGTGCCTATTACACGGCTTTGCTCGGCTAAACCACATGCGCTAAGTTGGCGTAAAACTTCGCCTGCATCTTGCTTTTTCACTTGCAACACAGCGCCTAGCTCTTCATTGAACAACCAAGCTAGTAGATCTTCAGAATCGCTGATCATTTGCGCACACTCAATATCAACGCCCACGTGCCCTGCCACTGCCATTTCTACCAAGGTGGTGTATAAACCACCATCAGAGCGGTCATGGTAGGCCAATAACAAACCGTCTTGATTAAGGCCCTGTACGGCATCAAAAAACCCGAGCAAGTCTTCTGAGTGATCTAAATCGGGGGCAGTATTACCTAATTGGTTATACACCTGAGCAAGGCATGAGCCACCCAATCGGTTTTGGCCATTACCCAAGTCGATCAAAATAAGTTCTGTTTCACCAGCATCACTTTGTAACTGTGGAGTCAGTGTCTTGCGCACATCGGACACCGGGGCAAAACCTGTAATGACAAGCGAAACCGGGGATGTCACGCTTTTTGCCGTATCGCCGTCTTGCCAAACAGTGCGCATAGACATTGAGTCTTTGCCCACTGGAATGGAAATGCCAAGCTCTGGGCATAATTCCATACCGACTGCTTTAACGGTGTCATATAAAGTGGCATCATCACCCTCATAACCTGCGGGCGACATCCAGTTAGCCGACAAGCGAATATCACTCATTTGGTTAATTTGTGCACTTGCCAAGTTGGTAATGGTTTCACCAATAGCCATGCGGCCAGATGCTGGGCCATCGATAAGCGCCAAAGGTGTACGTTCACCCATCGCCATCACTTCACCTTTGGTGGTATCCAAAGCTGAGGTAGTGACCGCGCAGTTAGCAACCGGCACTTGCCATGGGCCAACCATCTGTTCGCGCGCCACCATGCCTGTAATTGAGCGATCGCCTATGGTAATCAAGAAGCCTTTACTGGCTACTGTAGGCAAAGTGAGTACTCGCTTTGCTGCTTCAGCTAACTCTATCTGGTCTGTGTTTAGATTGGGTAACTCTACGTTTTGACGGCTAACATCGCGGTGCATTTTAGGTGGCTTACCAAACAATACAGACATAGGAAGATCCACTGGCTGCTCGTCAAACAAGGTGTCGCCTAGGGTTAGATGATGTTCCTGCGTGGCTTCACCAACGACGGCATAAGGGCAACGCTCGCGCGCGCAAAGTGCTTCAAAAGTTGCCATATTTTCAGCAGGAACTGCTAATACGTAACGCTCTTGTGCTTCGTTACACCAGATTGCAAGCGGTGACATACCGGGTTCATCGTTATTAATATTGCGGATATTAAAAGCGCCACCACGACCACCATCTTTCACTAGCTCTGGAAATGCATTGGATAAGCCGCCAGCACCCACGTCATGAATGAAGCTAATTGGGTTGTCATCGCCCATCTGCCAGCAGCGATCGATCACTTCTTGGCAACGACGTTCTAATTCTGGGTTGTCTCTTTGAACGGAAGCAAAATCTAAATTTTCCGCACTGGCGCCAGAATCCATAGACGATGCGGCACCCCCACCCAAACCAATTTGCATGGCAGGGCCACCCAGGCAAATGAGCTGATCACCCACACCCACTTCACCTTTATCTATATGGTCTGCACGGATATTACCCATGCCGCCTGCAATCATTATCGGCTTGTGATAACCCCTAACTTGGGCGCCATTTTGACCTGGCACCAAAGCTTCGTAGGTACGAAAATATCCATTAAGCGCTGGCCTGCCAAATTCGTTGTTAAATGAGGCGCCGCCAATAGGGCCCTCTAGCATGATATCAAGGGCAGAAACAATACGGCCTGGTTTGCCATAATCCACTTCCCAAGCTTGCTTAAAGCCTGGTATTTGTAGGTTGGATACGGTGTAGCCTGTTAAACCTGCTTTAGGCTTGGAGCCTTTGCCGGTTGCGCCTTCATCTCTTATTTCGCCGCCCGAGCCTGTAGCTGCGCCAGCAAATGGGGCAATTGCAGTGGGATGGTTATGAGTTTCTACTTTCATCAAAATATGAATATCTTCTTGGTGATAAGCATATTGCTGCGGGTTTTCTTGGCCCTCAGGTTGCGGAAAGAAACGACCTGCCTTGTGGCCTTTGATTACAGAAGCGTTATCGATGTAGGCTGATAGTACGCCTTCGCCACTTAGCTCGTTGGTGTTTTTGATCATTTTAAATAATGATAAATCTTGGTCTTCACCATCAATAGACCAACTGGCATTAAATATTTTATGGCGGCAATGCTCTGAGTTTGCTTGGGCAAACATCATCAATTCTACATCGGTAGGATTGCGGCCAAGATCAATAAACGCATTAACTAGGTAATCTATTTCATCTTCAGCCAAGGCCAAACCTAAGTTAGTATTGGCATCTTCTAAAGCTTTTCGCCCGCCTGCTAAAATATCAACACGCTCAAGTGGAGCTGGCTGTGTTTGCACAAATAAGCCTGCAGCTTGATCTAAGTCAGTTAACGTTTGCTCCACCATTCTATCGTGCAATAACGCGGCTGCTTGTTGGTATTGTTCAGCAGACAATGGCGCCGAGGAACTAAGGTAATAGGCCGTTCCACGTTCAATACGTTTAATGTTTTGAAGACCACAGTTATGAGCAATGTCTGTGGCTTTACTAGACCAAGGAGAAATGGTTCCTATGCGCGGGATAACAAGCACCAAGTTGTCACTAACATCTTGCTGAGCCACGTTTGGCCCATAAGTGAGTATTTTCTCAAGAGTTTGAGTTTGCAACTGGGTTAAGTCTGTATCTACCAAAACAAAGTGCATGAACTGGGCATAAACCGCATCTATGCTTGGCAAAATTTCTTTTAAACTTGCAAGCAAACGTTCATTTTTAAAGTTAGATAGGGCGGGTGCGCCACGAAGAATTAACATTTAAGGCCTCTATAGAACTGCATCTATGGTTGGGTCATTGTGAATTAAAGATTCTGTTTCAGCGGCTTTTTTTGCTTTATGAAACAATCGCCGCTGTTTAAAAAAGTGACTTAGCATGGCACTAGATTCATCAGCCATTACGCCTGACTCTACTTGCACAACATGGTTGTAATGAGGCAATGAAAGTAACTCTAGCTGGCTTGCCACTGCCCCAGCTTTGGGCTCTGTGGCACCATAAATAAGCCTCTCAATACGCGCATGAATCAGTGCGCCCACACACATAGTGCAAGGCTCAAGCGTGACGTAAAGATCACAACCAGTTAAACGATAATTGCCTATCGCACTAGCAGCCTCTCTCATAGCCATTATTTCAGCATGAGCGCATGGGTCATGGGCACTAATGGTTTGATTGTAACCTTGGCCTATCACCTTACCTTCAAAAACCACTAACGCACCTACTGGAACCTCACCGATATCTTGCGCTTGGTGAGCCAATCTCATCGCTTGGGCCATAAAAGATTGGTCTGTATCAGTCTGATTATCAGGGTTAGCCCGCATGGCTTAAGTCTCGTTTTTAAGGTTTCTTACGCTTTAGCCAACTGCTCTTTACGCTTCTTTATCGCATTACGAACAAGAATAAAAAACACACCTATCATCCCACCTAACACCACACACATAGCGAGTATTAGTGGCACCTTAGGTGAAGACTTAATAACCGAAATGGAGCCAAAAGAGATCGCACTCTTTCCATTATCTATAAGCTGAACGATCCTCTTCGCATTCAGCATATTTTTTGCAACTGCCTCTGTACTTAATAAAGCATCCGGAAGTTCAGCTTGTATAAAAGCAAGTTCATTTTTCGCTTCTACGTATATTTGATTAGTAAATTCTATATTGGCTCGCTCTATCAGAGATTCATATTCGTTTAAATCCAATGGATCTGTTGTGATAAGTGAAAAATCTGAACTCCATCCACCCTCCATCAAAGAGGATAAACGTTTTTTGGTCTTTTTTTCCATACAGTCCATACTACTTCCGCATATCTGGTGGGTACTCACAGAGTAGATGTTATAAATATGCGGCACAGACACTTCATATTTAGGTTGCGCGACTTGCGTGTAGCCAAACCCTATCAACGTTGCTAAGGCCACAAACGCACTGATTAGCCACTTGCCGTGCCATAACGTTTGAAATAACTCAAACAAATCGATTTCATCATCTTGCACCTGGTTCACTTGGCTCACTTGGTTCACTTGGCTCATTTGGTTCACTTGATCATTTCATACTTTAAAGCACATC
>CAXHZX010000015.1:0-44682 GCA_964022265.1 uncultured Oceanospirillaceae bacterium | reverse complement strand
ACCGGCCTGTCACGCCGGGGGTCGCGGGTTCGAATCCCGTCCGTTCCGCCATTTATTTTCTTGAAGCCACCCTTGAACTTGGCTTCATTTGGAAAATAAATAGCACGTTTATGTTGGGTGATTAGCTCAGTTGGGAGAGCATCTGCTTTACACGCAGAGGGTCGGCGGTTCGAACCCGTCATCACCCACCAATGTGTTGGTTTGAAGTAGTAATATAATGCGGAGCGGTAGTTCAGCTGGTTAGAATACCGGCCTGTCACGCCGGGGGTCGCGGGTTCGAATCCCGTCCGTTCCGCCATTTACACTACCTGCAGTTAGGCCGCTTAGTTGCGGTTTTTTTGTGCCCAAAATCTACCCTACCTTTTAAATATGCCCAATTTGAATTTGCTCTAGCCAGTAATCAACAGGCTTTGGGTGTCCATAATAGTAGCCTTGTGCTCTGCTAACGCCAGATGCCGCTAAGGTAATCGCTTGAGCTTGGGTTTCAATGCCTTCTGCAATGATTAAAAAATCTAGCTGCTTTGCCATAGATACTAAGGCGTTGACGATGGCTAAACTGCGTGGATTTTGGTCAATCTTTGAAATAAAACTCCGATCAATCTTGACGATATCAGCGGGTATATCGCGGATACGATCCATATTTGAATGTTCCATGCCAAAATCGTCTAACGCGATTTTAATGCCGTTTTCTTGTAGTAACATAATGTTTTTTAGAGCAGTTTTTGGATTTAAAATGGCTGTTTTTTCAGGCAGCTCCAACACTAAGTTGCCATGTAGCATGGGCAAACCGCTCAGTTTAGAAATAAACTTTTCAACCAGCTGGGTAGACTGTATGAAGGTTGCCTCGGTGTTGAATGAGAAATAGTACTGGGGGTTCTTCTTTGCTAGCGCGATGGCTATCGGGATGACTTGGCTAGTGTAAAAATCTAAAAACTTAGGGTAGACGGCAGGGGACACCGCTAACTCTAAAAAACGACCTGGAAAAACAATTGAGCCATCAGGTCTGTGCCAACGCATTAAACCCTCAAACCCAGTTGCTTTACCTGAGGCGTTATTACAAATAGGCTGGATATAAAGCTGGAACTCCTGGGCCTTTATACCTGCCAGAAGGTCTTCTACCGTTAAATTGTTTTGGTTGTTTTGTGATTTTATAATGAACGCGGTATCTGCCAGAGTGGTTAAGTCTTTACCCTTAGATTTAGAGGCATAAAGTGCCTCGTCAGCCAAACTGATCACGTCCTCAAGCCTTGCGTGTTGACGTAATTCTGCCACCCCGATGCTTGCCGTGCGGCTAATATTCACGCCGGCTTTGGTAATAAATGCGCGCCTTAAACTGCGCCGTAAATTGTCCGCAAAAGTTCTAGCTTCAGCAACAGAGACCCAATAAAGAGCCACACAAAACTCTTCACCGCCTACGCGCGCTGCAAAACCTTTATGCATGACGGCTTGCTCTAATACTTTGCCACATTCAAGAAGCATCTTGTCGCCTGCATCGTGGCCGTAGGTATCATTAATGCTTTTAAAATTATCTAAATCAATCAACATCAACCAAAAGGGCCGTTCTCGAACGCCATCACTTAAAAAGTTGTAAAAATAATGACGCGACTTTAATCCCGTTACTTGATCTACCTCAGCCATTTTTTTATAGGTTTGGGTTTGTATTTCTAGAGATTCAGCGAGCGCTTTTAAATCAATATTAGATTTCTCAAGGTCAGAATACGCTTGGCGAATTTGTTGATTTTTTTCTTGCAGCTGGGATTTGAGTGTATCCACCTCCAATGGCCTTATTAAAAAGCTCAGTGGATTCATTCTTGAAATCAGCACTTGGTATGGTTCTCCGTTCTCAACGGACTCTACAAAATATTTTAAGATTAACCCTAAGAAACCTGAAAGCAAAATCGCCATGCCATAACTAAGTTGGCTAATGTGATCCAATAAAGTGGTGCTTTGGTAGGGTATAAAAGGCAAAGCAAGCGCACATACTAAACTTGGAATAGCGATGGTCTCTATGCCCAAAATATACACCCAGACAACCATGGTAATGCTTAGCAATAATAGGTTGTGTGGCCAGACATAGAGAAAGGTAAAGTGGGTTAGGCAAGCAAGTAAAAACAGTGGTATCTGAGTAGGTCTTTTTAAACCCTGACTGTTCCAATGTAAAATATGAAAGGTTAAACCCGTAGCAATACTAAATTCTAAGAAATGTGCATGTTGAAAAAAATAGTCGAGCGTAAACTCGAATGAGCTCCAACTAAGACTATACGCCTCCCAGTCGTTTAAAAAAACACACATGAAATAGATCAAATATGAGGGTGCAGCGGCGGGTAGATACGCTAGCATTTTGCTATTGAAATCAGAAGGTTGCCAATTATTGTTGAAATACTTTGCATAGAATGCAATCAACAAACTAGTGCCTACTTCGATAGCAGCCATAGGCCAATCAACGTGATTCGGTTGAAGCAGAGCTAGCCAAAACGCATGACTCAATACTATTGCTGCCACCACAATTTTCCATTGTGAAATAGGAGCGATATAGAGAATGGCAACAAAACACACAACAGCCCAGGTGAAATGTAAGGATGGCTGAAAATGATGAACAATTGCCCCGTAAACATTCATCAAGGACACAACCACAAATAAAGCAAGGTAGGCCCAAAATTGAGTGTTTCGTGCTACGAACGATTCTTTAGTTTCCATCAGTTCTGCCTTTCATTGTTATTAGTGGTCTAATAAAAAAGGGGCCGTATGGCCCCTTAATGTAAAGTGTTACTTGCTGATTAAATTGTTAATGGTGACCACCGGGTTAACATCAGCTTCATAATCTACCCCGTCGATATCAAACCCAAATAAACGCAAAAATTCAGACTTATAGCCTTCCATGTCGCTAATTTCAAAAAGGTTCTCGTCAGTAATTTTAGCCCACAAAGCTTCAACCTCTGCTTGTACATGAGGTTCAATTTCTTTGTAGTCCGCGCGCAGGCGGCCTTCATCATCTTGGCGTGGGCTTTGCCCGTATAGGCTTTCACGAAACAATAAATCTATTTGTTCGATACAGCCCTCATGAGTGCCCTCATCTTTCATGACCTTAAATAATAAACCTAAGTACAATGGCATCACGGGAATAGCGGCGCTAGCTTGTGTGACCACGGCCTTTAACACCGATACGCGCGCATCGCCATTGACAGCCTGCATTTGTTCACGAATCCCCACGGCTTTTTCGTCAAGGTCTTTTTTAGCCTGACCAATGGTCCCATCCCAATAAATATCGCGTGTTACTTTTTCGCCAACGTATGTAAAGGCGGTGGTTTTAGCGCCAGGTGCTAAAACGCCCGCATCACTTAATGCACTAATCCACATTTGCCAATCTTCACCACCCATAACTGCAACGGTATTATCGATCTCTTCTTGGTTGGCAGCGCCAATTACAAATTCTTTAATGGCGCCTTTATCAGTGTCGACACCTTGTTGTACCACATCTTTACCAATCGGTTTTAAAGTTGACATATGCACTTCACCGGTAACAGGGTGCTGACGTCTTGGCGAGGCAAGGCTATAAACCACAAGGTCTACCTGGCCTAAATCTGCTTTAATGGTGTCGATAGTGGTTTGCTTTAGTTCATCAGAGAAGGCGTCGCCATTGATGCTTTTGGCATATAAACCTTTTGCTTCTGCTGCCTTGTGAAAAGCGGCTGAATTATACCAACCTGCAGAACCTGGCTTCTTTTCAGTGCCTTCTTTTTCAAAGAACAAACCCAAGGTGTCGGCGTTGCTTGCAAAAGCTGCAGTAATACGAGACGCAAGGCCATAACCTGTGGAGGCACCAATCACCAAAACTTTTTTGGGGCCATTATCTATTGCACCATGGTTTTCTACATAGTCAATCTGGCTTAAGACATTGGCCTCGCAACCTGCTGGGTGAGAGGTAATACACATAAAGCCGCGTACGCGAGGTTTGATGACCATGATAGTTTCCTTTTTGTTGGTGGTTAGCTTAATTTAGCGACACTAAGTTGTTAATTATTATAGCGTAAATGTAAAAACAGCCTACTATTATAGCTTGCTTGGTGGTATTTATCAGCCATTGTTAATTTGCCACAAATTAAGTCAATTTAATCATTGACCTAAAACCCTGTTGCCTTATAATGTGTCCACCAATTTGGCGGCCCTTGAGGCTAAATCAAATGGTACATGTGGGTGATTAGCTCAGTTGGGAGAGCATCTGCTTTACACGCAGAGGGTCGGCGGTTCGAACCCGTCATCACCCACCACTATTCTTAAGAAAAGACGGTCTATTTGTTTAGAGCGTCTTTTTTTTGGCCAAAATAAACGTCACAAAGGGTGAATAGGTCGAATACATCCTCTTTTTTGTCGTTTATGCTTAATACCTACATAAGGAGTCGATTTATCCTTATACCTTTATTGGCAATTATTTTATTTTCCTATTGTTAAGCAATCGTCACCTAAATCAGTTTGACGCTGCTATCATCTGCAAGCAGGCCAGTGAGGCCAATACAATAATATCGGAGGCATTCATGGGCCAATACAACGCCCTAAATATTGCTTGGAATGCACTTAGAGGCCATAAAAATTGGCAGCGTGCTTGGCGAGATCCAGACCCGAAGTCGCATTATGATGTGATTGTTATTGGCGGCGGCGGACACGGGCTTGCTACCGCGTACTATCTGGCTAAAAACCATGGCATAACCAATGTTGCAGTGCTTGAAAAGGGCTGGGTAGGGGGTGGTAATGTAGGCCGAAACACCACCATTGTGCGCTCTAATTATTTGTTAGATGGCAATGCCCCTTTTTATGAGTACGGCATGAGTTTATGGCGTGATATGGCTCAAGATCTAAACTATAACGTAATGTTCTCCCCACGCGGTGTAATGAACATTGCGCACACCAAATCTCAATACGATACGTTTGCTCGCCGTGCCAATACGATGCTTTTAAATGGTATTAAAGCGCAACTTTTAAGCCGTGAAGAAGTTCTAGCGCGTGAGCCTATCATCGATGGCAGCGCTGATACGCGTTTCCCTGTGTGGGGTGGTATTTTACAACCAGATGCAGGTAATGCACGCCACGATGCTGTGGCCTGGGGCTATGCAAGAGCTGCAGACCAGCTGGGTGTTGATATCATTCAAAATTGTGAAGTCCTTGATTTTATTAAGCAGGGTGAGCGAATTATTGGTGTTAAAACCAGCCGTGGCGATATGCATGCAGAAAAAGTGGGCATGGCCGTGGCGGGCAGCTCTAGCCGACTCGCTGATAAGCTGAATCTTAAATTACCTATAGAAAGTCACGTCTTGCAGGCATTTGTAACAGAGCCATACAAGCCCTTAGTGAATGGCGTAGTCACCTTTGGTGCAGGGCACTTTTATGTGTCCCAGTCTGACAAGGGAGGTGTGGTTTTTGGTGGTGACATAGACGGCTACAACACTTATGCCCAACGAGGCAATTTGCCAGTGTTTGAGGATGTGATCGCAGGCGGTTTAACCATGATGCCTTGCTTGTCCAGGCTTAAATTATTGCGCAATTGGGGCGGCATTATGGATATGTCTATGGATGGCTCCCCGATCATAGATGTAGGCCCCATAGATGGCTTATACCTCAATACCGGTTGGTGTTATGGTGGTTTTAAAGCCACACCCGCATCTGGGTTCTGCTTTGCTCACACCATTGCTAATGACAAGGCTCACGATCTCAACAAAGCCTATAGCTTAGATCGTTTTGCCAAAGGCTACACCATTGATGAGAAGGGTATGGGTCCATATCCAAAGGCGCACTAGTTATGATGAGAATTAATTGCCCCTACTGCGGAGAACGTGAACACAGCGAATTCACCTACGGTGAGGATGCCACCCGTGTCACACCTGACAATAATGCCCCAATGGATGAATGGAATTCTTTTGTTTATGAACGCGCTAACCCTGCCGGTGAGCACCTTGAATATTGGCACCATGTGTATGGTTGTAGAGCTTGGCTGAAGGTTCAGCGCAACACCCTAACACATGACATTGCTTGGGTCGGTCTGCCCCATCAAAATCCGGAGCCAAAATCATGAGTGGTTTTAGACATGGTAATGGCCGGTTAGCAAAAACAAAGCTCAATTTTAGTTTTGACGGCAAAAGCATGGTCGCAAGAGAAGGGGACACGGTTGCATCGGCACTGTTGGCTAATGGCGTAGAAGTGGTGGGTCGAAGTTTTAAATATCACAGGCCTCGCGGGGTGACCTCAAGTGGCCCGGAAGAGACCGGAGCCCTCGTAACGATAGGCGCTGGTGCTAAAGCAGACCCAAATGTAAGAGCCACAATGGAACCTGTGAGCGAAGGTTTGGCCGTCTTCTCCCAAAATTGTTTTCCATCTCCTAAGTTTGATTTAATGTCAATTAACGGCTTGGCAGGAGCCTTGTTGCCTGGTTCTTTGTTCTCTGCAGGGTTTTATTACAAAACTTTCATGTGGCCGGCAGCGCTCTGGTATAAGTTTTATGAACCTTCAATCCGTGCTGCTGCGGGTATGGGCACCCCTCCAAAGGAAGCTGATCCAGATATTTATGACCGCGTGCAGTCGTTTTGCGATGTGGCTGTGGTGGGTGGCGGCGCAGCAGGGCTTGCAGCAGCCTTAACTGCAGCCCAAAGTGGTTTGCGAGTCACTTTGTTCGACGAGCATAACCAGCTTGGCGGCCAATTACTTAATGAAGTTAATAACCAAGCCAATGCCGACTTAGAACAATGGCGCCTTGATACTATTGAAGCCTTAAACGCAGCTGCAAACGTAAAGGTGTTAACAAGAACAATATGTTGGGGCCGTTTTGATGGCAACATGCTAGCGGCCCACCAAAGTGTAGATGGCAAAGTGCGCCAAAATTACCACAAGGTTCAAGCTAAAAAAATCATTATTGCTGCAGGCGCAATTGAAAGACCATTAGTGTTTGCTAATAATGATAAGCCTAATGTTGTGTTGGCCTCGGGTGCTAGGCGCATGCTTAACCATTATGGCACTGCAATGGGTAAAGCCTTAGCGGTATTCACCAATAATGACAGCGCTTATCAGACGGCCTTTGATTACGCTGATGCCGGTATTAAAGTGGTTTGTGTGGTGGATAGCCGTCAATATCCAAGCCAAGCATTGCTTGATGGCTGCGCGTCCAGAAATATATCGGTGCAAACTCAAGCTGTGGTTACTAAAGCACTGGGTTGGCAAGCGGTAAGGGGCATTGAAATTGCAGACTTGGCCGCGCATGGACAAAGCGTAAGCCATAAGCGCACCATAAAGTGCGATGTATTGGCACATTCAGGTGGTTGGACACCGCAAGTGCAAATGGCTTCTCACGGTGGTCAAGCTCCCATTTATGATGAAAATATCGCGGCTTTTTTAGTGGGTGATCAAGCCCCAGACACCTATTCAGTAGGTGCTGTAGAAGGTGAAAATGGTCTGTTAAAAGGCGTAATTCAAGCTTGTGATGCTGCAATAGCTGCCTGTGAAGCACTGGGTAAAAGTGCTGGGCAAATCACATTGCCGCCTCAAGATCGTGAAGGTACAACCAACGTGGTGCCGCTTTGGCGAGTGCCTGCTAAAGGCAAGCAGATGGTTGATATTCAGCACGATGTGACCGCAGCAGACGTGATTCAATCACACCAAGAAGGGTTTGTGTCAGTAGAGCATTTAAAGCGCTACACCACTTTAGGTATGGCCAATGATCAAGGCCGAACTTCCAACGTAAACGCGCTAGCTATAATGGCAGAATGCCGTGGTATTAGCATTGCAGAAGCAGGCACTACTCGTTTTCGCGCACCTATAGCACCTGTTTCTATGGGTGGTTTTGGGGGCCGGGAAGTAGGTAAGCATTTCAAACCGGTCAGACGCACACCGATGCAAGAATGGCATGAAGCAGCGGGCGCCGTGTTTGTGCAAGCAGGGCTGTATATGCGACCCCAGTATTACCCACGAGCAGGCGAAACTATTGATGACGCTTATGAACGTGAAACCGCACATGTGCGCAAAAAAGTGGGCATCTGCGATGTAAGCTCCTTGGGTAAAATAGAAATTGTGGGCCCTGACGCGGCAGAATTTTTAGACCGTGTTTATATCAATATGTTCAGTACGCTAAAAGTGGGTAAGGCTCGCTATGGTGTGATGCTACGAGAAGATGGCATCGTTTATGATGATGGCACTACCTCTAGATTTGCTGAAGATCGCTTCTTTATGACCACCACCACAGCCAAAGCTTCGCAAGTGTTGGCCTATTTGGAGCGTTGTTTAGAGATTGATTGGCCAGAACTTAAAGTCAGGGTAAGCTCAATTAGCGAGCGCTGGGGCGCCATGGCTGTAGCAGGCCCAGATTCACGTGCAACTTTAAGTGCAGCTTTTCCAAGCGTTGATTTTAGTAACGAAGCCTTTCCCTTTATGGGTGTGGTTCATGGCGAGCATGAAGGTGCGAAGCTGGTCATTTTACGAATTAGCTTCTCAGGTGAAATGGCTTATGAAGTCTATGCTGACGCGCATCACGCCACGCAAACATGGCAAACCATTATGGATGCCGGCAAAACCTACGACATTGTGCCTTATGGCCTAGAAACCCTGGGTGCACTGCGCATAGAAAAAGGCCATGTCACAGGCGCAGAGCTTGATGGGCGGGTGACCTTAGGCGATGTGCATATGGATGGTATGGCTTCTAAAAAGAAATGGTTTGTTGGTAAAAACTTGAAACAACGTGAGGGTATGGTGCACCCAGATCGCCCACAGTTAGTGGGCTTGAAATCGCTAGAGCCGCGAACCCCTATTGCTACCGGTTCTATTTTAGTAACCCAGAAAAACGCCTCAGCAGGAGCTGATAAACAAGGCTGGGTGAGTTCAATGACCTACAGCCCAGAGCTTGGTCATTACATTGCTTTGGGATTTTTGCGCGGTGGTAAAGATCGTATTGGAGAGCGCATTTTTGCCGCCTATCCCGCAAAGGCTAAGTCTGTTGAAGTTGAAGTGGTTAGTCACCACTTTGTCGATCCAACCAACCAAAGGGTGAAGGGCTAATGGCTAATGCACTAAATGGGCACTTTGAAATGCCGCAAGTTTTCGCTGCGTTAAGCATTGATCTGGTAGCAAATCACATGTTTCAAATTGAGGGCTGCGACAAGGTCGACACCCAGATTGCTGTCATGACAGGCCTAGCGATACCGGCCGAAGGCTGTGTGACAGTTCAAGCTGATGAGCGCTTGGTTTGGGCTGGCCGTGATCGTTATTGGTTGACAACTACACGAACTGAATTAAGCGATCAAAATGGTGTCTATGTTACCGATCAAACCTACAGCAAAGCTCAAATTTTAATCACTGGCGAAGATGCACGGGCTTTGTTATCAAGGGGTTTGCCCCTTGATGTTGATGAAGGCAATTTCGCGATTGGCCAGGTGCAGCATAGCCACATCAATCATATTGGTGTGAGTGTGATACGCAATCAGGATGTCGATGATCATCCACAGTTTGAAGTGTGGGTGATGCGAGGTTTTGCAAAGTCTTTGATGGAGTTTTTAACGCATTCAGCAGCCACCTTGAGGTAAGCTTTCTAACGACGCAGCATCCCTTAAAACGCTGATGCTTGTGGCTTTATTAAGGTATAAATATGCCAATGCTTTAAAGTAGTTTTTCTAAGCTAAATGATGCCCATGTCCAAACTGAGAGCCATGGTTTGGCCAAGTTCAAAACATTGCTGAGTAAATTCAACTTGCCATGGGCCTTTGCACACTAAAGTCGGTCTTGCCACATTCCAATGTAAGCCCTTACCGATAGATTCAATGGCTGTGTTTGTTGCTGTGCCGTCAAGCCCAGCGCGAATAACTACCGCGTAAGGTAAACCTTGCTTTAGCTCAAGTACCGGGTAATACACCCTGTCAAACCAGTCTTTGGTGGCGCCTGCCATGTAACCAATATTTTCTGTGGTTAGAATAATCACTGCGTTAGCGCTCAATAACTGCTCTGGTTGGCACTTTAAAGGCTCGATAAGGGACACTTCAATCTTGTTCGTGTCCGCGGTTAATGCGCCTTTAAGGCAGGCATTAGCCATAGCCTCAGTGTTGGTAGAGGGTTGGTGAGCAACGATGAGCAGTTTTTTGTTCATACTTCATTCTAGCAGGACTTGATATACACTGAATATACCAATCTGCTAGACTTGCAGCTTGTTTTTAGGGCCATTTAGGCTGCAACCCACTGACCTTTTTACATTTTTTGGACACTCTAATATGACTCAATTTATCATCACCTATTTAGGTGGCAATCAGCCCGCAACACCTGATGAAGGCCGTGCTCACTTTGCCAAATATATGCAGTGGATTAATGGTTTGGGGGATAAGGTCACAAGTGCCATGAACCCGTTAAAAGACACGCAACACGTGCTACCTGATGGCAGCGTGGATGCAGCTTTTGGTACTAAAATGTCCGGTTTCACCATTATAGAAGTGGCTAACATGGAAGAAGCTCTGGCCATTACTAAAGCCTGCCCGTTTCTTGAGATTGGTGGCAGTTTAGAAGTTTCAGAATTGGTGCAAATGCCCTCGTAGCTTAATCATTAGGAGAATGATGTGTCAAAAGACAAAACGATTCGGGTGTGTTTGGTTGATTATAAGGATCCAGCTCAAATGGCCTTATTGATAGACCAGCTTAACCATTATGCCTTAGATGCCATGGGTGGTGGTGAAGCACTGGAGGAAGCCGTTAAGGCTCGCCTGGCGGTTGATTTACCGCAACAAGCCCAAAATTTTAGTTTGTTAGCTTTTGTGGATGATGAATGCGCAGGCATGACTAATTGCCTTTGGGGCTATTCTACTTTTGCAGCGTCACCGTTGGTGAATATTCATGACTTGTGTGTGCACCCTCAATATAGAGGCCTTGGCGTGAGCACTGCTTTGCTGCAGGCGATAGAGGATCATGCTAATACTCGCAATGCCTGTAAAGTAACGCTAGAAGTCTTGGGTAATAACCATGTCGCCAAAGGCGCATATAGCAACTTTGGTTTTAAAGCTTATGAACTGAGCGCTGGCGCAGGTAAGGCCGAATTTTGGCAAAAATATTTGTAAAAACCACTTAGCAAGTGGGTTGAATTTGTTGTTACTGCGTAAACAGTGATCTAGCCGTTCTGGGAAAATAGTGTGAACCTATCAGCTTTTGGGAAAAAATTTAGTGGTAATGCAGGCATTACCCAGCTCATGGATGACATTGCCTCTGCATTGGCAAGCGGCAAAGATATGATCATGATGGGTGGCGGAAACCCCGCAGACATTCCAGAAATAGAGCAAATAATACGTCAACGTCTTAAAAAAGTAGCTAATGATGAAGCTTTGGCGAGACGACTCATTGGCAGCTATGATTCACCCCAAGGCAATCCAGAACTGATCGATGCGCTAGCGAGCCTGTTTAGCAAAAAACTAGGTTGGCCTGTCACACGCCATAATATTGCACTGACCAATGGCAGCCAGTCGGCATTTTTTATGTTGTTTAATATGCTTGCTGGAGAGTTTGAAGATGGCAGCAAAAAACAAATTCAACTGCCTATGGCGCCTGAGTACATTGGTTATGCTGATGCTGGAATTAGTGAAGATTTTTTCACTGCAGCCCATCCAAACATAGATCAGTTATCACTTAACGAATTTAAGTATCGGGTTAATTTTAACGATTTGAACATCGGCGCAAGCACTGGAGCCATATGTGTATCTAGGCCAACTAACCCCACAGGTAATGTCATTACTGATGATGAAGTAGAGCAGTTAGATGCATTGGCCAAAGCCAATAAGGTGCCGCTCATCATAGATGGTGCCTATGGTTTGCCTTTTCCAGGACTGATTTATAACCCTGCGACGCCTTTTTGGAATGACAACACAATCGTGTGTTTGAGCTTGTCCAAATTTGGCTTGCCTTCTGTTCGAACGGGCATTGTGGTCGCTAGCGAAGAAATCATTCGCACCCTTGCAGGCATCAATGCCATTATCAATCTAGCAAGCGGCAGTTTTGGCGCAGCGCTGACCAGTGAGCTTGTGCGCACAGGTGAAATTATTGATTTGAGCCAAAAGGTCATTGAGCCTGCGTATCAAACTAAGCTTGCTTTTGCGCAAAAAGCCGTAAAAACCCATATGGACCCGAACATACCCTACGCCATGCATAAGCCTGAGGGCTCTATGTTTTTATGGTTATGGTTTAAGGGCTTGCCCATTTCTAGCCAAACACTTTATGAAAGGTTAAAAGAGCAGGGCGTTGTGGTGGTTTCTGGCCACCATTTTTTTGTAGGCATTAACGATGATTGGCAACATCAACATGAGTGTATACGCATTAACTATGCAGCCCAAAGCCCGGCTAAAATTGAAAAAGGGCTCAAAATAATCTGTGAACAGGTTCAAAAAGCCTATCTGGGTTAAGCCTTTTTTAAGCTTGTATTAAGGCCATGTTGTGGCCCATTGCATGGGCTATTATATTTTTAGTTTGGCTCTATCCAAGCCTATTAAAAAGCAGTATTGTGGCGCCATTATAAAAAGCGAGTAGTATGAGGCTTGCGTCATGTTCCAAGAAATTAAAGCAAGTTGGGCCTTGCTCATAGGCATTGGCTTCATCATGGTGGGCAATGGCCTGCAGGGCACTCTGCTTGGCGTTCGCGCAAGTCTTGAAGGTTTTGAAGTATTCACCACAGGTGTGGTGATGTCATTTTATTTCTCGGGCATGTTAGTGGGTAGTATCATTACCCCCAAACTGGTGTCTAGAGTTGGCCATATACGTGTATTTGCAGCGCTTGCTTCTACGGCTTCCATTGCCATTTTGGTCCATAGTATTTACATCAACCCTTATACCTGGAGTTTGATGCGCCTCACTACAGGCATCTGTTTTTCGGGTTTGTTTGTCGTCACTGAAAGTTGGCTTAACGATCGTGCCAGCAATGAAAATCGCGGTGCTATTCTGTCTGCTTATATGGTGGTTGTGACTTTGGGTATGGGCAGCGGTCAGTTTTTACTGAACGTGGCAGACCCTGCAAGTACGCATCTATTCATCCTCATCTCTGTGATTATTTCATTTGCGTTGGTACCTATTTTGTTGACTGCAAGGCCAGCACCGGCCTTTGATCAAGCAGAATCTATGTCTATTTTTGAGCTCTACAAAGTTTCTCCTCTGGCGGTAATCAGTAACGCCCTCACTGGCATAGCCCATGGCACCGTATTTGGCTTAGGTGCGGTGTATGGACTAGCCAAAGGCTTTGATAATAGTTTAGTGGCTCTATTCATGGCGTCATTTTTATGGGGTGGTTTTCTTTTGCAATGGCCCATTGGGTTTTTGTCAGATAAATATGGCCGCCGGGGTGTGATGCTTATAAATGCCCTAGTGGCTGTGGGCTTTTGCATTTTGGCATCTTTTTGGGATAACAAAAGTAGTAGCTATATTCCATTAATCGTTCTTGCTGGTGGTTCTATCATGCCTATGTATTCATTGTGCATTGCTTATGCCAGTGATCGTTTATCACCTGAGCAAATTGTCTCTGCCAGCGGTGCTATGGTCATGGCCTCTGGTATTGGCTTAAGTGTGGGGCCTATTATCGTGGCTTATGCCATGGCCAATATCGGCCCAGATGTTTATTTCATGGCCATTGCCTTAGCGTTTTCTGCGATCGCGCTAGCGGTACTTAATAGCATGCGCTATCGTGAAGTGACTCCAGAGGATGTGGAAGAGCAAGCACCTATTATTGCAGCCGGTGTGATTGGTACCCCTATTGCTGCATTTGCAGCGCCAGATGCGCAAGACTACGCCGAAGCCTTGGTAGAAGATGAGCTAGAACAGCTGGATGATCTGGAAGAGTGGGCACAGCCGCCTATGGCTGGCCCAGAAGTAGCCGTTGTGAACACTATTGATGCCATGGAAGAAGATCACTTCTAAGGACTAACAATTCATCAGCATTTATTTAAGGTTAATCTAGGCCAATAAATCCGCCGGTTTGGTGTTGCCAAAGTTTTGCATACACACCGCCAAAATCAAGTAACTCTTGGTGGCTGCCTTGTTCAATGATCTTACCCTCATCAATCACCACCAATCTGTCCATGGCGGCAATGGTGGATAAACGATGCGCAATAGCAATGACTGTTTTGCCTTGCATGAGCCGGTTTAAACTGGCTTGTATGGCAGCTTCTACTTCAGAATCTAAGGCTGAGGTGGCTTCATCTAAAACCAAGATAGGCGCGTTTTTAAGCAGTACCCTAGCTATGGCAATGCGCTGACGCTGGCCACCTGATAGCTTTACACCGCGCTCACCCACCTGGGCCATGTAACCACGGTTACCCTGCATGTCTTCTAGGCCCTCAATGAATTCACTGGCTTCTGCTTCTTTACAGGCTTGCATTAGCTGCTCGTCGGTTGCTTCTGGGTTGCCATAAACAATGTTTTCTCTGACTGATCTGTGCAGTAAAGAAGTATCTTGCGTCACCACTCCAATGGAGGCTCGCAAGCTGTCTTGGGAAACTTGTTTAATGTCTTGGTTATCAATTAAGATTTGACCACTTTCTAAGTCGTGAAAGCGCAGTAGTAAATTAACCAAGGTGGATTTCCCAGCCCCAGAGCGGCCCACAATACCGACCTTTTCGCCGGCATCAATCTGCAGGTTTAAATGATCAATTACGCCAGTCTTTTTGCCATAGTGAAAGCCAATGTTTGAAAAAGTAATGTGTCCATTGGTCACCCGCAGTGGCTGGTCTTGATGGTCTATCACTTGATGTGGCTTAGAAATGGTATTCATTGCATCGGCCACTGTACCGATACTTTCAAAAAAGTCATGTACCTCCCACATTAACCAATCTGAAAAGCCTTGTAAGCGTATCGCCAAGGCTAAACTGACGGCGATCATACCTAAACTTGCACTGTTATTGAGCCATAAATAAATATCCACGGCGGCAGTGGCAAAAATAAGTAGGCTGTTAAGGCTGGTGACCATGACGTCCATCCAGGTGCTTAGGCCCATCATTTGAAAAACATTCACCAAAAATAAGTTCATCGATGACTTGGCGTAATCTGTTTCCCGTTTTGTATGGGCGAACAACTTAACAGTGCTGATGTTGGTATAGCTATCCACCACGCGTCCAGTCATTACGGCACGCTTATTGGCTTGGTCTTGCGCTATGCGTCCAAGGCGAGGAAGACAGTAGATTAGTATTAAGCTAAACAGCACTAGCCATACAGCAATGGGCACGGCCATACGCCAATCGGTATTGGCTAGCAATATGAGCATCGAAATAAGGCCTACAACCACATAAGCAAAAGTGTCGCAGAGTTTGCTCACTACTTGGCGAACCGCAATTGAGCCTTGCATCACTTTGGCAGCAATGCGGCCTGCAAAATCATCTTGATAAAATTCTAGGCTTTGTTGCAATAGGTAACGATGCGCTAACCATCGCACTCTCATTGTCAAATTAGGAAGCAACGTCTGCATGCGAATGAGATTGTTCAAAAGTCCCACAAGTGGCACCACCACTAATAAAGTGAGGCCCATAGTCCATAATACTGATGCTTGATCTTCAAGAAACGTGGCTTTGTTTTGCACGCTTAGCCAGTCAACCAGTTGGCCCATAAAACCAAACACCATCACCTCTATAGCGGCAAAAGCACCTGCAGTAAGGGCTAATAAAAGCATATAACGCTTCATGCCATCACAGTAGTGCCAGCAAAATCGCCATACGCCTTTGGGTGGTTGCAGGGGTGGCTCAGGTGGGTAGGGATCCACTAAATTTTCAAAAAATTTAAGCATAAGAGGCTCAAGGTAAACACGAACTAGCCTTTATTCTAGACTAGAAAGTCATAGATTAAACGCCATTTAAAGAATTTATAGGGCCGGCTAAAGCTAATAAAGTGTGTCTGTTTTAGCGGCCATAATAAAGTCGTTGCGGTGCAAGCCAGCAATGGTATGTGTCCAAAAGCTTACGGTGACTTTGCCCCATTCAAGTAACATGACTGGATGATGATCTTGCAGTTCACTGATTTCTGCCACCCTATTAGTGAATGCTAAGGCTTGGGTGAAGTTTTTGAATTTAAATTGCCTTTGTAGCTGCAATTCCCCATTAACTTCAAGGCACCTCCACAAAGGAATATGTATCAAAAGCTCTAATTGTTCTTTAGCACTCACTGTGGGGGTGCCCTTTGGGCATAATTCACAATGTAATTCACTTAATTTCATAAGGGCCCCAAGCTTTCGACTAAAGTTAAAGTATCCCAGAATGGCGCTGTCTTGGATACTCAACCAAGGCTCAAAATTTGAGCTTAAAAGCTAGGTTAAAAGTGAGGTTAAAATCACCATACTTTTTATAGTGTGTTTAAATCTTGCCATGCTTCGTGTTGGCTAAGGTACACTTTACCTGTGAGCTGGGTTTCAAAATCAACCCGCGAAAGCCTGTCAATAACAGGACCTTTTACTTCGGATAAATGCATTTTTATGCCCTTATCTTTTAAGCGTTGGTTAAATTCTAATAATGATTCTAAGGCGCTAGAATCAATGTGATTGATGCCCGAGGCCATTAAAATTAGATGCTTTAAGTGAGTGTGCTGGATGAGTAGGTTGTTAAGTTGTTGGTTCAAATACCGTACATTGCCAAAAAACAAACTCTCATCGATCCGAAGGGCCACTACATGCTCACTTTGGCTGACCTTGTGCCTTTGGATGTTGCGAAAATGCTCACTGCCTGGAATCGGGCCCACTATAGCGGTGTGAGGCCTGCTGGTGCGCCATAGCAAAAGTAATATGGTGGCCGATACACCAGCGATCACACCCGCTTCCACGCCAAAAACTAAAACGCTAAACAAGGTAATAACCAATGCGCTAAAGTCATTTTTACTATATTGCCAAGTTTGCTTTATTTCATGCGGCTCAATCAGCCCAAGCACGGCTACAAATATGGTGGCACCCAGCACCGCGTTTGGTAGCATGGCTAACAGGGGCGTGAGATACAGGCTAGCCAAAGCAATGCCAAGCGCAGTAAAAACACCTGCCATGGGCGTTTGTGCACCCGCATCAAAGTTAACCACCGAGCGTGAAAATCCACCTGTTACTGCAAAACCGCCCGAGGCCGCGGAAGCCATGTTAGCAGCGCCAAGGCCCAACAACTCATGGTTAGGGTTGATCTGTTGGCGACGCTTATTGGCTAATGTCTGGGCTACAGAAATAGACTCTACATAACCAATTAAACTAATCATAAGCGCTGAGGGTAGCAATACGACTAATACATCCAGCTTCACATTGGGTAGGGCCAAACTTGGCAAACCAGAAGGAATATAACCAACCACTTGCAGGCCTAGTTGGTCTAGCGACAACAAAGACACAAAAATGATGGCGACTATCACGGCGCAAACGGGCGCCATTTTAGACAAGGCTGCGGCAGAAGGTTTGGCTATGATGTTTTGTAAAAGGGAGCTTAAAGAATATCTTGCCCAAAATAAAAACCCAACGCTGCTTAAACCTACTAACACGGTCACCATGTGGGTATGGCTTGCGTTTGTCCATAGGCCTTGGGCTAATTCTGGCAGGCTATGGCCTGCAAGTGGAATACCTAAAAGGTGTTTGAATTGGCCCAAAGCAATCAATATAGATGCCCCAGTTATAAAACCGATAATAACGGGACGGCCTAATAAGTTAGCAATAAAACCAAGCTTTAATGTGCCCATCGCCATCATCAATACACCTGATAACAAGGCCAAGCTCATGGATAAAGTTAACACATCTATGCCGCTTTTTTGATGGGCTATACCCACAGCATTTGCAGACAACAAAGAAATCACTGCCACAGGCCCCACTGACAAAGTGCGGCTAGATCCAAATAGGGCATAAGCTAACAATGGGAGCATGCTTGCGTATAAACCTGTTGCAGCAGGCAAGCCAGCAAGCATTGCATAAGCCAAACTTTGGGGGATAAGCATTACAGTGACAATCAGCGCAGCCATGGCGTCAGATTGAAAGTTTTGGGTGGTGTATGTGCTCAGCCAGCTTAGGCTTGGCAACCTGGTAAAACTAGCGCTTTGGGTGTTTTTCACGAAGTTTAAACACCCATCTGATCAAGTGGTATTTTGATGTAAGCCACACCATTGTCTTCTGCCGGAGGCATATGGCCTGCCCGCATATTCACTTGCACTGAAGGTAGTAACAGCTTTGGCGTACCTAAAGTGGCATCACGGGCTTCTCTCATTGAGACAAACTCGGCCTTAGTTTTGCCGACTAAATGAATGTTGGTGGCTTTGGTTTGCGCTACTGTGGTTTCCCAAACATAGTCGCGGCCGTTAGGCGCATAGTCATGGCACATAAACAATCTTGTGTCATCGGGTAGGCTTAAAATTTTCGTCATCGAGTCATACAGAACGCTGGCATCGCCACCAGGAAAATCACATCGAGCACTACCATAATCTGGCATGAATAGTGTATCTCCGACAAAACAGGCATCTGCTACCACAAAGCTCATGCAAGCTGGCGTATGACCTGGGGTGTGCATGGCCTTTATGGTTAAGTTACCAATAGCGATGGTTTCATTGTTTTTTAACAAATGGTCAAATTGAGTTCCGTTTCTGGAAAATTCTGGCTCTGCATTAAACAAAGAGCCAAAGATATCTTGCACCTGGGTGATTTGATCGCCAATAGCAATTTTTCCACCTAAGCGTTTTTGTAAATAAGGTGCGCCTGATAAATGGTCCGCATGCACGTGAGTTTCTAGTAACCATTTCAGCGTTAAACCTTGGTTTAGAACTTGCTCAACTACTTTGTCTGCCGAATCGGTGCGGGTGCGACCCATATGAGCATCATAGTCTAAAACTGAATCAATAATGGCGCATTCTTTTGTGCTTGGGTCGGCTACAAGATAGGTGACAGTGAAGGTTTCTTGGTCAAAAAATGCGGTAATTTCAGGTGCGACTTGAGTCATGATGCTTCCAGATGAATAACACTAGTTTCAATGGGGAGCATCATACGCTTGGCAATTAAAAATTGCAAATTAGTTATATCAATATAACAAAAAGATATATAACGTGTTGGATTTAAGTTTTAATGTCATATCACTTTTCACGACTTTCCAAGGTTTTTCAAATGAGTCTATAAAACTATTGTTATAGGCTCACTATTACAAATTTTTTGTCAAAATAGTCCTTAACTTTGCCAGTGTAAAGCCTATAATAAGCCCTCATTTACAACTTCCTACTTGGAATATTTTTATGTCCACAGAAGCGTTTAATGCCCGTGAATTTCGTGATGCCTTGTCATCCTTCGCCACCGGTGTAACCGTAGTCACATGTTTAGATACCGATGGAGAGCCAGTAGGCGCCACCGCGAGTAGCTTTAATTCGGTGTCGATGGATCCGCCATTAATCTTGTGGAGCATTACTAAAAGCGCATACAGTGCAGAAGCATTTATAAACGCTAAACACTTTGCAGTGAATGTATTAAGTGCGGATCAAGTAGAGCTTTCTAATAAGTTTGCCAGAAGCGGAACCGACAAATTTTTAGATGTCACGATAGAGCAGGGTATGGGTGGCGTACCTATTTTGCCAGGCGCCATCACTTGTTTTGAATGTGAGGCTTATGCAACTTATGATGGTGGTGACCATGAAATTATAGTGGGCCAAGTGAAAGGCATGCGCACCTCGCCAGGCCCCGGGCTGGTGTTTTATCGTGGAGCCTATGCAACAGCCGAGGCCATACCCACGCTTGCACCGATAGAAACGAATGAGGTCAGCCATTTTATTGATAACTACCTTTTGTATTACATGTCACGGGCTACCCATCAGATGGGTGAAGAGTTTCACCAAGTGGTGGCTGAGGACGGTTTAACCACCAAAGAGTGGCGAGTATTGGCGTGCTTGTACAATGAAAACAGCTTAAGCCTTGCCGATCTTTCAAAGCACATCATGGTGGATCAAGCCACATTGCTAGAACTGACGATGGATCTGCAAAAACAAAACCTAGCGCGTGTGCAGCAACTAGATGCTGGCACTCAGATCACAGGCACAGCGCAAGGCCAAGAAAGGGTGGCTCATTTGATTGAGGACTGCCAAGCGGCAGAAGCACGGGCATTAGAAGGTCTTGATGGTGATGCGGCATCCACGCTTAAAACTATTTTGCAACGCATTATAAAAAATACAGACTAACCTAACGCAAAAATTGGGTGTTAAAAAGGCTTAAAACCAAGGTTTTAAGCCTTTTTTTATTAGAAAGATATGGCTAATAAGGTGCCTTGCCTTATCGCTCTTTTAGCATCTAATTCTGTGGCTTTTTGCGCACCACCAATGAGATGGTATTGACGCTCTAAACCATCGCACAGCTCCAAATTAGGATCTTGACCTGCGCAAACCACGATAGTATCTACATCTAACACTTGGTGTTTGCCGTCTACTGATAAGTGCAAACCCTCATCGTCAATCGCTTGATAGTCACAGCCAGCCATCATAGTGACATTTTTCTGGATAAGGCCAGTGCGGTGGATCCAGCCTGTGGTCTTACCTAAGCCACCGCCTACTTTGCTGGCTTTTCGTTGCAGTAAATAGATCTCTCTTGGGGATGCCTCAATGTCTTGAACCATATTGGCAACACCGCCTCTCGCTTTTAAGCCCATATCGATGCCCCATTGGGCCATAAATTGTTCTATATTTTGGCTGGGTTGGCGCTTGCCATGAGACAAAAACTCTGCCAAGTCAAAACCAATGCCGCCAGCGCCAATAATAGCGACCTTTGCGCCGACTTTTGCACCATTCATGACGTCTAAATAGCTTAATACTTTAGAGTGGTCACTGCCTTTAAGATCTAGCGCACGTGGGTGAATCCCGGTCGCTAATACAATTTCATCTGCGGCTAACGCATTTAAAGCTTGGCTTGTCATGGCCGTGTTGAGCATCAAGGTGATGTTGAGCTCTTTTAACTTAACGCTAAAGTAGCGTAGAGTTTCTTGGAATTCTTCTTTGCCTGGTATTTGCTTGGCAATGTTAAATTGGCCACCAATTTCTGGGCCTGCTTCATACACAGTGACAGTATGGCCACACTGGGCTGCGGTCACCGCGCAAGCTAAGCCAGCTGGGCCAGCGCCTACAATGGCGATGTTTTTTGAGGTTGGCGCAGGGGCAATATTAATGCGGGTTTCTTCGCAAGCTCGCGGGTTCACAAGGCAACTACTCACTTTGCCGTTAAACACATGATCTAAGCAGGCTTGGTTGCAACCAATGCAGGTATTAATGCTTGATGCGCGTCCTGAGGCTGCTTTATTAACAAACTCTGGATCGGCTAAAAATGGCCTCGCCATTGAAATCAGATCTGCATCACCTTGCGCTAATACTTGCTCTGCAACCTCTGGGGTATTAATACGATTAGAGGTGATAACAGGGACATTAAGATGCTTTCTCACTTGATGGGTGACAAAGGTAAACGCAGCTCGTGGGACTTTGGTTGCAATGGTTGGAATACGGGTTTCGTGCCAGCCAATGCCTGTGTTAATAATGTTGGCACCTGCTTTTTCTATTGCTTGACCAAGGGCGACGACTTCTTCAAAATTACTACCCTCAGGGACTAAGTCAAGCATCGACAAGCGGTAAATAATTATGAATTTTTCACCCACCGCGGCTCTTACGCGTTTGACTACTTCAATGGCTAAGCGGGTGCGGTTCTCGTAACTACCACCCCATTGATCGTCTCTTTGGTTGGTGCGGGTGACAATAAACTGATTCAGAAAATAGCCTTCGCTGCCCATAATTTCGACGCCATCATAGCCTGCGCTTTGTGCAAGTTGGGCGCTTTTAGCAAAGTCAGCAATTTGTTGCTCAATTTCTTCACAGCTAACTTCTTTAGGTGTAAACGGGTTGATTGGGGCTTTAATTGCAGATGGGGCTATTGCGTTTGGGCTATAGGCATAGCGTCCGGTGTGCAAAATTTGCATGCATATTTTGCCGCCTTCAGCGTGCACTGCTTGGGTAATAATTTGGTGTTTGGCAACCTTTTTTTCATCATCTAAAGCAGCAGCACCTGCCAATGTTAAGCCTTCTTGGTTAGGGCTAATTCCCCCCGTTACCATTAGTGCCACACCGCCTCGGGCACGTTCTGCAAAGTAATGTGCTAGGCGCTCAAAACCATCTTTAGCTTCTTCTAAACCTGTGTGCATTGAACCCATGATCACGCGGTTCTTAAGGGTGGTAAAGCCTAAATCCAGAGGGGCTAAAAGGTGAGGATAGGCTGTATTGGGGTGTGTTTTAGTGGGTGTAGTAGTCATATAAAACGCGCGTTTGATTTTGATGTTTGCCACATTATGGTCATTGGCTTTGTGGGTCAAATTCCCTTGGGTTTATGACTTCAAGGTCAACTGGGCTTGCCTGCTTTATAGGGCAGGGCGGTGTGAGCCCATTGCATATATTGTTTGATTTGCTTGTGTTCTGCGTGACAAAAATTCTGGATAGCGTCATCAAACCCGCGCTCAGCAAGAAAATGATACGAATGTGTGGTTTTAGGCACAAAGCCTCTAGCCAGTTTATGTTCGCCCTGAGCGCCCGCATCAAAATGAGCAATGCCCTTGGCAATACAATAGTCGATACCCTGGTAATAACAGGTTTCAAAATGAAGAAATTCTACTTCCTCTAAACAACCCCAATAGCGCCCATAAAGTGTGTTCTCATCTACAAAAAATAGGGCGTAAGCCAGGGGGGCAGAATCTTTTGATGCAGTGACTAATAAAAGTTTATCAGGCATGTTAGCTAACAATTGTGAAAAGAAGTCGAAGGTTAAGTAGCCTTGCTGCCTGCGCTTTAAATAGGTGCTTTGATAACAGGCATAAAACTCTTTGAGTGCGCTTTGGCTGATGTCGTTGCCTTGGTACCAGTCAAACTTGATGCCTTGTTCAAGGATGACTCGGCGCTCTTTCTTTATAGACTTGCGCTTTCTTGAGGTAAGGCTTGCAGTGAAGTCTTCAAAGGCTTGATATCCATGGTTGTACCAATGGTATTGGCAGCCAGTGCGCCGATGCCACTGTTGTTGTTTAGCTGCCTCCCAGTCGGGTTTTTGAGCAAATAACCAATGCCAACCGCTCAATTTCAACCTTGCGCACATGTGGGGCAATTGTTCGCTTAAAAAGCCTAATACTTGGTCTAAATTCGCGCCTTTTGCCAACAACACTCTTGGGCCTGCGCAGGGTGTAAAAGGCACTGCGCTAATGAGTTTTGGGTAATATTCCAAACCGTATCTTTGGTAGGCATTAGCCCATTCAAAATCAAATACATATTCTCCCCAAGAATTGGTTTTTACATAGCTTGGGATGAGGGCTATGGGTTGATCATCATCTTTAATTTCAAGGTGCAAAGGTTGCCAACCCGTTTCCCCACCCACACTGCCACTTTCTTCTAAAGCCGCATGAAAAGCGTATTGACAAAATGGATCCTCAAACTCATTAAGATATTCCTGCCAGTTTCTTTGACCTATTTTAAGAGTGCTGGGTTGAAGATGAATTTGCATAGTGATGGGAAGCATGTTGCTAATGGGTGGAAAGGAAACCTTCTATGTTGAGCATACAATAATAAGCGCATGAACAATATGTTCATAGGTGTCATGTCGTGTAAATATTTAACGCATTTTTAAAAAGCCAAAAAAAAACCCGCAAGGAAGCCAAAGCCCCCCTGCGGGTTTGCACCAACAACAGGTGTTATTTAGTGAACTCAGGGTAAGCTTCTACGCCACACTCTGATACGTCCACACCACTGTATTCGTCTTCTTTAGAAACTCGGATGCCGAACACTTGCTTGATCAGGAACCAAACTACAAAGCTTGCTGCGAATACCCATACGAAGATGGTTACTGCGCCAATTAGCTGTGCACTCACGCTTGCATCTGCATTAGTGACTGGTACTAGCAAAAGACCTAGTAAACCAGCACTTCCGTGTACTGAGATTGCGCCAACAGGATCGTCTAGCTTTAGCTTATCTAGCGCTAGGATGCTAAACACAACCAAAATGCCACCTAAAGCGCCAAAGAAGCTGGCTTGAAGGGCAGTAGGGGTAGATGGCTCTGCAGTGATGGTGACTAGGCCAGCCAAAGCACCGTTAAGCATCATAGTAAGGTCTGCCTTACCAAACTTTAAGCGCGCTACGATCAAAGCAGCGATTGCACCGGCTGCTGCTGCAGCGTTAGTGTTCAAGAACACCATGGCTACTGAATGCGCTGAGTTAATGTCGCCAAGCTTAAGCACAGAACCGCCGTTAAAGCCGAACCAGCCCATCCATAAGATGAATGTGCCTAAAGTTGCCATAGGTAGGTTAGCACCAGGGATGGCTTTAATTTGACCTTCTGGACCATATTTACCTTTACGAGCACCTAGCAATAGAACACCGGCTAAAGCTGCTGCTGCGCCTGCCATGTGAACGATGCCTGAGCCTGCAAAGTCTAAGAAACCAATGTCGCCAAGGTTATAAAGACCAAATACATCAGCGCCGCCCCAAGTCCATGCACCTTCCATAGGGTAGATGAAGCCTGTCATTACGACTGCAAATGCTAAGAAAGCCCAAAGCTTCATACGCTCAGCCACTGCACCTGACACAATCGACATGGCCGTAGCAACAAACACAACTTGGAAGAAGAAATCGGAAGCGCCAGAGTAAACTGATCCGCCATCAAAGCCTTCACTTGCTGAATCTGCTAAAACTTGTGCGGTATCTATGTTGTGGATATCGCCCAAGAACCAGCCGCCGCCATACATAATCTGATATCCCATGACTAGGTACATGGCACATGCGATTGAATAAAGTGCAAAGTTTTTGGTTAAGATTTCGGTTGTGTTTTTACTGCGCACAAGCCCTGCTTCAAGCATTGCAAATCCTGCTGCCATCCACATCACTAACGCGCCACAAATTAAGAAGTAAAAAGTGTCCAGTGCGAACTGGAGTTCGTATATGTTGTTTTCCATGGGGTTCTCTTTCTGTTGTTGGTTAAACGGGTGTTATCTCTAAGAATGCTATAATCGTGCCAGTTTTTATAATGTTATATAAAACAATTGCTTACAGCTTTTTTTGTCATTTTTATGAAAAATAATAAATGTCCGTTTTGGTGCGCTAAACAAAATGGTGCACGATTTTGCACTAGGATGAGGCAGGCATGCGGGTGCCAAAATTGGCCTTATATCAATTGTTTGGTAGACTGTTGAAACTGTGTTTTTGGAACTTTTATCTTGACGAATTTAGTCGCAGCGCTTGACCTTGGGTCTAACAGTTTTCACGTTACTTTAGTCGATATTTCAGTGTCGCCTTATCGTGTGGTGGAGCGACTTGGCGAAAAGGTGCAGCTGGCAGCAGGGCTTGATGAAAACAACCAGTTAAGCCAAGCCGCCATCGACAGAGGCCTTGCTTGTATAGAGCGCCTAGCCAGTATGCTGGTGGATGTTAGTCCCAAGCAGCGCTATATAGTGGCTACCAATACCTTACGAGTGGCCGTGAATAGAGCAGCATTTATGGAGCCTGCACAACGTATTTTAGATGCAAAAATTTCATTACTGAGCGGGGAACAAGAAGCGGCCTATATTTTTAAAGGCGTTATTGGTGATCAAGCTTGTGCTGTGCATCAAAATGCAACTAAGTTGGTGATTGATATTGGTGGTGGCAGCACTGAAATCGTGCTGGGCCAGCATACGCCTATTAGGCTTCATAGTTTTGAAATGGGTTGTGTAAGCTACAGTAAGGCATATTTTCCTGATAGAAGACTCAATCAAAGTTGCATCAATGAAGCGGCTAGGGCTTGTGAGCAACTGATCACGCAATCCCTTGGTGAATTGCCCTTTGCAACAAAGCCTGGCGAACTTGATAGAGCTTGGAGAGACTTTGATGTGTGCATTGGTTCATCAGGCACCATTAAGGCCTTAATTGCCTTGAGCGATCAAACTGACAATGGCTTGCCCTATATTGATGCGGCTGCGATGCGCAGCATTGAAACAAAACTATTGGCCTTTAAGCATTTGGATGAAGTTAACTTTGAGGGTGTGCGCGCAGACCGAGGCGAAGTTCTACCTGCAGGTTATGCCATACTAAAAGGCATAATGATGAGTTTGCAGATTCAGCGCGTGTATTTTTCTACTGGCGCACTGCGAGAGGGCGTGCTGCTTGCTAGTGCAAATAACAACTAGGCCTTGAACAAGACAATCCAATAGCCCATCCACGACGCAGTGTAGGGTAATGGCCTGACTTGAAGGCAAAAAAAACCTTATCTAAGCCAATGTTGCCAACAGCTCAGATAAGGTTAGTTTGCTAGGGTTTTGCTTAAACCGCTAGGTATTCTTCACGCAGAGCTTGGTTATCCAACACTTCTTGCGCAGTGCCAGTAAACACAACTTCACCAGAGTCGATGATAATGGCGTGGTCAGCCAGTTTAAGCGCGGCCACGGCATTTTGTTCAACGATCACGGTGGTGATACCCAACTCCTTAACTTCCTTAAGCATACGCTCAATTTCTTGCACTATCACTGGTGCTAAACCTTCATACGGCTCATCAAGAAGAAGTAATTTAACGTCTCTAGCCAATGCGCGCGCTAAGGCTAACATTTGCTGTTCACCGCCAGATAGAGAAGAGGCTTCTTGTTTGCGTCTTTCTTCTAGTTTGGGGAAATGACTATAAATCTTTTCTAAGGTCCAACCTAAAGGTTTTGCGATTTGGGCCAAAATGATGTTTTCTTCAACTGTTACACCAGGAATAATGCGGCGATCTTCACACACCAACTGAACACCAGCACGGGCCGCTTCATGAGCTTTCATCTCGTGCAGAGGTTGGTTGTTTAGCCAAATTTCGCCGCTGCTTACTGCAGGTTCGGCGGCTCTGGCGATTGATCTTAGGGTAGAAGTTTTACCTGCACCGTTGCGTCCTAGAAGGGCAACAATGTCGCCCTCTGGAATGTCAAAAGACACTCCCTGTACTACATAGCTCTCACCATAAAAGGCGTTCAGCTCTCGGCATGAAAAGAAAGCTTGAGGCGCATCTGTTGTTTTGTCATTCATAATTTACGTCCTTATGCCTTAATTAAACTTGAGCTTCGCCAAGATAGGCTTCAATTACTTTTGGATGGCCTTTAATTTCATCTGGAGAACCTTCAGCAATAATTTGGCCTTGGGCTAGCACAGAGATTTTTTCAGCCAATGAGAACACTACGTTCATGTCGTGCTCTACAATAACCTTAGTAATACCATCTTGCATTCCCTGAAGTAGCTCAATGGTTTTTTCGGTTTCATGGCGCGCCATGCCGGCTGTGGGCTCGTCAAGTAGCAAAAGCTGTGGCTTGTTGGCCAAACAAATGGCCATTTCTAAGCGACGCTTGTCACCACGTGATAGGCTGCCTGCCAAAGTATGCATGTGCTTTTCTAAACCTAGCTCACAGATTTGCTGCTCTGCATGTTCGATCAATGGGCGTTGCTTAGTGCGGCCCTCAAACATGTTGAGATTGAAAGAACCATCTCTTGCTGCAAAAACCGGAATAGTCACATTTTGAAGAACGCTCAATTCAGGAAAAACGGCAGGGGTTTGGAATACCTTCGCAATACCTAATTGGTTAATGTCGAACGAGTTCACATTAAGTAGAGGCTTGCCGTCAAACATAACCGAACCATCATCCGGCTTAAGCATGCCTGTGAGCACGTTTAAGAGGGTAGATTTACCGGCACCGTTAGGCCCAATAAGGGCATGAGTTGAGCCTTTTTCAATTTTTAAATTCACATTTTGCAAGGCCTTTAGGCCACCAAAACTTAAAGATACTTGATGTATATCTAATATAGCCATGATTGAGTCTCCTATTCGCCGTCAACAGTTGTGAAGTAGCGTTTTTTCAGGCGTGCAACGCCTTCCATAAAGCCACCTGGCATGAAGATAACTACAGCCATAAAAATTGCACCTAAAACGAGTAACCACTGTTCGCCTAGGTCTACAGATAATACGTTTTCAAAGTAAAGCATGAAGCCTGCGCCTAACATTGGGCCAATTAAGGTGCCAACGCCGCCGATAACCGACATAATGACCACTTCACCAGACTGATGCCAGCCTAAGAATTCGTGCCCAACAAATGGCTCATAGACCACCATTAACGCACCAGCAACTGCCGCATAGAAAGCACTGATCACAAAGGCGAGCAATTTGTATTTGCGGGCATTGATACCCGTATACTCAAGTCGCGTTTGATTAGACTTAATGGCCTTCATCAATAAACCCACAGGTGAACGCTCTATTTTCTTTGCTGCATAGAACAAAACAATCGCTACTATGGTCACGAAGTAGAAAACTGCAGCTCCCTGCATTTTAATATCAAACAACATAGGGGTTGGCATGCCCGTTAGGCCGTTTTCGCCGCCAGTCCAGGTCTGTAGCATTGCCATTGCCATGGAGTGAAACATCTCTGCAAACGCAAGCGTTAAAATAGAGAAATAAATGCCTGTCCGCTTAAGCGTCAACAAACCCACCACGATCGAAACCAGTGTTGCCAACAGAACAGCGACAAAAATAGCCGGAAGAATATTGGCTGAAAAGCTTTTCAGCATAATTCCTGTGGTATAGGCAGCGATGCCAAAGAAGGCTGCATGGCCAAACGAAAGATAGCCTGTAAATCCAAGTAAGATGTCAAAACCAACCACAAAAATGCAGAAGATCATAATCTTAGTATCAAGGCCTGAATAACCGCCCATAATTGGGAACCAAAAAGGCATAGTTAGCGCAATGAGCGCAAATACTAAAACGGCTTTGTTGTATTGCCAAAAGTTAGCTTGCTTAGTCATTATTCAAAAACTCCTTTGGAGCCCAATAAACCGCGCGGGCGAACCAATAAAACCACCACAGTGATTAGGTAAATAATTATAGTGTTAGCATTGATGTAAGGTGCAGTGAAGCTTTGTGCCATGCCGATCAACACGCCAGCCAGCACAGCGCCACTTAGTGAGCCCATGCCACCAATAACTACGACCAAGAATGAGGGGACAAGTAGCCCCATGCCAACTTCTGGCGATACTTGGGTGACTGGTCCGCCAAACACACCGGCGATACCCGCAATTAAAGAGCCTAATCCAAACACCACCATAAACCTGCGATTGATGTTTACGCCTAAGAATTGCAACATTTCCGCATCCCGCATACCAGCACGAATCACTAAACCAAAGCGTGTTAGGTGAAGCAATGCGAATACAGCCGCTACAGTCACAATAGAAACGGCCACTAGGATCATGCGCCATTTCGGGTATACAACAAAACCTTCAAGGAAAGGAAGGTATTCATGTAAGAAAAGAATACCGTTGCCCCAACTTGGGATGGCGAAAGGAATATTGTTGGCACCAAAAACCCATTTCAATAATTCTTGAATGACAATGGCTAGACCAAAAGTCACTAGGATTTGGTCTGTATGGGGCCGATCATAAAATCGTTGGATTAGCCCACGTTCTAGTAACACCCCAATAACAAAAAGCAATGGAGGCACTAAGATGAGCGCGTACCCAAACCCGAAAGCGTTATTGATGCTAACGGCTAAATAAATAGCGATAAGGTACAAAGCACCGTGGGCAAAGTTAACTACCCCCAAAGTGCCAAAAATTAGTGTAAGGCCCAGGGCAATGAGCACATAAATGGAACCCAGCTGTAAGCCGGTTAAAATAGAGAGGGTAAAAGCGTTGAGCGTCATATCCATTGTGGAGATACTCCCATTGGTTGCTGTGGCAAATTCATTGTTTTAATTTTATCTTAGTAAAATAAAAAAACGGGCCAGCGATACACCGGCCCGTGTTGGTCTATATATTCAGCTTAGGCTGGGATATATGGACCTAGATCACCACCAAAGATAGATGGGTCGTAGTCAACGGTTGCCGCATCCACTTGATCAACGATCTGTAGATAGTCAAAGTCGCTGGTACGTGCAGAAGGTGCTTTACCCTGCATAACCAAGATATCTTTAATACACTGGTGGTCAGCACCACGGTATAGTGTTGGACCGTTACCAGCGCCAGTGAATTCAAAGTCTTCAAGAGCTTTAATCACTTCTGGTGGGTAGAAAGTACCTGCCATTTCACAAGCGTTAGCATACAAAAGAGTTTGTACATAACATGTGTGAGCTGCCTGTGATGGTGGGAAACCGTATTCATCAGTAAAGGTTTTAACGAATGCTTTAGAACCTTCATCTTGTAGAGCCCAGTTCCAACCCGATGTGCCTAATACGCCATCGATGTTAGTAGAGCCTGCGCCTTTAGCCATTAGACGGCTGTATAGAGGCACAACGATTTCTAGGTTCTTACCATTCTTTTGCATGTCACGCATGCCAAAGTTTACAGCGTTGGTTAGCGAGTTAACCATGTTGGCGCCGTAGTGGTTCAAGACTAGAACGTCCGCATCTGAGTTCAATACTTGTGACAAGTATGAAGAAAAGTCAGTGGTCTTAAGTGGCGTCATGATGTTGCCTTCAGTTGACCAACCTTCTTTCTCGGTAAACTCTTTCATAGACTCATGCTGGGTGTGGCCCCAAGAGTAGTCCGCAGTTAAGTGGAACGCGCGACGGTCTTTGCCGTACTCGTTACTTAATACAGGAGAAAGTGCTTTACCTGTCATGTGAGCGTTGAAGAAGTGACGGAAGCCATAACGCTGTCTGTCTTTACCCGTGGTGTCGTTTGAGTGAGTCAAACCACACATAAAGATAATGCCTAGCTCATTACATAAGTACTGCTGAGCGATCGCGATACCAGAAGAAGAACCACCAGTAACCATGATTACTTTGTCACGCTCGATCATGCGACGTGCAGAAGTACGAGAAGCGTCAGCGTTAGTTTGAGTGTCACCTGTTACATAGGTAACTTTCTTGCCCAAAATACCGTTACCAGTCAACTTGCTTGGCTTAAGGGTATCTAACATACCGCCGCCGTTGTTCAAGTGCTTAACAGCTAGCTTGTATGCACGCAATTCGTCAGCGCCTTCGTCAGCATAAGCGCCGGTTTGAGGTACGTTAAAACCTAGAACTACTTCACTGCCTTTAACAGGGTAGTTACCGATCGCTTGTTCTGCCCATGCATTTTGGGTGAAGAACATTGGTGTAGCGCCAGCTGCAGCTCCAGCGGACGTGGCTTTTAACACATCGCGGCGAGACCAGCCGGCTTTGTGATTTGTTTTTTCAGATTTTACATCTGTCATGGCAAACTCCAATTTATTGTTGTTGAACCAGGAGCAGCACAAACCGCAAACTAAATGCATGGGTGCTTCCAGGTTCTGTTCAGTCTAGAGATTTGCAGCACAATAAAAATTAGACCTTAGTAAGTGAGACTAAAGTCTATAGCACTAAGCAAGCTCCAGTAGGTTTTAGAGTTGACCTTGACTATACAAACACACTTAAACAGGCTGTATACTCAAACCTAGTTTATTTGGTGCCCAACAAAGAGAGCTTTAATGATTGATGCAACTGCCACCCAAAAGCCCATTAACATAGCGGTACTCACAGTTTCAGATACCAGAACCCTAGCCACTGATAAATCCGGGGCGACTTTAACTGGCCTGTTGCAAGACAGTGGGCACAGCTTGGCGGCCCACACCATTGTAAAAGATGATGTGTATCAAATACGCGCGGCCGTAAGCCAGTGGATATCCGATGCCAATGTGCATGCCGTGTTAGTGACAGGGGGTACAGGTTTCACCGCCAGAGACACCACACCAGATGCATTAATGCCATTATTTGATCAAGTGATTGAAGGTTTTGGTGAATTATTTAGACACCTTTCTTACAGCGAGGTAGGTACCTCTACTATTCAATCGCGCACCGTTGCAGGGGTTGCTAATCGAACCGTTATTTTCAGCATGCCAGGCTCCACCGGTGCGTGTAAAACCGCTTGGAATGGCATTATTAAAGAACAGCTAGATAGCAGGCATAAGCCCTGTAACTTTGTTGAAATGGTCACTTTTCACTCTGCCACTAAGCTTTCACACTAATGCTAAGCATGACTCCAAAAACCAAGCTGACTAGCGTGGCCGATGCACGGCAGCAAATACTGTCTAAAGCTGTGTCTCAGCAGCCAACTGAAAAAGTGGCTTTGTTTCATGCTAGAGGGCGCGTTTTAAGTGCATCTTTACGTTCCCATGTGTTTGTGCCACCAGAAAACAATAGCGCCATGGATGGCTATGCCATGCGCCTTGAAGACCTTCACTTAGATGTTATTCCAGTGAGCCAGCGCATTGCTGCAGGCCAAGTGGCAAAGCCCATAGAATCAAATACATGTGCCCGCATTTTTACCGGTGCGCCCACCCCAATTAATGCTCAGCTTATTGTAATTCAAGAGGATGTAGTAGAGGTGGAAGGGGGTATTAAAGTGCGTGAAAGTGCACTTTTACAAGGCCAAAGCGAAGGTCAGTTTATTCGTGCTAAAGGCCAAGATATAACCAAAGGCCAAGTTGTGTGTGAAGCTGGTACCAAGCTTGAGGCGCGCCACCTAGGAGTGCTTGCTTCTATGGGTATCAATGAAGTAGAAGTATACCAGCGCTTAAAAGTGGCTATCGCTTCAACAGGTAGCGAGCTTGTTAACCCTGGTGAACAGCTTGCTGCTGGGCAAATATATAATTCTAACCGGTTTTTATTAGCTGGTTTAGTGGATCAGCTAGGCATGGAGATTGTTGATTTAGGTATTATTGAAGATGACCCAATACTCACTCGCCAAGCCCTTAAAAGTGCCAGTGAAAGTGCCGATGTCATTATCACAAGCGGCGGTGTGTCTGAAGGTGAAGAAGACCATGTAAAAGGTGCCGTAGAAGCTTTGGGCCACTTAGAAGTATGGAAGCTTGCCATAAAGCCAGGAAAACCTTTGGCATTTGGGCAGGTTCTAGATACCCCGTTTTTTGGTTTGCCTGGCAACCCCGCCAGTGTTTTGGTGACCTTCATGATTTTGGCAAGGCCTTATTTACTTGCTCAACAAGGGGCGACTGAGCAGCATAGCTACAGCATAAAAGCACGCTTGATGAACCCACCCCAAAAGCCCAGCATAAGGCAAGAATACTTGCGCGTAAGCATCGTTAGCGATGAACAAGAAGGGCTCGTGGTAGAGGCCATGACCAACCAAAATTCGGGGGTGCTCACTACGGCCATGAAAGGTTCTGGTTTGGCGGTGATTAAACCCAATACTAGCGGCGAGGAAGCAAGGTGGGTAGAGTTTTTACCCTATGCAAGCTTTGGCGTATAAAGCCTAGCGCATTTGTAAAATGGGCTTAAAAATCACTTGAGAAACAAGGACTTTTTGCCTATACTGCGCGCTCGCAATCGCCAGATTGTGATCGTTATGGTAGCCCTATTGGTCCCCACGCAACGATAAGCCGTGAACCTGGTCAGGCCCGGAAGGGAGCAGCCACAGCGGTGGTCTCGTGTGCCGCGGTGTGGCTGGTAGGGGTGCCTCCATTCTCCTAATAATAAGCCTGTTTAGCTAGGCTAATCTCAATTTACCCAATTCATTCTAATTGGCATAAGTGGCATATGAGTATGCGTGATGCCCATAGCGCCCTATACGTTCTAATGTGAAATTGTCGTTTGTATGCATGAGCCAAGCAAGCTTCCTAAGCGATCGGTTGTTAACTGTGTTGTTAAATCTTGCGTTAATGTGTTTTTTCTAAAGCTTTCGTAAAGACGGTTGATATTCTTCACTATTGTTATATGTTGGTTGGGCATTTGAAAAAAATCTCACTTACATTTTGGTCCGTTAGGCGATTCATCGCTTAAAAAGTGGCCAGCATGCTAAACAACATGACCTGCCTTATGAAAGAAACAGTCAATATAGTGTGGTTTAAACGTGATTTACGGATTAATGACCATCGCCCGCTATCGGCTGCCTCAAATGCTGGCTTGCCTGTATTGCCATTGTATGTGGTGGAACCTGAGTATTGGCAACAAGGTTGCAGTTCTAGCAGGCACTGGCATTTTATCCATGACTGTCTTAGCGATCTTAACGCGCAGTTAACACAGTTGGGCCAGTCATTGGTGATAAGAATAGGTGAGACCTGCGATGTGATCAAAAGTCTGCAATCTGAATATCATGTAAAAGGCATTTATGCCCACGAAGAGACTGGTAACCTGTGGACTTATCAGCGTGATATTGATGTTAATCACTTATGCGAAAACTTAGCCATTCCCTTGTACGAATACCCAAGCAACGGTGTTGTAAGAAGGCTTGGCTCACGTGATGATTGGGCCGCAATTCGTAATCAACGCATGGCCCAAAGAATCATACCCAAACCCCAAAGCCTTGTGCCCGTGGATCAATACACATCAGAAGCGTTGCCAGACAAAAACCATCCCATGTTTGGCAAGCCATTTGTGGGCAGCGTGCAGCAGGGTGGGCGAATAAAGGCGGTGGAGGACTTACGCGGGTTTTTAAACCATCGCGCTAGTCAGTATCTTTACCATATTTCGGCGCCTGGCTTATCAGCTACTCACTGCTCCAGGCTTTCAGCCCACCTTGCTTTTGGCAGCTTGTCGGTTCGAGAAGTGGTGCAATCCACTAGAAAAAGAAAACAGCAGCTCAACGGCGATGAGAAAAAACGCTTCGGTGCCCATCTAACGGCGTTTAACTCCAGGCTAGCATGGCGTTGTCATTTCATTCAAAAACTTGAAGATCAGCCTGCTATAGAGACCCATTGCATGCACCCTTTGTATGAGGGGCTGCGCGAGCTTGAGCATGATGAGCTTAAATTTAAAGCTTGGGCCACTGGGCATACTGGCTATCCCTTTATTGATGCGTGTATGCGCAATTTGATTGAGACCGGCTGGATCACCTTTAGGATGCGCGCCATGCTAGTCAGTTTCGCTAGCTATCAGCTGTGGTTAGACTGGCGGGTGATCAGTCATCACTTGGCAGCTTTGTTCACCGATTACGAGGCGGGTATTCATTACAGCCAGTTGCAAATGCAATCAGGTGTTACGGGTATTAATGCAATGCGCGTGTATAACCCTATTAAGCAATCTATGGAACATGACCCAGATGGGAGCTACATCAGGCGCTATGTGCCAGAGCTCAAAGGCCTGCCTAATGCCTTTATTCATGAGCCTTGGAAATGGGGTAAAAATCTGGTGGATGATGCGAGCGTTATTGCAGGCACGGTGTATGAAAACCCAATTGTTGATTACGAGCTCACTGCAAAAGCGGCTAAAGCTAAACTAGCTAAAGTGAGAAAAGATGACGACTTTAGGTCGATCTCAAATGCTGTTTTTGAAAAACTAGGCAGCAGAACCAAAAAGCCCCTAGGAAGAAAAAAGCCGCCGGCAAAAAATCAATTAGCGCTGTTTTAACAGCGATGCCCTGGTGAATGTCTATTGTGGGTTGGACTACTCTAGTAAGTTGTTGTTAATAATGTGTTAATTTTATCTATTTGTTGAGTTTTTTGGGCTAAGGTTTAACCCCTTTGTGCATAATTATCAGTTAAACTGCGATATGAAACGATTTTGGCTAAAAGATACCAGTGCTTTTACAGACTCTGAGTATCAAGATTACATTTTGCAAGGAGTGTCACGCACCTTTGCCCTTACCATTCCTGAGCTACCCAAGCAGCTTTCCCCCGTGGTGGGTAATGCTTATTTGTGGTGTCGAATGGCAGATACTATAGAAGATGATCCCGAACTGTCATTAGCGCTGAAGGAGCGCTTTAGTGATCAGCTTTCACAGTTGTTACAAGGCCAACAATCAAGTGCTGATTGGGTGGCCCATTTGCAACCGCACCTGCATCCAGACACAGCCCCGGCTGAACTTGATTTGATCCAAAACTGCGAACGTGTATTGCGTTTGTTTCGCAGTTTTAGTGTCGCCCAGCGCAGCATTATTACCCAATGTGTGGCAACGATGGTGAAAGGCATGATGCACTACCAAGCTAACCAACCTCATTCTGGTTTGCCTGATGTAAAGGCTTTGAACGACTATTGCTATCATGTAGCGGGCATTGTTGGCGAAATGCTTACCCGCCTTTACTGTGATTATTCAAGTGATATTGAGCGTAACAAAGAGCAGTTAATGCATTTGTCGGTGTCATTTGGCCAAGGTTTGCAAATGACCAATATTCTTAAGGACATATGGCAAGACCAAAGCCGCGGTATTTGTTGGTTACCCCAAGATGTTTTTAGCAAGTTCAATCTAGAGCTTACGGATTTGGATCAAAAGCGCAGTGATGCTAGTTTTCATGAAGGCCTAAGGCAGCTTGTGCAGATGGCTCATGGGCACCTGAATGATGCGTTAAGTTACACCTTTATGATCCCGGCTAAAGAACAGGGTTATCGCAACTTTTGTTTTTGGGCGATTGGCATTGCTTTATTAACCTTAAAAAACATCCACAAAAACCCTGATTTTCAGCATAGTTCCAAGATTAAAATCTCCCGCAACAAGGTTAAAATAATTTTTTTGGTAACGCGTTGTATTGGCCGTTATAACTGGCTTTTGAAGCTGTTTTTCAAGCGTGTTGCTAGAGGCTTGCCCTAGCACCCACAAATCGCAAAAAGGGGGGCTTCAAGTGTGGCTTAACCATGAAAAAACAAACCAGCTGAGCATCACTCAATATCAAGCCAATCTTTTGAGTAGTTGCCCCAACCATCTTGTGATCGATGGCTTGTTTAACGCGTCTATGCTTGACAAGCTTATGCCTATCTTAGAGCAGCCCCAAGGCTGGCAAACTCAAAAGCATACCTATGCTGGCCTCTATGTAAATAGTGCACAGTGGCAAGCTGCAAGTGATAGTGAGCGTTTTGTCCAGCGAGACATGTGGCAACGCGATGCCACTCAGGTTAACTTGGCTCATGAGTTCTTATCTTTTTTGCGCAGCGACGTTTTTATGGCGGTATTGGCTGATATTTTTCAAGTTCAATTAACCGATCTTAACGTTGCTAAGCCAGATATCAACACCAATTACTTTCGCTTAAAAAACACTGATTTTGTTGCACAACATGCAGATGATTCTCCTGGAAGAGAGGTATGCATGTTGCTATATTTAAATAAAAAATGGTCTCCAAAAGACGGTGGTCAGCTGAGTTTTAAAGGCCAAGAAGGTGCTGAACCAGTGACTATTGCGCCACTTTTTAATCGTTGTGTTTTGTTTAACCCGGCATCTAATGGTGCTGAGCACTGGGTGGAAAAGTTGCATGCCAAAAGTGCGACCCAATACCGTTATAACGTCACCAGTTGGTACTGGCGCCACTAACGAACTGTTTTCTGAGTTTTCAATTCCACAAGCGCTCAAAGGTTGGTATAACAGTGACGCATCTTAAACAGAACAACATCTGCGTGAAAACTAGGGTGAATTTTTTAGTTTCAGTATGCTCAGAGCCATCCGCGTGTTCATACTAGGCTGGTAACAATAAAAAAATAGGAGTTAGCTATGCGCTTGAGGCAATGGATATGCGCTGTTCTTTGTTCTGTATTGATGGGCCATGCGTCTATTGCGTCCGCAGATTATTTTGTGGGCTTTAGAGCTTTCCAGTTGGGTGATGTAGAAATTGCTGTGGCTCAGTGGGAACCTTTAGCTGATGCTGGCGACATTGATTCGCAAAATAGCTTAGGTGCGCTTTACAAATTTGGCTTAGGGGTTCCAAAAAACGGCGCAGCGGCCGTTAAGTATTATCAGCTTTCAGCAGATCAAGGCGATGCGGCAGGACAATATGGCCTTGCTACTATGTATGCAAGTGGCGAGGGTGTTGAGCAAAGTGATGAAAAAGCTTTATCTTGGTTTACTTTGGCCGCTAAGCAAGGCGATGAAGATGCCCAATATAATTTGGGGCTCATTTATCAACAAGGCAAAGGCGTTTTAAAAAATGAGAAAAGCGCGTTTGAGTGGTTTTACAAAGCCGCCACCCAAGGTCTGCCCGAGGCTCAAGTGCGATTGGGTTTGATGTATAAAAATGGTACTGGTGTTGCGCAAAACCCCGACAAAGCTTATGTGTGGCTTAACATTGGTGCTTACGGTGGAGACCTGCTTGGCATAGAAGCTAAACGCGCTCTTGATGAAGACTTAAGTTTGGAAGAAAGAACCACCTTGCAAATGTTCTCTAACCGTTGTTTAAGCACTAATTATCAAGATTGTTAACGTTTGCAGCTCATTTTTACAGCTCCTTGTATGCGCAAAAACTTAATGGGTTTTGAGCCAGGAGCACGGCGCAGTGGTGACTTTAGTCTGCATCCTTTTTTGCAATTGTTCAGGCTTAGCTAGAACTGGCCGAATTTATTAAAAACAAGCCATTTCTCTAACCTTTAGTTGGTAGCTTTAATTGGTTGCGGCTCATATAATGGTAATCAATAACTTTTTCAAAGCGACGAGTGCACTTGCATGGCATATCAGGTTTTAGCCCGTAAATGGCGTCCCCAAAATTTCCATTCTATGGTGGGACAAGAGCACGTTTTGCGTGCCTTGATCAATGCGTTAGATGAAGAGCGCTTGCACCATGCCTATTTGTTTGCAGGCACAAGGGGTGTCGGCAAGACCACCATCGCCCGTATTTTGGCCCGCTGCTTAAACTGCGAGCAGGGTGTTAGCTCCACTCCGTGTGGGGTGTGTCCAAGTTGTGTTGAAATTACAGAAGGGCGTTTTGTAGACTTAATAGAAGTTGACGCAGCATCGCGGACCAAAGTTGAAGACACACGAGAGCTATTGGACAACGTTCAATACGCGCCAACCAGAGGCCGGTTTAAAGTCTATTTAATAGACGAAGTTCACATGCTATCAACCAGTAGTTTTAATGCCTTGCTCAAAACTTTAGAAGAGCCACCTCCACACGTTAAATTTTTGTTAGCCACAACAGACCCACAAAAGCTTCCAATTACCGTGCTTTCAAGGTGTTTGCAGTTTAATTTAAAGAACATGCCCGCTGAACAAGTGGCTGGCCATTTGAATACTGTATTAAGCAGTGAAAACATTGCTTTTGAAGAAGCCTCACTTTGGCAGTTAGGCCGTGCTGCCAAAGGCAGTATGCGTGATGCCTTAAGCTTAACAGATCAGGCGATTGCTTTTTGTGGAGGTAATCTTAGCGAATCAGCGGTCAATCAGATGCTTGGAAGCATTGACCAAGGCACCGTATTGGCTATTGTTTCGGCATTGCAAAAGGGCGATGCCTCAGAACTATTAACCTTAATAGGCAAGCTTGGTGAACAAGGCCAAGATTTTATTGTGGCCTTAGAAGATTTACTAAGCCTGTTACACCAAATTGCCATTTGTCAGGTGCTACCTGATGCGCCTGTATCGGTGCAGTTTGATAAAACCAATGTCATCGCACTTGCCAAAGGCACAGACCCTAGCGATGTGCAGCTGTTCTACCAAATGGGTGTGATGGCAAGAAAAGACATGGAAGCCGCTCCAGACGTGCAAGCTGGTTTTGAAATGGCTTTATTACGAATGTTAGCCTTTAGGCCCCAGCAACACGCAGGGCAAAGGCAAAATATAGAGCCAGCGAATCAAGCCCAAGCCCAGTCTCAACCTCAGGTGGCTGTAAAAACGCCAGTAACGCCTGAAGAAGCAGTGATCAATACACCTAATGAACCTGCAACTGAAAATTTACAGCTAGAAGAGCTCAAGGCCTCTGGTGCAGCAGAGCAAGCCCAAGCTGAGCAAACCCAAGTGGAGCAATCTTCTAACCAGTTACCGATTGATGAGTCGCCGCCATGGGCAGATGAGCCTGTTTCGCACCACAGTTACGAATCTGAATATCAGCCTATTACTCATCAAGCTCCGTCTGAAGGGCCTACACAAGCCTTTAATTCTGAAGTCAGTCATGCAAAGCCAATGGCCGCTCGTGCCGAAGCTTCAGAACCAGCCCCAGACCCTGAACCTGAGCCTGGTTTGTTGCAGGATTCAGTGCACCAAGCTCACCCTGAATCAATAACAACGCAGCCAGCGCCTAAGGTATCAAGAAAAGATTGGACCTTGGCCGATTTAACCCCAGAGGCTTGGGTTAACGCGTTTAATGATTTAGGCCTAGTTGGCATGACGCATAGCATTGCTGCCAATATGGTGTTTGATAATAGGCAAGGTACGCACCTAAAATTTACCCTAGATCACGGCCAAAGCAGTATGCTAAACGAGGCTCACACGGACCGTATCAAAGCGGCGTTGGAAGCGATGTTTGAATGTGATTTACAAGTGACCATTAGCATTGGCCAAACTCAAATTGAAACCCCTTTTGCCTCTAGGCAGAGGCGTGAGGCGCAGCACTTAGCGTCGGCCCTGGAATCATTGCAGAATGATCCTAACGTAGAGAGTTTAACAACCGCCTTTAACGGGCAGTTAGATGCCACAAGCGTGGTGCCAGTTAAACCGATTGAACATTAATCTTTGACACATTTAAAAGAGGACAGTTATGTTAAAAGGCGGTATGGGCAATTTGATGAAACAAGCCCAAAAAATGCAAGAACAAATGCAAAAAGCCCAAGAAGAGTTAGCAAATGCAGAATTCACAGGAGCTTCAGGTGCCGGCCTTGTGCAGGTTGTTATGACAGGGCGCCATGATGTGAAACGTGTCAAGCTTGATGATTCGTTGTTATCAGAAGACAAAGAAATGCTAGAAGACTTGTTGGCTGCAGCGGTTAATGATGCGGTTCGGAAAGTAGAACAAGCAAGTCAAAACAACATGTCTGATATGACCGCCGGCATGGGAATGCCTCCTGGTTTTAAGATGCCATTTTAACCAACCAAAGGTTTTACCTATATGTCATTTAGCCCGCTTATCGATGATCTCATAGAATCGCTGCGATGTTTGCCTGGTGTTGGCAGAAAATCGGCACAGCGTATGGCGCTGCACCTTTTAGAGCGTAACCGCGAAGGTGGTGCTGTGTTGGCTCAAAGCTTACATTTGGCGTTAGAGAAAGTAGGCCATTGTTCAAAATGCAGAACCCACAGCGAGTTGTCTGTATGTAGGCTTTGTGAACGCCCAGACCGAGACACCAAGACCATATGTATCCTAGAGACACCAGCAGACATAGTGGCTGTGGAGCAAGGCGCAGGCTATAAAGGCATGTACTTTGTGTTAATGGGTCATTTATCCCCAATGGATGGCATTGGCCCTAAAGAGCTTGGTTTGGATGAATTAATGGCGCGCTTGGTTGAAGAGCATGTTGAAGAAGTCATCATTGCAACCAACCCTACAATAGAAGGCGATGCTACTGCCCATTTTATTCACCAGTTAATCACTCAACAAGCATCTACGAACAAGGTTAATGTCACCCGTTTAGCGCACGGCGTGCCTATTGGTGGAGAGCTGGAGTTTGTTGATGGCGGTACCTTAGCCCATGCATTTGCTGGGCGTAAGAGTTATACCTAATTAGAGCAACCCCTAAATTATGTCAGCGTTATACCAGTATATAGACACCAACCAGAAGCTTGAGCTCGTTTGTGAAAAACTGAGCCAAAGTAAAGCCATTGCGGTGGATACAGAATTTGTAAGAGAAGACACTTTTTACCCTAAACCTGGCCTAGTTCAAATTGCAGCTGATGGACAAACTTTTTTGATTGATCCATTAACCATTAATCAATGGCAACCCCTGCAAACCTTGCTTACTGATCCAAACACCTTGAAAGTGATGCATTCTTGTAGTGAAGATTTAGAGTTATTTCAACATTGGCTAAAACTTCGTCCAACCCCTTTAGCGGATACTCAAATTGCAGCCGCCTTTGTTGATATGGGCTTATCTCCTGGGTATCAAAGCATGGTAGGTGAGTTAGTAGGAGTGACCGTAGATAAGGGCGAGACGCGCTCCAATTGGTTGCAAAGACCGCTACGTGATTCCCAATGTCATTATGCCGCCATGGACGTTGTGCACTTGATGCAATGCTATGACATATTGGTAGATAAGCTTAAAGAAAAAGGCGTTTGGCAGTGGTTTAGTGAAGATATGTTGCGCCTTGCAGAACCTAAACCAGCCCTTGAGCCAGAACTTGCTTACACTCAAATGAAAAATGCTTGGCGCTTGCAGGGTAAGTCTGTGGGTAGGCTTAGGGCACTTGCCGCTTGGCGAGAAACGGTCGCTCGAAGTGAAAATAGGCCTAAAAGCTTTGTTTTAAAAGACCATAGCTTAATTGATTTAGCACAGCAAAACCCAAGCGATTTAGGCCGTATGGGGGCCTGCCAAGAAATGCGTCCTGGCACCGTAAGGCGCTATGGTAAACAGTTGTTAGCGATATTGGCGAATTCTTCAGAAGTGCTGCCTGGTGTGGCACAACCGCTTTCAAAGAGCGAAAATAAAGACTACAAACGACTGCACAAAGTGATGACTGATCAAGCTGAAAGGGCGTCACTGCAGGTGCAATTAATGGGCAGAAAGAAAGAGTTGTTGGCGGTGTTTGAAGGTATCCGCAAGCAACAACCCTTTAAGCTGCCTCATAGCTGGAAAGGGTGGCGTGAAGAATTTCTTGCGCAACCCATTGCCAGTGAGTACAAACAGATTCAAGAGGCGCTAAAATGACCCCAAAGCATATGATTTGCTCTATTTATAGAAGTAAAAAGAAAGATGAAATGTATCTCTATGTGGATAAAACCAAAGCCTTAAGTTTGGTTCCTGAGGAGCTACTGAGTATGTTTGGCAAACCTGAACATCGTATGGACATGCTGCTAAGCGAAGATAAAAAATTAGCAAAAGCGCAAGCTTCAGATATTCTCGCCGACATCAGAGATAAAGGGTATTACCTGCAAATGCCACCGCCACGCGATGACTATATGTTAGACCTTTATAAGGCACCGCTGAACCCAACTTATTAAATCAATGCACATGTGGCACTTATGAAATCATCAACTCAAACAGGCTTTTGGAAAGATACTTCCATAAAAGAAATGACCAGTGAGCAGTGGGAGTCTTTGTGTGATGGTTGCGGGCGTTGTTGTTTACAAAAATTGATCGATGATGACGTGCCGCTGATGTATCACACAAGTATTGCGTGTCGCTATTTAGACCTTAAGTCTTGTCAGTGTAGCGTTTATGAAACACGTTTAGATAAAGTGTCTGATTGCACCTTGGTTACCCCAGAAGAGGTTGAAAGTTTTCATTGGTTGCCTGAAACCTGCGGTTATCGCAGAGTTGCCGCGGGTAAAGATCTGCCAGATTGGCATCCACTGGTGACTGGGGATGCTAAATCTACGGTGAAAGCAGGCATGACGGTGCGAAAGTGGGCCATTTCAGAAGCTAAAGTACCTGAAACCCGCTGGGGTGAGCACATCATTGAAATTCAACAAATTGATGATTAGCTTTACTTTTTTCTGCTTGGTCAAGCCATATTAGGTTGTGTTACAGTGTTTTATATAACAAAAAAATTAGGTTTATAGCCCATGTTCCAGTTTTATCGTCTGCGCAATTATAGTGTGGCACTGTTGATCACTCTTTTAGCTTGGAGTCAGCCAGCTTTGAGTAACTCTTTATCCAATCAGATGGATATTAGGGTATTGATTGACGTTTCGGGCAGTATGAAAAAAACTGACCCCAAAAACTTGCGAATTCCAGCCTTACAAGTGCTCACCCAGCTGTTACCTGAGGGCAGCCAAGCAGGCGTGTGGGAGTTTGCTAATACTCCTAAAATGATTGTGCCTTTGGGGCAAGTGAGCGCGGCTTGGCAAGAGCAGGCCCTAATTGCAGCTCAAAATATATCCTCAACTGGCCAGCTAACAGACATAGGCGCGGCACTAAATGCAGTTGCCTTTAATGCACAAGACCAAACTCAAGGCCGCCAATTACATGTTATTTTACTCACCGACGGCATGGTTGATGTCAGCAAAAATGCTGCAGATAACAAGCTTGCACGGGCTAAGTTACTAGAGCCTATTCTTCAGCAATACATTAACGTGGGTGCAAGAGTGCACACGGTAGGTTTGTCCTATGAAGCGGATCAAAGCACCTTAAGAGCGCTTGCCCAGCGCACTGATGGCTTGTTTGAAGTGGCTTTAAATGCAGATCAGTTGTTAGACATTTTTCTTCGTGCCCTAGATAACACGGTGGTTTCACAGCAAGTGACAGTAGAGGCTGTGGAGCAAAGCTTTATTGTTGAAGAGGGCATTGAATTAATCACCATAGTGGTTGAAAAAAATGGCGATGAAAACATTCAGTTTAAAGATGGTAACAATACTCGCTTTAATCGCGCAGACAAAAGTGCTTATTCGCAATGGCAAAACACGGTGTCCCATGATGTCGTGCGAATTAAAAACCCTGTACCAGGGACTTGGAGCTTGATCAGTGACACTGCCAAATTGACCCGCATCAATGTGGTAGGCAAGTTTCAAATTCTTTTGCAGCAAAGCCACCAAAATATCAAAGTGGGGCAGCCAAGTTTCATCGACGTGCAGTTAGCAGATGCTAACGGGGCTGCGCTAAATGCGTCACAGCTACAAGGTTTTAAGCTAAGTGTGAGTTTAGATGACGGAGCCCAACAGGTGTTTAAGCAACAGCGTGTTTTCGCACGTAACCAAAAGACCAGAGTTGATCTTCCACCACTGACCAAAGAAGGTTTGCATACGCTCACTATTGCCGTTGAAAACGGACCTATAGCGCGCACTATCACAAGAAGCATGCGGGTGCATCCACTAGTGCTGGATGAGGCATTACCAACTTCAAAGAACCTGCAATTGCCTGTTGCACAGGAGCTCGAGGTGATTATTGAGCCTGCTGCTAAGGTAAGCCAGCCAGTGATAGAAGTCAGTAATGAAAAGCCTTCAGCAGCGCTTCAGGCGCTTATGCTTGAAGCTAATCCAGAGGCAAAACCAGAGGCAA
>CAXHZX010000014.1:0-48170 GCA_964022265.1 uncultured Oceanospirillaceae bacterium | reverse complement strand
CAAGAGTGCTACACGTAAAGGTGAGGTAATAATACAGGCATAAAAAAAGCCCCGTGATGGGGCTTTAGGAACGTTTATTTTGGTAATAAACGTATGTTTGGTACCGGCGGCCGGAGTTGAACCGGCACGAGCATTGCTCACCACCCCCTCAAGATGGCGTGTCTACCAATTCCACCACGTCGGCATAACTCATTATTCTGAAACGGGTACGTCGCTGTCAGTCGGCGTCAACACTTCATCAAATACTGGAAGTGCTTGTGTATCTGCCATATCAACAACTGGGATACCTGCATCAGAAATACTATCTGCTTGCTGCTTGGCATACATTGCCAAAGCAAAGCTGGTGACAAAAAGACCAGCCGCTAAAATAGCAGTTACTCGGCTTAAAAAGTTACCTGAACCACTACTGCCAAAAACTGTTTGTGAGGCGCCACCGCCACCAAACGAAGCACCCGCATCGGCGCCTTTACCTTGCTGTATCATTATGAAGCCAATTAAGGCTATTGCTAACAACACATGTACAATTAGGATTGCAACTTCCATCAAATTTCTCGCTTTAAACTTATCGTGCTGTATTCAGCACCCTACTATTTTGCCGCCTGGCCTATGGCCAAAAATGAATCGGCTTCTAAGGAGGCCCCACCTACAAGGCCACCATCAATGTCTGCTTGAGCAAATAGCTCTTTAGCACTGGCTGCAGTCACACTACCGCCATATAAAATTTTCAACTCTTGCGCTTGCTTTGGCGCAAATTCAGCCACATAGGCTCGAATAGCTTGGTGCACTTCTTGCGCTTGCTGCGGGCTTGCTGTTAACCCTGTGCCAATAGCCCAAACTGGCTCATATGCAACCACAGCGTTGGCAAAACTTGCGCCACCTGCCTCATCAATAACGGCTTTAATTTGCTCTAGTACAACGCTTAAAGTGTGCCCATTTTCACGTTGTTCTAGGGTCTCACCCACACACAATATGGGTGTGAGAGAAGCTTTTTGAGTGGCTAAGTATTTAGCTGCCACTTGAGCATTATCTTCTGCAAATAAACCGCGTCTTTCTGAATGCCCAACCAACACGTAGCTGGCACCGAATTCTTTAACCATGGTTAAAGAAACTTCGCCAGTGAATGCGCCCTTAGCCGCTGCACAAACGTTTTGCACACCAATACTGATGCTTGTACCTGCTAGCTCTTGTTGAGCAATTGCAAGGTAAGGAAAGGGCGGGAATACGATTAAATGCGCGTTCTTTACCGCTAACTCACCTTGTTTTAGGCCCTGCAATAAAGAGGTTACACCTTCTTTATTGCTGTTCATCTTCCAGTTGCCTGCAACTATCATCTGAGCCATCACTATTACCTTAGGTCAAAAAAACTTTGGGTATTCGATTTTAGCGCGCCATAATACTTAAAATACGGCCTCTAAACAAGGCATTTGCTTTTATTAGCCCACAATTTCAAGGGGGTAATTGCCTTCCAACCATTAACCAATGAGCTGATTTACGTCGTGCGCTAGCTCTTGAGCATACTGGCTTACTAGATCTATATTCTCACCCTCTACCATCACTCGAACCACTGGCTCGGTGCCTGATGGCCTAAGCAATACTCTGCCACGGCCACCCATACGCTGTTCGATGGCCTCTACGGCATCATCAATAGCGGGATAATCAGCAAGGTTCACACGGCTTTGGAAACGTAAGTTGATTAATTTTTGTGGCATTTTTTTCATTTCACTTTTCAGCTCATGCAATGTCTTGCGGCTTGTCTGCATGGCTTGTAATACTTGCAGTGCTGCAACAATGCCGTCACCCGTGGTGGTTAGGTTTCTACAAATCAAATGCCCTGAAGATTCGCCACCCAAAAGCCAACCTTTTTCTTTTAGTTGCTGCATCACATAGCGATCGCCCACTTTAGCGCGCGCAAAATCGATACCTAATTCTTTAAGCCCTAATTCCATACCCAAATTACTCATCTGGGTGCCCACTACACCGCCCTCTAATTGGCCGTTGCGTTTAAGACTAGCCGCAATAATAAACATCAGCTCATCACCATCAACTTCATCGCCCATATGATCAATCATGATCACACGATCGCCATCGCCATCAAGCGCAATACCTAAATCAGCATTTTGCAGCCTAACCACTTTACGCATCATCGCAATGGAGGTAGAGCCACATTCTTGGTTGATATTAAAACCATCAGGGTCAATACCAATGCTAGTCACTTCGGCACCTAGCTCATGCAACACATTGGGCGCAATATGGTAGGTCGCGCCATGGGCGCAATCCAGAACTATTTTCATCCCTTTTAAGCTAGTATGTGGGCCTACAGTGCCCTTACAAAACTCAATATAACGCCCAGCAGCATCCTCAATTCGCTTAGCACGGCCAAGGGCTTCAGGAGCAACACACACCATGGCTTCTTGAAGCTTATCTTCAATCGCTGCTTCCACAGAATCAGCCAACTTAGTGCCTTGAGCTGAGAAAAATTTAATGCCGTTGTCTTGGTAACCATTATGAGAGGCGCTAATAACAATGCCCGCTTCGGCGTGAAATGTGCGCGTTAAGTATGCAATGGCTGGAGTTGGCATAGGACCTAACAAACGCACATCAACGCCTGCTGCAGACAAGCCTGCTTGCAAGGCAGATTCAAACATATACCCTGAAACCCGCGTATCCTTACCGATCAAGATGGTGCTACGTCCATGCTCAGAAAATACTTTGCCCACTGCCCAGCCTAACTTCAACATGAAATCAGGGGTGATTGGGTAGTCTCCACATCGGCCTCGGATGCCGTCTGTGCCAAAATACTTCATACTAAACTCCTTATTTACTATCCTTAGTGTGGGTTTAATCAGATGCCATTGTTGCTTGCGCCATTTTAAGCGCGTCTACCGTGGGCTCAACATCATGCACACGCACAATACGCGCGCCTCTTTCGTAGGCCATAACACTGGTCGCTATACCACCATAAAGCCTATCATCCACGGGCTTATTAATGACGTTACCAATCATACTTTTACGTGACATACCCACTAACAAGGGTGTGCCTTTGTCGGCTAAAACTTTTAAGTGTTTTAGCAGTTGTAAATTATGCGTTAAGGTTTTTCCAAAGCCAAACCCTGGGTCCAAAATAATTTTTTCTAAAGGAATGCCCACTTCAGCACATTGGCTTATGCGTTCATCAAAATATTGGCTAATGTCCTTCACCACTGAATCGTAGCTTGGGTTATCTTGCATGGTTTTAGGATCGCCTTGCATGTGCATCAAACACACAGGCAGCTTTGTTTTCGCAGCTGCAGATAGAGCCCCGTCGCGGGTTAACGCACGTACGTCGTTAATAAGCCCTGCACCTGCCTTTGCCGCTTGAAGCATGACTTCTGGCGTACTGGTATCTACGGAAACAACAACGTCTAATGACGCTTTAATCGCTTCAATAACAGGAATGACTCTATCAAGCTCTTGTTGAACAGAAACAGGTTCTGCCCCGGGCCGAGTAGATTCGCCGCCGATATCAAGAAAGCTTGCACCTTCTTTGACCATGGCGTATGCGCGCCCCATTGCCTGATCAAGGCAAACGGACTCACTGGCAAACAAAGTTCCGCCATCAGAAAAAGAATCGGGAGTGACGTTAATCACTCCCATCACGTGGGGCTTTGTTAAATCTAAGCCTTTATCACCAAATAACATCTTAATTAACTGGGTGCTTCGTCAGCACCTGGTACATCAGCGTTACTGGTACCAAGATCCGCTTCTGACACAGTCGCTTTATCTTCGCTAGCTGCGGCGCCACCACCAGTATTTGAGCCATTATCCTTGTTATCAGCATCATCCCAACCCGCAGGCGCAGAAACTTCCTCGCGAGCTAACAGTTGATCCAACTGACTAGAATCAATGGTTTCGTACTTCATCAAAGCCTGCGTCATGGCTTCTAGAATGTCTCTATTGTCTTGCAAAATGGTGTATGCACGCTCATAACAGCTATCAATGATGTCTTTGATTTCACCGTCAATTATGGCTTTTGTCTCATCTGAGAAGCCTTTAGCGCCTTGACCTTGTGCGCCACTGAAGGGATCTGAATCTTCTGCTTCATACAACAAAGGACCTAGCTTCTCAGACAAGCCCCACTTAGTTACCATATTGCGCGCTAACTGAGTGGCTCTTTGAATGTCATTTGAAGCTCCGGTCGTGACACCCTCTTTACCTAAGGTCATTTCCTCTGCGATACGGCCACCGTATAGGCTACAAATCTGGCTCAAAATACCTTGGCGAGATAGGCTATAACGATCTTCTTCTGGTAAGAACATGGTCACACCCAGTGCTCTGCCACGAGGAATAATAGTCACCTTGTAAACGGGATCATGATCTGGCACCAAACGGCCTACAATAGCGTGGCCAGATTCATGGTAGGCAGTATTTAGCTTTTCTTTAGGCTGCATCACCATCGATTTACGCTCTGCGCCCATCATGATTTTATCTTTGGCTTTTTCAAGCTCTTCCATGCCTACCATGCGTTTATTTAAACGCGCCGTAAACAAAGCAGCTTCGTTCACCAAGTTAGCTAAGTCTGCACCAGAAAAACCAGGCGTGCCGCGGGCAATTAACTTGGGTTTAACATCATCACCTAAAGGCACTTTCTTAAGGTGTACATTAAGAATTTGCTCACGTCCAAGAATATCTGGCAGAGACACATTGACCTGACGGTCAAATCGACCTGGGCGCAGCAAGGCGGAGTCTAAAACGTCTGGGCGGTTCGTCGCAGCAATAACAATAATGCCTTCATTGCCATCAAAACCATCCATTTCAACCAACAATTGGTTTAACGTTTGCTCGCGTTCATCGTTACCACCACCCATGCCGGTGCCACGCTGACGACCTACGGCATCAATTTCATCGATAAAGATAATACATGGCGCTTGCTTTTTGGCTTGCTCAAACATATCGCGTACACGAGAAGCACCTACACCGACAAACATTTCAACAAAATCGGAACCTGAAATGCTAAAGAAAGGTACCTTAGCTTCACCAGCAATCGCCTTAGCTAATAAGGTTTTACCTGTGCCAGGGGAGCCTGACATCAAAATACCACGTGGAATATGTCCACCCAAACGCTGGAATTTACCCGGGTCTCGCAAAAACTCTACCAGCTCTTCCACATCTTCTTTGGCTTCTTCAACGCCTGCAACATCTGCGAAGGTGGTTTTAATTTGGTCTTCACTGATAAGGCGAGCCTTGCTCTTACCAAATGACATTGGGCCGCCTTTACCACCGGCACCGCCTTGCATTTGGCGCATGAAAAACATGAAGACTACAATAATAATCAGGATTGGGGCGCTGGCTATCAACAGCTGTACCCATATACTCTGCTGTTCAGGCTGCTTGCCTACAATTTCAACTTCGTGAGTCAGCAGGTCATCTACAAGTTTAGGGTCTGAAAGGGCTGGGCGCACTACTTCAAAATTAGTGCCATCAGCAAATTTACCATTAATGATAATGCCATCTACTTCTACATTTCTAACTTGGTCGCGCTGAACTGCTTGCACAAATTCTGAATAGCTAACGCGATTCGGCGCAGATTCTTGGTTAAAGCTATTGAAAACCGTCATCAACACTGCCGCGATGATGAGCCATAAAACCAAATTCTTTGTCATATTGTTCAAGTGCTAGACTCCTAATCCTCAACGTGAGGGTATTTTGGTAGTAACTTTGGCAACTTCTTACTACTTACCTTTAAAACCGGTTGCCAGTTGGTAAACTTCTCTAGAACGCCCTCTAGAAGCGTCTGGCTTACGTGAGCGAACGCTAGTAAAGCTTGTACGTGTATCTTTTAATAACTCGTCAAAACCTTCACCCTGAAACACTTTTGCTAAAAATGATCCACCTGGTTTCAACACACTTCTTGCCATATCTAAGGCTAATTCAACCAAATACATCGAGCCTGGCTGATCAATAGCGGGTGTACCACTCATATTGGGGGCCATATCTGAAATTACAAGGTCTACTTTTTCACCACCCAAAGCCGCTACAATCTGATCATAAACCGCTTGCTCAGTAAAATCACCCTGCACAAAGGTCACATCTGCAATCGAATCCATGGGAAGGATGTCAGACGCCACTACCATGCCTTCTTCACCCACGAGCTGCACGGCAACTTGCGTCCAGCCACCAGGGGCTGCACCTAAATCCACCACCTTCATGCCGGGGCGAATAAGACGGTCTTTTTTGCTCATTTCTAGCAACTTATAACTCGCCCTAGAGCGGTACCCATCTTTTTGAGCCTGCTTAACATAGGGGTCATCAAAGTGTTCTTTTAGCCAATTACTGCTGGTTTTTGATCTAGCCAAGGGAGTGCCTAATGAAGTTGCAAAAGTTAATCTGTATATCTGGTTGCGAACAAGCGCAAAGCACAGACATGCGGTATAATGAGGCAAGTTTAACACAGCCATAGGTGCTATGGCGCACAACAATTTATCTTTGGAAGCTCATGAATCTATCTCAATCCCAGAAAAAACAATTTCGCTCTATTGGTCACAGCCTTCACCCATTGGTGACTGTTGCAACTAAAGGTTTATCGGAAACTGTCATGGCAGAAATAAACCGCGCATTGTTTGATCATGAGCTGATTAAAGTTAAGTTTTCAGTCGGTGATAGAGATGTGAAAAGTGCCTTGATTACTGACATGTGCAAACAGACAGGGGCTACGCTTGTGCAATCGGTTGGCAATGTCGCCTTAGTGTACCTTTACAACCCTAACGCAGACCCTAAGAAGAGCAACGCTGAAGGTTAATAAAGGGCAACTAAAGACCCAGTTAAAAGCAAGCGGGCAGCCTAGCTTAGGCTAGCCGCGCTGAGTCAGTATAGGGGATAAGTGCTTAGGCGATATGCTCAACACTGATGATTTCATAATCGATCATACCGCCAGGTGTTGATACAGCAACTTCATCACCCTCATGCTTGGCAATCAATGCGCGGGCAATGGGCGAGGCAATCGAAATTTTACCCGCCTTAATGTCTGCTTCATCTTCACCTACGATGCAGTAAGTCTTTTCTTCATCGCTATCTAGGTTAACAATAGTCACCGTAGCACCAAAGATCACTTTGCCCGTGTGCGCAATTTGGCTTACGTCAATGACTTGAACCAACGAAAGCTTAGATTCAATCTCTTGAATGCGACCTTCACAAAAACTTTGCTGTTCACGGGCAGCATGATATTCGGCATTTTCTTTCAAATCACCATGCTCACGCGCTGTGGCGATGTCTTGGATAATTTGAGGACGAGTCACGCTTTTCAGCTGCGTTAATTCATCACGCAAAAGCTTTTCACCGCGCACCGTCATGGGGACTTTAGTGATCGCCATAATTAAGTTTCCTTACGCTTTTAAAGTGGCGTGCAGATCTTGCAAACGACGCACTTCTTGTTCTTCACCAAATGCCAAACCTTCCATCACAGCCAAACCACCGGTTAGAGTCGTAGAATAAGCCACTTTATGCTGCAAGGCAGAGCTTCTGATCAGTGAGGAGTCATTAATTGCTTGGCGGCCTTCTGTGGTGTTAATCACAAAAGTGATCTCATCATTTTTGATTTTATCAACAATGTTAGGGCGCCCTTCAAGCACCTTATTTACCAACTCACACTCAAAGCCAGCGTCAGATAACGCTTTTTGGGTGCCACTGGTAGCCATCAATGTAAAACCAAGATCCAAAAGGCCTTTGGCCAATTTAACACATGCTTTCTTATCTGCTTCACGCACAGAGATAAACGCTTTGCCAGCGACAGGCATGGCTTGGCGAGTACCAAGATGCGCCTTAGCAAAGGCTTCAGGGAAGCTCTTACCAACACCCATAACTTCACCAGTAGATTTCATTTCTGGGCTTAGGATAGGGTCTACGCCTGGGAACTTATCAAATGGGAATACCGCTTCTTTAACACTGTAGTAGTCTGGAATAATTTCATCAGTGAAGCCGATGTCTGCCAAACGCGCGCCAGCCATTACTTGAGCGCCAATGTCTGCTAAAGACACACCAATACATTTACTAACAAAAGGCACTGTGCGAGATGCGCGAGGGTTCACTTCAATCACGTAAATTTCGCCATCTTGCCAAGCAAGCTGAGTGTTCATCAAACCAACCACGCCAAGCTCTAGCGCCATGCGTTTGACTTGATCGCGCATTGCATCTTGCACGTCTTGTGGCAAATCATAAGGTGGCAAGGAACATGCTGAATCACCTGAGTGAATACCCGCTTGTTCAATGTGCTGCATAATGGCACCGATCACTACGATTTCACCGTCACATACGGCATCAATATCCACTTCCACAGCGTTGCTTAAGAAACGATCTAGTAGCACAGGTGAGTCATGCGAAACCTGCACAGCTTCATTCATGTAGCGTTTAAGCTCAACTTCTTTGTGCACAATCTCCATAGCACGGCCACCCAATACATAAGATGGGCGAACCACGAGTGGATAACCAATTTTTTCAGCTTCACGCACCGCTTCTTCTTGCGTACGCACGGTGGCATTATCAGGCTGACGCAGGCCTAAACGCTGAATCATCTGCTGAAAACGCTCACGGTCTTCGGCACGGTCAATCGCTTCAGGGCTGGTGCCTAAAATAGGTACGCCAGCGTTTTCTAGATCCACTGCAAGCTTGAGTGGCGTTTGGCCACCATACTGAACAATAACGCCTTTTGGCTGTTCTAGGTTAACGATCTCTAATACATCTTCAAGCGTCACAGATTCAAAATACAAACGGTCTGAAGTGTCATAGTCTGTGGATACAGTTTCTGGGTTACAGTTCACCATAATGGTTTCATAACCTTCACGGCGTGCAGTCAGTGCCGCGTGCACACAACAGTAATCAAACTCAATGCCTTGGCCGATACGGTTTGGACCACCACCTAGAATCATAATTTTCTTACGATCACTTGGGCGTGACTCACACTCTTCTTCATAGGTAGAGTACATGTAAGCCGTATCTGTAGAGAATTCCGCAGCACAGGTGTCTACCCGCTTGTAGACTGGGCGAACACCTAACTTTTGACGGTGTTGACGGAAACCCTTTTCGGTTAAACCTAAAAGTTTTGCCAACCTAATGTCTGAGAAACCTTTACGCTTTAAACCGTACACTCGGTCATAATCAAGGTCTGCAAGGCCTATTGCGCCAAGCTTTTGTTCTTCATTAATTAAGTCTTGTAGCTGAACTAAGAACCAAGGATCAATGCCTGAGTGCTTGTACAATTCGTCAATTTCCATACCCATACGAAGCGCATCACCCACATACTGAATGCGGTCCGCACGCGGCGTTTTAAGCTCAGCAATCACCTTGCTGCGAGCATCTTCTTGGGTAATGTCTAAAATAGGGTCTAAACCATGAATCCCTGTCTCAAGACCACGCAACGCTTTTTGCATAGACTCTTGGAAGGTACGGCCAATCGCCATGACTTCGCCAACCGACTTCATTTGTGTGGTTAAACGATCGTCAGCTTGTTCAAATTTTTCAAAAGTAAAACGTGGAATCTTAGTGACGACATAGTCAATCGCAGGCTCAAACGAAGCTGGTGTAGCACCGCCAGTAATTTCGTTTTGCAGCTCATCTAAGGTGTAACCTACAGCCAACTTGGCAGCCACCCTAGCAATCGGGAAACCTGTTGCCTTAGAGGCCAATGCTGATGAGCGCGACACACGCGGGTTCATCTCAATAACAACCATGCGGCCATCAGCAGGGTTCATACCAAACTGTACGTTAGAACCACCGGTTTCAACACCAATTTCACGCAATACAGCCAAAGAGGCATTACGCATGATTTGGTATTCTTTATCAGTAAGGGTTTGCGCGGGGGCTACAGTGATAGAATCGCCGGTATGAACACCCATGGCGTCAAAGTTTTCAATGGCGCAAATAATGATGCAGTTATCATTGGTGTCACGCACCACTTCCATTTCGTATTCTTTCCAGCCAATCAACGACTCATCAATAAGAAGCTCATTAGTGGGTGAAAGGTCTAAACCACGGGTACAAATTTCTTCAAATTCTTCACGGTTGTATGCAATACCACCGCCTGATCCACCCATAGTGAAAGAAGGCCTAATAATCGCTGGGAAACCAATGCGTGATTGCACATCAAAGGCCTCTTCCATAGAATGTGCGATCTCAGCACGCGGGCATTCAAGGCCAATGTTTTTCATCGCCTTATCAAAGCGATCTCGATCTTCAGCTTTGTCGATGGTGTCAGCGTCAGCACCAATCATCTCTACATTGTACTTTTCAAGCACTCCCATGCGGTTTAGATCTAACGCACAGTTCAATGCAGTCTGACCACCCATAGTCGGCAAAATAGCACTAGGGCGCTCTTTTGCAATGATCTTTTCAACTGTTTCCCAGCGAATCGGCTCAATGTAGGTCGCATCAGCCATAGAAGGGTCAGTCATGATGGTGGCTGGGTTAGAGTTCACCAAAATAACACGGTAGCCTTCTTCGCGAAGGGCTTTACAGGCTTGTGCACCAGAATAATCAAATTCACAGGCTTGGCCGATGATGATCGGGCCAGCACCAAGGATCAATATACTTTCGAGGTCGGAACGTTTAGGCATAGCAGTTATCCAATAATCTGTGCAATTTTATTTAGCTTGGTTAGCAGTCATGATGTCGATGAATCGATCAAACAAAGGCGCTACGTCATGTGGTCCAGGGCTTGCTTCTGGGTGACCCTGAAAACTAAAGGCTTGCTTGTCTGTGCGCTCAATGCCCTGCAAAGAGCCATCAAACAAAGACTTATGAGTGGCGCGCAAGTTGTCTGGCATACCCTCTTCAGCAACCGCAAAGCCATGGTTTTGGCTAGTAATCATAACCACTTGAGTGTCCAAGTTTTGCACTGGGTGGTTGGCACCGTGGTGGCCAAACTTCATTTTCTGTGTCTTCGCGCCAGAGGCCAAAGCCAAAAGCTGGTGACCAAGACAAATCCCAAACACAGGCGTGTCTGTTTCCAAAATCTCTTGAATTGCAGTGATGGCATAGTCACATGGCTCTGGATCACCAGGGCCGTTAGATAAGAAAATGCCATCTGGATTCATGGCCAAAACATCTTTAGCCGGCGTTTGTGCAGGCACTACGGTTAGATTACAACCGCGCTCTACCAACATACGCAAAATGTTGCGCTTCACACCAAAATCGTAAGCCACTACATTAAACTGGCCATCACTCTTTTCACGGTGACCTTCTACTAGATCCCACGTTGAACCGCTCCAGCTGTAGGCTTCTTTAACACTCACTTCTTTAGCAAGGTCCATGCCCTTAAGACCAGCAAAGCCTTTTGCCGCTGCTAAAGCCTTTGCTTCGTCAATGTCATCGCCTGCCATGATACAGCCACTTTGTGCGCCTTTTTCTCTTAAAATGCGGGTTAGCCTGCGAGTATCAATGTCGGCAATAGCCACCACGTTATTGGCAATAAGGTATTCATCTAAAGGCTGAGTGTTACGCCAGCTGCTTGCCAACAAAGGTAAGTCTCTGATCACTAAACCGGCAGACCAAACAAATTCCGATTCTTCATCTTCAGAATTGGTGCCAGTGTTACCAATATGAGGGTAGGTCAGGGTCACAATTTGATGAGCATATGAAGGATCAGTAAGGATCTCTTGATAGCCAGTCATGGAGGTGTTGAATACCACCTCGCCGGTGCTTTGGCCAGTGGCGCCAATAGCAACCCCTCTAAATATGCTGCCGTCTTCTAAAGCCAGAATGGCGGGAGTAGTCAATGGGGGCCTCCTCAGGTGTGATGCGTACGAAAATTTTTCAACAGCGCTTGAAAAGTGAGGCCTTTATTCGCAAAAAAGCGAGGTGTGTAAGACACACCCCGCTTTCTTTTATACTTTGGCCGGCAGCTAATTTATTGCGCCTGTTAACTGGTGAAATTATACAGAACAACTAGGCCTTTTGTCTAGTGGATTATCAGTTTTGAATTTACAGATCAGTCCTTTAAAGCCAACACATCTTGCATGTCATATAGACCATTAGGCTGGCCTTGCAACCAAGCACATGCGCGTACCGCGCCTTTGGCAAAGGTCATTCGGCTACTGGCCTTATGGGTGATCTCTATGCGCTCACCTTCACTTGCGAATAATACCGTGTGATCGCCCACTACATCGCCTGCACGAATGGTTTCGAAACCAATCTCATTGGCTGTTCTTGGGCCAGTGATCCCTTCACGGCCATAAACTGCAGATTCAGCTAGATTTAAGCCTTTGGCATCGGCAACCACTTCACCTAAACGCAAAGCAGTGCCAGAGGGCGCATCTACTTTATGACGATGATGCGTTTCGATAATTTCCACATCATAACCATCTTGTAAAACACTGGCTGCACGATGCAATATATCAAGCAACAAGTTAATGCCAACACTCATATTAGGTGCAAAAACGACGGGCGTATGTTGGGCTTGTTGCTGCAATACCTGCTTATCTTCTTCACTAAGGCCAGTGGTACCAATCACCATAGCCTTACCAAGGCTAGCGCATGCCTCAAGGTTAGTAAGTGTTAACTTAGGGTTAGTAAAATCCACCAACACATCAAAGTCATCTGCCACTTCCACCAAACTGTGGTGCACGCTCACGCCAAGCTTGCCAACACCTGCTAGCTCGCCCGCATCCGCGCCCACTAATGAGCTAGTGGGTGAAACAATAGCAGCCCCAAGGGATACACCCTGGCCTTGCTGCACAGCCTCAATAAGCACTTTGCCCATGCGCCCTGCGGCACCCATTATTGCTACTCGTGTCATACCAAACCTCTAGGGCAGATCCACCCGCTTGGTGGATACAGATTACTTAACTGTCTTCAAAGAAACTCTTAACGCCCTCAAACCAAGAAGATTTCTTAGGCGAATGCTTGCCTTTGGTGGCTTCCATAGTGTCATGGAACTTACGCAACAAATCTTTTTGCTCTTTGCTCAAGTGCACAGGCGTCTCTACTGCCACACGGCACATAAGATCACCCTGACCGCCGCCACGCACTTGGGTAACACCTTTGCCACGTAAGCGGAACATCTTGCCACTTTGAGCACCTTCAGGAATCTTTAATTTAACACGACCATCAAGGGTTGGCACCTCAATCTCGCCGCCAAGCGCGGCATCAGTGAAACTAATAGGCACTTCGCAATATAGGTTTTTGCCATCTCTGGTAAAGATTTTGTGCTCGCGAACAGACACTTGCACATATAAATCGCCCGTTGGGCCGCCATTCACTCCCGCTTCACCTTCACCGGTAAGACGAATACGATCGCCAGTGTCCACTCCAGATGGAATCTTCACTGATAAAGTTTTGTACTCTTGCACACGGCCCTCGCCATGACATGAACGGCATGGGTCACTAATCACTTTGCCATTTCCCTGACAACTTGGGCAGGTTTGTTGCACTGAGAAAAAGCCTTGTTGCATACGCACCTGGCCTTGGCCATTACACGTGCTACAGGTTTTGCTGCTAGTCCCAGGCTTAGCACCAGAACCATCACATGGCTCACATGCAACTTGGGTCGGTATACGAATCTCTTCAGTTGCGCCTCTTACAGCTTGCTCTAAAGTAAGCTCCATGGTGTAACGTAAGTCTGAGCCACGTTGAACACTAGAGCGGCCGCCGCCACCTGCACCACCAAAGATATCACCGAACATGTCACCGAACACGTCGCCAAAGCCACCGCCACCGCCACCTCGGGCGTTAGGGTCGACACCGGCATGGCCATATTGGTCATAAGCTGCCTTTTTCTGGTCATCTGCTAAAATTTCGTAAGCTTCATTTACTTCTTTGAAACTTGCTTCTGCAGTTTTATCGCCAGGGTTACGGTCTGGGTGATACTTCATCGCCATGCGGCGAAAAGCTTTTTTAATTTCTTTTTTATCAGCGCCTTTGGCTACGCCAAGAACTTCATAAAAATCGCGTTTAGACATAGTTATTCCAATGAGCTTCAAGGGCATAATTGCCACTAGAAGCAGATACAAGAACGCAGGGCCTAAGCCCCGCGCTAAAAGATTACGCCACTATTAAGCGGCGTGAGTAAGGCAATAGGGCTTACTTTTTATCTTCGTCTTTAACTTCTTCAAATTCTGCATCAACAGCGTCATCAGCAGGGTTTTCAGCTGATGCTTCCGCCCCACCTTGGGCTGCAGCATCTTCAGCGTACATTTTTTGAGCGATAGCGCCAGAAGCTTCAGTTAAAGTAGCAGTGGCTGCCTCAATCGCTTCTTTGTCATCCCCTTTAAGGGCTTCTTCTACTGCATCAATTGCAGACTGAACGGCTGCTTTTTCTTCATCAGTGGCTTTATCACCGGCTTCTTCCAGCATCTTCTTAGAAGAGTGAACCATGCCGTCTGCGGTATTGCGAGTTTGAACCATTTCTTCAAACTTTTGGTCTTCCGCAGCATTTGCCTCTGCATCTTGAACCATTTGTTCGATTTCTTCATCGCTCAAACCAGAAGAGGCTTTAATCACGATAGACTGTTCTTTACCCGTACCTTTGTCTTTAGCCGACACATTTAGGATGCCGTTAGAGTCAATGTCAAAGCTTACTTCAATTTGTGGCATGCCACGTGGAGCTGGCGGAATGTCGCTAAGATCGAAACGACCCAATGACTTATTCTGTGTCGCTTGCTTACGCTCGCCCTGGCACACATGAATGGTTACTGCCGCTTGGTTGTCATCTGCAGTAGAGAAGACTTGAGACTTCTTAGTAGGGATTGTGGTGTTTTTCTCGATCACCGAAGTCATCACGCCACCCATAGTTTCAATACCCAAAGTTAGAGGCGTTACGTCTAGCAACAATACATCGGTTACGTCCCCTGCCAATACACCACCTTGAATCGCTGCGCCCATGGCGACGGCTTCATCTGGGTTTACATCTTTACGTGGCTCTTTACCAAAGAAAGAAGTGACTTCAGCTTGTACTAAAGGCATGCGGCTTTGACCACCTACCATGATGACTTCGTCGATTTCGCTTGCATCTAGGCCAGCATCTTTAAGAGCTTGAGCACATGGCTTCAAAGTGCCTGCAACAAGCTCGTCAACCAACGATTCTAGCTTAGCGCGAGAAATTTTAACATTAAGGTGCTTAGGCCCAGTAGCATCAGCAGTGATGTAAGGCAAGTTAACATCGGTCTGACTAGAGCTAGACAATTCTACTTTTGCTTTTTCAGCCGCTTCTTTCAAACGCTGAAGCGCAAGTGGGTCGCTGTGAAGGTCAATGCCTGAATCTTTCTTAAATTCATCTGCCAAAAACTCAATCAAACGCAAGTCAAAGTCTTCGCCACCTAAGAATGTGTCACCGTTGGTTGCTAATACTTCAAACTGGGTTTCACCATCTACGTCTGCAATTTCGATGATAGAGATATCAAACGTACCACCACCAAGGTCATACACTGCAATTGTAGAATCGCCGCGGCTCTTATCAAGACCATAAGCAAGCGCTGCTGCTGTTGGCTCGTTGATAATACGCTTTACGTCTAAACCAGCGATGCGGCCCGCATCTTTTGTAGCTTGACGCTGCGAGTCGTTAAAGTAAGCAGGCACCGTGATGACCGCTTCAGAAACACTTTCGCCTAGGAAGTCTTCAGCTGTTTTCTTCATCTTCTTCAAGATTTCAGCTGAGATCTGTGGTGGCGCTTTACTATCGCCATTCACTTTCACCCATGCATCACCGTTGTCTGCCGCTTCAATAGCGTAAGGCACCATAGTGATGTCTTTTTGAACAACGTCATCTTTAAACTTACGGCCGATCAAACGCTTGATCGCAAATAAAGTGTTAACAGGGTTGGTCACCGCTTGGCGCTTAGCCGACTGACCTACTAAGATTTCGCCATCGTCAGCAAAAGCGATGATAGAAGGCGTGGTACGATCGCCTTCTGCGTTTTCAATAACCTTAGCGCTGCCGCCGTCTAAAACAGACACACATGAGTTAGTTGTGCCCAAGTCGATTCCAATGATCTTTCCCATCATAAACTCCAATTCATATTTACCCTAAAAGGGATTTGATTCAATTCTGCTCAGCAGCTCTAGCGGCCATAGATACTTTTTTATACTTCGGCTTCGCGCTACTTGCTTGCACTCTTATATAGGGCCCCGTGCTGCCTTTTCAAGCACACAGGGCTAAATTTTATTTAGAAACTACAACCATGGCTGGGCGCAATAAACGGCCATTTAAGGTGTAGCCTTTTTGAAACACTTCCATCACCGTGTTGGGTTCCATGTTTGGATTTGGCACGGCTGTCATGGCTTCATGTAGCTCAGGATTAAAGGGCTCGCCATGCGGATCTAACTGATCAACATTGAACTTTTTCAAGCCATCCAAAAGCATTTTTTGGCTCATTTCAACGCCTTCAAGCAGGCTCTCTAAAGTAGCCCCTTCTGTAGTGCCAGCATCAATAGCTCGGCCTAGGTTATCCAATAAAGACAACACTTCTACCATAAGTTTTTCTTGGCCAAATTTATGCGCTTTGGCAACATCTTGCTCGCTTCTGCGGCGCACATTTTGCACTTCGGCATGAGCACGCAGAACGTCTGCTTTTTGCTCTTCAACTTTAGCCAAAGCTTCTTCCAATTCAGCCTGAACAGAGGCTACAGTAATCTCCTGTATACCTTCTTCGCCAGATGCTTGTGCATCGTTTTCTGCTGCCGCGTTTTCTACTTCAACTTCAGCTTCAGGCGCCTGTTCTTGATCACTCATCGTCTTCTCCTTCCTTAACTTTCGCAGCCTATCCAACAAGGCTACTGAACTGGCTTTGTATATGGGGACACCCCAGCGCGATTCAAGCAAAAAGTAGGGGCTTTTTTGAGGTTTTTATAAAAAATAATAAAAGGCATCAAAAAGATACTGGACATATACACAGTGCTGGCTATAATCCCAGTATAATAATTTACTGGAGCAGCCCCATGTTGCAACAACTTATTGTTCACCACTACGCCTTAGTCGACTTTTTACATTTAGATTTTTCCAAGCGCATGACTGCTATAAGCGGAGAAACAGGCGCAGGCAAATCAATATTGCTTGGGGCATTGGGCTTGACGCTTGGAGATCGGGCAGAGTCGGGCTGCGTAAGGCATGGCGCAGAGCGTGCAGACATTCACGCTGTGTTTGACCTAAGCCAACTACCACAAGTAAAAGATTACCTTTCAGCCAAACACTTAGCCGCAGCCGAAGACCCAGATACCTGTATTTTAAGGCGCATGGTGAATCAAGATGGCCGCTCCAGAGGCTACATAAATGGCAACCCAGTTAACATTGCAGCCCTAAAAGAGCTGGGTCGCCAGTTAATTAATATTCATGGCCAGCACGAGCACCAACATTTATTGGGCCGCGACAGCCACCAAACGCTGTTAGATGCCTTTGGCAATTACCCACAAGCACAAGAAAAAGTGGCCGCCATTAGTCATGAATGGCAAGAACTAGAGCGCCAAATAAAAGCTCTTACAGGCGGCCAACAATTATCAGAGGCTGAACAGCAGCTTTTGCAATATCAGGCCGATGAGCTAGAACAACTTAACCTGCAACCAGATGAGCTTTTAGCCCTAGAACAAGAGCACAAACAAAGAGCCAATGCAGACCAACTTATTCAAGCTGTGCGCAGCGCATTGCCAGACAACCCTCAAGGCGAAGACCCCACTGCATGCATACAGCGTTGGCAACATCAGTTACAAAACTTTAGCCAACATAGTCCACACCTAAGCGCTGCGGTAGAAATGCTAGCCAATGCTGCCATCCAAATAGAAGAAAGCCAAATAGAGCTACAAAGCTTTATGCAAGGTTTTGACGATGACCCAGCACGTCTACAAACGCTGGAACACCGCTTAGACCAAATTTACAGCATGGCCAGAAAACACAAAATACAAGCCGCTGATTTACCCGAACACTTGTTATTACTACAACAACAACTGCAACAAAACCAAGCCCAAGAGGGCCAGCTAGAAGCCATTCACGAACAACAAAACAAGCTAGCACAAGCTTATGGTGAAGCCGCTTCAGCACTCACTAAGAAAAGACAAAGCGCCGCTAAAAAGCTAGAACAAGCAGTGGGAGAACAACTTAGTTTATTAGGCATGCCAAACTGCAGGCTAGAGCTTTGCATGCAGTTAAAATCTGACAGCCGCCTGCACGCCAGTGGCCGCGATGATACCGAGATTTTAATCAGTACCAACCCAGGCCAAGCAGCCAAACCTTTGGCAAAAATTGCATCCGGTGGTGAGTTGTCACGTATTAGCCTAGCCATACAGGTCGTCATAGCCACCACCAGCATTACGCCAAGCCTTATCTTTGACGAGGTAGATGTAGGTATAGGAGGTGCTACCGCAGAAATTGTGGGCCGCCTATTATCTCAGCTAGGCCAGCACTGCCAGCTATTGTGCATCACTCACTTGCCGCAAGTGGCAAGCCAAGCACAGCACCACTTGCAAGTGAGCAAATCTAGCCAAGGGCAAAGCACCCAAACCCAAGTGTGCGCGCTTGATGATGACCAAAGAATACAAGAAATAGCACGTATGCTAGGAGGCGTGGAGCTCACCCAACAAACTTTAGCGCATGCCAAAGAGATGTTAGGTACAGGGGCAATGCTGCATTAGGACAATGCAGCTATTAGGGGGCGAGGCGTGGTGTAAGTTATTCTTTACTCACACCATAAAGGTACACGGTTCTGCTGGTGATGTCGTAACCCAGCTCTGCGGCAATTTCCTCAAGGCGTTGGTTAAGAATAGGGTCACTAAACTCTTTAATTTTACCTGTTTTAATACACACAATGTGGTCATGGCTGCTTTCTGTAGCCAGTTCAAACACCGAGTTGCCGCCTTCAAAGTGATGGCGCACCACCAACCCTGCAGCTTCAAACTGAGTCAGCACGCGATAAACCGTGGCCAAGCCAACGTCTTCACCTTGCTCCATTAACAGTTTGTAAATGTCTTCAGCACTCCAATGGTCACCCTCTGTGGCTTGCTCTAACATTTGGTAAATTTTCACACGCGGCAAGGTAACCTTTAACCCTGCTTTACGTAATTCTTGGCTTTCTGTTGCCATAGTATTGATTACACTCTTTAGACTGCTAGGTGATTCGGGTATGATTCTAAAATACTGACTCAACACACAGATTTTTGCTAATGAATCGTTATCTTATCACGTCTCTTTTTATCGCGCTTATCGGCGGCTGTTCCACGGTAGATAATTTAAGCTTCCCTGGGGTTCATAAAATTGACGTTCAACAAGGCAACCTAATTACCGATGAAATGGTAGATTTACTTCGCCCTGGCCTCACTCAAGATCAGGTGCAATATGTAATGGGGACGCCTTTAGTTATTGACGTGTTCAACCCAAACCACTGGGACTATCTATACCAGTATCGCCACGGTGATGGCCGCATTGAAGAACGCAAATTACGCGTAGTGTTTGACCAAGGCCGCGTCATTGCAGTAGAACAATAAAACGACCTTTAAGCTTTTGCTTTGGCCGCTGCTTTGGCGGCACGGTTTGCCCGAGCTACTTTTGGGTCTATGGTCAGCGGGCGATAAATTTCTACCCTTTGGCCTGCTAATATTTTCTCGGCTTGTGGGTTTTTCACAGCTTTACCAAAAATACCCATAGGTGTGCCCGCAAGCTGCAAGCCCTCAAAGTGCTCCACAATATTAGATTGCACGGCCACATCGTAAACAGTGGTGCCTTCTTGCACCTGCAGCGCTACAATTTTTTGCCTATCCGGCAAGGCGTAAGCCACTTCTACACTAATCATCTTGTTGGTTTCTGTCACAGTCTTCTCATTTATAAACGTTATCAGCGCGGCTACAAAATGCTTCCACCATGCTCGCGGCTATAGGGCTAAACAAACCACTAAGCGCCCGGCCTTTTAGGCCAGTAACACCAAACTCCAACGCCATTTCTACTTTACAGGCATCATGCCTTAACGGGGTAAATTGCCAACTGCCGCGCAGGTAATCGAAAGGGCCTTGTTGCAGCTCTAGGGTTATTTTTTCATCAGCTAACAAAGTATTGCAGGTCACAAACTCATAACTTAAGCCTGCTTTAGCAAGGTATAAGCGGGCCGTCATAGAGTGTGGTGTGTGTTCGATAAGATCAACCTTAACACAACCATCTAAAAACTCTGGGTAACGCTCTACATCATTAACAAGCGCGTACATTTGCGGCGCAGAATGCATCACTAACGCTGAACGATTGATTGTAGCCACAACTTTTACCCTAGATAAAAAGAGTATATTAAAGTTAAAACACCCTTCAATAAAGTAATATCCGTAAATTTTCGTCAAATGTAACTGCAGGCCACTAAGGCTTAAGGTAGAATGCACGCATGGCAAAGAAATCAAAAACACAAAAGAGCTCAACCGGCACTATAGCCCTCAACAAACGGGCCAAATTTGAATACCACTTAGACCAGCGCATAGAAGCGGGCATGGTACTTACCGGCTGGGAAATAAAAAGCATTAGGGACGGCCGCGCCAACCTAACAGACTCTTACGTGGTGATAAAAGATCAAGAGGCCTTTTTAGTGGGCGCCCACTTTTCGCCATTAATGACAGCCTGCACACACGTAGTGGCAGAACCTAGGCGCGAGCGAAAGCTACTGCTCAATAAACGTGAAATTTCACGCTTATTTGCAGCGTCATCACAGACCGGCCAAACCATTGTAGCCACCGCCATGTACTGGAAAGGACACCGGGTAAAGTGTGAAATATGCCTTGCCAAAGGTAAACAACAACACGACAAACGCGCTACCGAGAAAGAGCGCGATTGGAGTAAGCAAAAACACCGTATTTTGATGAAGGCCTAAAAGGCCTTCTTTGTTTTTAGAAGGGCGTAAATCCAATAGGCATTCGCCTAATTCCAGAATTGTGTGGCGCCTGCGCTTTTTTTTGGATACCCCTTCACTAAAATGCCCAATTAACACCACAATTTATTTATTGCTGCTATAATCGCCTAACTAAGGGGATGACTGGATTCGACGTTGGTTACAAACCCTGAGGTGCATGTCGAGAATGTAAGGTTTCTCGTAAATCCCACCTTGCAAAAGTTATAGTCGCAAACGACGAAAACTACGCACTAGCGGCCTAAATCCCGCTTACACTGATCACCGGATGCCTGTAAACGGTTGTGAAGTGGCTCGCAGAACAGGATCGTGTGGACTTCTCGCTCGTGGAGAAAACACTAAAACTAATCGAGATCGCCTTAAGCACCCTGACACTTGGGCCGCGGTAGGTTAAAACAATAAAGTGATCTAAGCATGTAGAGCCGATGGCAGAGGACTGGCGGACGGGGGTTCGACTCCCCCCATCTCCACCACACAAAGGTTTTAGAAAGTTCTAAAACATCCCAAAAAGCCCGTTAATCGCAGTGACTACGGGCTTTTTTATACCTCACTTATTAAAACAACGTTTTGACTAAGGGGACAACCAAAACGCTATTCAACAGCGATATTAAATGACACTGTAATCAATGAAGTGATCTGAAGATAAGCTGCTTAGCTGGAAGTTATCTAAAGTGATGGTGCCACCACCTGCTTCAAAATGTGTTGCACTGCCTACTTGTGTAGCGCTATCAATTGCTGACACTACCATGTCTTCAAAAGTTAAACTAAAACCAGTGTCAGAAATAAGCCCAATCAAATCTTGTCCATCAGTGAAATCTGTAACCCTCATGTTACCGCCAGAACCAAGGGCATGGATAAGCTCTACTGCAACAAATACATCGTTACCGGAGTCTCCGCGCACAGTATCTGAGCCAGTTCCACCTAGGATAATATCGTTGCCACTGCCGCCATAGATTCTGTTGGTACCGGTATGGCCATCGAGAACGTCATTACCCGAGTTGCCTTGAATCCAATCATTACCAGCACCCCCTCGGATCGAATCATTACCCCCTTCGCCAAAGAGCCTGTCGTTGCCGCTGCCGCCTTCGATCACATCATTTCCTGCTTGCCCTCTGATGTAGTCATTGCCTATACCACCGTCAATAAAGTCATTACCATTGCCTGAATATATATAATCTCGCCCAGATCCTCCATAGATAGTGTCATGGCCACGGTCAGTGGAAATGTAATCATTACCTGCGCCACCATCAACAATGTCATTGCCGCGGCCTCTACTATTAATTGAGTTGCTAGAGCTGTTACCTTCTATATAGTCGTTACTGTAATTATAGAGATATCGAGAGCCGCCTATGTAATGATTCGATGAATCAATGTCTGCTGAACTAGGCGAGTTATCTACAGTTTGGTAATTCGTGAAGCTGTCTGCTGTTAAATTGGCTAGCTGAAAGTTTTCTAAAACAATAGTACTGCCGCCCGCTTCAAGCCTAACATCATTATTCACCTGTTCAGCACTGTTAAGTGCTCGCTCTAGCAAGGTTTCAAATGTGTGGCTGTACGTAATATCAGGCCTAATAGCAATTGAGTCTTGGCCAACAACAAAATCGGTGATGGTCATGGTGGCGGCATGGCCCACATAAAAGTCCAAAGACGCGGCTACAAATACATCGTTACCAGCACCACCTGTGACTCGGTCTCTGCCAGCGCCCGCTAAAATAATGTCATTGCCAGCACGCGCGGTAATGGTATTATTACCGGCATAGCCATCTAGGATATTATTGCCCCATCGAGCAGAGATAGTGTCATTGCCACTGCCGCCTCGGATCCAGTCATTACCATCTTCACCAAAGATCCTATCGTTGCCGCTGCCGCCTTCGATCACATCATTTCCTGCTTGCCCTCTGATGTAGTCATTGCCTATACCACCGTCAATAAAGTCATTACCATTGCCTGAATATATATAATCTCGCCCAGATCCTCCATAGATAGTGTCATGGCCACGGTCAGTGGAAATGTAATCATTACCTGCGCCAGCATCAACAATGTCATTGCCGCGGCCTCTACTATTAATCGAGTTGCTAGAGCCGTTACCTTCTATATAGTCGTTACTGTGATTATAGAGATATCGAGAGCCACCTATGTAATGATTAGATGGGTTTATATCAGCTGATGTGCGGATATTTCTCCCATCAATTGTGTAATCCACTCGCACAATAGTGTACTCAAATGGAATTTCTTGAGTTTCTATTGTGAAACTGTTTCTTATGGTGTTATGCAGATCTGCGATTATTTGGCTAGAAAAAATTCTGCCAGTGTTGTCTGTTATGGGCATAGTAATGGCCTTCTTCCTTAAAGTTGATTAATGCGCAGCCTCTTATCAATAAAGTTATTGTGAAGCTGCTACTCCGTGCATCCACCCTTAGGGCATGCTGATTAAAGCAGTGCCAGTGGTGGGCAACTTAAAGTTTAGTTCAAGGTCTGTATTTTGCTGGTCATCACCGACAAAAAACTAATAACAGGGCAATGACCTCTGCCACAGGCGCACATTATCTTTAACTAATCGCCATAAACACTAATGATCACCCATAAAAAAGCCCCGTTATCACATTAGAAAATGATAACGGGGCAATGCCTGGAGTAAGCTGGTACAAAAGTTAAAGTGTTTTAAAAAACTCTTTAGCCTTTTATTGGGTGATATTTAGCGCATGCTTAGGCCTTCTGAGAAGAGGTGCACTTTTTCAGGCTGTACACTAAGCTTTACTGTCTGGCCTCTTAACTCTTTATGGGTGCCCGGCAATTTGGCAATCAGATTTTCTGGTGATTGGTCATCTTCTAAATAAAGTAGGGTGTATTCACCTAAAGCTTCGGTTATTTTCACTTTGGCTTCTATCGCATAGGGTGCGCTGCCAAGCACCAAGTCTTCTGGCCTTACGCCTACATTAACTAACTTGCCATCATCTTCAGGCTGAGTGGCCACATCACTGACCACTGTCCCACCTGCATTAAGGCTCACTGTGGTTTGCGTTCCTGTAGCCACTATTTTGCCAGGCATTAGGTTCATTGCGGGTGAGCCTATAAATTGTGCTACAAACTCATTGTCTGGTGTGTTGTACAATTCTAAAGGCGTACCCACTTGCGCGATGCCTTTGTTGGCTAACACCACAATACGAGTCGCTAGTGTCATGGCTTCTACTTGGTCGTGAGTCACATAAATCATAGTTCGATCTGGCATCGATTCTTTTAATTCAGCAATCTCAATTCTAGTGGCTACCCTTAGGGCCGCATCCAAATTAGAAAGTGGTTCATCAAACAAAAATACTTTAGGGTCTCTAACGATAGCCCGCCCAATGGCAACCCGTTGACGCTGCCCCCCAGACAATGCTTTTGGAAGCCTGTCTAAATACTCATCAAGTTGTAGTTTCTTGGCAGCACTTTCTACAGCGGCGTTTATTTGTGCGCGGCTTTGTTTATCAATTTTTAACGCAAATTCCATGTTCTCACGCACTGTTAAATGCGGGTAAAGCGCGTAGCTTTGGAACACCATGGCAATGCCACGTTTTGACGGGGGCATATCATTCATGTGTTCCCCATCAATCTCTAATTGGCCACCCGTTATGTTTTCTAAGCCGGCAATCATGCGCAACAGGGTAGATTTGCCGCACCCTGAAGGGCCTACGAAAACCAGCAGCTCTCCTGATTCCACATCCAAGTTAATGTCTTTGAGCACAGAAACACCGTTACCGTAACTTTTTTCAATGTTAGTGAGTTTCAATTGGGTCATGGTGTAAATCTCTTGCTGTGCTTAATTAACAGTTTGTCTGGTGATTGATTAGGCTTTAGTTAGCACTTCTTTGCGATGCTATATTGCCACGGGGCCATTAAGTTAGCGCTGGTAACATCGCCAAAATTAGCGCCCAAATCGACCTCGAGGGTTTGCCAATCACCAGCAGGCATAACAAATGCTTGGGCCGTATCCGATAAATTAAATACACATAGCCACTGGCCTTGGTCGTTTTTGCGAACAAAGCTTAAAACATCACCCTGTATTTGCATGTCTAGTTGCTCGCCGTCTTGCAGTACTGGCAAGGCTTTTCTTATGGCAATGCATTTACGAAAATGATGCAATAACGAGCTCTCGTCTTGCTCTTGTACATCTACCGCACTGGTTAAGTGATCGTTGCTCACAGGTAGCCAAGGCTTAGCATCGCCAAAGCCTGCATTTTTTGAATTTTGTTCCCAAACCATAGGCGTTCTGCAGCCATCACGGCCTTTAAACGTAGGCCAAAACTCTACACCATAAGGGTCTTGTAAGTCTTCAAACTGAATATCGGCTTCTGTTAAACCTAGTTCTTCACCTTGATAAATACACACACTGCCTAGCATCGCGTGCAACAACAGCGCATAAGCTTGGCTTGCTTCTTGGGTAGCCTGCCAGCGTGATGCAACACGTTTAACATCATGGTTAGAAAACGCCCAACAAGGCCAGCTATTAGGGGCTTCGTCATTAAGCTTGTCAAACACAGCCTTTACCCAGTGGGCGGTTGCAGGCTTAGATTCTAAAAATTCAAAGGCATAGCACATGTGCATGCGTTTATTACCTTTGGTGTATTCGCCCATAATTTGCAAGCCACGCTGGGCATCGCCCACTTCACCTAAACACGCTCGGCCATCATATTGATCAGTAAGGCTTCTTAAACGCTCCAAAAAGAGTAAGTTTTCCGGTTGGTTTTTAGAATAGAGATGATCTTGCCAGTTATAAGGGTTCACACTAGGGGCAATACTTGCATTACGCTTTTCCACAGGTAAAGCAGGGTTGTTCCGCAGCTTTTTATCGTGCATGTAAAAGTTGATAGTGTCTAAACGAAAACCATCTACACCTTTGTCTAGCCAAAATTTAGCAACGTCTAAAAGCTCGTCTTGCACCTCTTTATTGTGCACGTTGAGATCAGGCTGGGTAGTGAGGAAATTATGTAAAAAATATTGCTCACGGGCAGAATCCCATTGCCAAGCTGAGCCACCAAAAATGGCCAGCCAATTATTTGGAGGGGTGCCATCGTCATTAGCATCTGCCCATACATACCAGTCACTTTTTGGGTTTGAACGATCCGCCCGGCTCTGAACAAACCAAGGGTGTTCATTTGAAGTATGAGACAAAACTAAGTCCACCATAATACGCAAGCCCAGCTCATGCGCACGGCTCAGTAAGGCATCAAAATCATCCATGCTACCAAACATTGGGTCTATAGCGCGGTAGTCGCTTACATCATAACCATAATCTTTCATCGGCGACTGGAAAAATGGAGATATCCAAATGGCATCCACACCCAAAGAAGCAATGTAAGGCAGCCTAGATGTTATACCTGCCAAATCACCTACCCCATCACCGGAAGTATCCTGGTAGCTGCGAGGATAGATTTGGTAAATGACTCCGCCCTTCCACCAATCGCTAGTGTTGTTTGGAAATTGGTTTTTGGCATTCACTACCGTAGGCTTTGCCATCTTTAATCTCTCCGAAAAATCTTATTTTTGGTTATTTCACAGACCCAGCCAATAGGCCGCGCACTAAATATCTTTGCAAACTAAAAAACACAATAAGGGGCACCACAATGGACACAAACGCCGAGGTGGCCAATATTTCCCAGTTACCACCCCGAGTGCCAAGCATTTCAACAAGCTTGGCCGTCATCACTATGGTTTGCCCAGACGAATCTAACAAAAACACCTTGGCAACCAGCAAGTCGTTCCAGGTCCAAAGGAATTGGAAAATAGAAAACGCTGCCAAAGCTGGAAAACTAAGTGGCACAATAAGCTTCATAAAAATTTGAAAATCAGTTGCCCCGTCAATCCTGGCATTTTCGATAATGTCTTTAGGCAAACCCACCATATAGTTACGTAGCAAATAAATTGCCAAGGGCATGCCAAACGCGGTATGGGCCAGCCACACACCAATAAAACCCTTACCTATACCCACATTCAGGTGAAGCTTTAATAATGGAATCAACGCTAACTGCAAAGGCACCACTAACAAACCCACAATAAACGCCACCAATAACGCCCGCCCAGGAAAGCTCATCCAGGCCAGGGCATAAGCCGCAAATGCTGCAATTAAAATTGGGATAATGGTCGCTGGTATCGTCACGATCATGGTGGTTAGAAAAGCTTTGCCCATGCCCTCAACGTTTTTAGGGTTAAACAGCACATTTCGATAATTGTTGAGGGTGAATTCTGGCGGCAAAGCAGCAGTAGCAAAGATGCGAATGCCTCGGCTTCCCGTAAAAGGCTCATCATGCTGCATGCGATAATTGCCTTCTTTAGACACCGTAATTTCGCCGCCTTTGCGAAGCGCTGCAGTATCACCTGGCACAAAATCGTTAATGGCCCTAGAAGAAACCCCCCAAGAGCGGATGTCTAAAGGTTTATCTGCACTGGCTAAGCTGCCTGTGATAATGTATTTGCCGTTCTGCTCAATTTGCTCACTGGGTGCTTTGGTACGCAAGATAATGTTGTGTTCAGCGGTAGTGAGCGCACGCCACCAACCCCCTGTTGAGATTTGGTCAGTGGTTCGAAATGAAGAGACCAGCAAGCCCAAGGTTGGGACCAGCCAAAGTACAACCAAAAACACCACTGATAGATGCACTGCCCAGCGTAAGGATGATTTGCTACCTGCAATATTGTCCATAAAATTTACCTTAGCGCTGCTCTTGGCGAGCGTTGTATACGTTCCAAACTAAAATGGGCATTACCAGCAACATAATCACCATTGCAGAGGCAGACCCAACACCCCAATCGTTGGCACTGAAAAGTTTGTTGAACATATAGTTTGCCAAAACTTCGGTGTTCCATTGGCCATTGGTCATGGCATACACAATGTCAAACACCTTTAGCACCGTAATGGTGATGGTGGTCCATACCACCAAAATAGTGCCTTTAATTTGGGGCACTTTAATTTTGAAAAAAATCTGCCAAGGGTTAGCTCCGTCAATGATGGAAGCCTCTATGGTTTCTTCTGGTATAGAACGAATGGCCGCCGACAAAATAACCATGGCAAAACCCGTTTGTATCCACACTAGCACCACCATTAAGAACAGGTTGTTCCAAAAACGCAAAGTGATCCATGAGGTTGGCGAATCACCACCAAAAAACAAGTACAGCGCATTAAGAAGGCCTATTTGCTGTTGGTCTATAGGGCGAGTGTCATACACCAATTTCCAAATGATGGCAGCACCCACAAACGAAATAGCCATGGGCATAAAGATTAGAGACTTCGCCAAATTACCCCAGTAAATGCGATCGGTAAGCTGGGCAGCAATTAAGCCAAAAGCGGTGGATGCAGCGGGCACAATAATAAGCCACAAAATGTTGTTGGTAAGGGCTTCCCAAAACTTGTCTTCGCCTATCATTTGCTGATAGTTGCTCAGTCCCACCCATACAAAATCGGCTCCTTCTCTAGTCATAAAAGACAGGCGCAAAGTTTCTACTACCGGATAGGCCAAGTAAATGCTGAGCACCAATAACGCTGGGGCAAGGAAAAGCCAAGGGCGAATAAGGTTAGCACGGTTAATGTTGCGGCCGGTGTTGGGCCCCTTAGCTGGAAATATAAGGTTATCTAACAGCCAATTGGATACAAAATAGTAGGTTAAGCAGGCACTTACGGCCCCCAAAATGGCCAAAATACCCTGTAAAGCTGGGCTCATTTGTTGCCTATCCTTATGAATTAGTGGTGCTGCAAATTGCAGAACTGAGGTTTAAAAAACACTGATGCATGCACATTATTACACTGAATGCCGATGCATAAATATTTTTATAAAGAGCTTTCGGGGTTTCCCCCGAAAGCTTATTTGAAGTAGCTAGAAGCTTACTTTTTCTTTGGAATTGCATCCCAAGAAGCTTGGATCGCATCGGCTGCATCTTGTGCAGAAGTGCCACCCGAGTAGTCTACCATGCCCGTCCAGAAAGAACCTGCACCTACTGCACCAGGCATTAGGTCAGACGCATCAAAGCGGAAAGTAGTTGCACTTAGAAGGATGTCGTTCATCTTACGCAAGGTAGGATCTGAGAACTTAGAAGTGTCCACACCCTTGTGAGGTGTTAGGAAACCTTTACGGGCCATCCAAATTTCATGAGCTTCAGCAGACTGAAGGTAAGTCATTAGTGCGTGAGCTTCAGGTGCATCGTTAGTGATGCCCCAAACCGTGCCTGCGCCTAGTACTGGGTTACCCAAGTTCTTGCTGGCATAAGCTGGGAAGTAGAAGAAGTCGGCATCTTCGCCAACCACTGTTCCTTCTGGGAAGAAAGCTGGGATGAAAGACGCTTGACGGTGCATGTAGCACTGCGCTGGCGAGCTAAACATACCCTTTGGGCTGTCACGGAAGTCTGTAGTCGCTACAGCACTTGCGCCGCCTGCTACGTAATCATCGTTTAGTGCGAAAGCACCAAATTCTTCAATAGCAGCAACAACACGTGGGTCGTTAAACTTAATTTCATTGCTTACCCATTGGTCATAAACAGCTGGGGATTGTGTGCGAAGCATCATGTCTTCAACCCAGTCTGTTGCAGGCCAACCAGTAGCGCCACCAGAACCCAAACCGATACACCAAGGAGTGCCGCCATCAGCAACAATTTGGTCACTTAAAGCCATCAGTTCTTCCATGCTGTTAGGCACTTCATAACCTGCTTCTTCAAAGTTTTCTGGGCTGTACCAAACCAATGACTTTACGTCTACTTTGTAGAACAAGCCGTACATGTCTTTAGCACCCGTTGGGCCAGCGTATGTACCTAGGTCTACCCAAGATTGGCCAGCCGCATAGTTTTCACGTACCCAATCTGCTGTGCCAGCAGCCAAAGGCGTTAGTTGGCCAGCGCTAGCAAGGTCTGCTGCTAAACCTGGTTGTGGGAATACAGAAACATTGGCTGCAGAGCCTGCTTCAGCATCAATACGTACTTGCTGCTCAAAGCTATCTGAGCCTACGTACGAATAGTCGTGGCCTGTCGCTTTTGAAAAACCGTCTAACACAGCTTCTACGTTTTCTTGGTCTGGCCCTAACCATGGGCCAAAAACGGTTACCGTGCCTGCTTGGGCTGCATTTGCAGTCATCACTGCTGCAGCAATACCTGCATAAATAAATGGCTTCATTTTACATTCTCCTGGATTATTTTTATTTTATGGCGATTGATTATTCATCATCATAAAATTCTTTCAAAGTGCTTAATAAAAAACCAAAGCGCTTTGAATAATTCGATAATAAAACAAACACATCGCAAGTGTCAACAAAATGAAAGCAATGCGCTAAACGCCCTGCAAGGCTTAAAAACATTGACTTATAGACGATTTTGGAATAAATTAGCGGCTAATAAAGAAACTAATTATTTTAATAAAAACCACCAAACAGCTTTGAATTTATGAAATTAAAGGAACTTTCAGACTATCTAGGCATCTCGCAAACAACCGTGAGCAGAGCCTTAGGTGGCTACCCAGAAGTAAGCGAAAAGACACGCCTTAAGGTGCAAGCCGCCGCCGAAAAATTCCACTACAGCGCCAACACCAGGGCAAAAAGCCTAGCCACAGGCAGGGCCATGGTGATTGGGCATATTCTTCCTGGCGACACCAAAAATGAAATGGTAAACCCTATATTTGGTGATTTTTTGTCGGGCGCATCAAGTACCTACACACAGCATGGCTACGATTTAATGTTGTCACAAGTGGCCACTGGCGACGAAAAAAGAGCCTATACTAATTTAAAATCTAAGGGCGCCATTGATGGGCTTATCGTACAAGGACCAAGCATTGATGAGCCCCGAATAAAGCTGCTAAACAAACTAAAAATACCCTTTGTTTTGCACGGACGTGCCTCTAATGTGTCTGAGCCATACAACTGGGTAGACGTGAATAATACCCACTGCTTTTTAAGAGCCACTGATTTCTTACTGAGCTTAGGCCATACAAAAATTGCCCTTATAAACGGCTTAGAGCACTTAGATTTTGCCCAACGCAGGCGCACAGGCTATTTAGAATCTTTAAAAGCAGCCCACATCAACGTACAACCAGAATACATGCATTGCTCCCAAATGACTGAAGACCAAGGTTATGATGTGGCCACGGCAATGCTAGAGCTGCCTACACCGCCCACTGCCTTTCTTGTGTCATCACTGATCTCGGCGATTGGTGTGAGGCGCGCAATTCATGACAAGCAGCTTGTAATGGGGAAAGACGTTTCCGTTATTACCCACGATGACGACATTTCATACCTGCGTAACGGCCGTGATATTCCTATCTTTACCGCCACCCGCTCTAGTGTTTTTGAAGCCGGGCAACTCTGCGCAAAAATGCTGATCGATGTCATTGAAAACCCCAGCGCAAACAATAAAAGCCGCCAAGTGTTATTAGAATCGCAACTACTGGTGGGCCAATCCACAGGGCCAGCACCAAAGGGCTAAACCAATGAATTTTTCTCGCAAAGGCTTCCCCAACGACTTTCTTTTTGGCGCTGCAACTTCGGCCTATCAAATAGAAGGCCACGCGTTTGGGGGTGCAGGCTCCACGCATTGGGACACCTTTGCAGCCACTCCTGGTAACGTAGCCAATGCAGAAACAGGCGCGATTGCCTGTGATCACTACCACCGTTACCAAGAAGATCTAGATTTAGTAAAACAAGCCAACCTAGATGCATACCGCTTTTCAACCAGCTGGGCGCGTGTTATGCCAGAAGGCAAAGGCAAAGTGAACCAACAAGGCCTAGACTATTACGAGCGCTTAGTGGATGCCATGCTAGAGCGCCAAATAAAACCTTGCCTTACTTTGTATCACTGGGAGCTGCCCTCAGCGCTAAGTGACCTTGGGGGATGGCGAAACCGTGACATTGCTCACTGGTTTGCCGACTACGCCCACGTAGTCACTAGCCGCTTAGGCGACCGGCTGCATAATGTCGCCCCTATTAACGAGCCTTGGTGTGTGACTTGGTTAAGCCATTTTTTAGGGATTCATGCCCCTGGCATGAAAGACATAAGAGCCACCGCACGCGCCATGCACCACGTATTATTGGCCCACGGCCAATCTATTGAAGCCATGCGTGCCAACGGCACTAAAAACCTTGGGGCTGTGGTGAACATGGAATGGGCCACCCCAAGCGATAACACCCCAGAATCAAAACTTGCCGCAGCTCGCTATGATGCGATTTACAACGATTTCTTTATGAGCGGCATCTTTAAAGGCGAATACCCAGAGCTAGTGCTAGAAGGCCTTGAAGAACACTTACCTAATCATTGGCAGGATGATTTTGGGGTCATCACCAGCCCACTAGATTGGTGCGGTATCAACTACTACACCAGGTCTTGTTTAAAACACAATGACGGCCCATGGCCCCATTATGAAAGCGCGCCAGGCCCGCTACCTAAAACCCAAATGGATTGGGAAGTCTACCCCCAAGGCCTAACCGACTTTTTAGTGCGCAGCGCCCAAAAATACACGGGCAACCTGCCCTTATACGTGACCGAAAACGGCATGGCCAATGCCGACAAGGTAAATAATGGCCAAGTGCAAGATGCCGCTAGAATCGATTATTTCAACCAACACCTAAAAGCCACAGCCAACGCTATAGAGCAAGGTGCACCAGTGAAAGGCTATTTTGCATGGTCATTGCTTGATAACTACGAATGGTCTTTAGGGTATGAAAAACGCTTTGGCTTAGTGCATGTCGATTTTGAAAACCAACAACGCACCCCAAAGGATTCATACTTGGCGTTAAAAAAAGCCTTAGAGCGCTAAAGCTTGGTAGTGGCTAAGCTTTGCTTTGGCAAGCGGCCATCACCTTATTGGGCAATTAGTTTGCCGGTTGCAGCATGAACTGCACTGGCACACTGCTATAAACGCTGTCACTTGCGCCCTTAAACACCATGTTTACCGATTCGCGGCGCTTAATCTGTTTTTCGTATAACAGGTGAGCTTGCTCTGAAACAAACACGGCAATAGCACCCACATTTTGCAGTTCTCTAGAGTCACTCACCACCCTTATTGTGGTTTGTGAGGCAGGCATATCCAGCGACATCATAAAATCGATGCCCTCAATGGCTGTGCTGAATTCTTCAAGATAAAAAGACTCTCTTAAGTAGATAACATCGCCAGATACTTCCACATAAAGAGGTGATCTAGTGGATCTTACATAGTCACCCACTGCACTTGAAGTGCCCATAGGAATGGTGGTGTCTACCACTAACACACTACCCATTGAACTTTCTGACATTGAATATTCGGTATCTTCAGGTAAGTATAACTTGGCAATTTCGGTGGCTTTTTTCAGGCTGTCTTGCTCGCCCTCGCCAAAAGTTTCAAACTTAAATTGCGCAGGCACCTCAATCACCTCGCCCTCTTTGGCCAGTTGTACATCAGATGTGTATATCTCAACGATGGCATAATCGGGGTTACACGCCGAAAGCAACACGGGCAAAATCACAATAAAAAGGTAACGGTGTAGTTTATCCATCATCATAAGTTGCTCCCGAGTTAGTGGGTGGTTATCGCGGCCTGTTTGGTGATTTTAGTTTGCCGCAAAAATCAAACATTAGCAAAGCCTACAATCAGCGAATAAAGCTTTGCCCACTGATGTATGGATGCTGGGTATTAGCATTTAAATATGTTGGATAATCATTCATAATGCAATTGCCCTTTGTTTTTGCACTCTAAATCAACACCAAAAAGGGTTTCACTTGCAGTTTTAAAAAGCGCATTTTCTACCAAGAGATTACTAATGAAAAAGCCTGACAATGTTACAGATTTTGCAGCCACACTGCCTTACCCCACCAATATAGGTGCCCCAGCCTTCACCGTGCCTGATGTACTGCAACACAAAAAAGAGCGCGGTGTTACGGCCACCCATTACTTTGAAACTAAATTTGATGAGCTTAAAGATGAATACTTTAAGCTTGTAAAACTAGCTGAGGACACTCAGCTTGTGTATAGCGCAAGCTATAGTTTTGTACCTATAGTGGGCAATGTTTACAGCTTGTACATGAAGAATGACTCGTTGTTTTTAAGCATCATTGAACCCCATAAATGGCCTACTATGCCTTTTAAAGGCAGCTTCAAATTCACTTCCGACAACACCTGGGAAAAGGTAGAAACGCCCTCTGAGTAATTTTTTATGAGCGCGATAAGTTAAGGCTTTTGCCTTTCAATAAATTGAAAAAACGTATTGCCAGTCAGGCTAGCGTCACTGAGCAATAGGCTTTTTGCTTGTGGTTGGTAAGGGTTTGTTTTGGTGTCTATAAAAGCAATATTGCTGTGGGTTAAAAACGTCTCTAGAGTCTCTATGCTTTGGCAGTAAAAATCCATCGCAATAATGGCAGGTTCATTGTGGGCTTGGTGATCAAAGGGTAATGCGCCAAAGCGTTGCTCTATGGCTTTAGGCTCACTCACTTGAATACGCCCGTTAGCAGTGTCTACACTAAACCCACCTTCTTGCTTTTTGGCCGTGCCATATACGGGTTCAAATTTTCTAAGCAGTGCGCCCTGCTCACTATGATTTGCAACAATAGTGATGCCTGCAATGGTGTACACCGTGTTTTTATGGGCCATCCACTTGGGCACATAAATTAAATCTGGGCGGTGTTGCTGGCATAAGAAAAAAGACAAACGCGTAAATTGTTCATCGGGTAATAGCGCTAAAGTGGTTTTTGTACGCCCTTGCTGGCCATCTGGCAAAGTCACATCGCGGCCAAATTCTAGGGTGCCGCTTATATTAAGCCCAGCCGCTTTTGCACGGTTAAGGTCTTGCGCTATATTCGTGCTGTGCAATGCACTAAGCGCCACCCCTTCACGCTGCATTAAGTGCTTGTGCACATGGCGCCCAAAATGAAAGCTGCCGGCTGGGTTTACATCCAATAAGGTATCATCGTAAATACCCATAATTTCTATCAAACAGCCCTCAAACATAGCCAAGCTAGTGCTAGTTCCCCAAGGGTGCTTGCCAATAGGGGTCATTTGAAAACCCATATTTTCTAGGTACAAACGAACCTTGGCGATGTCGTTTACCGCAATAAGTGGGTGATCTATACCAAAGGATGCGTTCATATTTTTACCGTCTTATTAGGCCTTTGCTGCTGGCAAAAAAGACACTTTGGTTGCGCCTTTTAAGCTTGCTTTTTGGCCTGCAACCACCTGCTTTGCCGGCACACTTTCTAATACAATGGCGCCTGCTGCTACAGCCGCATTTTCGCCTACGCTAATGCCACCAAGAACAAAACAGCCAGCGCCAAGCACCGCGCCGCGTTTAATGGTGGGGTGGCGCGCGCTGCCGCTATCAGAAAGAGTACTGCCTAAGGTCACGTTATGCCAAATAGACACATCATCTTCTATCACGGCCATTTCACCCACCACAAAACCTAAGCCATGGTCTAACCAAATGCCGCTTCCCATTTTAGCGGCCGGGTGTATATCAGTACCTAATGCACGGCCTAAGGTGGACTTAATAGCTAACGCCAAACTTTGCTTACCGTCCTGCCAAAGCTGATGCGCGACACGGTGCGCCAAAATAGCTTGCACCCCTCGTGAAAATAACAAAGCATCGGCCATACCGCCTGGCTCGTAGTTGCGCCTGGCGGTTTCACTAATATCTCTCACACTGGTTTCAACAAGGTTTGGGTGGTTAGTAAATACTGCTTCACTCACCTTGGCCACTTGGTCATTTTGGTGAGCAACGCTAGCCAGCAATAGGCCAAATAGCTTGGGTAGGCAAGTGATGTCTTTGGCCTGCAAACCCATCACTAGGCCCACACTAGCCTCTTCATTGAGGCGTTTTAGCACACTTTCTAATAACAATTGTGATGCGGCATTGCTCATACAAACTCCTTTACCAACCCACTAAGCATTGGGCGCATAGCCAAAGGCTACCCTAGATTTTTGTGCGGTATCAATCCAAATACTTTTTACACATGTGTATTCCATCAGCGCATCGGTGCCACTTGAACGGCCAAAACCAGAGGATAAAGAACCACCAAAAGGTGAGGACACATGAATGGCTTTATAACTATTAATCCAAAAGGTGCCTGCGCGCACCGCACTTGCCACCCGGTGCGCACGGCCTACGTTCGCCGTCCACACTGCCCCTGCTAGGCCAAAGTCACAATCATTGGCAAGCCTTATGGCATCGGCTTCATCGTCAAAGGGAATGAGCGCCACTACGGGGCCGAAAATCTCAGTTTGAGCGGCATCATCGTCATTTGAAATATCTGAAATAACAGTAGGGGAAACAAAATAACCCTTAGCATCTGGCGTGCCGATGGTGCTAATTTTAGCACCTGCATTTTGGGCTGCACTCACCATGGTGTTGATGCGGCTGTACTGGCGTTGGTTACTTACTGGGCCAATTTCGGTCGTCTCTAGTAAGGGGTCACCCAGGGTAAGCTTTGCCATACCCGCTTTTAGCATATTGGCAAATTCATCAATGATACTGCGCTGTACCAAAAGCCTAGAGCCTGCGACACAGCTTTGGCCGCTGGTAGAAAAAATAGCCGCTTGGGCGCCTCGGCACGCATCTTCTAGCACCGCATCTGAAAATACAATATTAGCCGACTTACCACCTAGCTCTAACACCACAGGCTTTAATGCTTTACCACAGCTAGTGGCCACTATGCGCCCCACATCTGGAGACCCTACAAACACCACTTTGCGCACCGCTGCATGAGCAATAGCGCTTTCACCTGCAGTAGGCCCAAGGCCAGCCAACACATTCACTAAGCCTTTGGGTAGGCCTGCATCTTCTGCTAGCTTCACAATGGCAGCAGTAGTCACGGGGGTCATTTCGCTGGGTTTTATCACTACCCCATTACCTGTGGCAATAGCTGGGGCTATTTGCCAACCTGCGGTAAATGCCGGCGCATTCCATGGGGTTATTTGGAACACCACACCAAGGGGGTCTCGCTGAGTGAAATTTAAATGCCCAGACGGCACGGGAATCACTTCGCCATGCACCTTGTCAGCCCAACCGGCATAGTAGCCAAACATTTCGGCCACTTTTGCTATTTCTACCCTACAGTCTTTTATCGGTTTACCTGCCACCAGAGACTCTAATTGAGCCAAAGCGTTTGCATGCTCCAAAATATGAGCCGCAATAGCATTCATCACTTGGCCACGCTGAAAATGGTTGTAGTTTTGGTGCCAAAGCATTTGCGCTGCTGCTGCCGTTTCGCAGGCTTTGGTGGCCAATGCTGCGCCACAATCTTTATAGCTAGTGAGCGCCATGGCGGTGTAGGGGTCTACCAAGGTGATGGTTTCACCTGTGCCTAAACAATACTCACCACCAATTCGGTTAGCGGGTATGTTGGTCATACCAAATTTTGTCATCAGCTGTGTGTATAGCTCAGTGCGGCTGCTATGATTATTATTGCTCATGAGTTTGGCCTGTATATTTTGTAATTTCGTTAAAGTCTGCCGCATCTGAAATTTCATCTATGCTGTCTGCCCACACCTTACTAATGGCTTGGAAACCATTGAGGGCCACGCCCGATTTTTGGGCTAGATCTACCCCTAGGTTCACGTCTTTGCGCATGAGCCCCATGGTAAAGCCAGAATCGAAAGCCTCGTTCAACACCCATTTAGGAAAATTAACTTCGCTCACCCCGCTGCGGCCAGAACCTGCATTAATGCCTTCTAACAAGTCGGTAGCACTCACCCCCACTGCCTCGCCAAGGCGTATCACTTCGCCCACTAAAACTAAGTTGGCAGCACAAAGCATATTATTGGCTATTTTGGCGGCATGGCCTGCGCCAGAAGGCCCCACCAGCACTATTTTTGCCCCTAACATATCAAGTAATGCACGGGCCTTTTCAATGGCACTGGCTTCGCCGCCTATGAGCATGGTCATCGCCCCAGAGCGCGCGGCAATAGGGCCCCCACTCACAGGCGTGTCTAAAAAGAAAAAGCCACAGGCTTGGGCTTTAGTCGCCAAGGCTTTGGTGGTTTCAGGCTCTGATGTAGAAGTGTCTAAAACAATAGTGCCAGGTTTTATGCTGCTGCTAATTTCTAGCATTACGGCATCTACAATAGCGGCTTTTGGCAATGACAAAATAATGAAATCACACTGCGCCGCCAAAGCCTTGGCAGACCCCGCAATAAGAGCGCCGATAGCTGCCACTTTAGCCAGGTTATTTGCATCTGCGTCAAAGCAGGTGACCTGTTGCTTTAAATCTAGCAAGTGGGCTGCCATGCCACCGCCCATATTGCCGCAACCTATTAAACCAATATTCATTTTATCCCGCTCTTTTTTGTGGTGTGTTTTGGTATTGATGAACTAAGAGTAACAAAACTAGAGCTAAGGAATAACCATAAATACGCCCAGTACATTGTTAAGCCCACCCTTTTACATATTGAATAACGGCCAAATTTCTGGCCCCGACACTGGTTAAAAGTAGTATTATTTACCCAGAAAGTTAGCCCACAGCAAAATTATTTATTTGAGGACACCATGGCAATTAAAGTAGGTATAAACGGTTTTGGCCGCATTGGACGCTTAACGATGCGCGCAGCATTTGACTGGGATGACATTGAGATTGTGCAAATAAACGACCCCACTGGCGACGCTAAAACACTTGCTCACCTTTTGACCTTTGATTCTGTGCACGGCATATGGCACCACGAAGCCACTCATGAAAACGAAACCATGTGGGTCAACGGCCAAGCGATTGCTTGCACTCAAAACAGTGCCATTGGCGATACCAACTGGAGCGGCTGCGACCTTGTGATAGAAGCCAGTGGCAAAATGAAAACCAAGGCTTTGTTGCAAGCCTATTTAGACCAAGGCGTAAAACGCGTGGTGGTAAGCGCCCCTGTGAAAGAGGATGGCGTGCTCAATGTTGTTATGGGAGTGAACCAACACTTATATGACAAAGACCTACACCCTATTGTAACCGCTGCCTCTTGTACCACTAATTGCATAGCCCCTGTGGTGAAAGTAATCCATGAAAAACTGGGCATTGTGCATGGCTCTATGACCACCATTCACGACATTACCAACACCCAAACAATATTAGATGCGCCCCACCCAGACCTGCGCCGTGCGCGTGCTTGTGGCATGAGTTTAATACCCACCACCACAGGGTCTGCCACGGCTATTACACACATTTTCCCAGAGCTTAAGGGCAAGCTAAATGGCCATGCCGTGCGCGTGCCATTGGCCAATGCATCACTGACAGATTGTGTATTTGAAGTAGCCAAACCTACAAGCGCAGAAGAAGTAAACGCACTTTTAGAGGAAGCTTCCAACAACGAACTAAAAGACATTTTGGGTTATGAAGAGCGCCCTTTGGTGTCTATTGATTACAAAACAGACCCTCGCTCCACCATTATAGATGCCTTGTCTACCATGGTGGTGAACGACACCCAAGTGAAAATTTACGCTTGGTATGACAACGAATGGGGCTACGCTAACCGCACCGCCGAGCTAATGCTAATGGTGGGCAACATGGATAAGGCCTGACTTCAATGGTATGGCTTGCACAACTGCCAGAAGCAATACGCCAATACATTCTGGTCACCTTCAACTACTGGGCATTTACACTGACCGATGGCGCCTTGCGTATGCTTGTGGTGCTGTATTTTTATGGCCTAGGGTATAGCCCATTAAGCATTGCCTTGCTGTTTGTTTTTTACGAGCTGTTTGGCGTTATTACCAATCTAATAGGTGGCTGGTTAGGCGCACGCTTGGGCTTAAACCGCACCATGAACATGGGTTTGTTTTTGCAGATATGCGCTTTAGCCATGCTATTAGTGCCTACCGCCTGGTTAAGCGTGCCATGGGTGATGGCGGCCCAAGCCCTTAGCGGTATCGCTAAAGACTTAAACAAAATGAGCGCTAAAAGCGCTATAAAGCTATTGGTGCCCAAAGATGCCCAAGGCCAACTCTACCAATGGGTGGCGCTACTGACTGGCTCTAAAAACGCCTTAAAGGGTGCAGGCTTTTTCTTAGGTGGCGCGTTACTGAGCGCGTTTGGTTTTAAAGGCGCTGTTTTGGGCATGGCCACGGCGTTAACTTTGGTGTGGTTATTTAGCTTAGCAAGCCTGTCTAAAGACATGGGCAAAGCAAAAACCAAACCCAAATTCACCCAGGTGTTTTCTAAAAGCAAAGCCATAAATTATTTATCAGCAGCTAGGCTGTTTTTGTTTGGTTCTAGAGACGTATGGTTTGTAGTAGCGCTGCCTGTGTACCTTGCCAGTAGCTTTGGCTGGGAACATGTTTATGTGTCTGGTTTTATCGCTTTATGGATTGTGGGTTATGGGCTGGTACAAGCCTTAGCACCCAAACTAAGCGGCACAAAAAATAACCAAGCGCCCAGTGGCCAGCATGCCCTAAGGTGGGCTTTACTGCTTTGTGCAGTGCCCTTTGGTATTGGCTTATGCCTTAGCTTGGGCATTTACCCGCAGCAAGCTTTAATAGGTGGCTTAATGTTATTTGGGGCTTTATTTGCCATCAACTCATCACTGCACAGCTACCTTATTGTTAGTTACGCAAGCGATGAAGGGGTGTCTTTGGATGTGGGCTTTTATTACATGGCCAACGCCATGGGTAGGCTTTTGGGCACGATATTATCGGGCTATTTATTTCAAGCTTATGGCTTGGCTACATGCCTTTATGTGTCGGCGGCCTTTATCGCTATCACTGCAATCATTTCTTTAGGCTTGCCCAAACATCACCCAAGCCAAAGCCAAAGTGCGACTTAACGCTTTGGCTTATACTCTGACTTATACTCTGGCTTAAACTTGGACTTACATTAGGGCTTTAAGTTTAGCACCACGCCTGGGGTGGGTGCCCTAAAAAACTCAGGCGCTAAGTTAGCACTCGCTACTTCTTGGGCCAGCAACGCGCGGGGCTCTTTTATATTTTCATCGGTTAAAATAAACGTGGCCCAGTGCATGCCAAAGGCTTGCTTGGTTTCTAGATCTAAGGCAATCTGCAGTGCTTCGGCTGGGTCTACATGCTGGTTTTTCATAAACCAGCGCGGCTTATACGCCCCAATAGGAATAAAGGCATAATCAGGCGCACCCATGCGCTCTTTGGTAGTCACAAAGTCATTAGAGTAACCCGTGTCACCTGCATGATACACCGACAAACCTGGGCTATTTACATACCAACCACCCCACCAGCTACTGTTGCGGCCAGTAAGGCCACGGCCAGACCAATGTTGCACTGGGGTAAAAGTAATTTTAGATTGCTTTACCTTAATGTCTTGCCACCACCTAAACTGGGTGACGTTGTTTAGCTTGTGAGAATCTAAAAAGGCTTTATCGCCTTGGGGCACCAAAATGACCATCTTAGGGTTGGCTTTTTGCAAGGCTTTAAGGCTGGGTAAATCTAAGTGATCGTAATGATTATGGCTAATGACCACGGCATCTATACTGGGTAATTCATCAATCGCAATGGCAGGCGGTATCAGACGCTTAGGGCCAGCAAACCCCACAGGAGAAGCCCGCTCTGAAAAAATGGGATCACTTAACACGGTGATATCACCAGTATTAATAAGGTAAGTGGCATGGCCTACCCACACCGCATAATGGCTGTCTTTTGGGCTAAGCTTACGCCAATCTTCAGACATGGCAATGGCTTCTGGCTCTGGGCTTGGCTCTTTGGTCATGCGCCATTCAAACACGTCTTTTAGCTCTTTTGGTACAACTTCTGGGTTGCTGTTAGAAAAGGTTTCATGGGTGCTGCACGAACTAACAATCACCACTAGGGCAAGGCCAGACAAAGCTAACCAGCTTATTTTTTTAACAAAAGATAACGTGCGAAATTTCAAAATTAACCTCAAGATTGAGCCCCAATGTAAAGCGTATCATACTCGCTTAAACGCAGGCTTTGGTATGCGTAGCATTGTAATTATAGTGAAAAGGTAGGTTTTCTGGTGGCAGCCCAGGCTGTCCTAAAATCATATCACTAGCCCTTTCCGCCAACATAATAGTAGCTGCGTTAATATTTGCGCTAGGCACAGAAGGCATGACCGAAGCATCGACTACCCGCAAATTTTCTATACCTAAAACTTGTAGCTGATTATTAACGACTGCCTGCACATCGCTTGCCTTGCCCATTTTACAGGTGCCACATGGATGGTAGGCACTGGCTGCGTCATCGCGTATGAAATCATCCATAGCCTGGCCCGTGCGTATTAATGGCCCAGGGGTATGCTCTTTATGGTGGTAGGGTTTAAAGGCAGGCTGCTGCGCCACTTCAAGCCCTAGCAGCATCGCTTGGCGCATCACTTGCCAATCTTCTTGGGTGGCCATGTAATTGGGGTTAATGAGCATGGCATCACTTGCCTTGTTGCTTTGCAAACGCACGCTGCCTCGGCTGGTAGGCCGCATCGGGCCAACGCCTATACGGTAGCCATAGGTGGTGGGTACGGGGATCCAGTTTTTATCAAAAAACACCGGGAAAAAGTGGAATTGCACATCAGGGTGAGCAACCTTTGCATCGCTATTTAAAAAAGCCCCAACATGGCATTGGTTGACTGATGCCACGCCTTTTTTAAAACCAAACCATTGCATGCCTGCCCACAACATGCGGTGGGGCTGTAGCTCGCGATTTAAGCTAAGCGCTTGTTTAGTTTCTATTTGAATGTGGCACTCTAAGTGATCCTGCAGGTTTTCACCCACACCTTGCAAATCTGCTACACAGGGTATTTGGTGGGATTTAAGCTGTTCGCTTGGGCCAATGCCAGACAGCATTAAAAGCTGCGGTGAAGCAAACACACCACTACTGAGCAAGGTTTCTTTTTGGGCACTAAACGTATGGGTAGCACCTTTATAAAACACCTGCACACCTGTTGCCTTAGTGCCTTGCAAATTCACCTTTAATACTTTGCAGTGAGTCAACACGGTAAGGTTTGTTAGCTCAGCTTTAGCGGCCTTTTGCTGGTGCAGATAACCAAACGAGGCACTGTTGCGAATGCCATCTTTTACGCTCATTTCAAAGCGTGAAGCACCGTATTGCTGATAACCATTGACGTCATCGCTAATGGGGTGACCAGCTTGGGTACAGGCCTCTAAAAAGGCTGCATTAAGTGGGCTAAGTTGGCTTTGCACTTGAGCATGCATTGGGCCCAAGTTGCCTCGGTATGGGCTTTTGACATGAGGCGCGTTTTCTAGCTTTTTAAAATAGGGTAAACAATTTTGCCATTGCCAGCCATCAGCACCTTGCTCTGCCCAGCGGTTGTAATCTTGCGCATGCCCCCTAAGCCACGTCATGCCGTTTATAGAAGAACAGCCCCCAAGAACTCGCCCACGCGGCTGCTGAATTTTGCGGCCATTTAGGTGCTTCTGTGGGCTAGTGTAAAACCAAGAATTATATTTAGAGCTAGGCTTAAAGGCAGAGCGCAAACCTGCTGGCATTTGCAAAATCCAAGAAGCATCGTTGCCACCTTCTTCTAACAACAGCACTTGGTGCCCAGCATCACTTAGGCGCCTAGCCAGCACACAGCCTGCAGAGCCTGCCCCTGCAATAATATAGTCAAATGTAGTTTGCATCATATTGATAAAACAGTGGGTTTAAATAGAGCGCAGCGCGATGGCTTTTCAGGCTAGCATAGCCCTAAGCTTGGCTAGATTCAATGACACCCAGCACACTCCCTGCACCGTGGCACACAAGCACTGCTTCTGTTACTTTAAAGCCAACCAATAAGCCAACAAAAAATACACCGTATGAATATCAAAGCGCTTAGCCAACACCTCATCACAAAAAGCACCCAACAAGCGCGCACTATAGTGGCCATAGCAGGGCCGCCAGGGGCTGGTAAATCTAGCTTAGCACAGCAGCTTTTGTTAGCGCTTACTAGTGCAAATGTGCCAGCCAGCATAGTGCCTATGGACGGCTTTCATTTAGATAACTCGCTGCTTAAACAACTAAGCCTTAGCCACCGAAAAGGCGCACCCAATACCTTTGATAGCCATGGCTTTGTGCATTTAATAAAGCGCCTAAGCGCCAACGAAGCGCACGTGGTCATACCCACCTTTAACCGCCAGCAAGACATTGCCATAGCAGGCAGCCAAGTGGTTACCCAAGACCATAAAGTACTGATAGTAGAGGGTAACTACCTGCTTATAAAACAACAGCCATGGGCGAAGCTAGCCCCACTTTGGGATTACAGTGTGTTTATAAACCCAGGCATCACAGAGCTAACAAGGCGTTTAACAAACAGGTGGCTAACCCACGGTTTAGATGCGCATGCCGCAAAAGAGCGAGCCTTAAGCAATGACATACCCAATGCACACTATGTACTAGAGCATTCTGCTAGGGCTGATGTGGTGATAAGCGATGAAGCACCCACAAAAAACCCCTAACTTATCCTTTGATTCGTTGGGGGTTTTAGGTTTTAAACGGCTTTAATGGCTTGTTTAGAAGCTGTAGCTAAAGCCTATCACGCTAGAAACAGTTTTTGTTTTGGAAATAATGGGGCTGTTGCTTACGTTGCTAGGTAGGTAGTTTGCGCTTAGGTTAACAAACATAGAAGTTTGTTCTGAAAACGAGTGGAAGGTGCTTACCCCAAGGTATGTTGTGGTCGCTGCACCTGGTGCGTATTGGGCCCTTGAACCTGTGGCTTCGCTTGCGTTTACGCCATAGAGGTAATTGGCACGGGCAGCGTTTTGCCACTTGGCGCCAGCACTAAAGATAACTGGTTGGCCAAGCACTGGGAAAAACTGGCTGATGGAGGCATCTATAGCGTTGCCATTAAAGCGGTTGGTAAGCTCGGTGGCAAAGTTTAAATTTAGGGTTAAGCCACGGCCTAAGGTATAGCCTGCGTTTAGAGTGGTGTCAAAATACATGTCGCGGTTCATGCCGGTAAGGCTGCTAGAATCTGAGGCTTTGTAAGGCTTAAAGTTTGGCTTTATGGCCACGCTTAATTCTAAGGTTTCATCGTCTCTTAGCTGGTATGCAAAACCTTCTTGCACGCTTACACTCAGCTGGCCTGCTTTATATGCAATGGAGGGCATGGTGGCTGATGCATTATCTTTACCTGCGTAGATAGAGCTGCCACCTACATTAACCAAACCCACCTCAAAGCCTGTGCCTTGGTTCGCTTGCAACGTGGGGGTGCTGAGTATAAATGCGGTGGTTGCTGCGCTTAGTATTGCCTTGGTTTTCATGATTTAAGTCCATTTTTTGGGAATATCTTAGCCGTTAGGCTGGTTTCGCCATTGTCTGCTGGCACCTTTTCATACTAACAGTACCTAGTGTTGTTGCCCATCTAACTACTGTAAAAGTGTTGGGATTTTTGTCAAGGGGTGGCAATGGCCAGCAACGGCCATACCTTTAGGCCATTAACTTGGGTTTTCTTTTGGTTCACTAAAAAGCGCACCAAGATAAAGTAGGTGTCTAGGTCAAACTTATGATGCTGCTCTAGCTGGGCTTCACTTGTTTGTGGCTGACTTTCACTTGTTGGCTGGGTCCCTAATAACAAGGCGCTGTCTTTGGCCGCTTGGGCAGCGGTTGCGCTTTGCTGTTGGGTTTGGGCTAGCTGATAACCATAATCGTAGATGTCTTCGAGCAGGGCAAGCTTGGCGATATAGCGCCATCTATCCACCACATGAAACATCACGTTGTCCAAGTTATTTGGGTCTCGCTCTTCTAACAATATAGGGCCTTGATAGGGCCATGTTTTTACTTGATAATTTTTCAGGGCAGCTTGCGTGCGCTCGTTATAGAGTTCTGGTGTTTCTTTGCCGTGGCATGCGCCAAAGCATTTTTTTAGCTGGGCTCTAAAGCAAGGGTGATTTAAGGTTTGGCTGCCTTCAAGGTTCATTAGTTTGTGGCATAAGAAATATTGGTCTGCCAGTGCTTCTAGCTTTTTAGAGGCCTGGCGGGCCGAACGAAACAAACCAAATTGCTCATCGACTTGGGTGTCGGCTGTTTCTACAGTTTCTACACTCAACCGCAAATAGCCCGCATCATCGGTGCGGCTTCTTATTTGGTAGAGCTTTTTCACTTTGCGCAGCCTGCGGTTATACAAAGGCGCTAGCTCTTTTATTTGGCTGCTTTCTCGTATTTGGGCACCGAAGTCGCTGGGGGTGCGTTCAAAATCTATCTGAGCAATTTTTGTGCTCATTTGTAGGTCTTTAGGGTTTTTGTGGTCACTGCTAAAGTGGCTCATTACCCGGTTACGTATGTGCACGCTTTTACCCACATACAGCAAGGCCCCCTTTTCATCGTAAAAATAATACACTCCTGCTGCTGCGGGTAATTTTTCTACGTCTTTGGCCTTTAAAAGGGTCGGTAGCGCTGGGCGCTTCAGCAAGGCTTGGCAGGTTGCCGCTATTTCGTCATCTGAAAACAACGCTGACGATTTTTGGAAAAACTGATACACCATCTGGGCATCATCTAGGGCACGGTGGCGGTTTTCTATGGCTAATTCAAAGCGCTGAATAATTTGTGATAAACCGTGTCGCTTAAATTGTGGGTATAAATTACGGCTAAATTTTACCGAACATAACGGCTTTGCATTATAACGAATGCCTGCTCGGTCAAATTCGTTTTTTAAAAAACTGTAATCAAAGCGGGCATTGTGGGCTACTAACGTACGCCCTTCTAGCTTCTCTAAAAGAGTTTGGGCTATGTCGCTAAATGCTGGGGCGCCCACCAACATGCCAGGGCTAATACCGGTTAGCTTTTGAATAAAGGGCGGTATTTGTACGCTAGGGTCTATGAAGCTTTGCCAGGTTTCCACAAGTTTGCCTTGCTCTATAACCACCAGGCCTATTTCTATAATACGGTGATGTATGGCTTGGCCGCCTGTGGTTTCGCAATCTAATATCACCATGCTATCTGGAAACCCAGATGAAAGCTGCTTAGGCATGGGTTGGTCTAAAAAATTGAGCTGCATAGGGGTCTCTTGGTGGCTTGTTTTTTAGCATAAGGCATTTTATAGCATGAGCTTATGGTACCATTTTGTGCTATTTGGTTTACTGTGTTTTGATGACAAAACAAATAAAACACGCAACACCGCTAGCGCTATACATCTGCGCCTACAATTTAACTCATAACCCTAGGTGAGCACTAATGCCTCAAAAAATTGGTCTTTTTCTGTTTCGAAATGATTTACGCCTGCATGATAACGCTGCCCTTATCGCGGCTGCTAAAGAAGTGGATCAGCTTATTTGCCTATATTGCCATGAAACTACTCAGCCACCTTCTAGGCTGATTGCCCCTAGCCATTTATCACCTCATAGGAAAGCCTTTTTAGCCCAAGCCCTTACCGATTTACAAGCAAGCTTAAAGGCATTGGGTCAACATTTAATGATTAGCCCAGAGCCTGCAGCAATGGCTATTCCACAGCTAATTACCTTACAAAACATTGATGCCGTTTACACCAGCACCCACCCTGGTTATTACGAAACGCAAACCTTTAACACGCTGGCTAAGCACTATCCATTTATAGAATTTCATAGCCTAGACAGCAACACTTTGTTTCATTTAGACAAGCTACCCTTTGCTATAGCAGACTTACCCGAAAGCTTTTCTAAATTTAGAAAACAAGCGGAGCCACTAATTGTAGAAGCGCCTTTAGCAGCGCCTACTGTTTTGCCACCCAGCCCCGTAACGGCTTCACCGATGACCAAAATTGCTTATGAGAAAGTGCAAAATGCCGCTTTTCATGGCGGTGAAACCAAAGCCTTGGCCCATATGCAGGCTTACTTTAGCTCTAATTTAGCCAGTAGCTATAAAACCACTCGTAATGGTTTAGACGGTATGGATTATTCCACCAAATTTTCGCCTTGGCTTGCCCATGGCAACCTTTCGCCGCGCCAAATTATGGCTAATCTTGGCCGTTATGAAGATGAGAATGGGGCTAACGATTCCACCTATTGGATATATTTTGAACTGCTATGGCGCGAATATTACCAACTGTATGCACACCGCTATGGCAAATACTTATTCAATTTTGGTGGCATCAAACAGGCTAAACCTAATACCAGTTATTACCCCGAGCGGTTTCAAAAGTGGTGCCATGGCAATACGCCTTACCCCATTGTAAATGCCTGCATGAAGCAGCTGAACACTACAGGCTACATGAGTAACCGTGGGCGCCAATTAGTGGCGAGTGCTTTTGTGCACGAGCTAGGGCTAGACTGGCGCTATGGTGCAGCCTATATGGAACAACATTTGGTGGATTACGATGTGGCTTCTAACTGGGGTAACTGGCAATACTTGGCTGGTGTTGGGGCAGACCCAAGGGGCCACCGCAAGTTTGATTTGAATAAACAAACCCGTACTTATGATGCTAACCACACGTTTATAAACGCCTACGCTGGTCACACTTTTGATGCGCACCTAGATTCTGTGGATGCTGCAGATTGGCCTATTAGCCGCTAAGCTCATCTAG
>CAXHZX010000013.1:0-63048 GCA_964022265.1 uncultured Oceanospirillaceae bacterium | reverse complement strand
TTAGATAAAAACAGCACTAACGAGCAGGTTAATGCTATTTTTTTGCTCCGAAAAAAAACTTATGGTCTACCTTGTAATAATATGTTATTTGAGATTATTTTTGGTGTGCGAAAAGAGCTGTTTCTAATAAGCCTAATATTTATTTCATAAGCCTAATATTTATTTCAGGGTGTTCATCCATGATTAAAGGCTCCATTTCATCTGCTCTTAGCAGCACAAAAGTGGGGCCATGTATGCATTCATATAACCTGCCTACTAACAACAATGTATGCCAAACGAAACACGATGAATGGGCGCCAAGCCCGCTTTGACCACTCAAAAGGTGTATATTAGAGTGATGTATGCTTAGAATTCTTAGGCGCAGGTCGGCAAAAACACCACCCTCAACATCCTTTAGCTTTACCAACCTATAGAGAGTATGAACCATGAAAAAACAACTCAGCGCTTTAATTGCTTGCGCTAGCTTAGCGATCACACCTTGGGTTATGGCTGACAAAACGGTCCTTGCAGGCGGCTGCTTTTGGTGTATGGAGTCAGACTTTGAGAAGCTTGAAGGCGTGAGTGATGTCGTTTCTGGCTTTTCTGGTGGGCAAATAGCTAACCCTACCTACAGCGGCAATCATGAAGGACATTATGAAGTGGTAGAAATTACCTATGATGCCAGTGTGGTGAGTTACCAAAAAATACTTGATCACTATTGGGTCAACATTGACCCCTTCGATGCTAATGGGCAGTTCTGCGATAAAGGCAGTAGTTATTTAAGTGCTATTTTTGTGAGTAATGACAATGAACGGGCCATTGCAGAGGCCTCTAAACTCGCTGTGGAAGAGCGCTTCCCTAACCAAAGGGTAGGACCCCTATTTTAGATACAAGCACCTTTTACCCAATCAAAGGCGATGAGAGCTATCACCAGGATTATTATAAAAACTACTCTGCTCGTTATACCTATTATCGCTGGAGCTGCGGCCGCGATCAGCGCCTAGCTGACATATGGGGCAGCAAAGGCTAAGGCCCTTAGCTCATCCAAAAAAAAGGCCAGCAATGCTGGCCTTTTTTATTCAAACTGTCGTTAAGCGATACGCAAACCGTATTCTTTACTGGCATCTTGCACCCAAAGAAAAAAGTAGTCTGCAAAGCTTCTACGAATCACAAGATCCACAGAACCATCTTCTAGTTTACAAATAGTAGTGCCTGTTTTTGCAAAAGTAGTCTGTACCACTTTACCTGCTGGCAAGTTATCTGCGTGGCAATCGTACACTGTGCATTTTTGCAATAGTTCAGCCATGTCTGGCCCCGACAAGTTCACCAAAGTTTGGCCACTACTTACATCAGTAACAGCAATGTGTGGGTGAGCGTTTTGCTTTGCTACTGCTTCGCGTAAATCAGCTTCCACTTGTGCTTGTGTGCCCGGCGCTACGATTAATAGCCATTCATTAGGACACAACCAATAAGCAACGCTTAAAGCGTTGCGGGCGCTCGTATTAGGCTTAGTGGGCAAGGCAATACCCAGGACAGACTCAACCGCCGTCATAAAATCAGCATCTTGCGGATTTCCACGCAGGTTTAAGTGACCACGAAATTTATCTTCTTTGATCACCACACCTGCATCTTGGGCATTGGTGTGAGCCACATGGTGATGCAATGGAGATTCCATATTGGCTAATGCTGCACTATCAATTGAATTAGTCATTATGACGATCTCCTTTTGGATCATAAAACACCGGGCTGCATATCTTTGCAGCTAACACTCGTCCATCTGCGAGTGGGCAATACACTGTTTCCCCCATGCGCTCAAAGCCACCTTTTACAGTGCCCATAGCAATGCCATGACCCAAACATTCGCTCCAGTAGCTAGAGGTGACATGGCCCATCATATCCATCGGGATAGGCTGATTTGGGTCCATAACAATTTGCGCACCCTCAGGGATGACAACGGTTGGATCAATAGGCTTTAAACCGACCAATTGCTTACGGTCAGCACGGGCAGTGTCTGGGCGCGTAAATGAGCGCTCGCCTAAGAAACTGAAGTTTTTTGTCTTCGCCACGGCCCAATCCATGCCGCAATCTTGTGGCGTTAGCGAGCCGTCGGTATCTTGGCCAGCAATAATAAAGCCTTTCTCAGCACGCAATACGTGCATCGATTCAGTACCGTATGGCGTTATACCAAACTCTTCACCTGCGGCCATTAACTGTTGCCACATGTAATGACCTTGGTTAGCGGGTACGTTAACTTCAAAGGACAGCTCACCAGTAAATGAAATACGGAAAATACGAGCCTTGATACCTGCGACCGTACCTTCACGAAAATCCATAAACTTCATTGCATCGGCAGATAAATCAACATCAAAGCAAAGCTTTTCTAGCACTTTGCGAGAATTTGGCCCTGCAAACGAGCAAGTGGCCCACTGATCTGTGACCGACGTGAAATAAACCTCAAGTTCTGGCCACTCTGTTTGATGCCACAATTCTAGCCAACCAAGCACCGCTGCCGCGCCACCTGAAGTGGTGGTCATTAAGAAATGTGTATCGCTAATACACGCAGTGACACCGTCATCAAAAATCATGCCGTCTTCTTTTAGCATTAGGCCATAACGACACTTACCTGGGGCTAATTTACTCCAGGCGTTGGTGTAAACACGGTTTAAAAATTCGCGCGCATCTTTACCTTGAATATCAATTTTACCCAGGGTCGATGCATCTAACATGCCCACACTAGTGCGCACGGCTTTGCACTCACGATTCAGCGCTTGTTGCATGGTCTCACCAGGCTGTGGGAAATACCAAGGACGCTTCCATTGGCCGACATTTTCAAACTCAGCGCCATTGGCCACATGCCATGGGTGCATCGCCGTGTGGCGTGCTGGGTCTAATAATAGACCTACATCTCTGCCACCTAAGGCGCCAAAAGTAACGGGGGTGTAAGCAGGGCGAAAAATAGTCGTGCCAGTTTCAGCAATGGTCTTATTCAAGGTTTTCGCCACAATTGCCATGCCGTTCACATTACCGGTTTTGCCTTGGTCTGTACCAAAACCTAAAGCCGTGTAGCGTTTTACATGCTCTATAGATTGAAAGCCTTCCCGCGCTGCAAGCTGAATGCCTGCTGCGGTGACATCATTTTGCAAATCAACAAACTGTTTGGGCGCACGGCTAATAGGTTTGGTGTGAGGCACCAAATAAAGCGCTTGGGCTTGGCCTTCAGATTCATCGCCGCAGTTAAAGCTTTGTGAAGCTTCTTTGCCCACCGCTTTTGCACCTGCGCTAACCCCTGCTGCTAGGGCTTGTGATAGCTTGTATGCACCCGTAATTGCACCTGCAAGCTGTTGGTTTTGAATACTAGGCCCAGGCACAAAGCCTGCAATGTCTTCTTGCCAAGCTGGGCGACTGCCTGTGTGACAGCTTAGGTGAACCACTGGGCTCCAACCACCAGCGACTGCAATAAGATCACAGGATAAGCTTGTACCTGCGCCTGTGAGTGCATCACCTGCTTCATTTAGTGGCGCTACTATGGCACCTTTAACCTGCCTGGAACCTTGTGCTTCAATCACCCCGTGGCCTGGCATTATAGTAATGCCAGCTTCTCTTGCAGCTTCAACTAAACGCCCATCAGGCGCATGCCTTGTGTCCACTACAGCCACTACCGTGCGCCCAGAAGCTTTAATATCTAGCGCTGTTTGGTAGCCGGTATCATTGGTCGTCATGACGATACAACGATTGCCTGGCACGACCGCATAACGGTTAATATATGTGGATACCGAGTGAGCTAACATAATGCCTGGTAAATCGTTATTACCAAACACTAGAGGACGTTCAATCGCACCTGTTGCCAGCACCACTTGGTGCGCACGAATACGATGCAAGCGTTGGCGTGTGCCTGATGCAGCCACTGCCCCTAAGTGGTCTGTGCGTCGCTCTAGCGCACAAACAAAGTTATGGTCGTAATAGCCAAACGCTGTGGTGCGCGGCATTACTTTAACATTGTCCATGCTCATCAATTCAGCAGTGGCTTTCTCAGCCCATTGGCTGGCTTCAATCCCATCAATCGTTTGCGTGACCGAAAGCAAAGTGCCGCCTAATTCATTTTGCTCATCAACTAAAATAACGCGTTTGCCACTACGCCCGGCTTCCAGTGCCGCGGTTAAGCCTGCAGGGCCACCACCCACAACCATTACATCGCAATGGGCATTAATTTTATCGTAAGTGTCTGGGTCTGGTTCGGTTGATAACTTGCCAAAACCTGCGGCTTTGCGAATAAACTTCTCGTAGATCATCCACATTTTCTGTGGTGCCATGAAGGTTTTATAGTAAAAACCAACGGGCATAAATTGACCGCCAATTTTGCCTACCCACTCCATTAAATCAAATTCTACGCTTGGCCAGCCATTGGTGCTGCCAGCCACTAAACCTTCAAACAACTCAACTTGAGTAGCTCTTGGGTTGGGGATTGCAGCATCGCCTGTGTGCAGCTGCATCAAGGCGTTAGGTTCTTCTGCGCCATGGCCTAAAATGCCCCTAGCACGACTATATTTAAAGCTGCGCCCTACAATACCCACCCCATTTGCCAAAAGGGCTGAGGCTAAGGTGTCACCTTGGAAACCTTGGTAAGTTTTACCATTAAAGCTAAAGCTTAGAGGCTTACTACGATCTATCCGCCCGCCTTGTGCTAAGCGATTCACTTGACTCATGATGCTTCTCCTTTAGCAGCGGCTTTTGGTTTCGCGGTTACGCTAGGTTGGTCGCCCATTTTATAGCTTTCATGAATATGGTAGCTCACCGTGTCGCGGGTGACGTTAAAGTAGCGTCTGCACCCTGCAGCGTGATACCACATTTCATGATGGATACCACGGGGATTAGTGCGGAAAAACAAATAGTCGCCCCACTGCTCATCGGTTAATGATGCTGGGTCTTTTGGACGTTCAATGTGAGCTTCACCTGTGTAAGAGAATTCTTCCTCTTCACGCATTTCTTCACAATAAGGGCAGAAAATATGATGCATGTGTATGTTTCCTTATGCCTTAGAATTAGTGAGCTACGCCAGCGGCGCCGTGCTCGTCAATTAAGTGACCCGTGTTAAAGCGATCCAAACTAAAAGGCGCCGCATAAGGGTGTGGTTCATCGTTAGCAACTGTGTGAGCAAACACATGGCCAGAACCTGGCGTGGCCTTAAAGCCACCTGTGCCCCAACCACAGTTGAAGTACAAACCTTTGACACTGGTTTTTGAAATAATTGGACAGGCATCCGGACAAGTATCCACGACTCCGCCCCATGATCGGTTCATGCGCACACGGCTAAACATCGGAAACAGTTCACAGATCGCCGATAAGGTATGCTCTACTATGTGGAAACTGCCTCTTTGGCCATAACCATTGTATGAGTCTGTGCCTGCGCCTATGACTAAGTCGCCTTTGTCAGATTGGCTAACGTATGCATGCACCGCATTAGACATTACAACGGTATCAATAATCGGCTTCACTGGCTCTGATACCAAAGCTTGTAAAGGCCTAGACTCGATTGGTAAACGCAAACCTGCCATTGCTGCCACCACGCCAGAGTTACCGGCAGTGACACAAGCTACTTTTTTAGCACCAATAAAACCTTGAGTTGTTTGTACGCCAACAACGGCACCTTCTTCTGTCACTATGTCGGTGACTTCACATTGCTGAATAAGGTCTACGCCCATACTGTCCGCACCCCGAGCATAGCCCCATGCTACTGCGTCGTGACGAGCTACACCTGCACTGGCTTGCCAAGATGCACCAAGCACCGGGTAACGTATATCTTGGGAATCATTAATAATGGGCACAATTTTTTTCACTTCCGCCGTATTTAGCACCACACCATCGACGCCGTTCAGTCGATTAGCATTAACGCGACGCTCAATGTCACGCATATCTTGTAGCGTATGGCCTAGATTCAAAACCCCGCGCTGGCTAAACATTACGTTGTAGTTTAGGTCTTGGCTTAAGTCTTTCCAAAGATCAAGCGCGTGATCGTAGAGTCTAGCGGCTTCATCCCAAAGGTAGTTAGAACGCACAATAGTAGTATTACGGGCCGTGTTACCGCCACCTAAGTAGCCCTTTTCCAGAACCGCTACATTAGTGATGCCGTGAACTTTGGCTAGGTAATAGGCCGTAGCCAAGCCATGACCACCTCCACCCACTACGATCACGTCATATTCTTTTTTGGGCCTAGGGCTGCGCCATGCCGCTTGCCAATTTTCGTGGTGACTAAGGGAATGCTTGAAGAGGCTAAAGCCTGAATATTTTTTCATTGGATTTTCCACTGTAATTCTGTGCGATGCATGCTCACATCAATACTGACGGCTATTGTGCTAAAAGTCACCTTGGCTCACTTTCCCAATTGCGACCCGAAATGAGGCCTGTAGACAAGCTCGGTAAAAGCCTTGGCTAATGGTCAAAAATAACCCAGCCGCTAAGTCCAATCGTGATTAAAATGCAGTACAATCTGCTCATAACTAAGCTCCATAGGTTAAAACAGCATGCAGGTTTTTGGCATTGTAGGTTGGAAAAATAACGGCAAAACAACGCTGGTAGAAAGCGTGATCAAAAAGCTGACCCAAATGGGCTATAAAGTGTCTTCCATTAAACATGCCCATCATAATGTTGACCTAGAAGAGCCAGGCCGTGACAGCTATCGCCACAGAGAGGCAGGTGCTCGCCAAACCCTACTAGCCAGCGAAAAACGGTTTGCTTTAATGAGTGAACATCGCGATGAAAAGCCACCTGAGCTTGAGGCTTTGTTAGGCTTGTTTGAGCCTTGCGATTTAGTCATTGTAGAAGGTTACAAAGGTGCCAAACACCCAAAAATAGAGGCTGTACTGACCCCTAATGAACGCGGCCTTTTGGCCCAAAAAGATTCAAACATCGTTGCGGTTGCGACCAACCAAAAAGACCTAGCGACCCACGTCGCTTTGCTGGACATTAATAACCCATCGGAGGTGGCGCAGTTTATACTCCAACACACAGGTATAGAAAAAAGCCTAAGCGCCACTAACGATTGCTATAGCCCCAACCAAAACCTATTACTTGCAGAAGAGGTTTGGGAGAAGATGCAAAGTACTGTGAACGAACTAATGAGTTCACAAATCCACAAAAGCCAAACCTTAGCGATTGGTGACTGTATTAACCGACGTTTAGCGCAAGATGTCATTACCCCCTATGACAGCCCTCGCTTTGATAACGTAGCGGTGGATGGCTACGCTTTTAATTTTGAGCACTGGCAAAGCCTTAACAAGAAAAGCTTACCGCTTATGAGCAAGGAAGCTAACGCAGGTGCAGGCGCTGAAACCCACTTAGAAAAAGGCCACTGTATTCGGGTGTTAACCGGCGCCAGACTGCCAGAAGGCTGCGATACCGTGGTGATGCAAGAAGACGTCATAGTCAATGCAGGCAGCGTAAACTTTTCTGAAGATTGCAAGGCGTTCGCAAACTGGCGTGCAAAAGGCGAGGATGTTAAAGCTGGCCAGGTCATTATCAGCAAAGGTCAAAAAATTAGGCCCCAAGACATTGGCCTGGCAGCAGCTGCTGGACACGCTAAGCTTTGTGTTTATGCTCCCGTAAAAGTAGCGCTATTCTCCACTGGTAATGAAGTTTTTGAACTGGGCGAAACTCTGCCCGAAGATGGCATTTATGATGTCAATCGTCACTTGCTTAAAGCTTTACTTGAAAGTTTGCATTGTGAAGTGAGCGACCTTGGCATATTAGAGGATGACTTTAGCCAAGTAGAAAATGCCATCAGTCAGGCCAGTAAAAACCACCAGCTAATCGTGACCTCTGGCGGTGCATCTACCGGCAGCCATGACCATGTGGCTCAGGTTTTAAAACAGATTGGCAAGGTACATGGCTGGCGCTTAGCGATTAAGCCAGGCCGGCCTTTGGCGTTTGGCCAAGTTGGAAAAGCCCTGTTTTTAGGTCTGCCAGGCAACCCTGTGGCAGCCAATGTGTGCACTTTAATGTTTGGCCAGCCATTAATCAGGGCATTAAGTGGTGGCAACTGGCACAGACCCAAGCATTACTTGTTAAAGCTTGGCTTTGATGTAAAGAAAAAAGTGGGTCGCAGAGAGTGGTTAAGGGTTTACCAAGAAGTTCAAGCTGATGGCACTGTGCTATTACAACGCAGTGCGTCACATGGCTCTGGCATTCTAACGTCTATGACAAGAGCCGATGGCCTTGTGGAACTAGATGAAGCCACAGGCAATTTAGCCAAGGGCACTTTAGTTAACTATATTGCGTTTGCTAGCTTTGGCATAGGTGATGCATAGGTGATGCATAGCTGATGCTTAACTGAACCCAACTTGGGCTAAATTTAGACCAGGCCTTGACTAAAGCTTCGCTAAAAAATCCTCACCTAAAGCAATATCTTCTGGCTTATTAACGTTAAAAAACGGGTTCTGTTTAAGCTCATCAAAAGCCACATCAGCCACCGCGTAGCGCGCAGTAAAACGATCGACTTTTCTAATGTCATCTTCGACCAACGCTTTGTAAAGATCATCAAATAAAGCCACCGGCCATAATCCAAACACAGGTTGAGTCCGGCCTTGATAACTTGCACAAGCAAGAGCTTTATTTTCAGCGTGCATTTGCTCACACATGCGCGCCACATAATCACTTGGGAAAAAAGGCGTATCTGCAGCAATAGTAATGATGTGGCTGGCTTCTTGCTGATGCTTTTTAGCCCACGCCATAGCCGATAAAACGCCTGCCAGTGGGCCAGCAAACCCTGGCACTATGTCATCTTGCACCGGTAAATTAAATGCTTCAAAACGTGCTGGGTCGCCATTGGCGTTAATGATTACGCACCCTAGCTGCATAGATGCAGATTCAATCACATAATCTAATATTTTTCGCCCGCCAAGGCTAAGCATGGATTTGTCGCCACCGCCCATGCGCCTTGCCAATCCACCTGCCAAAATAACGCCCACCAGCTTCTCTTCATTAATCTGCATTTTTTCGCCCTGCAGATTTAGGCTCATCAGGTAAACTGCTCATATCGATGTCATAACTTAGGCGCTCATACCCTGACAAGGCCACAAATTTTTTACCCTTGGCCCGGCCTATTAAAGTTAAGCCAGCTTTACGAGCCAGCTCCACCCCCCAAGCCGTAAAACCTGAACGAGAAATTAAAATTGGAATGCCCATTTGTACGGTCTTAATCACCATTTCAGAAGTTAAACGGCCGGTGGTATAAAAGCATTTATCTTCTGGGTTTAGGTTATGTTTAAACATATAACCAGCAATTTTATCGATCGCGTTGTGGCGACCCACATCTTCCATATACACCAATGGGGTGGCTTGATGACACAACACACAGCCATGAATGGCGCCTGCTTTTTGGTAAATGCTTGGCGTGGTATTGATGATGCGCGACAACTGATACAACCAACTGGTATTGATTTTAGTGTGTTTGGCTAACTCAATGGTGTCAAACTTTTCCATGATATCGCCAAATACTGTACCTTGGGCGCAGCCAGAAGTACGTACTTTCTTTTTCAATTTATCTTCGTAATTAGTTTCTCTTTGGGTTCTAACAATAGCCACTTCTAACTCTTCATCGTAATCAACACCTGTGACTAGATCATCTTTTTGCAGCATGTTTTGGTTTAATAAAAACCCTATCGCTAGATATTCGGGGTGATCGCCCAAGGTCATGAGAGTGACAATTTCTTGTTTATTTAGATAAACCGTAAGTCCTCTTTCGGTCACCACATCCACTAACACCTCGGCGCCGCTTTGGTCTTGGCCTGTGACTGTGCTGGTAAGCTTGGCGTCTTCTGGGTTGGGATGCACTAAGTAATGGCTTAAGTCTGCAATATTCATAATCTTACTCTTGGCCTTGGCTTTAACCTTGGCCTTGCTGCTGTTGCTTTTGCTGCTTGGCAATCCACCGATCCAATTGGTTAGCAAAGTTTTGCCGGTCACCGTGGTTTAACGCGCTATGCCCACCTGTTTGCACCCCGCTATTACGCAGGGTTTCCATAAAGTCACGCATACTTAGCCTTTGGCGAATCGTCTCTTTAGTATAAGCTTCGCCGCGGTGGCTTAAAGCTTGGGCGCCCTTTTCAACGACTTCTGCGGCTAATGGAATGTCGGAGGTAATCACTAAATCACCGCCGCACACCCGCTTTACTATTTCATTATCGGCCACGTCAAAACCTGCCCCTACTTGCACCATACTAATCACTTTAGAAGGCGGTGTGGCAATGTATTGGTTCGCCACTAAAGTTGTGGGTATTTGGGCTCGCTCAGCGGCGCGAAACAATATGTCTTTAATCACGCCTGGGCAGGCATCAGCATCAATCCAAATGGGCATTTTTTCTAGCTAGCAAATGATCTATAACGCCATTGTGCATGAATGCATAGCTAAGAACCAGCGCAAATATAAGCCGAAGAAACCTATCATTAGCTTAACGCAAACCAAAGTCTAAGCATCTAAAAAGCGGTGCTGAATTGAGTACAGTTCACGCTGATGATCGGTTGTTGTATTCACACCAAAAAAAGTCATTACAATTTTTATTATTAGGCTATCTTTAGGGCGTATCGTAGTTTTACGGTATTAAACAGGTGCATTTATATGGCCTGCTTTAATTTTTATAACAGGGAATTGTTTATGTTAAAAATACAATATGCACTCACTGCAGGCGCTGCGCTTTTGTTAGCCGCAGGCACAGCCCAAGCAGATCACCACTTTTATGCAAAAGCAGGTGTTAATTCAAGTTTAAGCCCATCTATTACAACAAGTGCCACATCATCACAGACAAATGCTAAGTCTGGCATCATGCCAGAATTAACCTTTGGTTATAAATTAGGTGATGGTTATGCAGTAGAATTTAGCTACCAACAAGCTGGTGGCGAGTTAGCCAATGAAAATAACGGCACGACAACCACACAGTATGAAGATGGCGATCTTGTGTTTGAATCTTATATGTTACGTGGCATTTACCATTTAGATGTAAAACCATCTGCAATGCTTAACCCGTATTTTGGTTTTGGCCTTGGCCAAACAAAAACCAAATTAGTTGACGCGATGGGAGAAGGAGCTAGTAACAGTGTAGACTCTAGTGGCACTTCTACCAGCAGCCAAATCACCCTTGGCAACCGGTTTGACTTTAACAAGGGTTGGTTTGGTGATATCGCTGCAAATTACACCCATGTGAACGCCGTAGAACTTACCCGAGCAAGTGGGTCCGGTGCTAACATTGACGCTTCTAATTTCACTACAGCAAGCTTTACCATTGGTAAGTCGTTTTAACACCAAGGTTTTATGCGGTTAAGTTTTGCTCCTAGGCCTTAGATCTTGGCTCTTAGGTCTTAACCGTTAATTCTTTGCTTTTAAAAAAAGCCTCTATAGCATGGCTGTAGAGGCTTTTTTATGGCTTCAAATAACCTTTAATTCACCCGCTCTATGCGCGATGCACAAAACTTAAATTCGGGTATTTTACCCACAGGATCCAATGCCGCATTCGTCAGCATGTTAGCCGAAGCCTCCACGTAACAAAAAGGTATGAAAATCACCCCTGAAGGCACATCTGCATCTTCTCTTGCCATAATTTCAATGCTGCCTCGGCGAGTAGATACGCGAATCATATCCCCGGCTTTCGCCCCAATCTTTTTAAGCTCTTCACGGCTAAGGGTTGCTACAGCTTCTGGCTCTAGTGCATCTAGCACAGGGGCTCTTCTGGTCATAGAACCTGTGTGCCAATGCTCTAACTGGCGCCCAGTGGTTAGAATAACAGGATATTCATCATCTGGGCGTTCATCAGGTTCTACAATGTCTGCCGTTACAAATTTACCGCGCCCACCATCTATCGGGAAGCGATCTGTAAACACAATGTCATTACCTGGGTGATCCTCTGCTGGGCAAGGGTAGGTCACTGAGTGCTCGTTTTCTAGGCGCTCCCAAGTGAGGTTATTAAGGCTTGGCATGGCTTGCTTCATTTCTGCAAACACATCCTTTGGATGGGTGTAATTCCAATTAAGGCCCATGCGCTTGGCAATTTCTTGAATAATCCACCAATCTTGGCGAGCATCCCCTGGAGGCTGCACCGCTTGGCGGCCCATTTGTACCGTACGGTTGGTATTGGATGCGGTGCCATCTTTTTCTGGCCATGCTGAAGCTGGCAAGACTACATCAGCATACATGGCTGTTTCTGTGACGTATAAATCTTGCACCACAAGGTGTTCTAGCTTAGCTAAAGCAGAGCGAGCGTGATGTAAATCTGGGTCTGACATAGCAGGGTTTTCACCTTCGACATACATCCCCGTCACGCTGCCCTCGTGCACTGCATTCATGGTTTCAACTACGGTTAAGCCTGGCTCATCTGACAATGTGGTGCCCCACAAGTCTTCAAACATAGCTTTTACGCTGCCGGTATTCACCTTTTTGTAATCTGGGTACATCATCGGAATAAGACCCGCATCCGATGCACCTTGCACGTTATTTTGCCCCCGAAGTGGGTGCAAACCACTGCCTTCGCGGCCAATTTGGCCTGTCATGAGAGCCACAGAAATCATCGCACGGCAATTATCAGTGCCGTGCACATGCTGGGAGACGCCCATACCCCAGAAAATCATAGCATTATTGGCTTTCGCGTATAAGCGAGCCACTTCTTTAATGAGCTGGGCATCTACGCCGCAAATGGGAGCCATGGCTTCAGGGGTATAGTGCTTAACGTGTTCTTTAACCACATCAAAGCCTGTAGTCATGGTGTCAATGTAGCTTTGGTTATAGAGCCCTTCGGTAACGATGACGTTCATCATGGCATTCCAGAAGCTGACATCGCTGCCTGGTTTAAACTGAATCATATGGCTGGCATATTTTTTCATCGCCAAACCACGGGGGTCTAGCACTACAATTTTTGTGCCATTTTTAGCCGCTTGCTTAAAGAAGGTGGCAGCTACCGGGTGGTTATTGGTAGGGTTAGCTCCAGTAATCACCACAACATCAGCGTGCTTAGCCTGCATGAATGAAGCCGACACAGCCCCAGAACCTAAGCCCTCTAGCAAAGCCATTACCGATGAGGCATGGCACAAGCGGGTGCAATGGTCTACGTTGTTGCTTCCAAAACCTGTACGTACTAGTTTTTGAAATAAGTAGGCTTCTTCATTAGAACCTTTGGCGCTGCCAAAGCCTGCTAAGGCTTTTTTACCTTGGGTATCGCGAATATTAGCTAGGCCATGGGCTGCAAAATCAAGGGCTTCTTCCCAGCTTGCTTCTCTAAAATGCGTAAGCGGTTTAGCGGGGTCAAAATCGTCATGAATGCCCTTGCGAGCACCTTCAAGGCGAATTAATGGTTGGGTAATACGGTCACCATGATGAATGTAATCAGAACCAAAGCGGCCTTTTACACACAAACGGTTTTGGTTAGCTGGGCCATCTCGGCCCTCTACATACACAATGCGCTCATCTTTTACGTGGTAACTCAGCTGGCAACCTACACCACAATACTGGCACACGCTGTCTACTTTACGATCATAATCAGCACTGTCGCCGATGCCCTTTTCACTTGTGACCGTGGCTGGCATAAGCGCACCTGTTGGGCAAGCTTGCACACATTCACCACAGGTTACACAAGTGGAATCGCCCATCGGGTCATCAAAATCAAACACCACTTTAGATGCTGCGCCCCTATTGGCCATGCCAATCACATCATTCACCTGCACGTCACGACACGCGGTGACACACAAATTACAATTGATACAGGACTGCAGGTTCACCCGCATAGCCTTACTACTGTTGTCAGCGCAAGGTTTAACCGCTTCGTCAAACCGGGCTTTGGTTGCGTCCACGGCCAAAAGGTCTGCCATAGCCCAAAAGTGGGAACTTTTGTCTGGCGATTCTTCACGCTCTGGCTGGTCAGTCGCTAGTAGCTCAAGTACCATTTTACGCGAGGCCTGTGCACGCTGTGATGACGCACTACAAACTACCATGCCCTCGGTGGGAGAGCGCATACATGAGGGTGCTAATACTCTCTCACCTTCTATTTCTACCATGCAAACTCTACAGTTACCGTCGGCTTTGTAGCCAGGTTCTGGTTTGTAGCACAGATGAGGAATGGTTTCGCCCAACCGTTTAGCGACTTGCCAAATGCTCTCGCCCGCTTTTGCAGTGACTTTTTCACCATCCAAAGTGAAGTTGATAATGTCTTGGCTCATGATGGGTCTCCCGCACTTAGCGACAGATCGGTTGCGATCAGGTCAGCGTCAAAATACTTAAATACAGAAGTAATGGGGTTGGATGCGGCTTGGCCTAAACCACAGATAGAGGCATCACACATGGCTTGGCTTAGCTGCGCCATCAGCTCTTTATCCCAATCTGGTCTTTGTAATAATTTCACCATTTTTTCGGTGCCGACTCTGCAAGGTGTGCATTGACCACAACTTTCATCTTCAAAAAACTTCAGTAAATTGACCACAACATCCCGCATGTTATCTTGATCAGACAACACCACAACAGCAGCAGATCCAATGAAACAGCCGTAGGGTTGTAAGGTTCCAAAATCTAACGGGATGTCTGCCATACCACTTGGCAAAATGCCCCCAGAAGCCCCGCCTGGAAGATAACCTTTAAATTCATGGCCATCAGCCATGCCGCCACAATATTCATCCATAAGTTCCTGCATCGTAATACCAGCAGGAGCTAGCTTAACGCCTGGATTTTTCACTCTGCCAGACACAGAAAAACTTCTAAGGCCAGTTGAACCATGGCGCCCCTCATCGGTAAACCACTTCGCACCTTTTTCCATGAGGGTACGAATCCAAAACACGGTTTCAATGTTGTTCACCAAAGTTGGACGGTTAAATAAACCCACCTGCGCAACGAACGGAGGGCGATGTCGCGGTAAACCAGGCTTGCCTTCCAATGACTCGATCATGGCTGATTCTTCACCACAAATATAAGCACCGGCGCCGCGGCGAAGATGGATACCGCCACTTGGAGCGAGGCCTTGCGCTTCTACTTTGGCAATTTCCTTAATTAAGATTTCGCGTGCCGCTGGATACTCATCCCGCAAATAAATGTAGGCTGCTTCAGCTTCTACCGCCCAAGCACTTATTAAAGCGCCTTCTATAAAGCGGTGCGGATCTGTTTCTAGATATAACCGGTCTTTAAAGGTACCAGGCTCGCCTTCATCACCATTAATAGCAAGGTAACGTGGCTTGGGTTCTTGGCGTACAAATTTCCACTTCATATGTGTTGGGAAACCAGCGCCACCCAAGCCTTTTAGATTAGCATCTGCTAATACTTTTTGAATGTCTTCAAAGCTGTATTCGCCTGCCAGGCACTTTTTAAGTAGGTCATAACCGCCCTCTTCTACATAGGCCTCATAGGCCATATAGTCTGGTATATCGGGGTGAAAATGCTTAGCTTCTATGGTCGCTATAATCTTTTGTGCATCAGCATAATCGACATGATGATGACCAACCTCGGCTACCGGTGCAGTGTCGCAGCGACCCATACATGGGGCATTAAGAATACGCACTTGCTTAGCATCTGTGCCTTTTTCTAGGGCTTTTTTTAATTGCGCAGCGCCTGCTAGCTGACAACTTAAACTATCGCACACTCTGACCGTGACCGCTGCTGGGGGTTGCTGGTCTTCTTTAACAATATCAAAGTGGGCGTAAAAAGATGCGCACTCATAAACCTCGGCCATGGGGATGTTCATCTCATGGGCCAAAGCAGCTAGATAATCGGCTGGCAAATAACCCACGTCATCTTGAATTAGGTGCAAATATTCGACCAATAAATCACGCTGGATTGGAGCCGAGCCCATTAAATCACGCAGCTTAGCTAAAGTGTCTAGATTGACTTGGCGTCCACGTAGGTGAATACGAGATTTGTTGCGGCCTGCGCCAGGGTGTAAACGCACGACATTGTCTTTGGTAGAATCAGCAGACATTTTATTCTCTATAATGACTAATTTTAAGGGCGTTAGGCGAAGGTCAAGTTTATACAAAATGGTATAAAAAGGTGTTACAAAACAAGCAACAAAAGCCCATACAAATGTTGCAGATGCCGCTTTTATAACCTAGCACCCTTAGCCAAGCAAGTATCTCAACAACGCGAATTGTAGCATATCTGAAAACGACATCATTGTTGCACAAAAGCCCACAATGTTGAGTTTAATTAAAGTGCAGATTGGGCTGTTTTGAGGCTTATATTTTAATGGGTTTTTTGTGTGTAAGGTTTGACCTAGTTGATTGCATTTTGCTAAATCAATTAATGCCAAAATACGGTATCCTACACACCTAATCATTTATTGAGTTATACCGCTGTGTCTTTTGTCGATTTAATGCTGGATGAGGAGTTGCTTCTTGCCCTTGCAGAACACGAGTTTACCCAACCCACTGCCATTCAAAACAAGGCCATACCGCCGCTTCTTGAAGGCAGCAACCTGTTAGCCTCGGCGCCCACAGGTACGGGTAAAACGCTGGCCTTTGTACTCCCTGCATTGCAGCATATCTTAGACACACCACGCCATGAGCCTGGCACGCCTAAGGTGCTAATCCTAAGCCCAACCCGTGAACTAGCTCGCCAAACCTTTGACCAAATACAACAACTGATTGCCAATACGCACCTTAAAAGCTGCTTGATTGTGGGCGGCGTACCTTTTGGTATGCAAAAAGCAATGGTAGCAGAGCATATTGATGTGTTAGTAGCTACCCCGGGGCGGCTGATTGAAATTGAAGAACACATGACACTTGATCTATCTCTTGTCAGTGTCTTTGTGGTTGATGAAGCAGATCGCATGCTAGATTTGGGTTTTATACAAGCGATTCATCAAATATCTGACATGCTGCCGCTTGAGCACCAAACATCGATGTTCTCTGCCACCCTAGAAGGCGATAAAGTTCAGGCCTTTGCCCATGATTTATTGTCTGAAAATGCAGTACAGGTGGCTGTTGAGGCGCCAAGGAATGTTGCCAAGAACATTAACCAAGCGGTTTACCAAGCTGATAATGAGTTGCATAAAGAACACTTGTTAAAAGCCCTATTGCGCTTACCTGAAGTCAAACAAGCCATTGTATTTGTCAACAGTAAACGCCAAGTGGATATCTGGCTTAAAGTGATTCGCACTCTAGGCATTCAATGCACTGGCTTGCATGGCGATTTGCGCCAAAGTGATCGTAATCAACAAATAAAAGATATGCGCCGTGGCCGCACAAAAGTGCTTGTAGCAACAGACGTCATGGCCCGTGGTGTAGACCTGCCAGGTTTAAGCCATGTCATTAATGTGTATTTACCTGAAAAAGCAGACAGCTACGTCCACCGGGCTGGCCGAACGGGCCGCGACGGTGAGGCAGGTTGCGTTTGGTCTATTGTAGATGCCATGGACTGGCCGAACTTAGGGCGCATTGAACGCTATATTGGCACCCCTATTGAGCGCCAAATATTCCCAGGCTTTACGCCCAAAAAGGAAGAGCCTACGGTGTTGAAAAAGGTGAAACCTAAAAAGCCAAAACTGTCCAAAGCAGCCAAAGCTAAAGCCGACAAAGCCAAAGCAAAAAAAGCCAAAAAGCGAAATAAAATTTAGCGAATTGGCTTTGTTAACTAAGCAGCTTTAGCGCTTTAGTTTATTGTGCTGCACCGCTTCTGCTGAAGGCTGTCATCATGGCTTGCAAGGCGGCAGCGGTGCTGTCTTCAGCTTGAGCGATACCGTGTAACACCACATCATCTATCTTCAACTCCATACAGGCAAGTGCATGAGCATCGGTGCCACTTGTGAGCGCGTGCTGGTCAAACTGAGTCACCTGCAAGTTACAACCGTAGTGTTCACTCAAAGCATCACTTAATGCCTCTAGCGCACCTGCTCCGTGGCCAGAGAGTTGTGTTTGGCCCACAGTGAAGTTTGCCTTTATTGCTTGGCCATGGGCCTGAATACTATAGTCTTGTAGCTTCCATGCACTTGAAACCTCTACAAAATGGTTTTGGTACAAGCTCTTAATGTGCTCTGAAGAAACTTCTGCGCCTGAGGCCTCGGTGGCTTTTTGTACCACCACGCTCACTGCCGGATGGATCCACTTAGGTAACTCAATACCATAATCTCGCTCTAGTACCAACGCCACACCACCTTTACCGCTTTGGCTGTTAATCCGAACAACCGCTTCGTACTCACGGCCTATATCACGCGGATCTATGGGCAAGTAGGCAACGTCCCAGTGAGTTTTACTATGGGTCTTGTGATACGCCACAGACTTTCTAATGGCATCTTGATGGCTACCTGAGAAAGCCGTATAAACTAATTCGCCTGCCCAAGGGTGACGCGGTGAAACGGCTATTTCGGTGCAGCTCTCTACCACTTCAATGATTTCTAACACGTCGCCCAAATCAAGCTTTGGGTCAATGCCTTGTGAATATAAATTCATGGCCATGGTAATCACGTCCATGTTGCCGGTACGCTCACCGTTACCCATCAAAGTGCCTTCCACCCGATCAGCACCTGCTAAGATACCCAGTTCAGCAGCCGCAACAGCGCAGCCACGATCATTATGAGTGTGCAGGCTTATAGTCACATCTTGACGGTGTTGCAAATGACGACAAAAATATTCAATCTGGTCAGCAAACAAATTAGGCGTTGACAACTCTACCGTAGAGGGCAAGTTAATAATCAGTTCACGGCCTTTGTTTTTACTAGGCATCCATTGTGAAATAACGGCGTCACACACTTCTACGGCATAGTCCATTTCGGTGCCAGTAAAACTTTCTGGAGAATATTCAAAACTCCATTGGGTCGCTGGGTATTGGTCCGCATATTCTTGCACCCACTGAGCACCTTGCACTGCGATGGCTTTAATACCGTCTTCAGCTAGGCCAAATACTTGCTCACGCTGCACTGTAGAAGTGGAGTTATACACGTGCACAATGGCTTTTTTAACGCCTTCTAAGGCTTGGTAGGTTTTCTTAATTAATTCTTCTCGTGCGGGCGTCAATACTTGCAAGGTAACATCATCTGGCACTAAGTTGTCTTCGATGAGTAGGCGCACAAAATCATAATCTGGCACTGACGCAGAAGGAAAACCCACTTCGATCTGTTTAAACCCAAGTTTTACCAACAATTGAAACATGCGCAATTTTTGCTGCCCATTCATTGGGTTGACAAGGGCCTGGTTACCATCACGTAAATCTACGCTACACCACATGGGTGCTTTGTCGATGGATTGCGCAGGCCAAGTGCGATCTGGCAAAGGCGTTGCCTGAAATGGCTGGTATTTACGGTGGTTAAAGGTGTGATCAAACATAATAACGCTCAACATAACTATTTTTAGCTAGTTTAACGCTAAGCCTGCGCAATAGGTTATTTATTTTATCTCTAATTTGACTTTTTAAACAATAATTAATAACATTTTTATAAAATTACGCAATATATTTGCTAATAATTAGATTTAGGTAAAACTTATGACCAATTTAGACCGATATGATTTGGCAATTCTAAGGCAACTGCAAGATAACGGCAGCCTTAGCAACCAGCAATTGGCAGAACGCGTTGGCTTAACCGCTGCACCTTGCTCCAGGCGAGTAAAGCAACTTGAAGATAGCAAAGTGATTAGAGATACCGTGGTACGCATCAATGATCGCGCAGTTAACTTAAATTTAACCGCAATATTGCACATTATCATGGACAAACATATTCCTGAGCGCTTTGAAGAGTTTGAACAAACCGTGGGGCAGTTACCAGAAGTGATGGAATGCTACTTGATCACGGGACATGAAGCTGATTACCAACTTAAAGTCGTGGTGCCAGATATGGATCGATACCATGACATACTGTTGGGCAAAATCACTAAAATAAGAGGGGTAAGTGGGGTTAAATCGGCTTTTGTAATGCGTAAAGTTTTAGACAGCACCGCACTACCGCTTGGCTATGCAAACGTTTAGTTGGAGGCCTTGCGCCATCGCAACTGATCTAATTCTTTGGCAAGCTTGGCTTTAGTCCAATTTTCCTTAAGCGCCAAAAGCAACACATCTTTGCCACTTAAAGGCTTCAAGTTTTGCCCTGGCATATCACGGTCCATGTTGCTAGAAAAAGGATAGCTATCGCTTAAGGCTGTGGCAATCGCCGCGAGTTCTTGCTCATTAAGGGTTTCTTTTTGTAATTGCTCATAACAAGCAAGTTGCATGCGCTGTTGGTCTACAGCTTCCATAGCTTTACCAAAGGCTGAAGAAATTTGAAATAGATTCGCTAAGCGCTGCACATCTTTGGAGACATTAGAGCCTGCTCCATGCATCAGTGCAGGGTTAAAAAACATCGCATCCCCTTTATTTAAGGAAAGTTGCACAGAGTGCTCTTGAAAATAAGCTTTAAAATCTGGATTTCGATATAACCCATAGCCATACTCATAGCGCTGAGAATAGGGCAAAAGCATGGTTGGGCCCGAGGCAACTGGCATATCAACGTGAGCCACAGCGCCTTGGAGCGTGAGCATGGCCGACATCATTTGCACATGCAAAGGATAGCGCTTCACTTCATCATCATCAGTAAATCCTAAATGATAATCTCTGTGTGGCTGCTGCGCCTTACCCCCTGGATGAACTAAGTTGACCTGTGAGGTAATTTGGTAATCTGGCCCAAGCCAAGCTTCGCAAATCTGCGCAAACACAGGGTTTTTATAGTAGTTTATAAACGTTTTAGCATCGTTAACCGCCATTTTCTCCAAGCAGTTCCATACCCTTGTATTGGCTCCTTTGGGAGCAAAGTGATCGGCTAAAGCGTGTTCAGCCTTATTTTGCTCACGCATCAAATCATAAAAAACCCGAGTCGCAGCATCTACCGCGCTGGTATCTTCAAAAAGTTTACGGACGATAAAAACACCCGCGCCATGCTGCCAACAGTTAATCCATTCAGTTTGAATTTCACTTTGTTGATAGGTATTGAGCTGTCGCAACTGATCTCCATCATAAATAGGAATATGATGCTGACAGCCGATCGCATGAGGATAGTCTTTTATGCCCCAATGATCCTCTAAACTTGCTATAAATGCCTGCATATTTGCCATGGTGTTTAACCCATATTTATGGCGCTTTAGCACCTATTTCGCTCACCATCACAGTGCGTTTTTCTTGCACTGATAAAGTGGCAGCCTCAGCCAACTTAAGCGACTCAAGGCCATCATTCATGGTGGGCAGATTAACTGCTTCGCCATTCAATGCGGCAATGAAGCCTGCCATTTCGGCCTTGTAAGCATACTCATATCGTTCTAGAAAAAAGTGCAAAGGTTTAGCTGCATTTACGCCTTTGGTGGTATAACTTGTGAGCGTGTTTTCGTTCACATTTGTGGCCGTTAACATGCCGTCACTGCCGTGCACCTCTATGCGCTGATCATAACCAAAGCTTGCTCTTCGGCTATTGGAGATTTGTGCCAGTTTTCCAGATTTTGTACGCAGCATCACCAACGCGGTATCCACATCGCCAGCCTCTCCTATTTCCCGGTCCACAAGACACGAGGCGTTAGCAGAAACCTCGATTACTTCTTCGCCCAGTAGAAACCGTGCCATATCAAAATCATGGATAGTCATGTCACGAAACAAGCCACCTGATACTTTAATATAATCCACAGGCGGCGGCGCAGGGTCTTTAGAAATAACACTAACCAGCTCAATATTGCCGACTTCACCATCTGCAAGACGAGCTTGAAGCTGGGCAAAATTTGGATCAAAGCGACGATTAAAAGCCAGCATAGAAATGATGTGACTCGCCTGCACTTTATTCACCACCTGCTGAACTCTTGGCAGAGATAAATCGATAGGCTTTTCACAAAACACATGCTTGCCCGTGGCGACGGCTTGCTCTATTAAATCAGCGTGTGTATCAGTGGCTGAGCACACCAATATGGCATCTATTTGTGGATCAGCGAAAATCTCTTCGGGGCTCATTTGAGCACACCCCAAAGCACTGCTTAGCTCATCGGCATTAGGCTGATAAGGGTCGTATAAGCCCACTAGGTGGGCATCTGGATTAAGCATCACATTGCGCGCGTGTATTTTGCCAATCCGTCCTGCACCAAATAATGCCAATTTAACCATTGTTTTCACCACTTAATCTATTATTGAGTAACCTGCATTTTGCGCCGCTTTTTGCAGCGCTTTATAACCCATACAAGCGTATTCATAGGGGTTGGCTTTCGCAGGGTCTTGTTCAGCTTCTACAATCACCCAGCCTTCGTATTGCTTGTCGGCAAGGGCTTGCATAAACCGCCCATAATCGATCATGCCATCGCCAGGTACAGTAAAGATACCGCGCAATACACAGTCCAAAAATGAGTCTTTTGAGGGGTCTACACCCGCCATGACATCTTGGCGAATATCTTTGGTGTGCACATGATTAATACGGTGGCCATAGCGTTCTACTACGCCAAAAAGGTCGCCCCCACCAAATACCAAATGCCCCGTATCCACTAACAGGCCCACGGCATCGGAGGTGTTTTGCATTACTAAATCCAGTTCTCGTTCAGTTTCAACACCAGTACCCATATGGTGATGAAATGCTAACGGCACCCCTTCACTGGCACAATACTCTGCGACTTTGGAGAGCCTTTCACCATAAGCTGCAAAATCTGCTTCTGGCAATATTGGCTTTTGGTTTAGTGGCGCGTTGCGCACGTTTTGCACCGTTTCAAACGTTTCCCCGTACACCAAAACAGCAGCGCCTAAATCCCGAAACAACTCTAATTGCGCACGAATATTCTGAATTTCTTGCTCCGCGCTTATGCTGAGCAACTGGCCAGAATACCAACCGGATACTAGCTGCAAATCATGCTGCTTTAATACGGCACCCAAAGAAGCGGCATCCTTTGGGAATTTACCGCCTGTTTCGGTGCCGGTAAAACCTGCTAACCGGGTTTCACGCAAACAAGTTTCTAACGAAGTTTCCCCACCTAACTCTGGCAAATCATCATTGCTCCAAGATATAGGGGACATTCCAAATTCTAAGTTCATTAGGGGTCTCTCTTATCAGTCTATTTTTTCAGCATCCATTCATGTGCCGGGTCATTGAAAAAGTGCCACTGGCGAAGTGGACCCGCCATTACATTTAAGTAATAGCTGGTATAGCCATGGGGCACACCCACAGGGTGGTAACCTTTTGGCACTAAAACAACGTCTCTATCTTCTGCACACAGGGACTCATTTAAACTACGATCATCGGTATACACACGCTGGTGCGCATAGCCTGAAGGCGGGTTTAAACGATGGTAATAAGTTTCTTCTAGCAAAGTTTCTTCTGGACTGGCATCACGATCATGCTTATGAGGCGGATATGATGACCAGTGCCCAGATGGCGTGATGACTTCTACCACCAATAAACTATCGGCCGCTTGTGTTTCTGGCAAAATATTACGCACATAACGAGTATTTGTGCTTTGGCCTCTGATCTCTTGGCTCATCGTACTTGGGTCGATCAACCTGGCTTGGTGATTTACTCCTTTTTCACCTTTCCCTGGGGCGCTGCAAATGGCAAGTTCAACAGTATCACAGGCATTAATTGTGACAGCTTTGGATGCAGGCACATAAATGGCCCCTGGAGCTTGGTCAACAAACACACTTTCACGCCCGCCTACTTGCTTCCATGTTAAGTCGCCTACGCTAACGTCTGCACTACCTGTTAGCACCACTACACATAATTCACGCCCATCTTGCTGGCATTCTAAGGTGTCGCCAGCCGCTAAGTCATGAACTGAAAAACCGACATAACTCCAGCCAGCAGACGCGGGGGTCACTGCCTGCACATCTTGACCGGCTGAAGGTTTAACTAATAGTTTTGACATCGTCTAGTACCCTCTATTGGCAATCCGTTTAGCAATCCATTGTTGATGTTTATCCACCACTTCATCGCGCTCAGAAACCTCAGGCACTTCTACTTCCCAGTAAGCACCGCCTGGTGAGTCCATCAATGGGTCTGTGTCAATCACCACCACAGATACGCCAGCCCTTTCGCGCGCCTCTTGCACCGCTTGTTTAAGGCCACCGATGGTTTCCACGTGCACGGCGTAAGCTCCCATTGCGCGAGCATGGCCAGCAAAATCAATGGGTGCCAAACCTTGGTTGTAAGTATCTTTTAATAAATTGTTGAAATTGGCTCCGCCTGTGGCCATTTGCAAGCGATTAATACAACTAAAGCCCCCGTTATCTAGCACGACAACGGTAAACTGCAAACCCATACTCACTGCAGTTGCTATGTCTGAGTTCATCATCAAATAAGAACCATCGCCGACCATAACCACAACTTCTCTATCTGGGCAGGCTAACTTAGCACCGACACCGCCGCATATTTCATAACCCATGCATGAATATCCATATTCTAAGTGGTAACCCCCCACTTGCTCGGCACGCCAATGCTTATGAAGCTCTGCGGGTAAGCTACCTGCAGCCGCGACAACAACTGCATTGCCATCAACACTCTCATTGACTGCAGCAATGACCTGAGCATCTGATGGGATTGTAAGATCAGCAGCAGCTGGCAGCAGGCTTTCACAAACCTTAGCCCAAGCTGCAATGCCATCGCTTACTGTTTGGCGCCATGCGGTGGGGCTTTGATAATTGCCCAACCCATTGGTGAGGGCTTGCAAACCTAACTTAGCGTCGCTTACCAGGCATTTAGCGCGAAACTTTATGCTATCCATTGGTTGTACGTTTAGCTGAATCACTTGGCCTGTAAACAATGTATTTGACCCTGAGATAAAATCTTGCAAGCGAGTGCCCACCGCCAAAATAACATCAGCATTAGCTGCGAGATCATTAGCGCTGTTGACGCCGGTAACGCCTATGGCACCGGCATTTAATGGGTCACTAGCCAATACAGAAGACTTGCCCGCTTGGGTTTCAATCACTGGGATCTGATGGGTCTTGGCAAAGGCCTGTAATTCACTTTCTGCCAATGAATAACGCACCCCTCCACCTGCAACAATAACCGGCCGCTTGGCCGCCTTTAAGGTTGCTAAAGCTTGGGCTAGCTCGGCTGCATCAGGGCCTTGACGGCGTAGACGCCAAACCCGTTTTTCAAACAAATATTGTGGGTAATCAAACGCCAAAGACTGTACATCTTGGCAAATACTTAGGGTGGCTGGGCCACAAAGTGCAGGGTCTGTGAGCGCAACCATGGCTCTTGGTAGTGCATGAATAAGCTGTTCTGGACGCATAATTCTATGAAAATATCGACTTACTGGGCGTAACGAGTCATTGACCGTGCTGCTGCCATCTGCAAAGTTTTCAGACTGTTGTAACACAGGGTCGGGTTGACCTGATGCAAACACATCACCTGGCACCAACAATACTGGCAAACGGTTTACATAGGCTACGCCTGCTGCAGTCACCAAGTTAGTTGCGCCTGGGCCAATGGATGTAGTTGCAACCATGGCTTGTTGGCGGCTGCGCGCTTTTGCATAGGCAATGGCTGCAAGGGCCATAGATTGTTCGTTATGGCCACGATAGGTTGGCAACTGATCTCGCACTTGATAAAGGGCTTCCCCAATACCTGCCACATTACCGTGGCCAAAAATGGCCCATACACCCGCAAAAAATGGAAATTCTTCGCCCGTGTCTAATTGCACATGTTGATTGATCATAAAGCGGGTTAATGCTTGGGCTGTGGTCAAACGGATGGTTGGTGTTGATTTAGACATAGCTGCGTTACTCTGGTGCGTTACTTTTGGGCTTGGGCATTATCCCAAGCCGAAATAATTGATTGATATTCTTTAGACATCAATGCGATAGCCTGCTCATCACTAAACTGGCCCTCAAGCCAACCCTGTGCGGCCTCTGAGAATAATGTGCGCCCCACAGCAAAACCTTTCACCCAAGGCTCGCTAGCTGCATTTTCAAAGGCTAGGCTGACAAGCTCTAAAGTACTATTAAGGCCGAGCACAATCACTCCTTGGCAGTATTTATCATTTTCATCAATGACACGACCAATGGTTTGCCAGTAACCAACGTCTAAACCAGGCTCTAACTTCCACCAATCAGGCTTCACATTAAGATCATAAAAGTGTTGCATAATGGGTGCGACTTGGGAAAACGCCGGGGCTTTGTCGTGGCGCGCTGTAATAATTTCTAGCAACCACTGGTGGCCTGTGAAACGACAGGCAGCATCAAGCTCTAGAATTATTTTGTCGTGGTGTTTGCGGGTGGCCTCATCATCATCTATACGATAAGGGCAAAGGACTTTAACAGTTTGGTTAACAGGCCAGTCCAACAAATGTTGCACAATGTCACCTTCTGATTCTAGTCGCAGAGGAAATTCACCAGAAACTTCTATGGGACGCCCCACCCAGGCATGGGTGCTTGAAACCTTTTGAAGAGCGTCTTTGCCGGTAAGGTCATCAACCAACATTCCAAAACCTGGGTCGTGACCGGCAGTTTGCTGAGCCGCTTTGACCGCAAGCTTTTTAAAATAAGCAATATCAGCCAAGTTTTTACCCGCATCTTGAGCCCAACTGATCAACTGATGTCGATGATCGATGGCAAAAGCGACAAGGCGCGAGTGCGTTTTAGCCCGGTTAGTGGTGCGATGGATATGATTGAGTACCGGATCAAAGCGCAAAGCTTTGTATTGGCTACCATGGGCCAAAAAGTACTCTAATTCTTGCCAAGATGGCACAGCGGGGGCGCAGCCGTGGCGCGATACAGCAAATGCACCACAGGCATTTGCATAGGAGCAACTTGTTGGCCAATCTTCACCGCCTAGCCAGCCTCTAAGCAAGCCTGACATAAACGCATCACCGGCACCTAAAACGTTGAATACCTCAACCTCAAACCCTGGGCCTTGGGAACCTGATTGCCAGTCGTTTATTGGGCCTTCAAACACCCTACAACCCTGCGCGCCGCGCTTACATACGAGTGTGGCTTTTGAAACATTTCTCACTATAGCCAAAGCTTCAAGGCTATTTTCGCTGCCTGCTGCAATATGAAATTCTTCTTCGGTGCCGACTATTAAATCAATATCAGGCAAAAAACCTTGTAAATGGTTGCTCACCTTAGCATCTGCAATAAACCGATTTTCGCCGTCACCATGACCTGCCAAGCCCCAAAGATTTGGCCTGTAGTCAATATCCAAAACAACTTTGGTGCCATGCTTTTTAGCAAATTCTATGGCCTTTGCGCTTGCTGCTGCTACTTTTTCGGTACTCAAATGCGTGCCTGATAAAAGCAAAGCTTTACTTTTGGCGATCAAATCTTCATCAATGTCATTTTCACAAAGCGCCATGTCCGCACAATCTTGGCGATAAAAAATAAGCGGAAATTGAGACTCATCCTGAATACCTAAAATAACCAATGCGCTGAGGCGCTTGGGGTCTGTAATCACACTGCTGACATCTACGCCTTCATTGGCCATGGTTTCTTTTATGAAGCGGCCCATGTGCTCATCACCCACTCGAGTGATCATGGCAGACTTTAGCCCTAATCGAGAAGTACCGATGGCAGTATTAGATGGGCTACCGCCTACATACTTAGCAAAGCTACCCATGTCTTCAAGTCGACCACCTACTTGCTGGCCATATAGATCAACACTTGAGCGACCAAAGCACACCAAATCCAAGCTTTTATGTTTCATAAAACAACCTAAAAGAAATATATATTCCAAATTTAAATCAAAAAAAACGGACACTATCTAAATAGTACCGCTTTCCTTGCGCACCCCTACTGCCTGTCTAGCTCTGCCCGTATGCGGCCTGTCTCTACCGACAAACACAAAGCCAAACACATGGTGGCAGACAAACCTCTAAATCCACTCACCTCTTCCTCTAAAACTTCAAGATGAAAGTCATCTGCTCTAGCGATAGGGCTCAGTGTAGAGTCGGTTAACGCCACCACTTTGGTATTGTTTGCCAAACAAATATCCACCAGCTCGCGGGTATTGGCAGTATAGGGGCTAAAACTCACTGCCAATAAAGTATCGTCACTCTTTAACATGCGAGCCTTGTCGGCCATCGTGTGAGGCATGCCAGTTAACACCACTGACTGCACCCCAAGCTTTACCAAAGTATAGTGCAAATAAGCCACCACAGGTTCTGCCCTACCCTGGCCTGCAATATAAACAATGCGCGCCTTTGCAAGCTGCTCACTGGCCGTTAATAAATCCGTTTCATCGACATTGTGCTCTAAACGCGCAATCGACTCTGCAGCTGCGTGAGTAAAGTCCGATAATACCGTTTGCTCCCTATATGCATTGCGCTGCATGGAATTGAGCCTTTCAGAATAGGGCTGCGAAACATGACGCATACTCTCTTGAAAAACCATCTGCATGTCAGAAAAACCAAGGTAACCAATAGACTTAGCAAAGCGCACCAAAGTTGACGGAGTTACTCCAATTTTTTCACTAATAACAGCAATGGTATTTAGGGCAATAACATCTGGGCTGTGCATCGCAAACACAGCAACGCTTTGCAATCGTTTGGGAAGATCTTGGTAGTGATCTTGTAACCACGGCTTCAACTCACTAAATACGCGAGGCGGCCTGGGCTGAATTACTTTGGTCATTATTACATCCGCACAGTTGCCGTCAAATCTGACGCTTTTAATCTTTTAGGCCCGACTCGCCTGTGGCTATTGAGACGGATAGTAGATAAGTCATTCATTATCTTAAATACCCATAAATTCACAACTACTTATCATGCAGATTCTGCAAATATTAAGCTAGTTTTAAAGGACTCGTCTCATAACACCTAAATACTCTCCTATACTTTATAGGCTTTCCCGTTGAATATGAGTATACGTAAAGCTTTCCTATTTTGGAATATATGTTTCACTATTAAAATTGTTGAAATTTATTTTTTGAAATGTTACAAACGAAGTCCTATCAGATATTTCGGTTTAGGTTTTTGCAAAACAACTTCAGCCTGTATTTGTTTTGGTGGCAGGTAGCTCAAAGCACACGCTAAGAGTTATTGAATGAGTAATATTGAGCAACCGCGGAATTCTCCGCATAACAAAGACTAAAAATTAGCAAAGCTAACTTTTTAGGAGGAAAATAATGAAAAAAATCAATTTGTTTGCAGCCACAGCTATGTCTGTGGTTATGGCGAGCGGCGCAAATGCTGCAACCATTGGATATTTAAGTTCTAACTTTGACGACAACTTTCTAACGCTGATGCGTGAAGCTGCAAAGGTTCACACGGAAGAAAGGGGCCACACTTTTCAAATTGAAGATGCTCGTGAAGACGTAGGCACGCAGCTAAGCCAAGTTCAAAATTTCATCGCTTCTGGCGTTGATGCTCTGGTTGTTACAGCGGTCAGTGCTGCAGCCACACCTCAAATGACTAAAATGGCAAACGCAGCAGGCATTCCCATTGTATACGTTAACCGGATGCCTGCGGATTCTGCAGATCTAGGCGGCACCAGTACTTTCGTGGGTTCTAACGAAACTTGGTCAGGCACACTAGCAGCGTTTGAACTATGTAACCTTGCAGGTGGTGCTGGTAAAGCGGTAATGCTCCAGGGTATTTTATCCAACGAAGCAGCAGTAACACGCTCTAAAGACTTCGAAGAAGTGCTAGGCCTATCGATGTGTAATGGCATAACGCTTGAAGCTGTGGAAGTAGGTAGTTGGCAGCGCTCTAAAGGTAACGACATCGTCACTAACTGGTTAAGTTCAGGCATGGAAATCGATATCGTATTCGCCAACAACGACGAAATGGGTCTAGGCGCGGTGCAAGCGTTTAAGAACGCTGGCATTAGCATGGATGACATTTTGATTGGCAGTGTAGACGCCACTGCGGATGCACTCGCATCTATGGCAGCAGGCGAATTAGACGTGACCGTCTTCCAAAATGCTGCAGGCCAAGCCACAGGTGGCATTGATGCTGCTATCGCTGCAATCAACGGTGAATCTTTGCCAAACTCGATTACTATTCCATTTGAATTGGTAACTCCTGACAACATGGCAGACTACATGGGCGCTAACTAAGTTAGCCTGCTTTTGTAAGTAAAAAAGCCTCCGGATATAGTCCGGAGGTTTTAGTTGTACATTTCACTTTTAGCTTTGCGTGCCTTTAGAGAATGCTATGAAAAACCAAGATGACATCATCCTTCGTACCGACAACCTTACAAAACACTATGGTGGGGTCCACGCCCTTCAAGACGCTACTTTCACACTCAAAAGAGGCGAACATGTTGCCATCGTTGGCGACAATGGTGCAGGCAAATCTACTTTTGTGCGCCAAATAACAGGCGTAGAACAACCTTCTTCTGGCGACATCTTTTTTGAAGGCCAGCGCGTAGAGTTTAACTCTCCCCTGGAAGCCCGTGAGGCTGGGATTGAGTCTGTATTTCAAGATTTAGCTTTATGTAACGATCTAGACGTGCCGTCAAACCTGTTTTTAGGTCGAGAAGAATTACTTTTTAAATTTGGCCCCTTCAGCATTCTCGATGAAAAGAAAATGATGCAAAAAGCCAAAGCGGTGTTAGAGAGAACGGCCATTAAGATACCAGATTTAAGCAACCACGTTGGCGACATGTCAGGTGGTCAGCGCCAATGTGTAGCGATCAGTAGATCCGCTAGTTTTGCATCAAAATTAATTATCATGGATGAACCTACAGCCGCCCTGGGTGTGCAGGAAACCACTCAAGTAGAAAACATCATCCGTGGATTGAAAGAACAAGGAGTTCCTTTGATTCTCATTAGTCATAACTTACGCCAAGTGTTTAACTTGGTGGACAAAATATGGGTTTTTCGCCGCGGTCAAATCGTTGGCGAAGTGATTGCGTCAGAAACTGATGGTAACGAAATTGTATCCATGATTACCGGTATGCAAGGCGGCGTTCACGAAAAAGCCAGTTATATCTAGGAGGTGAGTATGTTCAAGCGCGAAAACCTCCCTGCTGAGGCCAGTATATTTGCTGTGTTTATCGGTATTGCGGTGTTATTTGAAGTACTTGGCTGGTTTGTTGTAGGCAAAAGCTTTTTGGGCAATGTGCAGCGCCTAGAAATAATTATTTTGCAGGTGTGTATCTTTGGCATCATCGCTGTGGGTGTAACACAAGTGATCATCACATCTGGCATAGACCTCTCTGGCGGAGCAGTGTTGGCACTTTCAGCCATGGTTGCGGCCAGTTTTGCTCAGTCTGCAGATGCGTTTGCACCTATTTTTCCTCAATTTTTGGGGGCGCCAATCATTATTCCTATTGCCATTGGTTTAGCTGTTGGTGCTGCGTGTGGCTGGGTCAATGGCGCTGTCACAGCCTACACAGGTATCCCGCCCTTCATTGCGACTTTAGGTATGTTGGTTACCGCAAGGGCCGTGGCTGTTGTTTATACCAAAGGCCAGCCTGTTTATTCATTATCTGATTCCTTCACCGCCATCGGCTCAGGCGCTTGGCCGGTATTAATTTTCTTCTCAGTCGCAGTACTGTTCCATTTAATTTTAAAACACACTGTTTATGGTAAGCACACATACGCTATTGGTTCTAATGAAAAAGCCGCTCGAGTGGCTGGTATCAATGTTAGACGCCACAAGATCTTGGTTTATACCATTGCTGGGGCATTATCTGGTCTAGCAGGTGTGGTGATGTGTGCCAGAGCAACCATTGCTCAATCGGGCATGGGCACTATGTATGAATTAGATGCTATCTCAGCTGTAGTCATTGGGGGTACCTCACTATTTGGTGGCCGTGGCCGCATTTCTGGGACTGTAATCGGAGTCTGTATTTTAGGCGTCATTACCTCGGGTTTTACTTTCTTGCGAATCGATTTTTACTACCAAGAAATTGTAAAAGGCATGATTATTGTTGGCGCCGTTTTGCTTGATCAAAAGCGTCAAGCCAAACGAAGCTCGCGCGCTTAATAAGGATATCACTATGACTTCATCTTCTTCTACGGGTGGCTATAAAACTGAAAAAAGCTGGAAAAGCTGGCTTCCTAAAGACGTCAGCATTCTTTTGGTTTTATTGGGCACGGCGCTTGTGTTTGAACTTTTAGGCTGGTTCATTGTTGACCAAAGCTTTATTTTTAATACCAAGCGACTCACCATTATTATTTTGCAAATGTCCGTCATCGGCATCATCGCCATTGGTGTGACGCAAATCATCATCATGGCGGGCATTGATCTGTCCAGTGGATCGATGCTTGCTTTTACGGGCCTTGTGGCCGCAAGTTTTGCACAAACCTCAGAATACACGCGAGCCGTATATCCTGCCCTGACCGACATGCCGGTGTTAGTACCCATTTTTGCGGGTATTTTAATGGGCTTCTTATTGGGGGGTGTGAACGGCGGCTTAATTGGCTATGCGGGCATACCACCCTTTATTGCAACTTTAGGCATGTTAGTTGCAGCGCGAGGCTTGGCGCGTTGGTACACCAGCGGTTCGCAAGTGAGTTTCTTCATTGACGATTATTCTTATTTAGGCAGTGGCATTGTGCCGGTGGTGATCTTTTTAACCACTGCGATCATGTTTCATTTGTTACTGCGTTACACAAAATATGGCCGCTATACCTATGCCATCGGTTCTAATGAGAAAGCCGCACGCGTTGCAGGCATTAACATAAAGGCCCATAAAGTCTTGGTATACACGATTGCTGGTGGCTTATATGGTTTAGCAGCTGTAGTAGAGACCTCACGCACCTTAACCGCCCAATCAGGTGCGGGCATGCTCTATGAGCTAGATGCCATTGCTGCGGTAGTCATAGGTGGAACCTCACTTATGGGCGGCAAAGGCAGAATTACAGGCACCATTATCGGGGTGTGTATTTTAGGTGTAATTACCTCTGGTTTTACTTTTTTGGGTATCGGCTCTTTTTACACGAACATCGTAAAAGGCATTATTATCGTCGCCGCTGTAGTGGCTGACCAATACCGAAATAACCGGCGGGCAAACCGGTAAGCAACTTGATTATATTTAAACGTTTTTGATATTTGGAACGAAGCACATGAAAGAAATAGGTATTGGTGTCATTGGCACCGCATTTATGGGAAAAGCCCACTCGATTGCCTACGCATCAGCTGGAACTGCTTTTGGTGGCAAATTGCGTCCCCGCTTAGAAATGGTATGTGACCAAAATGGCGACATCGCAGAAACAAAAAGAGCAGAAATGGGGTTTGCACGCTGCACCACAAATTACATGGATGTAGTGAATGACCCTAACATTGATTTGATTTCTATTTGCGTACCTAACTCAGTGCATAAAGAAATTGCCATCGCTGCCCTTGCTGCTGGTAAACATGTTTGGTGTGAAAAACCCATGTCGACTAACCTAGCAGATTCAAAAGCCATGGTGGATGCTGCAAATGCTAGCGATAAAAAAACGATTGTGGGCTATAACTACACTCAAAATCCTTTGGTACACTCGGCTAGAGATATGATCAACGAAGGCGTTATTGGCAAAGTTACCGGTTTTTTTGGGGTGTATGATGTGGACAATGAAGCTGACCCAGATCGCCCATATAGCTGGCGTATGAACCGCGAACTTTCTGGCACAGGCGCTAACGCTGACGTAATGTGTCACCTAGTGAGCGTGGCTCATTTTATTACAGGTAGTGATATTAGCAGTGTGGTGGGTGAATATGACATTGTTTATCCAGACCGTCATGACCCTAAAACCAATACTCGAAAGACTGTTGATAACGACGATGTTTGTATGGCGATTGCTCGCTTTGAAAGTGGTATCAAAGGCACATTGCGAGTAAGTCGAGTGGCTTGGGGGCGCAAATGCGGGCTTAGCTGGGAGGTACATGGGTCCCAAGGCATGATCAGATTTGACCAAGAGCGCCTGAATGAATTGCAACTTTACAAACGCTCAGATGATCCTCGACAACAAGGCTTTACAACCATATTGTCTGGCCCCTACCACAAACCTTACGATGCATTTTTACCTAATGCCGGCCACACACTGGGCTATGTTGATGTAAAAGCCTGCGAGCTTAACCAGTTACTCACCACCATTGAAGAGGGAGGTGAAACCTGGCCGTGTTTTGCTGATGGTTTGAAAATAGAAAAAGTAATGGATGCGATAGATCGCTCGGCCATAAACGGCCAATGGACGGACGTAGAATAATATGACGCAACAGCCCATTGCCCTGCTCGAAAAAACCTGGCACTGCCTGGTTTTAGGCCGCGCAGGACTTGACCTATACCCACAAGTGGACGGCTCAAAAACCCGCAATGCAAAGGGCTTTTCGGCAGACATGGGGGGTTCGGGTGGCAACATTGCAGCTGCCTTGGGCCGTGTTGGCGCTAAAGTTGGCTTATTAAGTGCACTTTCAGATGATGCGGTCGGTGATTTTGTACGCCAGCGCTTAGCTCAATGCCAAGTTAGCGATGAATTAGTTCAGACTTGCCAAGGCAACGGCCGCACTAGCCTTGCCATTGCTGAAGTGAGGCCTAGCGATTGCGAAGTGGTTATTTACCGCAATGACGCAGCAGATTTACAGCTGCATTTGGACGCTGCCATGAAACAAGCAGTGGCTAATAGCCACAACCTTGTCATCACAGGCACAGCACTGATTTCTGATCCATCCAAAAGCACCAGTATCGCTTTGATGGAACATGCAAAAACCCATGGCTGCATGGTTTGGCTAGATTTAGACTTTCGGCCTTGGAATTGGCCAGATATGGATACCACACGTGCCGTTTATGCCCATGCAGCAGAATTTGCCGACGTGATTGTGGGAAATGAAGAGGAATTTGCCGTACTCACCACACAACTGGATGCCTTCATTGATAAAACCTGCGGCAAACAAAGCATTGTGTTAAAGCGGGGCGGCAATGGCGCTAGTTTATTTGAAAAAGGCCAGCGCTTAGATACTGGGGTGTACCCAGTTGCACCGCTAAAGCCTTATGGTGCTGGTGATGCTTTTTTAGGCAACTTAATAGACCACTACACGCGCTATAACGACTGGCAAGCTGCCATTGCAAGAGGTAGCGCGGCAGCAGCACTTGTTGTGTCGCAAAGAGGCTGCGCAAGCGCCATGCCCAGCCCAGAAGAAATTAATAGGATGCAAGAATCCACCAGCATGACACCTTTAGCCACTTGGTGTTAGATATTATTTAGGAGTTAGACATGCACATTCCACCCCATGACAACAAAAACAAAGCCATTGTTGATCGCAACGATGAAAAAACACCGCTTTGTTATTTCAATATTGTAAAGCTTAACAAAGGCGAATCTTTTACTTCTCAAGTTGAAGGTTACGAAACCTGCTTGGTGCCAGCCACCGGTAGCATTGATGTTAACGTAGGTGATATGCACTTTGAAGCTGTGGGTAAACGCATGCATATTTGGGAAGGTGAACCAGAAGGTGTGTATGTGCCTTTGAATGCGAAAGCTTCTTTTACTTGCATCAGTGATCATGCAGAAATATTTATTTCTGGCGCCCAACATGATGAGGTGTATGAACCTTTTGTTGTGCGTGAAGACGAAATAGACCCGGTGCAATATGGCTCTGATGACACTAAAACACACCGCAAAATTAAACACATTTTAGGTAAAGCTCAAGCAGGCAAAGTGGGCCGTTTACTCGTGAGTGAACTATTTACCGTAGGTGCTGGCGGTTGGTCTGGTTTCCCACCCCACAAGCATGATACCGACACATTGCCTGATGAAAGCCGCCATGATGAAGTATATAACTTTAGATTTAACCCAGAACATGGATTTGGTGCTCAATTTTTAACTCAAGAAGACGAAGAGATAGGCGAGGTCTTCCACATTAAAAATGGCTCAACCATTCAAATTGAAAAAGGCTATCACCCCTGCGTGGCGGGCCCTGGCTACGAAATGTACTACTTCACGATATTAGGTGGCCTATCGCAACGCCCTTTGCATCAAAACTTCCATCCTGAGCATGCTTATCAACTGGATACTATCCCAGGGATGAAAGACATGATTAATAAATTTAAGTAGGTTTGTTATGTTAGTTAACTTGTCAGAACTCATGCTACCCGCGTTAAAACGAGGCTATGCTGTACCTTGCTTTAACGTGTTTGGTTACGAAGATGCCTTAGCAGTGATCAATGCTGCTGAAGCACGCAATGCGGGCGTGATTTTGGCAGTGAACTTGGACATGACCTTATTTATGCCACTGGATCATATTATTGGCATGCTTAAGCCTCTTGCAACAAGCAGCACTGTGCCAGTGTGCCTGCACCTTGATCATAATTACGACATACCCACGGTACTTAAAGCCATCGATGCTGGCTTTACATCAGTGATGTACGACGGCTCACAGCTTCCCATTGCTGATAATATTGCCGGAGTAAAGCAAGTCGTGGCTCATGCCAAACCCAAAGGGGTGTCGGTAGAAGCAGAAGTTGGCTCAGTACCCTATGCGACTGGTCGTGATCATATTAAATCTGAGCTCACCGACATTAACGAAGCCCAAATGATGTTAGAACAGGCGCAACCCGATGTTTTGGCAGTTTCTGTGGGTAATGTGCACCGGCTTGAAGATACCTTTGTTGAGATCGACTTCGATCGCTTCAAGGCATTACAAGCAGCCCTTAATGTACCCTTAGTGATCCATGGTACTAGTGGGGTGAAAAGCCATGATATTCAGACCCTTGCTAAGGCTAATGTTTGCAAATTCAACATTGGCACCTGCTTAAGACAGCGTTTTGGTCACACTTTGCGTAAAACCTTAGAAGAGGACCCTCATGTGTTTGATCGCTTAACCATCATGAAACAAATCGTGCCAGAAGTGAGCCAAGAAGCCGACAAGATGATTGCCTTGTTAGGCCAATAAATCCCTTTTGATGCAACTTAGCACTCAACCTCAACATTGACGCCGCGGTAACCATTATGACGCAATTAACCGGCCTGACTGACAAAGTTGCAGTCATCACAGGGGGCAGCCAAGGCCTGGGGGCAGCCACTGCAAAACTATTTGCCGCAAGAGGCGCCAGGGGGCTGATTATTTGTGGTAGACAAACCAGCAAAGGCAGGTCTGTGGCTTCTGAAATACAAAACCTATATCCCACTTGCAAAGTTCATTTTGTAACCGCTGACCTTAATGACAGCGGCTCCCCAAAACGCATCATTGCAGCCGCAGAAACTCATTTTGCAAAGCTTGATATCCTCGTTAACGTTGCAGGCTTATCAGCCCGGGGCAGTATCTTAGACACCTCACCAGAGTTATATGATCAAATAATGAACGTTAATGTTCGCGCACCTTTCTTTCTAATCCAAGAGGCTGCTAAGTTAATGCGCAAGCTTCATTCGCCTGGCAGTATAGTCAGTATCGGTTCGATAGCGGCTTATGCCGGCATGCCCATTCTCAGCGCTTACTGCACCTCAAAAGGTGCGTTGAATACCCTCACTCGCAATACTGCACATGCCTTAATGCGTGACAGAATTAGGGTAAACTGCTTAAACATTGGCTGGATGGCAAGTGATGAAGAAGACGTCATACAACGTAAATATCACAACGCAACAGACGGTTGGCAAGAAAAAGCGGGCGCTACACTTCCGTTCGCACGTTTAGTAGACCCTGATGAAGTTGCCCGAGCCGTGGCCTTTTTAGCCAGTGATGAATCTGGCTTGATGACAGGTTCAGTAGTAAATTTTGATCAGTCTGTATGGGGCGCAAGTGATGCCATGGTAGTGCCAGAGCACAGCCTTAGTGATTAGACTTGGGCTAACAACCAATCTTTAAAAGCCCGTACCTCCGGCCTGTTTAAATTCCTTTTTGGGCACACAATATGATACGCATGATCAGTCATTAGCACCTGATCAAACACCACCACTAAGCGCCCTGACTCCAAGTGATCCTGTACAAAAGGCGTTGAACCAAGCGCCACCCCTTGACCATCAATGGCCGCTTGAATCAACACATTGGTATCATCAATGGTGGTGCCGCGTTTGTTATTAATACCTTTTACCCCGGCTTGGCGCAGCCATTCATTCCACGCATAGGGACTTGCGTCATGCAATAAAGGTGCATTGAGTAATTGCTCTGGGTCTTTTAGTTCAGGATTATTAGCGACCCATGCAGGGCTTGCCACGGGAAAAAAATCCAATTTTATAATAGGCGTACTTTCTACCCCACTCCAATCACCACGGCCATAGGTCACGGCTAGATCGATGTCTTCTTTTTCAAAATCAACTGGGTTATGAGCATGGAACAAACACAGATCAATTTCTGGGTGCTTATTCCAGAATTGTCGCAAGCGCGGTGATAACCACTTTGCTGCAAATGAAGGGGCCAAGCGCACATTTAAAGCAGCACCTACCCTTTCCACTTTTAGGCTGGTTACAGCGCTTGAAATGTCATCAAACGCATCAACTAATACCGGCAATAACGCAGCACCTTGCGAGGTTAAGGTTAAGTTACGTGGACGTCTCTCAAACAGACGATGGCCTAAATATTCTTCTAGCGCTTTCACTTGGTGGCTTATAGCAGCTTGGGTTACAAACAATTCACTGGCTGCACGAGTAAAATTCAAGTGCCTCGCCGCTGCTTCAAATGCGCGTAAACTGTTTAATGGCGGCAATTTTCTAGCCATACAATCACCTTATTGGTAAGCCAAACTTTAATTAGTTATTCTAATGCTAATCCATAGAATTAATCAATTGCTTAGGGCATAATTTAGCCTAAAATCAGGTGAAATAAAGCAAAATAAAAACGTAAATGGTACCGAGTTATGTCACGTAGATCAGGCGGCCGCCAGGCCAGATTAGCAGAGCGTTTAGCACCTTTAGCCGAAGACACAAAACCGGTTCATCCAGGCGAAATTGGGGGGAGCTATACTCCACTGACCAAAAGCGCAATGGAAGAAATTGCTGAGAACGCTTATCGTATTTTATCGGAGATAGGTTTCAGCCGCTCTACCCCTCATTGTACACAAACTATGGTTGCTGCAGGTGCCATAATGGGTGATGACGGCAGGCTGCGCATCCCTCGCGCTTTGGTGGATCACACCCTTAGCATTTGTGAGAAAAACTTAACTCTGTATGGGGTTGAGCCTAAGCATGATCTGCAAATTGATGGCCAAAGGGTACATTTTTCTACCGCAGGCGCAGCCGTGCATGTGTCTGACCCTGAAAACAATTCTTACAGAAATTCTGCCACCCAAGATCTTTACGACATGGCGCGCATTGCCGATACCTGCGAACATCTTCATATGTTTCAAAGAATGTGTGTATTAAGAGACATTGATGAACCTCGTACCATGGATCTGAACACGCTTTACTGCTCAGTGATGGGCAGCAGTAAGCATATAGGTACAAGTTTTACAGAAGCTGAGCATGTGAGTGCTGGGTTAAAAATGCTGCATCATTTTTCAGGCTCCGAACAAGCCTGGCGTGACAGACCCTTTGTTAGTATGTCTAATTGCTTCGTGGTTCCCCCGATGACCTTCGCTGAAGAGTCTTTGGAATGCTTAAGAGTAGGTGTTGAAGGTGGGATGCCAATCTTGTTACTTTCTGCAGGCCAAGCAGGAGCCACCGCTCCTGCTTTACTTGCTGGCGCTGTATCGCAGGCATGGGCTGAATGTCTAGGCGGTTTAGTTTATGTCAACGCCATCAAACCTGGCGCACCGGCAATTATTGGTACTTGGCCTTTTGTTTCTGATTTGCGCACCGGCGCCATGAGTGGTGGCTCGCCAGAGCAAGGCATCTTATCAGCGGCCTGTGCGCAAATGGGTGATTACTTTGATTTACCCACAGGCACCGCATGTGGCATGACTGATGCAAAATTTCCAGATTTTCAAGCCGGTGCCGAAAGAGCCTACACCGCAGTGGCAGCCGCTATGGCTGGTGCCAACATTGTGTATGAATCAGCCGGCATGTACAGCAGTTTGATGGGCGCTTGCCCAGAAAGCTTGCTGATGGATAACGACGTGCTCGGTGCATGTTTACGCATGACTAAAGGCTTGAAAGTAGATGAGCAAAGCTTAAGTTTTAACGTGATCAATGATGTTTGTTTGGGAGGCAAAGGCCACTACTTAGGTTCTGACCAAACTCTATCGGTGATGCAAACAGAATACATTTATCCAGAATTAGGGGACCGAACCAGCCCCAATGTATGGGCTGAGCAAGGCAAGCCTGTGCTGCTAGAAAAAGCAATTGCTAAAAAGAAAGATATTTTAGCAAATTACTTCCCGACGCATATCAGCGATGAAGCTGACTTAGCTATTAGAGCTGAGTTTGATATCCGTCTTACCCGTGAACAAATTGGCCGCTAAAAGCGGCCTGATATGAGAAAATATTATGTCATTACAATCCCATGCTCGCGTCGTTATTATTGGTGGCGGCTCTCTTGGTGTTAACCTTATGTACCACCTTACTGAAGAAGGTTGGACTGATGTTGTACTTATTGAAAAAGGCGAACTAACAAGTGGCTCCACATGGCACGCGGCAGGCTTATGCCCTAACTTCAATGGCAACCATACTTTATCGCAAATCCATAATTACACCTTAGATTTGTACAACCGTGTTATCCCTGAAAAAACCGGTTTGCCTTCAACTTTTCACCAATGTGGCAGCTTGCGAGTAGGCTACACAGAGCTTGAAGAGCAGTGGTTCCGCAACATCATGAGTAAAGCTCACAATGTAGGCTGTGAGATGCGCTGGGTCTCCAAAGAAGAAGCGAAGGCGATTAACCCTGTCATGAATTTTGATGAAGCGCGTTGCATTTTATACACCCCTAACGATGGCCGTGTAGACCCAACCTCAGTGGTTATGCCTTTGGCACAGATGGCGCGTGAAAATGGCGCTAAAATCAGCCGCTTTAACCGTGTAACCGACATCAAAATATTACCCCAAGGTGGCTATGAAGTGATCACAGAGCAAGGCAATATCATTGCCGAACATGTGGTGAACTCCGCCGGCTGTTTCGCCCCAGAAGTGGGCAAAATGGTAGGTGCACACGTACCTATTGTTAACTTAGAGCATCAATACCTGATTACTGAAGATCACCCGGATATTGCTGCGTTAGTTAAAGAAATGCCTGTGACCCGTGACTCCACTGCATCGGCTTATATTTGCCAAGAAGGCAATGGTTTATTGGTTGGCCCCTATGAGACCAGTGGATCGAAACCATGGGCACTTAATGGCATGGATTGGGATTTTGATCGCGAGCTATTTGCAGGCGATTTGGTCAGGCTTATGCCCTGGCTTGAGCGTTGTATGGAACTTGTGCCGCTATTTCAAGAGGTGGGTGTTAAAACCATCATTAACGGCCCCATTACCCACACTCCAGATGACAACTTCTTAGTAGGCCCAGTTGAAGGGCTTACTAACTTTTGGAACTTAACCGGCGCATCTATCGGTATCGCTCAAGGTGGTATTGGTAAATATCTGGCTCAGTGGATGGTCCATGGCCAGACTGAATTAGACATGTCTTCTTTGGATAGCCGTCGCTTTAGCCACTGGGCTGATAAGAATTATTGCATCACGCGCGCGATCGAGTCGTATGAAAATATGTATACCGCCGGGGCACCCACAGAAAACCGCCCTCATGGACGTCCAAATCGTGTGAGCCCACTACACAGTGTGATGGCACAAAAAGAAGCCGTGCACTTTGCCCATGCAGGCTATGAAAAGCCAGCTTGGTTCAAAACTGATGCCGTGCGCAGTGAAACCCACAGCTGGACTCATACCGAAGCCCATGCTGTAGTCGCAGAAGAATGTGCAGCAGTGCAAAATGGCTGTGGCATTACTGATGTGAGCGGCACGGGTAAATACCGGGTGACAGGCCCAGATGCCTACGCCTTTTTAGATCATCTTTCATGTAACAAATTACCTGCTAAAGATGGCCGTATCAGCCTAACCCTATTCCATAGCGATAAAGGTGGCATTATGGCTGAGCAAACAGTGAGCCGCATTAGCAAAGACCATTTTGTTTTGATGGGCGCGATTGGCTCTCAAGTAAAAGACATGCAATGGATGCAGCAGCATGTAGGCGATTTTGATGTCACCCTAGAAGACTTTACTGAAGACTGGGGTGGTTTGTTATTAACCGGCCCTAAAGCGCGCGACATTTTGCAATCCATTTGTGAAGATGACTTGTCAAACGGCGCCTTCCCGTGGCTGGCTTGTAGAACTATTCAACTGGATTCTGCGCCAGTTTTTGCCATGCGTGTTTCTTATGCTGGTGAATTGGGCTGGGAACTCCATATGCCTGTATGGCAAGTCATCTCTATCTACGAATCACTCATGAAAAATGGTGCAGAACACGGCCTTAGAAACTTTGGTACGCGCGCATTCAACAGTATGCGCATTGAGAAGATGTATCGGGCCTACGGCGGTGAATTTACCGAAGAAGTCTCTGCAGTTGAAGCGGGAATGGATCGTTTCCTAGACTTAAGCCGAGACTTTATCGGCAGCGACAATCTTCGCCAACGCCAAACTCAACCATTATCTATGCAGCTGGCCTATCTTTCTTTTGATGATGACATACCAGCAGAGTGTTTTGGGAATGAAGCCGTATTTGCAGATGGTGAACATACCGGCATTATCACCGCTGGAGCTTATGGTTACAGGGTTGGGCGCAGCCTAGCCTTTGCCTACCTAAAGCCTGAGCATTGCGTAGAAGGCCAAAAGTTAACCGTTGAAACTTCGATTGGCACGCGTCATTGTCACGTAGAACTTGATGCAGCCTACGATGCTACCAACACTTTGCTGCGTAGCTAATTACCGATACTAACTATAAAAGCAATGGGCGGTTTGCCCCATTCCCATTGCTTATGAGAACGATATGAGCAACACCAAATCACTTCCCAAAAAAGCCCGCATTGCCATTATTGGCGGCGGTATTATTGGCACATCAATCGCTTATCATCTTGCCAAACGTGGCATTAAAGATGTGGTGTTGATTGAAAGAAAGCAACTCACTTGCGGCACCACTTGGCATGCTGCCGGCCTAGTGAGCTTACTGTGGCCTACGCCTACGCTGACTAACCTAGCAAAATACAGCCATGAATTGTACGCCAGACTAGAAGAAGAAACGGGCCAAGCTACAGGCTATAAGCGCATTGGTAGTTTATCGTTAGCTAGAACAGAGGCGCGCCTTGAAGAGATTAAACGCACCTCCTCTATGGCTAAAGTTTTTGGTGTGGAATCCGAAATGATCGACAACCAACGCCTTGCTGAACTTTACCCAGGGATTAATACCGATGGCATTATTGGGGCACTTTACACGCCAGATGATGGCCAAACCAACCCCATTGACACCACGATGGCACTGGCTAAAGGTGCACGCATGAATGGGGTGGAAATCTTTGAAAACACCATCATGGAAGAGCTTATTGTCAAAGACAATGTAGTCACAGGTGTACGCACTGACAAAGGCTCAATGGAAGTAGATCAGGTCGTACTGTGTGGGGGCATGTGGACCCGCGATTTAGCTAAAACCGTAGGTGTTAAATTACCCATATACACCTGTGAGCACTCCTATATTGTGACCGAAGAGATGGAAGGGTTAACACCACGTCCAGTGCTTCGTGATTACGACCAAGGCCTGTATTTCAAAGAAGATGCTGGCAAAATGTTGGTAGGCTGGTTTGAAGATAACGCCATTGGTTTGCCGATGAGCAAAATTTCAGATGACTTCTGCTTTGATCAGTTCCCATTGGATCAAGACCATGTTGAGCCTTATGTAATGAGCAGCATGGACATCTTCCCTCAGCTAGAAACTACTGGTATTCGCACTTGGTTTAATGGCCCAGAAAGTTTCACCAATGACAACCTTCATTTGCTTGGACCCACCTCAGAAGTGGATCGGTTATTTATTGCTGCAGGCATGAATTCAAAAGGGATTGGGGCAGGTGGTGGCGTGGGTAAAATCATGGCCGACTGGATGATTGATGGTTACCCATCTGGCGATATTACCGAGTGTGATTTACGCCGTCACCACCCTGCACAACAACATGATGAGTATGTAGCCGAACGAATTCCAGAAGCCCTTGGTCATACTTATGCAATGCACTGGCCGTTTTATCAGTATGAAACGGCTCGTGATCAAGTTCACTCGCCGCTGCATGCTGCTCTTAAAGAAGCAGGGGCTTGTTTTGGTGAAGTGTGCGGCTATGAGCGTGCTAACTGGTTTGCGAATCCTGGCCAAGAGGCCAAATACGATTACAGCTACCAAAAGCCCAAGTGGTTTGAAAATACCCAACAAGAGCATATGGCCATGCGCGAAGCGGTTGGGCTTTATGACATGTCATCCTTTGGCAAGTTTGAAGTGAGTGGCACTGATGCTGCTAAAAACCTACAAAATATTTGCTCTGGTAATATTGATATGCCAGTGGGTAAAGTCGTTTACACCCATTTTCTAAATGATCGTGGCGGTATTGAGGCTGATGTTACGGTAGTGCGTACAGCAGAAAACACTTACTGGGTGATTACAGGTATTAGCTCTCACTCTAGAGATTGGTGGCACCTAAAGCATCACTTGGATGAGGGTGTATCGCTAACAGATGTGAGCATGGAATATGGCGCTATGGCACTACAAGGCCCGCTGGCAAGAGATGTGTTATCTAAACTCACCAACGAAGATTTAAGTAACCAAAGCTTCCCTTTTGCAACTGGAAAAATGATGGAAGTGGCAGGCGTTAGCATGTGGGTTCAGCGCTTAAGCTATGTGGGAGAATTAGGTTGGGAGCTGTTTGCACCTGCAAAAGATGCCATCAAGGTCTACCAATCATTATTTGAAGCAGGCGCACAATTCGGCATTAGAAACGTGGGGATGCACGCTGTTAACAGCGCGCGTATGGAAAAGGGTTTTGTACACTGGGGCCATGATGTGGGGCCAGAAGATAACTTATTCCAAGCCGGCTTAAGCTGGGCAGCAAAACCCAATGCCAGTCAATTTATTGGCATTGAAAGTTTTAGAGCGCAGTTAGCAGCCAAGTCTACCGACAGAAGGCTAGTGCAATTTAAGCTGGATGACAAAGACGCCATGTTATTCCATAACGAACCAATCGTGATGAATGACGAAATTGTCGGTTATTTAACGTCGGGGATGTATGGACATGCACTAGGTTCAGCAGTAGGCATGGGTTACGTGAACGTAAAGGACCTTAGCTCTGCTGGCATTTTAGGTGCTAAATTTGAGATAGAGATTGCGCTCAAGCGTTATTCTGCAAAAGCAAGCCTGCAAGGATTTTACGACCCCAAAGGTCTACGCCCCAAAGCGTAACGCCTTAATTTAAATACATAAAAAGCCACTTTTGAAGTGCCCGTTAGGAGCTTCTCTAGTGGCTTTTTTTGGTTATTTTATAGAGTTGTTGGACAGCCTTTAAGAGCCTAAAAACTCACCCATCACTTGCTTAATCACAGCGCCGATTAAAGCACAGTCTTCATCAGTGAAGGTTAACGGCACCCTCATGTCTATCGTCTTCTCTAGGGCGCTTAAGGTATTTTGTAGATGTGGCATAGGCTCTATGTAATGCCAGCTGTCATAGCGACTTGTAAAGGCTTTAGGCGCATCATCACCAAACCATTTAAGATCTATGCCTTGCTGTGCACAGGCGCTAATAAAAGCAGGTATTTGCTCCTTCGCCAAAGCTTTAGGGCGAAATTGAATAGAACTACCAACAAAGTACTCTCGCGCATCTCTTTTGGGTATTTCAATGCCATCAATCGCAACCAGAGCATCATGTAAAATTGCATAGCGGCTATTCCAGCGCTCACAATTTTGATCTAACAAAGGCATTTGAGACAATCCGATAGCCGCGCGAATGTTATCCATGCGGCCAGACATATTCGCACTGGTTAAACGAATTTTCTCAAACACTTCTGGCTTAGGCGCTGCACCGTGTCGCTCATACAGCATGTAAGACCCTGAATGCATAATGAGACGCGCCGCAATCTGTTCATCATCAGTGACCACAAGCCCACCTTCACCGGTATTCAAATGCTTGTAGGTTTGTAGGCTAAAAGCTGCGACCTGACCAAAATTGCCAGATTTTTTACCCATCCAGGCGCCGCCCATAGTATGGGCACAGTCTTCTAACACCTTAAGCCCCAAACGCTCGCAAGTGTCCATCAGAGCTTGCATATTAGGGATATGGCCACGCATCAGCGATAACAAAAAGATTTTTGCGCTGCTATTTTTTGCCTTAGCTTCAAGGTCTGCCAAATCCAAATGGTAGTTTTCATCAATCTCTACCAACACAGGTTTACCACCGGCTGCAAATATGGCGCCAGGCACAGGTGCTAGAGTGTATGCATTGGTGAGTACTTCATCGCCTTGATTAAGCCCCATAGCCCTTAGCGCGATATGCAAACCATAGCCGCCTGAGGTACAGGCTAAACAGTATTTTCTACCTTGATAATTAGCAAACGATTGCTCTAAACGCGCTGCATCTGAAAGTTCATCAGCAACCGTGTTGTAACGATGCAAACGGCCTGAGTCCATTAATTCTAGCACTCGGCTTTTAGCAGACTCTGGAATAGCTTCTTGCTGGGTGAAAGGTTTATTAAAGCGTAACTTAGGCATGTTGCAGGCTCAAAAAATGGCGTTTAGTTAACATCTCATACCTTTTGCAGCTCCGCAAGCACAAGCTGATCAGAGTTTTTTATGAGTTTTTGAATTCTCGTTATCACCCCCGAATCTGACGATCAAACCTAAAGTAGACAAAGCCCCAAAAGCCACTCATGATAGTGCTTAACGACACAAGCTGCCCTGCCTTAAAAACCTGGAATAATACCCACATGAATAAAAAAATGAGCCTTACAAAAAAAATCAGCCTTACGCTATTGGCTTTAGTCTTGGTTGTTACGGGTTCTTTATATTATTGGTATCGCACTAGCCTTGTATTTGGCGCCCCGATGAACGATGCGCAAAAGCAACTTTATGTTGAGTCTGATCATTTTTTTGAAAATCAATTCACTAATCTTATCGAAACCACAATGGATCAATCCTTTGGCGCCATGTTTGGTGCTTTAACGGATTACCTAACAGCGCAGAATCTGGCGCCGAGAAAAAATATTGAAGTCATGAGGATAGAAGCGCATGCGTTAGAAAACCCAGGTGAGGATACCCAAATCGTATGGTTTGGCCACTCTTCATTTTTGTTGCAAACCCAGCAACAAACCTTGTTGTTTGATCCTATTTTTAGCAATTTCGCAGCGCCTCATAGCAGCCTTGGCAGCCCTCGCTACAACCAAGAACTGCCCATACAGCCTGAACAATTACCCAGTATTGACGCGGTAATCATCTCCCATGACCACTATGACCATTTAGACTATGACACGCTCATGCGTATTGATGACAAGGTAAAGCATTACTTTGTACCCCTTGGCGTGGGTCAACACTTGATGCACTGGGGCATTCAAAGTGAGCGCATTAGCGAACTGGATTGGTGGCAATCAAAAACCCTTAGTCCCCTCACGATCACCCTAACTCCCGCTCGCCATTTTTCAGGCAGAAGGCTAAGCAATAACAACGCGACGCTTTGGGGTGGCTGGATGATTGAAAGCGCTGATGAGCGCATATTTTTTAGTGGCGATAGCGGCTATGGGCCTCATTTTAAAGACATTGGTGAACGCTTTGGAGACATAGACATCGCTCTGTTAGACACAGGCCAATATAACTTTCGCTGGGAAGCTGTTCACATGAGCCCTAAGCAAAGCCTAAAAGCAGCTAAAGAGCTTAATGCGAACATTCTTATGCCAGTGCATTGGGGCGCTTTTACCTTAGCAATACACCCATGGGATGAACCGGCTGAGCAAACCCAAAAATTTGCGAATGAGCAAGGCCAAACCTTCATTGTTCCGCAAATTGGAGAAGTTTTCGTATTAAAACAAGAACCTAAAGCGCGAAAGTTTTGGTGGAGAGATTACTAACTTCGTGCATCAAGCTTGAAATAAAACTAGGCTATTCAATTGAATCTAACTCTTAATTTTAGGCAAAAAAAAGCCCAGACAAACTGGGCAAAGCCACTCAGGGAGTTAAAACACTTTTAGAGTGTAGACCATGAATGGCTTTTATGTGGATATGTGCTCATTAAATTGAATTAAATTGCACACTCATTGGTTTCACAGTGAGCTTCAACGTCTGCGGCGGTAATGGCGCTCATGTTAAACATACCCCGGCCTGTCACCGATGGAATAACAATGTGTGCAGGCTTAGCTAAACCGTGAACAAAGGGCCCAATCAGTAAGGCATCGGTTAATGACCTGATTAGACCTAAAGTAATATTTGCCGCATCTAAATTAGGCATAATTAGCAAGTTAGGCTGGCCTGTTAATTTGGAGTTAGGCATGATCGCACCTCTAAGCTCTTCGTTCAGAGCAGTAAAGGAATGCATTTCTCCTTCTATCTGTGCATCTGGATGGCGTGTTCTTAGAGTCTTTGACGCTGCACTCATTTTTTGGGCTTGCGGATCACTTGAAGTACCAAAATTTGAATGCGACAACAACGCAACTTTAGGTTCAATACCAAATTGCCTTACAAAGTCCATGCTCGCCTCTGTTGAAGCTACAATTTCTTCAGCAGTGGGGTCAACCGTTAAAAATGCATCGGCAAGGAATAACGGCCCACTGGGTAATAACAAAGCACACACAGAAGACACGTGAGTGTCTGGCGTTTTCGGTCCAAGCACTTGGTACAAGGTTTTAAAGTGGGTATCAAAGCGCCCCACCTTGCCACAAATCATACCATGAGCTTCACCAAGGCTGACCATAACAGAAGCGAGCGCCGTGCTGTCATTGCGCATGTCTTGCTTGGCAGTTTCAATTGAAATGCCTTTGCGCGCTACTTTACTGTGATAATGCTGCCAATATTGGCTGTGCAGATCACAATCATTGGGGTCAAAAACATCTACATTTTCACCTAACTTAAAGCTTAGGCTTAAACGGTCAATAGATTTTTGAATGACGCTCTCACGGCCAATCAGAATAGGTTTAGCAACCCCTTCGTCAATGGTTGCTTGCAAGGACATGAGCACGTCTTCGTTTTCGCCTTCGGCATAAACAATTCGACGTTTTGGGCCTTGTTTGGCTTTTTCGATCATCGGTTGCATGAATAAACCCGCTTGGTTCACATAGCTTTGCAACTTCACACGATAAGCATCTAAATCTTCAATAGGTCTTGTCGCTACCCCACTTTCCATCGCTGCTTTGACCACGGCTAAAGGCACTTCTTCAATTAAGCGCGGATCAAATGGTTTGGGAATGAGGTACTGAGCACCAAACTTAAAGTTTTCCCCAGGATACGCTGAAGCCACAACATCAGTCACTTCTTTACAAGCCAAATCGGCAATCGCTCTAACACAGGCTTTTTTCATTTCTTCGTTTATGGTGGTTGCACCACAATCTAATGCGCCCCTGAAAATAAACGGAAAACATAAAACGTTGTTCACTTGGTTAGGAAAGTCTGATCTGCCAGTTGCCACAATCGCATCTGGACGCACAGCCATCGCAAGTTCTGGCATAATTTCTGGGGTAGGGTTAGCCATCGCCAAAATAAGTGGTTTAGGCCCCATGGTCTTCACCATGTCTTGGGTTAATACGCCAGGTGCTGATAAGCCCATGAACAAATCAGCATCAACGATTGCTTCTGCTAATGAACGCGCTTTGGTGGCATTAGCATAGCGTTCTTTCCAAGGGTTCATACCCTCACCACGGCCTTTATAAATAACGCCGGTGCGATCTATCAAAATAACGTTTTCAACAGGCAATCCCATGCTCACTAATAAATCTAAACAAGCAATACTAGCCGCACCTGAACCTGAACCCACCACTTTAATGTCTTCTAGTTTTTTGCCAACCACGCGTAAACCATTATAAACCGCTGCTGCTGCAACAATGGCTGTGCCATGTTGGTCATCATGGAATACCGGTATTTTCATGCGCTTGCGCAGAGCTTTTTCTACCATGAAGCATTCTGGTGCTTTGATGTCTTCTAAATTGATGCCGCCAAAAGTAGGTTCTAAAGAGGCAATAATATCAACCAATTTATCAACATCGTTTTCTTGAATCTCAATATCAAAAACATCGATGTTAGCAAATTTCTTAAACAGTACTGCTTTACCTTCCATCACAGGCTTGGATGCTAATGGGCCAATGTTACCAAGGCCAAGTACCGCAGTGCCGTTAGTAATTACACCCACAAGGTTACCCCGAGAGGTCACTGCTGCTGCCATGTCAGTGTCTTCTACAATGGCTTCACAGGCATAAGCTACACCTGGGGAGTAGGCCCTAGCTAAGTCTCTTTTGTTGGCCAAAGGTTTGGTGGGTTGAATACACAATTTACCAGGCGTTGGGTGAGTGTGGTAACGCATAGCGCTGTCTTTTAGAGACTCGGCCATTAAAATATCCTTGAATAAGATGGTATGAAGAAAAATTTAAGCACAGAATTGCCTTGATACCTTAAGCTTACCGCGATATAGACTAAAGTCAAAGACCCTAGTGCATAGTATTTTTAAAAATTATAAATCGTGTTTAACCACCGACTGCACCATAACCCTGTTGCGTTGGCGCATGTGGAGTAGTTTAGGTTATTAAGGGAAATTCGTTTAAGTTTCACCAAGGCGCAGGGCCTCATGAAACTTAAACCTAAGCTCGATTTAAAGTCCATTTAAAGCTAAGCGCTTTAAATGGTGATCAGTTGTTTACATTAACCACAAATCTTCCGCGAGTCAGTCCTTCAATCTGGTCTTTTGCGGTTGCTATAGCTTCATCCAAAGAAATTTCGGACATCATGACGTCCAGGTGAGATAAATCTAAATCTTGCGCCAAACGGTTCCAAGCGGCAACTCGATCGGCTTTAGAGCGATACACACTATCTACACCACTCAAAGTGACACCCCGCAAAATAAATGGCATTACAGTCGCTGGTAAATCAAAGCCTTGCGCCAAACCACACGCAGCGACTGTGCCACCGTACTTTGTAGAAGCACAAATATTTGCCAAGGTATGGCTGCCAACGGCATCGATTGCACCTGCCCAACGCTCTTTTGCCAAAGGCTTGCCTTTCTCACTCAGCTCATTTCTATCCATCACGCTGCTAGCGCCAAGGCCCAGAAGATAATCTGTTTCTTCTGCTCTGCCACTTGATGCTACGACGGTGTAACCCAACTTAGCCAACAGACTAATAGCCACACTGCCCACACCACCTGCCGCACCAGTCACCAATATTTCGCCTTGATCAGGTGTCACGCCCTGTTTTTCAAGTGCCATCACGCACAGCATTGCTGTATAGCCTGCAGTGCCGATAGTCATGGCTTGTTTGGTGGTAAATTGGCTGGGTAAAGGCACCAGCCAATCTCCCTTAACCCTGGCCATTTGTGCCAAGCCACCAAAGTGCGATTCGCCTACCCCAAAGCCATTGAGTACAACCTTGTCACCTAGGTTGAAGTCTGGGTGATCACTTTCTTCTACGGTGCCTGCAAAATCAATCCCTGGCACCATTGGAAAGCTTCTCACTACTGGAGATTTACCGGTAATTGCCAAACTGTCTTTATAGTTTAGTGTTGAATAATCCACCTTAACTAACACATCACCTGGGGGTAATTGTGACGTTTCAATCTGTCCCAATTGGGCGGTGTAACCGGCGTCGTCTTTATTGATTAAAAGTGCTTTCATTAGATCATGCTCAAAGTGAATTTAAACTTATAACAGCCTTCATAATACCCTTATACAAGGCCATGGATATTAGCCTTTTAGCTATAGTGGTTAACTATTTTTGGTAGGCTGAAAAACGTCGTAAATGGCTTAGCAGGTACTTACTGCAGCCATCGCAGCGGCCATGCTAAGCACCGGGTTAAAGGCACTAAGATCTGGCTTTTTAAAAAAATCACTGGTTATCCAACGCCAAACAATAAATTACCTAACATGCGACCTGGAGTGAGGGTAAACGCACCTGCAACTAATACCCCCCCCACATATAAACTAATCATATGGCTTTTATGGGCTTTCACCTGGCCTTTTCTGATCGCGGTATACGCCTTAATGACACTGTAAAACACCACCAAACTTAACAGGTGTATAAAACCAAAATGGCCCAACAAAGTGGGGCCAACTTTGGCCGACATCAACAAGCTCACTAGAGCGGTAAAGAGCATTAGCCCCATGTAAATTCGGCCCAAAAACCTGTGTTGACGGGTGCCTTTTTTTACGCACATTAGATAAGTGGCCATGAAAAAAGCGGGCGTGATTGTCCCTAAGTGCCACCAAATTAAAACATCATACCAATGCTCTAAATGCATACTATTTACCTCATAGGTGATTCACAAAGCCTGCTCTGACTTAGTGCTAGATTGATTGTCGCTTCCAAAACAGCAATCCACCCGCTGTAGCCGAAATAAGCGCCATAACCCAAAAGACTTGGCTGCCAATGTCTGCATAAAAACTGCCCGCTAAGGTAATGGTGAAGCCCATAAATGCCCCTAAGGCCAATGAATCATACAAAGTTTGCGCAGATGCAGTGAGCTGATCAGGCACTTTCAAAGTGATGTACTGATTGATAGCAAGATGCGTAGCTGCAAAGGTAAATGCATGAAAAGTCTGCACACTAAACAAAACCCCCACGTGAGTGGATAAGCCTAAAGTCACCCACCGCAAAGTGCCTGCGATGACGGCGAGCCACAACAAACCTTTAATGCCTATTTTGCGAATTAGCCACATTCCTATGGCAAATAACATCACCTCAGCTGCGACGCCGTGAGCCCAAAGAAAACCCACGATGGACTCACTGATGCCCGCATTTAACCAATGCAAAGTACCAATAGAATACAAAGCCCCATGGCTTGCTTGCAGCAAGGATCCCAGAGCCACAATCACCATAAAGCCTGGTAATTTAAACAGCTCGATAAACGCAAGTTTACGCGTCGTTTTGGTTTGCGGGCGTATATCAGGCAAAGCCAAAGCAAACACGATGACGAGCGCAGCAAGCACCAGCAATAACCTTGGATAAGCCTCAATCGTAAAAGCTGCAATGTACAAGCCACTCAGGGTTGAAGAAATAATAAAGGCGACTGAGCCCCAAAGCCTTGCACCACTGTAATGAAGTTTACCCAAGCGCGCGGTCGCAATGGCTAACCCATCCACCATAGGGATATGGCTAGTTTGTATGGCACCCACCATGAACCAGGTTAGTAGCATAGGCCAAAAAGTATCAAATTGTAAAAACACGGAAAAGCCTAAAAAGGCCAGCACCGACAGGCCTACAATTAAACGTTTTTTATGGCCCGTAGCATCCGCTAATATGCCTACGCCCAAGCCAAAAAAAACCTTGCTCAAAAATGCAGAGCTCAAGATTAACGCCGCTTCTTTTGCATCTAGGCCTCTGCTGACCATCCAGTAAGGCAAAAAGGGTAATACCAGCCCAAAGCAACAAAAATAGGCAAAAAAGAAGCCTGAAAAAACCAGCTGACCACGGCTTTTGGTTAGTGTAGTTACAGGCATAATGGAAATAATTTCCTAGGGAAATTTGCTTAGCTAAACTAGGCAATGGGAATGAGTGGTAAAGTGTAGCCCATCAACTAAAAAATGTCCTGTTAGCATAAGGTCTAGATTGTATTCTTATAGCGTGCTGCCCATAATGGCTGCCTTGCCACTTACCACAGGCCATAAATGTCCGCCCAAGACTTATCATCACCTAATTTGGCTATCGCACGCATTAAAGTGTTGTGCGCGGGCATTGCTGGGCTCATTTTAATGGTAGGTATAGCCCGTTTTGCTTACACACCCATGCTACCCATCATGCAACAACAAGCAGGCCTTGGTATTGCCCAAGGCGGTTGGTTAGCGGCCTTTAACTACGCCGGTTATTTTTGTGGTGCACTGATTGCTGCAAACATTAGTGATTTAAAAACCAAAGACGCCCTTTACCGGCTTGGGTTATGTGTCGCTATCCTTACAACTCTGGGCTTAGCAATGACTCAAAATTTTTGGATTTGGAGCGTGTTGCGCTTTTTTGCAGGCCTAAGCAGCGCTGCAGGATTGTTACTTGGCTCAGGGTTAGTGATGCATTGGTTGCTACGCCATCAAATGCGCTCAGAACTAGGGATTCATTTCATTGGTATGGGGGCTGGTATCTTTTTAAGCGCCCTTTTTGTCTACCTAATCGATGAGCAACTGAGCTGGCAAATGCACTGGCACTGGCTTGGCGCTTTGGGTTTAGTGTTAGCCATTCCTGCATGGTCATGGTTGCCAAGGCCTGACACCACAGGCCTTAATATAGATGGCGAAAAAATGCTAGATAAGCCGCCCACGCAGGCTTTTTTGTACCGTTTTATGCTGGCCTATTTTTGTGCGGGTATCGGATATGCGGTCGTCATTACTTTTATTGTCGCCCATGTGAATCAAATCACTAACGACTCCACAAGCGGTGCACTCACTTTTTTAGTCATAGGATTAGCGGCTTCGCCTGCTTGTATTGTGTGGGATTTAATCGCTAGAAGGCTTGGGGATTTAAACGCACTGTTGTTAGCCTTTGCCCTTCAGTCTGCCGGCATGCTAATCCCTATATTAAGCCCAGGTTTAGTGTGGAGTTTTATCGGTGCGGCTCTTTTTGGTGGCACATTTATTGGTATTGTAAGCTTGGTACTGACTATGGCGGGGCGTTACTTCCCCACTCGGCCTGCTAAGATGATGGGTAAAATGACGGTTTCTTACGGCATTGCTCAAACCCTTGCACCTGCCGCTGCAGGCACACTAGCGCAGATCTCTGGCAGCTATCAACTGAGCATTATCATTTCTTCTATTATCATGTTGATTGGTTGTTGGCTGGTCTATGGGTTGCGTTTTCATGAATAAGCAAAGGCTGCTTAACACAAAACATTAGACCTATGGCACTAGGCTTTAACCCAGGGCAAGCCAAGCCGCTACACCCATCATTAAAGAGCCTGCCACACGGTTCATTAACCGTACATTGCCACTTTTTTGCAGTAGCTTGCTTAAGCTGCGCCCACCTAAAGCGTATACCATCAGCGACATGGCTTCTATGGTTAATATGACCGACAGCAACATAACCATTTGGCCTAATAACTGGCGATTTGGGTCAATGAATGGCGGCAACAACGCCACAAAAAATGCCCATCCCTTTGGGTTAGCCACGGCCGTAATAAAACCCTGTGAGGCCAATTGAAGGCGACCAGTGTCTGTAGGAGTGCCATTTAAATCAATCGCCATTTTACCTTTGGAGCGCCAAAGCTGAATGCCCAAGTACAGTAAATAAGCACCGCCGCCTAATTTCAGCACTACAAATAACTCTGGGTACTGCACAATAAGCGCAGCCACCCCTATAACCACCGAAACAGCGACCAGACCTACTCCCAAAAGCTCGCCCACCATCATCCACATTGTGCGGCGAATACCCACAGTCATGCCCAAAGTGAGTGCCAACGTCATGCACATACCAGGAGTAATAGAAACAAAGAAAAAGGTGGGAATGAGGGCTAAGAGTAAACTACTGCTCATCAAGTGCATCCGTTGTGTTAAAGCTGATTGGCGATAGTGCACTTGGTTTTATTAGGTGTCAATGCAAAGCGGCAGGCTAAGACAGGGAGGGCTAAATGAGTTACTATGCTTAAGCTTAATCGCAACTGATCTACAGCTGCGCTCTACCCTATTCTACGGCCCACATAATGTTGCAATTACGCTCATTTTTGAAAAGTTTAAGCAGTGAAATAATCGCTGTGTCCTTACCTTTGTTTAAACTCATGGTACCGATTATTATTGTGGTTAAGGTGCTTGAAGAAATGGGTGCCATTGCCATTTTAGGCAACCTATTAGCCCCTTTAATGGCCCTGATAGGCCTACCCCAAGAAATGGGGCTTGTGTGGGCTGCCACCATTGCCACTAATATCTACGGCGGCCTGCTTGTACTTTACTCTGTAGGAGGCGATCAAACCCTTAGCGTAGCTCAGGTCACGGTTCTGGGTGGGCTTTTGTTAATGGCTCACGGGCTGCCCATCGAAACCCGTATTGCTCAATTGGCAGGCATGAGAATGCGCTTCGCCATTATGCTGCGCATGGTGGGTGCATTTGCCTTTGCGGGGCTTTTACACATGTTTTACAGCCAAACCCAAAGCTTGCAATATGAAGCCCAAATGATTTGGCAGCCAGAAGCTATCCCAGAGGGTTTTGGTCACTGGATGATTGCACAACTGCAAGCACTTGCGATGATTCAAGTGATTATTGTAATCCTCTTAACCTGCTTAAGGATTTTGCGTATTTTAGGCATAGAAAAGCTTATTCAATGGCTATTAAGACCCCTACTAAAATTAATGGGTATAGGTAAAGAAGCCACCACCATTACCTTAGTGGGCATCACACTTGGGATTTCTTTTGGAGGTGGGCTGCTCATTAAAGAGGCAAGAGCTGGTCACGTGCCTATAAAGGATGTATTCACGTCATTGGTATTGCTAGGCTTTTGCCATAGCTTGATTGAAGACACCCTGATTATTATGCTTTTGGGAGCCCATTTATCGGGTATTTTGTGGGCGCGGCTTGCGTTTGCCTTCATAGTGACAAGCCTGATGAGTTTATGGCTGGCAAAGCTTAGCCCAAAATTCCAAGCAAAGTATTTGTACAGACTTTAAATAACACCCGTGCCTTTATGCTAAAAATTTCTAACCGAATCACTATCCCAAGCCATGAAATTGAGCAACAGTTTATTCGCTCACAAGGCGCAGGCGGACAGCATGTAAACAAAACTTCTACAGCGGTGCATTTGTTTTTTGATATTAAAGCTTCAAAGGCTTTGCCTGCTTACGTGAAATACAAACTACTTAACACAGCAGACCATCGCATTAGTGCATCAGGTAAGATTATTATCAAATCTCAAGGCAGCAGAAGCCAAGATACTAACCGCCAAACCGCCCTAGCTCAGTTGAGCTTAATGATTAAGGAGGCGCTAGTGCACGAAAAACGCCGCATTCCTACCAAGCCTACTAAAGGTTCAAAAACTAGGCGCTTAGAGGCTAAAACCCAAAAAGGTCAAACCAAAAAGTTACGTTCAAAAGTAACCGGTGTATAGCCTACTCTAGTGCCTTTTTTAGCCATTAAAGTGAATCAATATTAGGATGATTAATCAGCCTAAATTCACCAGGCTTAAGATCATCTGGCAAGGTGAAAGGCCCAATTTGGGTGCGGTGAATACTGAGCACCGGGTTTCTAAAGTGACCAAACATACGCTTAATCTGATGATAGCGGCCTTCTTTTAACACCACTTGCGCCTTGGTCTGATTAATTTTTGAAAGGGTTGCCGGAGCCGTGGTGATGTCTTCAAAAGCAAAATAAATGCCTTCTTTAAAACCTGCTATTTGTTCATCAGTAATAGCCTTAGCCAGACCCACCGTATAGTACTTAGGCAATTTTGTTTGAGGGTGAGAAAGTTTTTTTGACCATTTCCCATCATTGGTAAAAAGTAACAAGCCACTACTATTAAGATCAAGACGCCCAGCAATGTGCAAGTGATGATATTGCTTTGGCAACAAGGAAAGCGCTGTTGTGTGCTCATCATCAAAGGTGGCACTCACCACACCCACGGGCTTGTGCAACATTAAATAAATAGGCGTCTCATTTCTAAGCAATTGGCCTTCAACTTCTATCTTACTGAACTTGCCAATCAAAGTTTCACCGTCATAGGTAATCTGATTATCCAAGCGCACTTGGCCTTTGGCCAACAAAAGTTTGACTTGGTTACCCTGGTAACCCAGTGTTTTTGCAATGAACTTATCAAGCCTAGCACCATATGACTTCATAACCAATGACTCAAACCACCTGTTACCACTTGCATAGGTTCAAGTAGTTACCAGCTGCCACTAACAAGAAAGCTTTTATAGGCAATGAGTTTAGCCTTAGCAGGATCTTTTGCATTTTCAAATTTTACCGACAAAGGTGATGGCATTTTTTTAGGCGCTTTCACAAACCAATCCAAAGCTAATTTGCCACGTTGAATATGGTTTTTCTCTTGCACCATCAAAGACATTTTTTCAGCAGCTAAGGTATTGTTTTCACTTATAAAAAAATCTCCTTGTGAGCGCACTTGGGTGACTGATTTTTTAGCTTTTGCTAAAGGTTTTTGCATCATCCAAGCCGCAATATTGGCCTCTTTACCAGAGCGTGTCACCAACACTGGAAATAGTGGCGCCATAAAATCAATCAACCAACCATCCACCTCAACCCACCAGTGGTGTTGGTTAGGTGAGCTTGTAAGTTGGTTAGTTTGCAATTCACCAAAGGCCAATACCTTAGCTTGCAGACCTAAGTGATAAGCAGCACAGCCAGCAACAGGCTGTGCAGCCAAGCCATAATGACGTTTTAAAATTTGGGCGCCATACACGCTAAACAACATGCTGGCTTTCTCACTTTCCACCGCATCGGCAAGCAAAAGAGAGTGGATGGTTGAATGAATACGCCTATAGTCGGCAAGTGTAATGAGCATAGTATTAAAAGCTGCTAGATGGTTTTATATAAAGTGGCAGCTAGCCTTTGGCCAAGGCTAGCTGAATGTTTGAAATTCAGTGGATGAAGCTTCAACTCCAGCCGCTGATCGATTTTACTTCCAAGAAATCTTCTAAGCCCCAAACACCACCCTCTCGGCCGTTGCCAGATTGCTTATAACCACCAAAAGGTGCGCCAGCGGCCCTATAGGTGCCGTTCATTTCTACCATGCCAGAACGTAAGCGCCTTGCCACTCGGTTGGCTTTAGCCCCATCGGTGGTTTGCACATAGTTAGTGAGGCCATAATCGGTGTCATTAGCCATGGCAATCGCCTCTTCTTCAGTGTCAAAGGGAATCATACATAACACTGGGCCAAACACTTCTTCACGAGCAATACGCATAGTATTGTTCACATCCGCAAAAATAGTGGGCTTAACAAAATAACCCGTTTCTAAACCTTCAGGCTTACCTAACCCGCCTGTGATTAAACGTGCGCCTTCATCGATACCCACTTCAATAAGCGCCTGAATTTTGTCGTATTGTATTTCTGAAACCACAGGGCCAATATGCTTACCGGGTTTGGCTGCTTTATCCACGGTCACTTTTTGCGCCGCTGCTACTGCTTTTGCAACCGCTTGTTCATAGTAACTGCGCTCTACTAACATACGTGTGGGTGCGTTACAGCTTTGGCCTGTATTGTTAAAACAGTGATAAACACCGCGAGATACTGCTTTTTCATCAGCATCTGCAAAAATAATATTGGCGCCTTTACCACCTAGCTCCAAAGCCACACGCTTTACCGTATCGGCCGCATTCTTAGAAATAAGAGCGCCCGCTCTGGTTGAACCTGTAAATGAAACCATGTCGATGTCTTTATGGCAGGTTAGCTGGGAACCCACACCTGCACCATCTCCATTGACCATATTAAACACCCCTTTAGGGATACCGGCTTGGTGAACTATATCGGCAAACACTAAGCTGGACAGCGGCGCAATTTCCGAGGGCTTTAATACCATGGTGCAACCTGCGGCCATGGCGGCAATCACTTTTAGGCTGACCTGATTCATCGGCCAATTCCAAGGCGTAATGAGAGCACAAACCCCAATGGCCTCATAAAAAATACGATCATCAGGGGCGTGATCACCCAGCATCCTCTCAAATTCAAACTTTTCTAGTTCGTTGATTAAACCTTGGGTATGGTCAGTGCCACAACCGGCTTGAGAGGTTAGGGCCATATCAATGGGTGCACCCATTTCAACACTAATGGCTTGGCCCATTTCATCCACTCTAGCTTCGTAAACTTTTAGAAAGTTCTTTAACAGCGATAAACGGTATTCTTTTGAAGACTGACTCCAACTATCAAAAGCAGCTTTGGCAGCCGCCACCGCGGCATCGGTGTCAGCTTGGCCTCCCAAAGAGATCACGGCACATGGTTTTTCAGTAGAGGGGTCGATGACCTCTAAATCAGTGCCTTGAAGTGGAGCAACCCAAGCGCCGTTGATATAAAACTTTTTAGAGTCGATCATAAATTATTCTCAATACCGTTTAGTCTCTGCACAAGCTTTTAAGCCTGTGATTTAAATTCTTTTAGCAACTTCAAAAGTGTTTCGGGATCTTCATGCACCACAAACATCTGCATGTGTTTAGGTTTGATAAAACCTGATGCAACTGCTTCGTTGAAAAAAGTTAATAGGGCGTCATAATAGCCGTTAATATTCAGTAAACCAATGGGTTTTTGGTGAAAGCCAAGCTGTGCCCAAGTGAGCACTTCGCTTAGCTCCTCTAAGGTGCCAAAACCACCTGGCATGGCAATGCATGCATCCGCTAAATCGAACATCTTGGCTTTTCGTGCGTGCATAGAATCCACTATATGCAGTTTAGTGAGGCCTTGGTGGGCCACTTCATGAGAAAAAGATTCTGGGATCACCCCTACTACCTTTTCACCACCGGCTAACACACCATCTGCAACCTTACCCATTAAGCCTATTTGGGCACCACCATATACAAGGCCCAAAGACATTTGTGCCATCAACAAACCTATTTGATAGGCCGCTTCCATATAAATAGGGTCTTTACCCGCACTGGCCCCACAAAAAACACACACATTTTGCATCAAATTTTACCTTGTATTAAAACGAATAAAGCCTAAGCCGTTAGCTTAAAAGGGTTGCCACTATGCCAAAAAACACGCTGAGTGTCTGTAACACCAATGAGCGTATGTTGGTACAAAATAAGAGATAAATGGAATATTTAGCCGATAAATAGTCTGTTTAAGTTAAATAATAGTGGTCATTATACAGAACGAAATGACTCTAAAATTAGCTAAAAGTACTTAAAAAGAAGCTAATATCGCCTAAAAGTTGCGATTTAGATTAAAAAGATTGATAATATTTTTAGTATTAAAACGATTGAAAACTAACAACAATAAAAAAGGGCACCCTATGCGGGGTTTTAAGAATCAATACAACCTGGTGGCTGTGAGCTTACATTGGATTATGGCAATCAGTATTTTTATGCTGTTTTTTGTGGGCAGCCAAATTTTACAACACATGCCAAATAGTAACCCAGAAAAAATTAGCAGCTTACGCGGGCACGCTATTTTGGGCAGTGTAATGGGTGCTTTACTAGTGCTGCGTTATCTAAACATCAAATTCTCAGGCAAACCCAGCCAAACCATTACCAATGGCAAACTAAAAGATGCACTGGCCAAATGGACTCATTCACTGTTGTATTTATTACTTGCCGCAGTAGTAGGCACAGGCATAGCGATGGCGGTAGAAGCCGATTTTCTTAAGCTGTTTGCTGGCACTATTGCCATGCCAGAAAGTTTTGACCACCTATCCACAAGGCAAGCCCATGGCATTTTCACCAAGATGCTAGCAGTGGTGATCTGCATCCACATCTTAGCCGCATTGCATCATCAGTTTATACTCAAAGATAATTTATTCAGGCACATGCGTTTTAAACGCTTTCGCTGAAAAACGGCATTCGTGGGGCCATTTTTTATAATAAATAACTTTTAGCACGCTGCCGTTACAGAAATCTCTACAAGTAAAGCCTCACGGGCCATATGCGCTTGAACACAAGCTCGTGCCGGTGCGTGGCCACTTGGCACCCAGTGATTCCAGACCAAATTCATGGCGGCAAAATCGTCCATATTTTTAAGGTAGATTGTTGCTGTGAGCATCCGCGACGAATCAGAGCCCACACTCTCTAACAAATCATCGACCTTGGCTAGCATGGATTTGGTTTGTTCAGTAATGCCTTGGTCTGCATCCGCTGCAACCTGACCACAAAGATAAGCAACGTTATTATGCACAACCACTTTACTGGTGCGCTCGTTAGTTCCGTGACGACCGATATTCATAATGGCGCTCCAAAAAGGCTAATCATAAGACTTAAAACCCAGGATTAGCAAACGTAAATTCTTACTTTTTTTAAATTAACGCAAAACAAACCTTTAAAGCCTCAAAAGGCCCTAGGCTTGGGCCATGATTAGTGAAAGCATTGACCCAAAAGTATCTTTCTGTCATGGTCGCAAGCTGATTATTTTGTCTATTTTGGAACCTACCCATGTCTGTGTTATTTAGCCCCATAACTATAAAAGAGATCACACTGCGTAACCGCATTGGAGTGGCCCCTATGTGCCAATATCATTCCATTAATGGCGTGGCACAAGCTTGGCACATGGCTCATTTAGGTTCTAAAGCTGTGGGTGGTGCTGGGTTAATTATTGCTGAAGCTACAGCGGTTTTACCTGAAGGCCGCATTACTCCTAGCTGCATGGGCTTATGGAATGATGAACAGCTAGAAGCACTAAAACCCATCACAGCCTTTATTAAAAGCCAAGGTGCAGTAGCGGGCATTCAGTTAGCCCATGCGGGCAGAAAAGGCAGCAGCGCCGTACCCTGGCATGGTGGCCAACACCTAAATAACGATGAAGGAGGCTGGGATATTGTAGGGCCTGAAAGCCAACCGTTTGATAATGACGGCACGCGGTTATGGAAAACCCCCATAAAAATGCAGCAAGCTGACATTACCAAAGTACAAGACGCATTTGTTGCTGCAGCACAACGCGCACTGGAGGCTGGTTATGAGTTTTTAGAAGTACACTGCGCCCATGGTTATTTGTTACATAGCTTCTTATCACCTTTGGTAAATACCCGCGATGACCAATATGGCGGTGACCTTAAAGGCCGGGCCCGCATGTTGCTTGAAACCACTGCTAAGGTTAGAGCTGTGTGGCCACAAAGGCTGCCATTATCAGTGCGTTTGTCAATGAGTGATTGGGTAGAGGGTGGTTTAACGGTGGAAGATAACATCACCGTAGCTACTTGGCTTAAAGAGCTTGGCGTAGATTTAGTCGATTGTAGTTCTGGCGGGGCTACACCAGAGGCCAGAAGTTCCATTAATGGCGGTATTGCCAAACAAGTAGGCATGGCAGCACAGCTAAAAAGGGATTCAGGTTTAATGAGTATGGCGGTGGGTGAAATTACAAAAGCTAAGCAAGCTGAAGAAATAATAGCAACAGGCCAGGCTGACATTGTATTGCTTGCAAGGGCCATGCTTAAAGACCCTTATTGGCCAACAAACGCAGCAACAGAGCTAGGCGCAGACCTCACTAAAGTAGTGTCGCCCTTGCATCACTTATTTGTTGGACCAAAAACCTAGAAACCAGAACAAGAATAGCATTTACACTAGGCAATGATAGCTCTGGGTGATTCAGTAACAGTTATTTTGATGCAGAATCTAAATGGAATTTGCGCAGCGACCTTAACCAACC
>CAXHZX010000012.1:0-73876 GCA_964022265.1 uncultured Oceanospirillaceae bacterium | reverse complement strand
CAGGCGCTTATGCTTGAAGCTAATCCAGAGGCAAAACCAGAGGCAAAGCAAGAGGAAAAACCCCAAGAGCCCGTCGTGCCTGCAGAAACCCACGCTCAGCCGGTTGAAAAGGGTGTTAGTTTGGTTAACAAACCAGCGCAGCCTGTGCAACAAGAAACACCACCTAAGACACCACAGGTGCAAACCACAGAGCAAACAGTTGAACCAGTGGCTGAGCAGCCGTTAGTTGATGATACTGAACCGTCTTTGTATTGGCGCTGGTATGTGGTTGGTTTTGCGGCTTTGGTATTGATCGTTTTGTTGATAGGTTCGCGCCGCAAGAAACAATAAAGTAAAGATTTAAGGCTTGGAGCCATTGTATGTGTGAACTTTTAGGCATGAGTGCCAACGTGCCTACAGACATTTGTTTTAGTTTTTCGGGGCTGATGCAAAGGGGGGGTGTTTCTGGCCCCCACCGAGACGGTTGGGGCATTACTTTTTATGAAGGTAAAGGTTGTCGCTCATTCCATGACCCCAACCCAAGTGCAAACTCTGAAGTGGCTAAGCTTGTGCAGCGTCATTCTATGAAATCAAACATTGTTATTAGTCATATCCGCCAAGCCAACGTGGGTAATATATGTTTAGAAAACACCCATCCTTTTCAGCGTGAGCTTTGGGGGCAGCACTGGACATTTGCCCACAATGGCCAACTTAATGACACTTCAAGTTTAACCCATAGCCATTATCTGCCGGTGGGTGACACAGACAGTGAACATGTGTTTTGTTGGTTGTTGGGAGAGCTTAGAACCGCGTTTCCAAAGGCACCCTCTGACGTTTCGGCCGTGAGGTATTTCATCATGCAGCGCTGCCAGTTTTTAAAAACACTCGGCGTGTTTAATATGCTTTTGTCGGATGGTATTCACCTTTACTGTTTTTGTTCGACCAAGCTAAGTTGGATCACAAGGCGTGCGCCCTTTGGTGAAGCGTCCCTCAGTGATGCCGATGTTAATGTTGATTTTGGCCAAGAGACTACACCTAATGATATTGTCTCGGTGGTGGCGACGGAACCTCTGACTAGCAATGAAACATGGACTACCCTGCAACCTGGGCAGATGTTGGTGCTAAAAAAAGGTTTAGCTTTGCCTTGATCATAGCCCATGAGCATATATGTGTTGTTTTTAGATGCTTGGGTGACACTTTACATGCACAATAAATAATGTTGAAATTGTGCTGGTTTTCAAACACATGTTTGATTAGCATGGACGCCTAATTTACAAGATAGCTATAACAAAAATATTAAGGTCTTATTATGAATCAAATTGCTGGTGTTAACTTTGGCGATTACCAATCGGTTACAGATGTATTTCTAGAGGCGTGCGGTAAGTACGCAAACAAACCCGCCTATAGTTGCATGGGGCAAACCCTTACTTTTGCTGACATGGAAAGGTTGACCGCAAATTTCGCTTCTTATTTGCAAAATCATACCGACCTTGAAGTGGGCGATCGCATTGCCATACAGCTGCCCAACGTTTTGCAGTTTCCTATTGCAGCCATGGGTGCCATGCGCGCGGGTTTGGTGGTGGTTAACACCAATCCACTTTACACAGCCAGGGAAATGGAGCATCAGTTCAATGATTCAGGAGCCAAAGCGCTTTTGATCTTGGCTAATATGGCCAACATGGCTGAGCAAGTGGTACCTAAAACAGGCATTGAGCTGGTTATGGTAACTGAGCTTGCTGACATGCATCCCTTCCCAAAGCGCACCTTGATTAACACCGTGGTTAAGCACGTTAAAAAAATGGTGCCCGCTTATTCATTGCCGCAGGCCGTCAGTTTCCGTAAAACCCTTGCTCTGGGTGCTAGTAAAGCGCCTGTGCCAGTCTCTTTAAAACTTTCTGACACTGCTGTGCTGCAATATACAGGCGGAACCACAGGTGTTTCAAAGGGTGCTCAGTTATTGCATCAGAATTTAGTCGGCAACATGATGCAAGTGCGAGAATTGATCGTGGACATTTTGGATGGCGATCGTGAAGTGATGATTGCGCCTTTGCCGCTTTATCATATCTATGCCTTTACTGTAAGTTTGGTGATGAGCGATATGGGCCATGAAATGGTGTTGATTCCTAACCCGCGGGATATACCAGGGTTTGTAAAAGAGTTAAGCCGTCACAAATTTACTTCTTTTGCGGGTCTGAACACGTTATTTGTTGCCTTGTGCAACAACAAAGATTTCAACGAGCTTGATTTTACCCCGTTAAAGCACACTATCTCCGGCGGTATGGCACTTACTGAAGCTGCTGCTGGCAGATGGCAAGAGGTGACAGGCTGTCAGATTCAAGAAGCTTACGGGCTCACAGAAACGTCGCCAGCTGTTTCTTTTAATCCTTATCGTGATATCCGTATCGGTACCATCGGTAAAGTGCTGACCGGTACTGAGGTTAAAGTGATTGGTGAAGATGGCACTGATCTTGGCTTTAACCAAGAAGGTGAGCTGTGCGTGAGGGGCCCGCAGGTGATGGCTGGATACTGGCAGAGGCCAGATGCTACTGCTGAGGTGTTAAGTGAAGATGGCTGGTTTAAAACTGGCGATGTTGCTATTTTAGCCGAAGATGGTTTTATCCGTTTAGTAGATCGAATAAAAGATATGATTATTGTGTCTGGCTTTAATGTCTATCCTAACGAAATAGATGACATTGCAAGCCAGCACCCAGGCATCTTAGAGTGTGCCGCAGTGGGTGTACCCAACGATGTAAGTGGTGAAACCGTGAAGTTGTATGTTGTGAAGGCAGATCCAATGCTTACCGAAGACGATGTTTTTGCTCACTGTAAAGAGAATTTAACGGCGTATAAAGTACCCAAAGAAGTTGAATTTAGGGAAGATTTGCCTAAGACTAACGTGGGTAAAATTTTGCGTCGTGCGCTAAGAGACTAAATACGCTGTGAGTTAAATTGCCTCTACTTTCAATCAGCATTGTTGGCTGGTTGGGTAGGGGCTTTTTTATTATTACCCGTATAGCCTTTTGGAAGTCACACACCTTTTAACTATTGCGTGATAAACTGGCCACTTTAAAACCCACCCCTCTTATTATGTCTGCTGCATTTAATGATTGCATGGTCAAAGACCGTGCTGAGCTTAAGCTTTTATTACACCGTATTAGCCAGCGCCAAAAGCGTGGCCAGCCGTGCGACAAAATGATAAAGCAGTTAGAAAGTTTGATGTCCCTAAGCCAGACTAGGTTTCAAACTAGAAAAAATGCACTCCCAAAACTTGAATACCCACCTCAATTACCTGTTAGCGGCCAGCGAGAAAAGTTAGTAGAGCTTATCCGCGATCATCAGGTTGTGGTGTTAGCGGGTGAAACGGGTTCCGGCAAAACAACGCAGCTTCCCAAATTATGCCTTGAGGCAGGGCGCGGCGTTAGCGGCATGATTGGCCACACACAGCCAAGGCGGCTAGCCGCAAGAACAGTTGGCCAACGAATCGCTGATGAGCTACAAGTGCCACTAGGTGAGCAGGTGGGCTTTCAGGTTCGCTTTACAGAACAAGTGAGCGATATTAGTCATATAAAGCTCATGACTGATGGCATCTTATTAGCTGAGACAAGGCGTGATCCTGATCTTTTACGCTACGACACCATCATAGTGGACGAGGCGCACGAGCGCAGTTTAAACATCGATTTTTTGCTGGGCTACTTGAAGCAGTTGCTCATGCGCCGCGATGACCTAAAACTCATCATTACCTCTGCGACCATCGATTTAGAACGTTTTAGCCAACACTTTGACGAGGCTCCCGTCGTTGAAGTGAGTGGTAGAACTTTTCCCGTTGATGTTTGGTATAGGCCTTTGTTTGCCTCTAAAACAGATCAAGACCAAGATATTCAATCCGGCATTCAAAGTGCGCTGCAAGAAATAGACCAGCATGAACGTGAAACGAAGCAATATAACGGTGATGTGCTGATCTTTTTGCCAGGTGAAAGAGACATCAGAGACATTGCTTTATTTTTGCGTAAACAAGAGCAAAAGCAATGGAATATATTGCCGCTTTATGGGCGATTAAGCTTTAGTGAGCAACAAAAAGTATTTCAACCCTCAGCTAAATCCTCTGGCAGGCGTATTGTGTTGGCCACTAACGTAGCTGAAACATCGGTCACTGTGCCTGGCATTCGTTATGTCATTGATCCTGGTACGGCCAGAATGAGCCGTTATAGTTATCGCTCTAAAGTACAACGATTGCCGATTGAGGCTATTTCCCAAGCTAGTGCGAACCAGCGTAAAGGTCGTTGCGGACGTGTTGCTTCTGGCATATGTATTCGTCTGTATGACGAGGCAGATTTTATTAGCCGGCCTGAATTCACCGATGCCGAGATTCTTCGCACTAATCTAGCCTCTGTTATTTTGCAAATGCACGATCTTAAACTAGGCGCTGTGGAAGCGTTTCCTTTTATAGATGCGCCTGACAGCCGCTTTGTTAATGATGGTATTAAACTTTTACAAGAGCTTGGCGGTTTAGATGCTAGCCGTAAGTTAACAGCCTTGGGTAAACAGTTAGCAAGGTTGCCCGTGGATCCAAAAATTGGCCGCATGATTGTGGCAGCCAACGACTGGCAAGCATTGAATGAGGTGTTGTTGATCGCCAGTGCGCTCACTATTCAAGATCCAAGAGAGCGTCCCCAAGAAAAGCAGCAGGCCGCCGATCAAAAACATGCCCTTTGGAAAGAAGAGCATTCAGACTTTTTAAGTTTAGTGAATTTATGGAATGAATTTGAGCACCAGCGTGAAAGCCTCACTCAAAACCAATTGCGCAAATGGTGTAACCAGCACTTTGTATCTTATTTAAGAATGCGAGAATGGCGTGAAGTTCACAGGCAGCTATTGCTTATGTGCCAGCAAATGGGTTTCAAATTAAATACCAAGCTTGCAAGCTACGAAGCGGTGCATCGATCATTGTTATCGGGTTTATTAGGCCATATTGGTAATAAAGATGAGCAAGGCCAGTTTGCAGGGCCCAGGCAAAGAAAGTTTTTAGTGTTTCCAGGTTCAGCGCTTTCGAAAAAACCACCACCTTGGATTATGGCCGCAGAGTTGGTTGAAACTTCAAGGCTATTTGCCCGTTGTGTGGCTAAAATTGAACCACAATGGGTAGAGCAGTGCGCTGGCAGTTTGCTTAAATATAACTATAGCGAGCCTACCTGGCATAAACGCCAAGGCCAGGTGATGGCGTTTGAACAAGTAAGCCTATATGGCTTGGTTTTGGTGAGCAAACGCAAAGTAGCCTACGGCAAAATAGACCCCCAAGTTAGCCAAGATATTTTGGTGATGGATGGGTTAGTGCAACATAATTTATTCACTCGCGGAAAATTTTTGGCGCATAACCAAGCTTTAGTTGAAGAAGTGGAAGCATTGGAAGCCAAATCTAGGCGCCGTGATATTTTGGTGGATGATCAGGTCTTGTTTGATTTCTACAACACCAAAATGAGCACCGCTAAAGCACCGATTGTGAGTGCCGCAAGTTTTGAATCTTGGCGCAAGCTGCAAGAGAGCACGCAGCCAAATTACCTATACCTGACTCAAGCTGACTTAATGCAGCACGACGCGCAAGGCGTAAATAAGCACAGTTTTCCAGATCAGTTAGTAAGCGGCCCATTAAGCTGGCCGCTTAGCTATCATTTTGAGCCTAACCATATTGAAGACGGCGTCACTATTAAAGTGCCAGCCAGTCAGCTTAAGCGTTTGCCAGTGAGGCGTTTGCAGTGGTTAGTGCCAGGGTTATTGAAAGATAAGTTGGCAGCGCTTTTAAAAGGGCTGCCCAAGGCCCAGCGCAAAGCTTTTGTGCCCGTTCCCCAATATGCACAGGCGTTGTTTGAAGCTTTGGCTGCAGATGATATCGATATTGGCGAAGCAGTCGCAAAGCATTTACAGCGTATAAGCGGCAGGCCCTTTGATGCGGGTTTGTTCACGCAAGCTAATCTTGAGCCCCACTTATTAATGAATGTGCAGGTGTTGGATGAGGCGGGGGCAGTCATCGCCCAAGGCCGCGATGTACAAAAGCTGCTCAATGACTATGCAACAGTGGGTTCAGCTATTCAGGCACCAACCCCTTCCCATCCGTTATTAAAAAAAGGCCTCACTCAATGGGATTTTGGAGACTTGCCCAAGGCCACTACCATAGAGCAGGGGCCTATGAAGTTGCCCGTTTGGCCAGCGATTAAAGACCAGGGTAAAACAGTTGATGTGGTGTTTGCAGATTCTCTAGAAGAAGCCCAAGCGATCACTAAAAAAGGCCTCGTGCGATTGTATCGATTGTCATTAAACGAACAAACTAAACACTTAACGAGGTCTTTGTCTGGTTTTAAGCAAGCAGAACTACTTTTTGGCGCGCTAGGCACAGCGTCGCAGCTACGCGAGCAAGTGTTTGACCAAGCGTGTGAGCTTGTTTTCTTACCTGATGAGCTTAGTTTTGAGCAGTGGCCTACTAGCGCTGCACAGTTTAAAGCTTCTCTTGAAAAGCGCGGCGCCTATGCAGACAAGGTAGAAGCAGTATTAACACTTTGCGTTGAGTTGCTTTCAGCTAGCCATAATATTAGAAAAGCCTTAAAAGGTCAGTTAAATTTAGCCTGGGCAAATGTGTATCAAGACATAGGCGCACAGCTTGAAAGGTTAATGAATAAAAACTTTATCAACCAAACACCCTGGCCGCACTTACAACAGATGCCAAGGTACCTAAAAGCAATAGAAGCGCGGCTTGAGCGTTTTAAAACGCAATTACCAAAAGAGAATGCCGCAGTGCAAGAGCTACGAGACTGGCAACAAAGGCTTGATAAAGCTTTTAGCCAATGTTTGGTGCATACACCAAAGTATAACCAGCTAGAAAGCTTTAGTTGGGCCATAGAAGAGTACAGGGTGTCTTTGTTTGCCCAGCAACTGGGTACGCTTAAACCTATTTCTGCTAAGCGCTTGCAAAAGCAATGGGATTTAATTGATCTCTAATGTAAGTTGCATAAGCTGCTAACGCCCTCTATGATGACTATAAAGTCACATGCATGGCGAGGTGGCGAGTGACATGAAGGCCGTATGAAGGCCGCACGACACTAAAAGACCGCCAAAAGACCGCCACATACAATTTAGATGCACTTGTAAAAGCATCTATAGGGCAGGCTAAGTGCCTGTTTAGCCTATTAATAAATGTTAGATCAGAGGCTTGTTAGTTGCGTCTTTTTAGTGTTAAGATTACGGCGCTTAATTAATTTTTAGGTGGTTTGTAAATATTTTACAGGCCGCTAACACAGTATTACCAAGCACTTTGGGTTTGTTACTTTGTAAGAGACTTAAAGTGTGAAGTAATTGTTTAACTAGCTAGTTAAATTTTTAATCAATTTTATTGAAGGGGAATTTCAATGAACAAAACTCTAATCGCTCTTGCGATCACTGCAGCACTTCCAGTAGCTGCTCAAGCTGACTTAACCTTATCTGGTTCTGTTTCTACTTCTTTCAACGACGCTGGCGTTGTTGACACTGACGCTTCTTTGTCTGCTTCTGCTTCTGAAGTATTGGCAAACGGCATGACTGCTACTGCATCTTTTGATGTGCTTGGCGACGGAAACCAAGGTTCTGCTACTTTGACTGGCGACTTCGGTACTTTAACCGCTGGTGAAATCGGTTCAGACGGTGCATTCCAGTCTGGTGACGTAGGTGGTGCTGTTGGTGGTACTGAAGACGACGACGACGATTCAATCGACGTAAGCGGTATTCACTTGTCTACTAGCCAAGCTGGCCTAGACCTTGCTATCCAAATTAACGGTGGAACTGGAGCTGACGGTGAAACTGCTGCTAGCCGTAGCACTCAAGTTGGTGCTTCAATGGACTTCAACGGTGTAACTGTTGGTTACGCTTACGCTTCTGACGAAGCTTCTGCTGATGCTGACTCCGGCGTTACTGATGCTGTGACTGCTTTCGGTGTTGCTTACACAATGGGCGACATTGCTATTACTGCTGGTAAAGCTTCAAATGCAGATGACGCTGTATACAAGCTAGCTTACAACACGTCTCTAGACGCGTTGACTGTTGCTGCTTCTATCAACCAAGACAGCGAATACGCTATCACTCTAGGTTACGCTTTGAATGATGCTCTATCATTGTCTGCTACTCTAGAAACTGATACTAACACTGTAATGTCAGTTAGCTACGCTGCTGGTGATGTGACTGCTTCTGTAACTAACGGCGACGACAACACAACTGACGCGTCTATCGCTCTAGACCTTGGCAACGCTGACTTAGCGTTGACACGTGATGGTGGTGATTCAGAAACTGCTGTTTCTTACAAAGTATCATTCTAATATTAGTTAGAATTAAGCTTTAGAATAAAAGACTCCCTCGGGAGTCTTTTTTTTGCTTGTAACAAAGTAGCTTTGGTGATTTGTGTGTTTTTTCAAACATTAACGCTGTCTGGTTTTTACTGCATTAGCGTGGGTGTAGGCGAGTGCTTAGCCTAAAATAGATTTTAAAGGCCTAGGGTTTGAGAGTTGATAATCGATAACTGAATACACACATAGAGCCAAGTGCATGGCAAATTGGCTGCACTTAAGAGTGTGCGTATGACCTAAAGGGGGCAGTGCGTTTGTAGACGGGCAACAATTGTAGTTATTATTGCTTTTTTTACTGCTTCTTTTTACCAAAGGGAAGGGTGCCATCGCCCCAAATGCTGGCAGCGTTGGTTTGAGCTTTACGCTCTTTGGCGGCTTCTTTTTTACTTTTTGCCACTTCTACTTTAGCTTTCGCTTTGCGTTTGGCACTGCTTACGCTGTCTTTATGATCATTGGCTTCAAGGCCTTTGATTACAATGCGCTCTAACGGTTTGCCTTGGGCTTTTTCAACATTCAATAACAGCTTGCGCTCTGAAATATTCACTAGGTTGATGGCTTTTCCTGGTGTGCCAGCGCGCCCAGTTCTGCCTGTGCGATGTAAGTAATCATCTAGGTTTCTAGCCATATCAAAATTAATAACCAGCTCCACACCGTCAATATCTAGCCCCCTAGCGGCCACTTCTGTGGCAACTAACGTATTAAAGCTGTGCTGGCGATACTGGCGGGTAATGTCGTTACGCATGTCTTGAGGTAAATCGCCGTGCAAAGCCACAGCGTTAACACTATGGCTGGTTAGAAACGTGGCTAATTCTTCGCTTAGTTTTCGGCTGTTACAAAAAATGAGGTGTTTTTTAGCCGGTTCATGAGCTAGCAGCCACACTAAAACACGTTTTTTGTGTTCAATCTCATCACACACGACCACCATTTGGGTAATGTTTTGCTGTACCTGAGTGGCATCGTTTAAGCGAATGTCTATCGGTGATTTAAGCAGAACTCTGGCCATTTCTTGCACTTTGGGGCTGTGTAATGTGGCTGAATAAAACAGTGTTTGTCTATTCTCGTTACACGCTTTGGCAATGGCTTCTACGTCTTCACAAAAACCAAGTTCAAGCATTCTATCGGCTTCATCAACCACTAATAGCTCTAAGCCTTGGGTGTCGGTTTGATTTTTACGTTGGTGCTCCATAAAGCGCCCAGGCGTAGCAATGACAAGGTCTGGGTTTTTACGTAATAAAGCTTGCTGGTAATGATAATCTTCACCACCAAGGATTAACGCAGCGCGAACGTTAGTGCCTTTAATGAGTTTGTTGGTCAAGCTAAGCACTTGGTGGGCTAGCTCTCGCGTAGGTACCAATATTAAGCAACGGGTGCTGAAGCCTTGCGCTTTGGTGGTTAAAATTTGGTTAAGCGCTGGAATGACATACGCCAAAGTTTTACCACTACCCGTATCAGCGCTCATTAATAAATCTTGACCTGATAAAGCCACTGGCAGAGCATGACACTGAGCTATAGTGGCTTGGTTAAAGCCTTGTTTAGCCAGGTTAATCTTTAAGCGCGCGTTATAGTTTTGGTCTGCAAAAGAAATGGGCGATGCTGTTAGAGGTGAAGTAGGGGTGGGTGTAGTCACGAAGGCTCCTTGAATAAGCGCGCATTTTAGCACCTCTTACTGGCTATTACGAGGCGCAGCGGCTCACGAGAAGCTTTAAAAGACGAAGACACAGCATCATGGTATACTACGGCACCGCTTTAGGCGGGCGCAATAATTGAAAAAGGTTCATCCAATGTCTCATGCCAATACTGCTTCTGATATGTCTTCTTATCTGGCCCCAGAAAAACGTATATTTGAATACCCAAAGTATTGGGCAGAGTGTTTTGGTCCAGCGCCGTTTTTACCCACAACACGCGAAGAAATGGATCTTTTGGGCTGGGATTCGTGTGATGTGATCGTCGTGACTGGCGATGCTTATGTCGATCACCCAAGCTTTGGTATGGCCATTATCGGGCGTTTACTAGAGTCACAAGGCTTTCGCGTGGGTATTATCGCTCAACCAGACTGGACCAGCGCTGAAGCGTTTAAAGCACTTGGCAAGCCTAATTTATATTTTGGCGTAGCAGCAGGCAACATGGACTCCATGATTAACCGCTATACAGCCGATAGGCGCCTGCGCCATGATGATGCCTATACGCCCGGTAATGTCGGTGGCAAACGCCCAGATCGTGCCACGTTGCACTACACACAACGCTGCAAAGAGGCTTATAAAGGCGTGCCTGTTATTATTGGTGGTATTGAGGCAAGTTTACGCCGTATTGCCCACTATGATTACTGGTCAGAAAAAGTACGTCGCTCTATGTTGATTGACTCAAAAGCAGACATGCTTATTTATGGTAATGCCGAGCGTCCGCTTGTGGAAGTGACTCATCGTATTGCTAAAGGCGAAACATTTGATCAGATGCAAGATATCCGTGGCACCGCTATCATGGTAAAGCAGCCCTTGGCTGGCTGGCGGGGTAAAGATTCTACCACCCTAGATACCCCTGGCATGATAGATGCCATTGTTAACCCTTACATTGACACCACCAAAATGAGTAGCTGTGAGGCCAGTAACGATGCTAAGCCTGTGCTTGTGGAAGCAAAAGATGCGGTACAAACCCTATCGATTAAACCCATGTCAGCGTATGAGCCGGTAAAAGGGCAGCCATGGTATAAAACCTATGCCAAGTTACCAAGTTATGACGTGGTTAAGTCTGATCCTATTATGTATGCCCATGCCAGCCGCGTGATGCATCATGAAACTAACCCAGGTAGCGCCCGTGCTTTGTATCAAGAGCATGGCAACAAGGCACTTTGGGTGAATCCGCCCGCCATGCCTTTAGATACTGAAGAAATGGATTATGTGTTTGCCGCGCCGTTTGCGCGGGTGCCTCACCCAATGTATGGCGATGAAAAAATTCCTGCTTACGACATGATCCGCTTTTCAGTGAATATTATGCGCGGATGTTTTGGAGGTTGTAGTTTTTGCTCTATCACCGAGCATGAAGGCCGCATTATTCAAAACCGTTCTGAAGACTCCATTATTGCTGAAGTTGAAGACATGCGCGATAAAGTGCCTGGCTTTACCGGCATTGTGTCAGATCTAGGTGGCCCAACAGCGAACATGTATCGTTTGCACTGTAAGGACCCAAAGGTAGAGGCGACTTGTCGTCTTCCTTCATGCGTTCACCCTACCGTATGTGAGTATATGGGAACCGACCATAAGCCACTTATTTCCTTGTATCGGCGTGCGCGAGCGTTACCGGGTATTAAGAAGGTGTTGATTGCCTCTGGCCTTCGTTATGACTTGGCCATAAGAGACCCAGAGTATGTCAAAGAGCTAGTGACTCATCACGTGGGTGGTTATTTAAAAATAGCCCCAGAACATACTGAGGATGAGCCTTTAAGGCACATGCTAAAACCCAACATGAGCAGCTATAACAAGTTTAAGCGCATGTTTGAGAAATACTCTAAAGAAGCGGGCAAAGAGCAATATCTTATTCCCTACTTTATTAGTGCCCACCCTGGTACTCGTGATGTTGACATGGTGAATTTGGCCATGTGGTTAAAGACCAATAAATTTCGTTTAGATCAGGTGCAAAACTTTTATCCATCGCCTATGTGTAATGCCACCACCATGTATCACGCTGAGGTTAACCCGCTAAAGAAGGTGACTCGTGATAGTGAGCGGGTGAGCATCCCGCGTGGCATTCGCCAACGCCGCTTGCACAAAGCAATTTTACGTTATCATGACCCTAAAAACTGGGCTCAAATACGAGAAGCATTGGCCGACATGGGTTTAAAGAAGCTGATTGGTAAAGGCCCTCAATGCTTAGTGCCAGCTGAAACTAAAGATGATTCCAAGCGTAAAGCACCAAGGGCAGCTAAGGGTAAGCAAGGTTTAACCAAGCATACTTCTCCAAAAGCACAAAAAATGAGACGCTTTAGGAAATAATCAAGTTTGATCAATAACCTAAAAAAGGGCCGCAAAAAGCGGCCTTTTTTAGTAGTTCCTACCCTAAATGGGCTACACTTAAAGCCTAATTCATGCATTGCTTGGTATTTATGAAGCTCATTATTGGTAACCAAAACTACTCTTCTTGGTCGATGCGGCCATGGGTGGCCATGACTCACTTTGGTATTGAATTTGAAACGAGTAAGCTAGAGCTCTTTACGCCCACTTTTCATGAACAAGTGGCCCGTTATTCAAGCGCCAAAACTGTACCTATATTAGTGACTGAAGATGGTGTGGCCACCGACAGTTTAGCCATCCTTGAAACCCTAGCAGATCGCTACCCGAACATGTGGCCCAATGATCCTAGCCTTAAAATTTTAGGCCGCAATATAGTGGCACAAATGCACAGTGGCTTTAATGCTCTAAGGTCTGAGATGCCGATGAACTGTAGAGCCTATCAGAGGCAATTGGTTATTAGTGAAGCCTGTAGAAGTGATATTGACCAAGTTGAAGCCCTGTTTGCAAGGTGTATTGAAATCGCAGCGCAAAAAGGCCAAACACAAGGTTATTTGCTAGGCGAGTTTTCTATTGCTGATGCCTTCTTTGCGCCTGTCATCGTGCGCTTAAGAGGCTATAAGGTGAGCGTTAACGATGCCACCAAGAGCTACATGCAAACCGTATTATCTAACCCTGCGGTCAAGGCATGGATTGGCGCAGGGTTAGAAGAGACCAGCATCTTAATAGAAGATGAGGCCGGCACGGATTAGGCGTAGGCAAGCTTTGCTTCCTTACGGCGTTTATGCAAGACAGGCTCAGTATAACCACTAGGCTGAGCGCAGCCATCAAACACCAATTCACAGGCAGCTTGAAAGCCGATGCTGGTTTCAAAATTAGGCGCCATATTACGATAATTTGGGTTACCCGCATTTTGTTCATCTACAAGCGCTGCCATGCGTTTTAAGCTATTCATCACCATGTCTTTGCTGACCAAGCCATGAGCGAGCCAGTTCGCCAGAGATTGAGATGAAATTCTTAAAGTAGCTCGGTCTTCCATTAAACCTACTTGATTGATATCGGGTACCTTTGAGCAACCAATACCGCTTTCAACCCAATGAATGACATAACCTAATAGGCCCTGACAGTTATTGTCTAACTCATCAGTAATTTCTTGTGTTGTTAGCTTGTGCTCACCCAATAACGCAATAGCTAATAAGTCATCTTGATTAACTTTGAGTGTGGCGTCTTTGATGAGTTCATCTTGACGATTTTGTACCAGTACTTGGTGGTAATGCAGGGCGTGTAATACAGCGGCGGTAGGTGAGGGTACCCATGCTGTATTAGCGCCTGACAAAGGGTGCGCAAGCTTAGTATCCATCATTTCTGCCATACAGTCAGGTTTTGCCCACATACCTTTGCCAATTTGCGCGCGGCCCTTTAGACCACAAGCTAAACCTGTTTCTACATTACTGTCTTCATAGGCTGTGATCCAAGCCTGTTGCTTCATTGCGCCTTTAGGCACCATTGCGCCTGCTTGCATGGAGGTGTGAATTTCATCGCCAGTGCGATCTAAGAAACCTGTGTTGATAAATGCAACCCGCTCGCTAGCCGCTGCTATGCAAGCTTTCAAATTAATACTGGTACGACGTTCTTCGTCCATAATGCCCACTTTCAAGGTGTGAGTAGGCAGGGCTAATAAGGCTTCAATGCGGGTAAATAGATCACAGGTAAAAGCCACTTCTTCTGGGCCATGCATTTTTGGTTTTACGATGTAAATACTGCCCGTGCGGCTATTGCCTTTGGCGTTTTCACCTCGAATATCATGCAGGGCGCATAGGCTTGTGATCAAACCATCCATGATACCTTCAGGGATTTCTTCTCCTTGGTTATTTAACACGGCATCGTTGGTCATCAAGTGGCCCACATTTCTTACAAATAGTAAGCTGCGACCATGCAAGCTAAAATGATTACCTTGCGGATCTTGATAATGTCGATCTTTATTGAGGGTACGGGTAATGGTGTTGCCATTTTTTTGCATATCTACGGCTAAATCACCTTTCATTAGGCCTAACCAGTTGCGATACACAATAACTTTGTCCTCAGCATCTACAGCTGCCACTGAATCTTCACAATCCATAATAGTAGACACTGCAGCTTCTACAATAATGTCTTTGACGCCTGCTAAGTCTCGTGAACCAATCATGTGATCTGCATCAATATTCACTTCTAGATGCAAGTTGTTATGCTTGAGCAAAATTGCAGTTGGAGCTTTAGTATCGCCTGTGTAGCCCACAAATTGAGAAGCGTTGGCGAGTTTTGTTGCGCTACCATCCTGCATAGCACAGCTTAAGCTACCATTTTCAACGTAATAGCGTGTGACTTGGCTATGGCTGCCCGCTAAAAGAGAGCAGTGGCTATCTAGTTGTTGTTTTGCATAGGCAATAACTTTGGCGCCACGGGCTTCATCGTAGCCTTTAGCGGGCTTTTCGCTAGTGAGGGCGTCAGTGCCGTACAAGGCATCGTATAAACTGCCCCAGCGAGCGTTGGCCGCATTGATAGCGTATCTGGCATTGTTGATAGGCACCACAAGTTGGGGGCCTGCAACCGTGCTAATTTCTAGATCCACGTTACTGGTGGTCACTGCAAACTTTGGTGGGGTTGGCAGGAGGTAGCCAATATCTTCCAACATGGCTTTATAGGCAGCCGCATCAGCGCTTGGGTTATCCATGTGCCATTGATCTAACGTTTGCTGAAAGCGATCTCGCTTTAACAGAAGATCTTGGTTTCTTAATTGGAACTCATCCAGCAAACTAGCCAGCGCGCTCCATACTTGATCACTGCTTATTGCTAGGCCCGGTAAAATTTCATTTTCAACTAAATTGAAAAGTTGGTGATCAATCTTAAGACCGGCGGCGTTCACTCTATTTTGGCTTTGCCCATTCATGCTTAAAGCTCCTATGCTTCACTGTGATACTTTTTATTGGTTAAGATAAGCGCATTAATTTTTGTCATCAAAGACACTTTAAATCACAAAATTAAAACCTTTTATCCGTTTAAATGACATCAAAGAGGTTATGCTTCGTCAATTTTTCGGGCTATCTCTGTAATTAAACCTCTGATCCAGCGATGCGCAGGGTTATGCTGTAATAGTGGGCTCCAAGCCATGGTAAGGGTCATTTCTGGTATTTTAAATGGGGGCTCTAACGTCACTAAATCATCGTTGTTTTTGGTTTCTAAGGTGGCTTTCCTTGGTAGAGTCACAATTAAATCTTTTTGATTAGCAAGCTGCATAGCGGCTTGGTAGTGCCGGGTAAACACTCGAATATTGCGCGTTTTACCCAATTGTGACAGAGCGTTATCCACCCACCCCATTCTTTGTACATCTTTAGGGTTCATGCCCACACCTGCACCCATACCTGTTTTGTTAACCCATATATGGTGTGCTTTTAGGTAATTTTCTAAGGTGAAATCATCAGCCATTGGATTATCAGCATTCATCATACAAATGAACTGATCACGCCACAGTGTTTTTTGGTGAAAAGATTGAGGCATTGAGTCAAATCGATTGATCACCAAGTCAACTTTGCCTTGCTCTACGTCATAAAAATCAACATCTGAGGGCGTCATAATGTCTAAGCTAACCCCAGGGGCTTCTTTTCGTAAGCGCTCTACCAAAGGTGGAATGAGCGTAGGCTCAGCGTAATCGCTTGCCATAATGCGAAATACTCTAGTGGAGGTCATGGCATCAAACGCAGCTTGTGGCTGCACAGCTTTGTCTATGGTGGCTAAGACTTCACGAATGGTCGGCTGCAATGCTAGGGCGCGCTCAGTTGGGGTCATGCCGTCACTGGTGCGAATCAGTAACGGATCTTCAAAAACCTCACGTAAACGTCGCAAGCCATTGCTCATAGCAGGCTGGCTTAGGCCAAGCTGATTGGCGGCTTTGGTGACGTTGCGCTCTTTCAATAGAGCATCCAAATAAACTAGTAAATTGAGGTCGACGCGATCAATACTCATGTTAGCTCCTTAAGTTCTAGGTTGCTTCTATATGGGCGTTTCAGGCTTTTATTTAGCTATATAATACTAAAGTATAAAGCCATAAGTTATATAAATTATCCCATGCGCGACCCCTATTTGTCTAGGTTTGGAGGGTATTTGTATACATAACAGGGTTGTTATCCGTTTTGTGAATAATAGGCATTACTTCTAGTGGCTGTCCAAGCAATAAATACCCCTCTAGACTGATTTCAAAAGTTGATTAGCAACGAGTACCCATTCAAATAATTAAGGAGTTCCCATGTCTCAGTACCAGCAAGATATTCAATCTGTTTCTAACCTAAAGGCATCCCAAGGCAGTGCATGGGATGCAATAAATCCTGAATCAGCTGCTCGTATGAAAGCTCAAAACCGTTTTCAAACGGGTCTTGATATTGCTCGCTACACAGCCAGTATTATGCGTAAAGACATGGAAGCCTATGATGCAGACAGCTCGAAATATACCCAGTCTCTTGGCTGCTGGCATGGCTTTATTGGTCAACAAAAAATGATTTCAATTAAGAAGCATTTTGATAATACCGATCGTCGCTATTTGTACCTATCTGGTTGGATGGTAGCGGCTCTTAGGTCTGATTTTGGCCCATTGCCAGATCAATCAATGCACGAAAAGACATCCGTTGCTGCGCTTATTGAGGAGTTGTATACCTTTTTGCGCCAAGCTGACGCCCGCGAGTTAGGTGGCTTGTTCCGCGACCTAGATGCCGCTCGACAGAATGAGGATGAACTTGAGCAATCTGCGATTCAAGCAAAAATTGATGGTTTCGTGACCCACGTTGTTCCTATTATTGCGGACATTGATGCTGGTTTTGGTAACGCAGAAGCCACTTACCTTTTAGCCAAACGGATGATTGAAGCAGGGGCCTGTTGTATTCAGTTAGAAAACCAAGTTTCTGATGAAAAACAGTGCGGCCATCAAGATGGTAAGGTGACTGTGCCTCATGAAGATTTTCTGGGCAAGATTCGCGCCGTTCGATACGCTTTTCTTGAGTTAGGCGTAGATGATGGTGTGATCGTAGCGCGCACTGATTCTTTGGGTGCTGGGCTTACAAAACAAATTGCGGTCACTAATCAGCCTGGTGATCTAGGCGATCAATACAATTCTTTCTTAGATTGTGATGAAGTGAGTGCAGATCAACTCAAAAATGGTGATCTAGTGCTTAATCGAGACGGTCAATTGGTGAGGCCAAAGCGATTGCCTTCTAATCTTTTCCAATTCCGCCAAGGAACCGGAGAGGACCGTTGTGTACTAGATTGCATCACATCCTTACAAAATGGTGCAGACTTACTTTGGATCGAAACCGAAAAGCCTCATGTCTCTCAAATTGGGGGTATGGTGAGGCGTATCCGTGAAGTGGTTCCAAATGCAAAGCTTGTGTATAACAATTCGCCTTCCTTTAACTGGACACTCAACTTTCGCCAACAAGTTTTTGATGCAATGGTTGAGCAAGGTCAAGACGTGTCAGCTTATGACCGTGCAGATTTAATGAACGAAAATTATGACACTTCAGAATTAGCGACTGTTGCTGATGAGAAAATCCGTACCTTCCAAGCCGATGCTGCCCGTGAAGCAGGTATATTCCACCATTTGATTACCTTGCCGACTTACCATACCGCAGCTTTATCCACAGATAACCTAGCTAAAGACTACTTTGGTGATCAGGGCATGCTTGGATATGTGGCTGGGGTCCAGCGTAAAGAGATTCGTCAAGGCATTGCCTGTGTGAAACATCAAAATATGGCAGGCTCTGACATAGGCGATGATCATAAAGAGTATTTTTCTGGAGAGGCTGCACTTAAAGCGTCAGGCAAAGATAATACTATGAATCAATTTGGTTAGGTTATACTCCTGAACTAGTTTGACTGCCAAAAAGGCGAGGATATTCCTCGCCTTTTTTTGTTTGATTTTGCAGCCCTAAAGAATAGCCTTGTTCATGCCAGCCTAACAAGGTAACCTTTTGCTTGATAATAAATTGCTAAGGGAATAGGGCATGACGCAACAAACAAACCAGCGCCTGGATGAAGCATTCGATGACATTGTGGATGCTTGGTTGATAGAGCGCCAAGCGTTGCTCAGCCAATTTATGTCATTGCCGCAAATAAGTATTGCCGACGATGTCATTAGTGAGCTGCATCATTTTTGTGAGGCCATGGTAGATTATAGTTCTCGGGGCCACTTTAATATTTATGAGCAGTTACTGGCTCACATTGCAAAATATAACAGTGCGCAGGTGGATCAAACCAACATCTTGTTAGGGAAAATCCATGACACGACCGATAAGATTATCATTTTTGATGATGAATACGGCTCTGTAGAGAAGCTTTCTATTCAAGACATTGGCCATTTCAACGGACGTTTATCACGCTTGGGCGAAGTGATTACCGAGCGTTTTAATCTTGAAGATGAAATTATGGCGTTAGTCCAAGCAACCCTCCAGTAGCATTTCTTGTGTTTCGTAGAAAGGTATACTTTTGACTCAGTTCAAACAAATCGGCCTCATCGGAAGATTACATAGCCAAGCTGTCGTTGAAACCTTGCAGGGTGTTATCGCATGCTTAAATGGGTTTGATTGCGGTGTATGGGTAGATGAGCGCATAGCCACATCACTTGACACCAATAAGCTAATAGGTAGTGATTACAGTGTTGGCGATCGGCATAGTTTAGGCAAAAATTGTGACTTGGTCATCGTGGTTGGCGGTGATGGCAGCATGCTTTCTGCAGCTCGAATTATGGCCACCTATGGCGTCCCGGTTATCGGTATTAATCGTGGTAAATTAGGTTTTTTAACGGATATCGCACCTGCTAACGTAGATGATTCACTTGAAGCCGTATTGCAGGGTCAGTTTGAAATTACTAATCGATTCATGCTCTCAGCTCATGTGTTTCGGGGCGGTAAGGAAATAGGGCGCGGCAGTGGCCTAAACGACGTCGTTTTACACCCGGGCCAGTCGGCTCGAATGTTGTCCTATGACTTAGCCATCGATAACAAAGAGGTTTACTTTGATCGTGCAGATGGGCTTATTATCGCAACACCCACCGGGTCAACAGCTTATGCACTTTCAGCGGGCGGACCCATTATGCATCCAGGCTTAGACGCTATCGCTTTAGTGCCTATGAACCCTCACAACCTAAGCAGCAGGCCGCTGGTTGTCGGGGCTGATGCCGAGCTTGCCATCGTGATTGGTGAAGATTATAACAGCCAACCTGTGATTAGTTGTGATGGGCAAGTTCACATTGTCTGTGAACCTGGAGACAAAGTGCTTATTCAGCGTCACGAAGCTAGGCTAAAGGTATTGCATCCAGTAGGTCATCATTTCTATGAGCGCTGTCGCAGCAAGCTGGGGTGGCAAAGCCGTGCTAACGAAGAAAGCTAATGATACTTTTGCATTGCTTTGATCAAGCGACTGACCTTACTCAGTTTACCAAAACCTTGTGGCAACAAAAGATTCCACATCGAGTCCGTTTTTTTCAAAATGAGCAACAAGTCTGGCTGCAAGACGCCTCCCAGTTTGAGCAAGCCAAAGCCTTAATGAAAGCGCTGTTTGACCCTAATGAAGATCAAGCAGAACAAGGCTATAAAACAAGGCCAGATCAATCATCTCACTCATCTCACGCATTTAAAGCTCAAGCACCTAGGCTTCTTACAGGAGCTACCAACGCGCTTTTAAGAGGGTTTACTAAAGCGCCAATTACGCTAAGTGTGATGGGGATCGTGTTGCTAGTAGCTGGCGTAACAGCTCTAGGGTCCAATTTAACAGCAGTAGCTGGGCTTAGCTTCTTCCAGGTGGTTATTAATTCTGAAGCGTATTTATTGGGTGGTTTTGATCATTTGTTCACTCAACCGTGGCGGCTGTTAACGCCAATGTTGTTGCATTTTAGTTGGCTGCATTTGGTGTTTAACGGTTTATGGTGGCTAGATTTGGGTAAGCGTATAGAAGGCCAATCGAAGACTTTATTACTGATTTTATTGGTTAGCACCAGTATAGGTGCCAACCTGGCCCAGGCGCTGCAAGGTACCAGTTTGTTTGGGGGCATGTCAGGCGTCATTTATGGGCTTATTGGTTATATTTGGCTTATGGATCGCTTTAATCCACCAAAATATGCAGTACCCCAGAGTATTATTGTTTTTCTATTGGTTTGGCTCTTGTTAGGCTTAACTGGTGTATTTGGTTTTGTCGGATTTGGTGCCATGGCGAATATGGCTCATATGGGCGGTTTACTCACTGGTTTGCTGGCAGCAATAGTGCATACGTTTGGGCTTAAGCTTTGGCCTATGCGAAGATAAATTAGTCGGTGAAGCATGCCAATTATGCTATTATTTCCCACCTAAAATTACCTTTGAGGTTTTGCATATGGATTACAAAGAACTGATCTCTAAGCTTACTCCAGATATCTACGAGCGTCTAAAGACGGCTGTGGAAATTGGCAAGTGGCCAGATGGTCGGCCACTAACGCAAGAACAAAAATCATCTTGCATGGAAGCTGTGTTGAGTTATCAGGCACTGAAACTTGAAGAAAGTGATCAAGCAGGTTACATGCCTGATAAATGCGCATCTAAATCTTCGCCAAAGCCGCTATCAACCTCCGAACAGGTCATTAAAATTCATTAATTATGCCGACAAACCCAACCCTAACTGGGCACCTTACAAAATTAGCAACGCACATTGAAAGCGTTCCCGATGCTCAGGTTCAATACACGCTTAATTTAAATGACACCGCTTTAGCGCTTAACCCTCTGATTGGCAAGACAGTGCGGATAGAACATTTAGGCCAGATCAATTGCAGCCACTGCGGCCGTGCTACCAAAAAAAGTTACAGCCAAGGCTTTTGTTTTCCGTGTATGCAAAAACTGCCCCAGTGCGACTTATGTATAATGAGCCCAGAGCGTTGTCATTTTGATGCAGGAACCTGCAGGGATGAAGCTTGGGGCCAAGCCTTTTGTATGCAACCTCACATTGTTTATTTAGCCAACTCATCAGGTTTGAAGGTGGGCATCACGCGGGTGAATCAAATGCCCACCCGTTGGCTTGACCAAGGTGCGTCTCAAGCGATGCCAATAATGCAGGTAGCAACAAGAAAGCTTTCAGGCCAAGTGGAAACTGTGCTCAAACAATACGTGGCTGATAAAACAAACTGGCGCAAGCTGCTCCAAGCAGATGCACAGACCATTGACTTAGGCCAAGCTGCAGATGCTTTGCTGAATGAGGCAGAGTCTGATCTTGAAGTATTACTTGGCGGCCTTAACCACCAAGATTACCAATGGTTAGATACCTTGCCCATTAGTATGAGGTACCCTGTGATAGAATACCCCAGCAAAATTAAATCTCATAATCTAGATAAAGAACCTGTGCTTGAAGGCAGGTTAATGGGCATTAAGGGTCAGTATCTTATTTTTGACTCCGCTGTCATTAACGTGCGCAAGTATTCATCCTATTTGGTGCAATTTAGCTCATGACAAAAAATGCTCAAGTCATTTATTTAAAAGATTACCAAGTTCCAGATTTCATCATAGAAACTACTGATCTTGATATCCGTATTGATGAAGAATACACCTCAGTTGTTGCTAGGCTTAAGGTGCTTCGTAACCCCAAAAGTAACAATAAAAGTTGTGATCTAGTGCTGCAGGGCGGCAGTGACATAAAATTACAAGAAGTGATCGTGAATGGGCTTGTTTTAAACTCAGCTGATTACTTAGTGCAAGAAGGTAGTCTTACGCTGCACAATTGCGAAGATGTTTTTGAGCTCACTACAGAGTGTTTAATACAACCCCAGCTCAATACCTCCCTTGAGGGGCTTTATAAGTCTGGGGGTATGTTTTGCACTCAGTGTGAAGCAGAAGGTTTTAGAAACATTACCTATTATCTGGATCGCCCGGATGCCTTATCAGTTTTTACGACCAGAATAAGCGCTAATAAAGCCAAGTACCCAATTTTATTAGCCAATGGTAACCCAGTTGATCAAGGCGAGCTGAGTGACGATGAGCATTACGCCGTTTGGCATGACCCCTTTCCAAAGCCTGCCTATCTATTTGCAATGGTGGCAGGCGACTTAGTGTGCCAAAGTGATGAATTCACTACGATGTCAGGCCGAAATGTTGCACTACAGATTTTTGTAGAGGCCCACAATAGCCACAAATGTGATCATGCATTAGCTTCGTTGAAGCGCTCGATGGAATGGGATGAGAAAGTGTATGGTCGTGAATATGACCTAGATTTATTCATGATTGTCGCCGTTGACGATTTCAACATGGGCGCCATGGAAAACAAGGGGCTGAATATATTTAATTCAGATTGTGTGCTTGCCGACCCCGCCACTAGCAGCGATGCTATGTTTGAGCGGATCGAAGGCATCGTAGCTCACGAATACTTTCATAACTGGTCTGGCAATCGCGTGACCTGTCGTGACTGGTTTCAGCTTAGCTTAAAAGAGGGTTTTACGGTCTATCGTGATGCCCAATACACCGCAGATACTTATTCAAAAGCGGTCAAGCGTATTGATGATGTGACGGTGTTGCGTACTCATCAGTTCGCTGAAGATGCGGGCCCCATGGCGCACCCAATCCGGCCTGCTTCGTACATGGAAATTAACAATTTTTATTCTGTGACTGTGTATGAAAAAGGCGCAGAAGTTGTAGGCATGATACATACTTTGCTGGGCGATGAGCTCTTTAGAAAGGGGAGTGATCTCTATTTTGATCGTCACGACGGGCAAGCTGTCACTACCGATGACTTCGTTGCAGCGATGGCGGATGCCAGCGGTGTTAACTTAGAGCAATTTAAAAGGTGGTATAGCCAAGCGGGGACGCCAACCTTGAGGGTTAATGGTTATTATGACGAGATTAACCATGAATATAGCCTTAGCATTTCACAAACAACGCCTGGCACAGCAGAATGCCAACATAAACTGCCTTTTCATATGCCGTTTCGCATGGCGTTGCTGAATGAACAAGGGCAAGAGCTTCCACTCAAATTAAAAGGTAGCAGTGTCCCACAATGTTTGGAGCTTGTGCTTAATATCACACAAGAAAGTGAAACCTTTGTGTTTGAAAATGTGTCTGAAACGCCCACGCCGTCTCTACTGAGAGGCTTTTCTGCCCCGGTTAAACTTGAATTTGACTATAGCCAAGATCAATTGCTGTTTTTAGCCAGTCAAGATACCGATGGTTTTTGCCGGTGGGAAGCAAACCAACGCTTGCTGATCCAAGCGATCAGCCAAGCCATGCAACAGCAAAAAGACTATCAACTTGATGAGCAGTTAGTGGCCATGCTGCGCGCTAGTATAGTCAACCAGATGCTGGATCCTGCGATGGTTGCTAAGCTCATCCAATTGCCAAGTGAAGCTTATTTGGCTGAAGGTCAAGTTGAGGTAGATGTAGATCTAATTCACCAGGCGCGTGAAACACTTCGTGAAGGCATTGCAAGTGCCCTTGAGGTGGAGCTTCTAGATTGCTATCACAGGTGTCATGATACTGGAGCTTTCCAGCAAACAGGTAAAGCCATCGGCCAACGCGCCCTAAAAAACACCTGCTTAGCTTATCTTAGTGTGCTAGATAATAGTGCCTATAGTGAGCTTGCGCTAAACCAATATGAGCTGCAAGGCAACATGACCGATGTGGGTGCGGCTTTAAGTGTGCTTATTGGCCAAAAAGATGAAACAACAGCAGCTAAAACTTTAGCTGACTTTTATCAACGCTGGCAGCATGATGCGCAAGTGGTTTGCCAATGGTTTGCGATGCAGGCTGGCGCTAACGTTGCGTCTCGGTTGAAGGTAGTGAAAAGTTTACTGGAACACGAAGCGTTTGATATTCGTAACCCAAATAAAGTGCGAAGCGTGGTGGGTAGTTTCATTAGAAGTCCCATTAATTTCCATGCAGCTAACGGCAGTGGTTATGAGTTTGTCGCGGATTTAGTGCTTAAGCTAGATGCAATTAACCCTATGATAGCCGCCAACTTGGCAAAGCCTCTGGGGCGCTTTAAATCGCATACCCCCAATCGCCAAGCCATGATGAAAGCTCAGCTGCAAAGGCTAACTCAATCTCAACTCAGCACCGATGTGTATGAAGTTGTGACTAAGGCTTTAGCAACTAACGAGTAATAAAAAATTGATCCCATTAAGGCTAATGACACCTTGTACATTTGATCGGCCTTAAAATTTATTGATAGTGCCCAAAAGGCACGTTTGGAGAATGACAATGAAATATGTTGGTGAAAAAGACTATCAACATGGTATGGAAACTAACGTTGGCGTGCTGATTACCAATTTAGGCACTCCTGATGCACCCACCAAAAAAGCCTTGCGCCCTTATTTGAAAGAGTTTTTAAGTGATCCGCGCGTCATAGAAACGCCAAAATTAATCTGGCAGATTATCTTGAATGGCATCATTTTAAATGTACGTCCAGCAAAGAGTGCAAAAGCTTATGAGACGGTTTGGACAGAAAACGGTAGCCCACTATTTGATATTGCAAAAAAACAACAAGCGGCTCTAAAAGAAGCGCTGCCCAATTTAGTCGTGGGTTTAGCTATGCGTTACGGTAACCCAAGCATAGAAAGTGAATTGATTAGAATGCGGGATCAAGGGGTGCGAAAAATTTTAATATTCCCTTTGTATCCCCAGTATTGTGCAGCCACCACAGCCAGTACCTTCGATAAAGTGACGCAAGTACTTAACAAGTGGCGCTGGATTCCAGAGGTGCGTTTTATTAATGACTATTACCATGATGAGAAATACATCCAGGCATTGGCTAATAGCATTAGCGATTTTCAAAAACAGCACGGTAAACCAGATCTAACCTTGTTCAGCTATCACGGTATCCCCAAAGCTTACCTTGATAAAGGCGATCCTTATCATTGTTTTTGTAGAGCGACAACAAGGTTGGTTAAAGAGCGTTTAAATCTAACTGATGATGATGTCATGACTACCTTTCAAAGCCGTTTTGGCCCAGCAGAGTGGTTACAGCCATACACGGATACCACGCTTAAAGAGCTGCCAAGCAAAGGGGTGAAAAACGTACACATTATCGCTCCGGCTTTCAGCGCAGATTGCTTAGAAACCATTGAAGAAATTGGCGAAGAAAACCGGGAGTATTTTATGGAAAGCGGGGGCGAAACCTACCGTTACATCCCTTGCTTAAATGATAAACCAGAACACATCGATTTGCTTGCCAAGCTGATTCAACAACATACCCAAGGTTGGGGTGTTTAGCTTGCGATTGACTTGGCTGCCAGTACCCGCTCAACGGTAGCGACAATGGTTTGGGTTTGGTGATCAATTTCCATGTTCACCTTATCCAAAGCGGATGCGTTACCAAAGCCTGTAACGCGAAGAGTTTCTGGAATAAGGCAGACGCAAAATTCTGTGTCTGTGACAGCGCCAACGGTAAGACTGCAACCGTTTAGCCCGATAAAACCTTGGGGTAATACGTGCTTTTTGTGTGCACTGGGTAAGTTAAACCAGATGGTAGTATTATCGCCTTGGTGATCTATACGGCTAATGGTTAGCGCACAAGAGACATGGCCCGAAATGATATGGCCTCCAATTTCGTCGCCATATTTTAATGAGCGCTCAACATTAACTAAGTCACCTTGTGCTAACAGCCCAAGGTTTGTTAGTTGTAGCGTTTGGCCAATCACGTCAAAGCTAAACTGGTTGTTAGTTTGTGCCGTGACCGTAAGGCAGGTACCGTTAATGGCGATACTTGCACCTATTTCTACGTTGTTGCTAATGGCCTGTGGCAAAGTGATTACAAAACTACGTTGGTTATCACCTTCATGAATGGATTTAATTTGGCCTTGGCCTTGGACGATACCTGTGAACATAAATGACCCAGTAAAAATTAGAGAGGCGTTGGTAAAACTGCAATGTCTCTATGTTATCCGAGCTGTGTGCAGCTGTGAAGTAGGGAAGAGTCTTTGAGCCGCATCATTTTAGCCCCTATGGAAGGCCTAGCCGATAGTATTTTGCGCGATTGCCTAACCCAAATAGGTGGCATAGACCTTTGCGTCACCGAATTTATCAGGGTCACGACTCAGCTTTTACCGCCCAAAGTGTTTTATCGGTTATGTCCAGAGCTTAGTCATGGTTGCAAGACGCCATCTGGGGTGCCCGTGAGAGTGCAGTTATTAGGCAGTGACCCTGATGCGTTAGCGGCTAACGCCGTAAGAGCATTGGAACTTGGTTCTCCTGGGGTTGATTTGAATTTTGGTTGTCCTGCGAAAACGGTAAACAAAAGCCAAGGTGGGGCCATATTATTGCAAGAACCACAGCGAGTAGGGCGCATTATAGCCACGGTTAGGCAAGCAATCGGTGATGATGCTTGGTTAAGTGCGAAGATGCGTTTGGGTTTTACCACCAAAGATCTTGCGCTAGAAAATGCACGCCATATTGAGGGGGCTGGCGCTAATGAATTGACAGTCCATGCTAGAACAAAAGTAGAGGGTTACCGGCCACCTGCCCATTGGGAGTGGATTCAAAGAATACGCGGCGTGGTTAATATACCTGTGATTGCTAATGGTGAAGTCTGGTCGCCACAAGACTATCAGGCCTGTCGCCAAACCAGCGGCAGCGATGACGTGATGATTGGCCGGGGTTTGGTTTGGAAACCAGATTTAGCCCTGCAAATTAAAGACCGTGACATAGCAGAGCGCAAGCCTTGGACATGGCAAGACTTGGTTCCCATTGTTTTGTATTTTATTGATGTGGTTGAGGCACAAGTGGCTACCAAGTACCAAGATGCAAGAATAAAACAATGGTTAAAGCTATTGGGTAAAGTGTATCCAGAAGCCCTTGCATGCTTTGAAAAAGGTAAACGCTTAAAAACACTCAATGAATTACGCATGCTAGTGGCTCAGGTTGAGTGACACTCAATAAGCAGTTTATAAAACTGCCCAAGCTTCACCTGTAACCTCTTTGTGTATGCGGTATAATGTTTTCTACATCACCAATGTAATCTTTTTATTAAAACTTTGAGGTGGCTTTTTGTATTCTATTGCTCGTAGTTTGTTGTTCCAGTTTTCTGCTGAGACAGCGCATGACCTTACCCTAGAGGCGTTAGCAGCAGGAGCGAGGCTTCGCTTGTTGCCTGCAGTAATGCCAAGCGTGGCTGACGCTCCAGTGACTGTGATGGGTATTGAATTTCCAAATGCGGTGGGTTTGGCAGCAGGTCTTGATAAAAATGCCAGTGCTATCGATGGACTCAGTGCATTAGGCTTTGGTTTTTTAGAAGTAGGTACGACCACTCCAAGACCTCAACCTGGTAACCCAAAGCCAAGAATGTTCAGACTAAAAGAAGTTTCAGGCATTATTAATCGCATGGGCTTTAATAACAAAGGTGTGGACCTACTTGTTGAAAATGTAAAAAAAGCTAAGTTTAACGGTGTGCTGGGCATTAATATCGGTAAAAACTTTGACACTCCTGTTGAAGATGCTGCTTCTGACTACCTTATTTGCATGCGCAAGGTATACCAATATGCAAGTTACATCACGGTTAATATATCATCGCCCAATACGCCAGGCCTTAGGGATCTTCAATACGGTGAGTCATTGCGTAGTCTTTTGGGCGCCCTAAAACAAGAGCAGGCTCTTTTGGAGCAGGTGCATGGTAAATATGTGCCCTTGGCAGTCAAGATTTCTCCTGACATGGATGCAGAGCAGCTTAAAGGCGTGGCAGATTGCGTGTTAGAGCAGCATATGGATGCTGTCATTGCCACAAATACAACGCTAGATAGGCAAGCTGTCATGGGTCTTGAGTTTGCTGATGAAGCAGGCGGTTTAAGTGGCGCGCCAGTGAAAGACCGTTCCACTCAAACGATCGCTGATTTATACGCCATTTTGGGTGAAGAAGTACCGATTATCGGCGTGGGAGGGATCACCTGTGGCGAGGACGCAGCGCAGAAGTTGGCTGCAGGCGCTAAGCTGGTTCAGCTGTATAGTGGTTTGATCTATGAGGGGCCTGGTCTGGTAAAACGTTGCGTAGAAGCGAGCCGAAGTCTCATTGCGCGTTAACCCACATTGACAAGTTTCATTAAAAGTCTTGGGCATCCGTATCGATGGAGCGGACCGCGCCGTTTTCATTTTAATTTCTGATTATCTTGAATGTATATTTTGTTGCGGGCTAATTGCCCATGGCAAGCTGTAAAGTTAGGCAAATGTCTAACGCAAAAAGTGAAATAAGGCTTGCGTAATACCCTGATAATTTAGGATAATTAGCGCGCCTCATTTTTTGTACCATTGGGGTTTTCATTTTTTCCACGATCATTAAGATCATCTGGAGGGCAGGTATGTTTTTTAGAACTTGGCAGCGCCTAAGTTCTGTAGTCTTGGGTTTGGTTTTGGCACCATCTGCAGTAGCGGATTGGGGTCTAAATATGCCTCGAGGCATCACAGAAGTAAGTCAATCTATTTTCGATCTCCACATGCTTATTTTTTGGATATGCGTATGGATCGGTGTGGCTGTATTCGGGGTTATGTTTTACTCCATCTTCAAACACCGTAAATCTAAAGGAGCGGTTGCATCTAAGTTCCACGAAAGCCTAGGCTTAGAAATCCTATGGACTGCTGTGCCGACCATCATTTTGATTGCAATGGCCGTGCCAGCAACATCTGTATTGATCAAGATGTATGACACGTCTAATTCAACTGTTGACATCAAAGTCACTGGTTACCAGTGGAAGTGGCAGTACGAATACTTAGGTGAGGATGTTGGCTTTTTCAGTAATCTATCTACACCAGAAGACGAAATTTACAACCGCGCTGAGAAGAATGAGAACTACCTAGAAGAAGTAGATCGCCACGTGGTAGTGCCTACGGGCCAAAAAGTTCGTTTCCTTATCACATCAAATGATGTTATCCACGCTTGGTGGGTGCCTGAAATTGCGGTGAAAAAAGATGCCATTCCTGGTTACATCAACGAATCTTGGGTGAATATCCCTGAGGGTCAAGAAGGTATTTATCGTGGTAAATGCGCCGAGTTATGTGGTGTAAATCATGGTTTTATGCCGATCGTACTAGAAGCTGTTACAGCTGATGAGTATCAAGTTTGGCTTGAAGATCAGCGTGCTGGTAAGGTTGCTGAAGCAGCTGCCGCGCAGCGTGAATACTCTTACGATGACCTAATGGCTCGTGGTGAAGAAGTATACGCAAGCAGCTGTGCCGCTTGTCACGGTGGTGAAGGTCAAGGCCTTGGCTCTGTGTTCCCTGCGTTGGCAGGAAGCGACATGGCCCTAAATGATATGGCTGGTCATATCGACATCGTACTTAATGGCGCGCCAGGAACGGCGATGCAATCATTCAGTGCACAACTAAACGATGTAGACATCGCTGCTGTTATCACATACGAGCGTAACGCATGGGGTAACAACACAGGCGAAACTGTGACACCTCAAATGATAATCGACGCGAAGAAATAGGAGGCTGGATAATGACAACTGCTACAGCTGATCACGACGATCACGGCCATCACGGACCTGCTAAGGGTCTAATGCGCTGGGTTTTAACAACTAACCACAAAGACATTGGTTCTATGTACCTATGGTTTGCCTTCTCCATGTTGTTTATTGGTGGAACCATGGCACTTATTATCCGTACTGAGCTTTTTCAGCCGGGTATGCAACTTATTGAGCCAGAATTTTTTAACCAAATGACCACTATGCATGGTCTTATCATGGTATTCGGCGCGATCATGCCGGCATTTGTTGGTCTAGCCAACTGGATGGTACCTATGATGATTGGTGCGCCAGACATGGCGTTGCCAAGGATGAACAACTGGAGCTTCTGGATTCTTCCTTTTGCTTTTGGCATGTTGATCTTTACTTTATTCACTGAAGCGGGTGCGCCAAACTTTGGTTGGACTTTCTACGCTCCATTGTCCACTACTTATGCCCCAAGCAGCGTAACTTACTTTATTTTTGGTGTTCACATGATGGGTATTTCATCCATTATGGGCGCGATTAACATCGTTGTTACCATTCTTAACATGCGTGCCCCTGGCATGACATTGATGAAGATGCCTTTGTTTGTGTGGACTTGGTTGATTACTGCGTACTTACTGATTGCGGTAATGCCAGTATTGGCAGGCGTAGTCACTATGATGTTGATGGACATCCACTATGGCACAAGTTTCTTTGATGCTGCAGGTGGCGGTGACCCAGTATTGTTCCAGCACGTGTTCTGGTTCTTTGGTCACCCAGAAGTGTACATCATGATTTTGCCTGCATTTGGTATTGTCTCGCAGATCATTCCTACTTTTGCTCGTAAGCCTTTGTTTGGATATGCCTCAATGGTTTATGCGACATCTTCAATTGCATTTTTGTCGTTCATTGTATGGGCTCACCACATGTTTACAGTAGGTTTGCCACTGCAGGCTGAGCTATTCTTCATGTACGCGACAATGCTTATTGCTATCCCAACGGGTGTGAAAGTATTTAACTGGGTATCAACCATGTTCAGAGGTTCAATGACCTTTGAAACGCCAATGTTGTTTGCTCTAGCCTTTGTGGTCTTGTTCACCATAGGTGGTTTCTCTGGCTTGATGCTTTCGATCGCGCCAGCAGACTTCCAGTACCATGACACTTACTTTGTAGTAGCTCACTTCCACTATGTGCTCGTACCAGGTGCTTTGTTTGGTATTATCGCGGGTGTTTACTACTGGCTACCAAAATGGACTGGCCACTACTACAACGAGAGCTTGGGTAAGTTCCACTTCTGGATGTCATTCATTGGTGTAAACGTCACTTTCTTCCCAATGCACTTTATTGGTTTGGCAGGTATGCCGCGCCGTATCCCAGATTACGCATTGCAATTTGCTGACTTTAACGCTATCGCAACTGTGGGTGCCTTTATCTTTGGTTTCTCACAGCTAATCTTCTTGTTCTTATTGATCAAAACCATTCGTGGTGGCGAGAAAGCAACTGACCAGGTTTGGGAAGGTGCAGAAGGGCTTGAATGGACTGTGCCGTCGCCAGCGCCGTACCACACATTTGCTGAGCCTCCTCACGTGAAATAGAGGGTTTTAAAAAGCATGAGCTCTAAAAGCAGTCAGCCGGAATTAGATTCCGGCTTAAAGCCAAAAAATACAGCTTTAAGGTTAGTGATCGCTGCTGTGTTGATGTTTGGTTTCGGTTTTGCCCTGGTGCCTTTATACGATATCTTTTGTGAGATAACAGGCATCAATGGCAAGACAGCTGGCCAAGTTGAAAGGATAGAGCAGGTTGTAGATACAAGTCGTACGGTAACAGTGCAATTTGTAACCACTAACAATGCAGGCATGCCTTGGGAATTTGAAGCTTTGCAAGAAGAAATTCAAATCCATCCAGGCGAATGGACTCAAGTTGAGTTTTGGGCGTCAAACCCTACTGCAAATGATATGGTCGGCCAGGCAGTACCTAGTGTATCGCCATCAGAAGCTGCATCTCACGTTCAAAAAACTGAGTGCTTCTGTTTTGATCAGCAAACCTTAAAAGCAGGTGAGGGACGTAAGATGCCTCTTATTTTCTCACTAAACCCAGATCTGCCGGCTACGGTTCAGAAAGTGACAATGTCATATACCATATTTGACGCCGGCGCTTTCGCTGAATAGTAACAGCATATAAACAAAATGATAGCCACTTAGTGGCTCGATAAAAAGTCTTCGACGAAGGAGTAATACATGGCAACGTCCAATTATTACGTACCAGAAAGTAGTTATTTCCCAATTGTGGCAAGTGTAGGCTTGTTCGCTTTGGCATCTGGTGCTGGCGGAATGATGAACCACATGAGTTCAGGTGGACAAGGCTTCGGCTTTGCTCACATGGTATTTTTTACAGGCGCGGCAATACTCGCGTTGGTTTTCTTCCAGTGGTTTGGACGAGTGATCAAAGAAAGCCACGCTAAGCTATATAGTGCCCAAATGGACCGTTCTTTCCGTTGGGGTATGGGCTGGTTTATCTTCTCTGAAGTGATGTTCTTTGTTGCTTTTTTTGGCGTTCTTTTTTATGTACGCCAATGGGCAGGCCCATGGCTTGACGGTCAAGGCGATAAAGGCTCAACACACATGTTGTGGCCTGAATTTGACTACGCATGGCCGATGTTCAATAACCCAGGCGGCGCGGATGTACCAGGGCCTACTGGCATTATCGATCCTTGGCACCTGCCTTTGTTGAACACCGTATTATTATTGTCTTCAAGTATTACACTAACCATAGCACATCATGCTCTTAGGGCTATGGAACGTGGCAAAACAATCTTTTGGTTGGGTGCTACGGTTGTGCTTGGTGCCGTGTTTGTTTATTACCAAATTCTTGAGTACATCGAAGCCTACACTGTATTGGGTTTGACGTTAGACTCTGGTATTTATGGTTCTACATTCTTTATGTTGACTGGCTTCCACGGCGCTCACGTGACCATTGGTGCGTTCATTCTTTTCGTAATGTGGGTTCGTATTTGTAAAGGTCACTTTACACCCGAACAGCACTTTGGATTTGAAGCGGCCGCTTGGTACTGGCACTTCGTAGACATGGTCTGGGTAGGCTTATTTATCTTCGTTTACATCATGTAAATGTAAGCATAAAAAAAGGCAGCCTATGAGCTGCCTTTTTTATGCCTAGTTAGCGTTAAGCTAATTAATGAATTTGGGCCCATGGAGATGAAGTCACAAGTTGACCCGTCCAAAAACCATAGGTTATCAGTAAAATAAGCAGTACAATAAGACCTACACGATACTTTAACGATGTGAGTAAACGGGTAGATTTGGTACCATCTTTCAATAAAAAATAGAAACCGCTGGCTAAGCTGGTAAGAGCCAACAACAAAACGATGGCAATGACGATTTTGATCATAAAAAGAGTCTCATTAAATATGTTAATTAGGTTCAGCTAGAGTAATGATAAAACGACTGCAACATTATTGGGCAATCTCGGTTTTTACGCTTTTCTTTTTGCCAGTGACCTTAAGTTTAGGTTTTTGGCAGTTGGACAGAGCTAATCAAAAAGTACAATTGCAAGAGAGCTTGGCGTCTCTAGAGCAACCTATTACCATCTCTTTAGAAAATGAAACGGTTTTAAAAAGCCTAAACAACTTTCAAAGAGTGACACTGAACACTGTCTTTATCAAGCCCTTTGTGTGGCTTAAAGACAATCAAGTGGTCAATGGTAAGGTTGGTTATGATGCAATTGGCTTAGTTAGAATTGGTACTGATCTGTTGTTAGTGAACCGCGGCTGGTTTGCTTCTAACGGCCAAAGGACGCCACTACCAAACATCGACTTTGTTGAAGGTTTGGTTAGCATGACAGGTCGTTTAGTGGCTGCAAGCGCAAACCCATATCAGTTAGGTGATGACACCTTTTCTTCTGAATACCCGCAACTATTACAGGCAGTCGTCCCACAGGCAATGGCGCCGCATGTAGAAGCCTCAGTTGAGGGTGATTTATTACCTTGGGTATTGATGTTAGACACCGAAGGGGAGGCAACGCTTGTGCCGCATTGGCGAGCCAGCACAATGACCTCTGATAAGCATTTAGGTTATGCATGGCAATGGTTTGGCCTGGCTTTAACCTTGTGCCTTTTATATATATATCGAGTTTTTTATTCTCCTATTGACACCAAAAGGGTAGATTGATGACCACGAAAAAGACCAACCGTTGGACTTTATATGCAGTTTTTGGAGTAACCATAGTTCCGCTTTTGTTTGCTATGGTGATGTATTTTAATTTGTGGGGTGTTCCAGATGGCAGAACTAACTTCGGCCAATTGTTATTGCCACCTAATGATTTAACTCAAGCTCAGTTAGTCGATCAAGAGCAGTCTGAGTGGTCTCAACTTGAGGCCGATAAACGCTGGCTTGTGGTGTTCTTACCTAACGGTCAGTGCACCAAGGCTTGTGAAGAAACGACGCATTTATTGCGTCAGATTAACGTTGCTTTGGGCAAAGAAGCTCATCGTGTATCGCGTATTTTAGTAAACCAAGATGGTGTTGTTAGCGAACCACTACAACAGCGATATCCGGCACTAATTCAGCTGCAAAGTTTGTCCGCTGAGGCGTTCGTGGCTGGAGAAGGCATTTATATTGTTGATCCACTTGGCAATATTATGATGCACTACAATACAGATTTTGTTGGAAAAGAATTACTTAAAGACCTTAAAAAGTTACTTAGAACCTCAAACATAGGGTAACAATTGTATGAATACTACAACTACTAACGTCCCCAAATGGAGCCTGCTTTTAACATCTTTGGCGCTTGGGATTGTGATTTGTGTCATCGTGTTAGGATCCTGGACACGCCTTGCTGATGCAGGCTTGGGTTGTCCTGATTGGCCTGGTTGTTACGGCCAACTATTAGTTCCAGAAACAGTGGAAGAAATTGCCGCTGCCGAATCGCTTTATCCAGATGCCCCGGTTGAAGTTGCCAAGGGTTGGTTAGAGATGATTCATCGGTATTTTGCTTCAATTTTAGGCTTTGTTATTTTAGTGCTTGCAGCAGCTTCATGGTCACAAAGAACACGTTTAAACTATCCATTTGCACTGACCCAAGCTTTGTTGGCGATGGTGATACTGCAAGGCGCATTTGGCGCTTGGACTGTCACCTGGAAGCTATGGCCGCAAGTGGTGACGGCGCACCTGCTGGGTGGTTTTACCACGGCCAGTTTGCTGACCGTGCTGATGATCAAGTTGCGCCGTGCAGGATCTGAAGTGAAACCTTTGTCCCTAACTAACGTGACCCAAGGTCGATTAAAAACCTGGGCATTAGTGGGCTTTATATTGATTCTGGGGCAGGTATTCTTAGGTGGCTGGATGAGTTCTAATTATGCAGCTTTAGCTTGTTCAACCTTGCCTGAGTGCAATGGGTCTTGGTGGCCTGAGATGAACTTCTCAGAAGGCTTTGACTTGACTCAGACGCTAGGGCCAAGCTACCTTGGTGGTCTCATGAACTCGGAAGCGCGAACAGCGATCCATGTTTTGCACCGTTATGGCGCCATTATATTAGGCGTTTACATTTTGTTAATGAGCTACTTGTTGCTCTCTCAAGATGACCGACGTCTGCGTAAATTTGGCTTGGCATTTTTAGTCGTATTTTTTGTTCAGTTCTGCCTTGGCTTAGCTAACATTTATTACTTCCTTCCATTGCCTGTGGCAGTTGCCCACAACTTTGGTGGAGCATGTTTGTTTGTATTGAGTATATCTCTTAACTACGTTGTATTTTCCAACAGGGGCCGTCAATAATGACTTCTAATACCACTACCGCCAACTCCAATTGGCGTGACTATTATGAAATGTGTAAACCCAACGTGGTTTTCCTCATGATATTGACGTCTTTGGTAGGGATGTTTTTGGCGGTACCTGGCATGGTGCCTTGGCAGGTTTTGATTTGGGGTAATGTGGGTATTGCTTTAGCTGCAGGTTCTGCCGCTGCAATAAATCACATTATTGATCGAAGGATTGACGGCCAGATGGGAAGGACGCATAACCGTCCTGTAGCCAAAGGTAAAGTTAAGCCTTTGCATGCCATCATTTTTGCCACCGTATTAGCGGTAGTGGGTTTAGGTATACTTTATGTTTTAGTTAATCCAGTGACCGCTTGGCTAACGCTTGCGTCGTCTATTGGATATGCGTTTGTTTACACGGGCTACTTAAAACGAGCTACGCCGCAAAACATAGTCATTGGTGGCCTTGCTGGGGCAATGCCTCCCTTATTAGGTTGGGCTGCTGTAACGGGCACGATTGAGCCCAATGCTTTGTTATTGGTGCTCATTATCTATGCGTGGACACCGCCCCATTTTTGGGCCTTGGCCATTCACAAGCGCGATGAATACGCCAAAGTAGAGATCCCCATGTTGCCTGTAACGCATGGTTTAGAATTCACCGGCCTACAAATCTTACTTTATACTGTGTTGATGGTTATCTCTACTTTACTGCCTTACATCGTCGGTATGAGTGGGTTTATCTACCTCGTAGGCGTAACGCTTTTGAATATCCGCTTTTTATATTGGGCGTGGCGTTTGTATCGGGGCGCTTATGAAAAAGCTGCGATGAAAACCTTTTGGTATTCCATCATTTACTTGATGCTCTTGTTTGTTTTGCTGTTGGTTGATCACTATTTCTATATTTAAAGTGGACTGATTGACTCCCACTTTTTTTTAAATCACAGGTGGCGTGTGTCCTGCACGGCACTTGTGTTTTATCTTCTTTTAGAGCCCAGCTCCTTGAGCTTTTAAAGTCCTTTGCACACTGCTTTATACCTCAATAACCATTTCCCCCTCGCATTATCAATGATGATATAATTCGCATCCTTTTGATTGCTACAGTAATTCCCTATGACATATTCTTTTTTCGCTACCTGCCCTAAAGCCATGGAGCCATTATTGGCTGATGAGCTTAGTCTTTTAGGGGCGGAAGATATCAAACTAACCCAAGGTGGCGTTTATTTTAACGGCGACCTTAAAGTGGGCTATAGCAGCTGTTTGTGGAGCCGCTTGGCCAATAGAGTGCTATTGCTTTTGCATACAGAAGCCGTTGATAGTGTAGAAGAGCTCTATGATGCTGTAGGCAAAGTTGTATGGACTGACCATTTTGATAGTGATCAAACCTTTTTGGTGGATTATGCTGGGCGCATGCGTGGCATAGATAATACCCATTTTGGTGCACTTAAAGTTAAAGATGCCATCGTTGACCAGTTTAGAAGTCAAGGTGAGCTGCGTCCTAACATTGCTAAGCAAGATCCTGATGTGCGTATTAACGTTTTTGTAAACAAAGCTCGTGTGCGGATCAGTTTAGATTTATCAGGTGAAAGTTTACATAAGCGTGGCTACCGTCGTGAAGGTGGTATGGCACCGTTAAAAGAAAACTTAGCAGCGGCACTGTTAATCAGAGCCGGATGGCCAGCCATGGCTTTACAAGGCAAACCATTAATGGATCCTATGTGTGGCTCGGGTACCTTATTGATTGAAGCTGCAATGATGGCCTCTGACACTGCGCCAGGGCTTTTGCGTTGGCGTTTTGGGTTGCAGATGTGGAAGCAACATGACAGTGAGCTATGGCGAGAAATATGGGATGCTGCTGAACTTAGACGAGAAGCAGGAGAGGCCAGTGCAACCAGTGAAATTCATGGTTATGATGGGCAGCCCAAAGCCGTATCTAAGTGTCGTGAGAACTTAAAACAAGCAGGTTTAACAGAGCGTGTTAGGGTGAGCCACAGAGAGCTTAAGGATTTAAAACCCCTGACCCACAATGCCCAGCAGCAAGCAGGTTTAGTCATTACTAATCCACCCTATGGTGAGCGACTTAGTGAAGTGGCTAACATGCAATACTTGTATCAGCATCTAGGTGAAAGACTAAGCCAAGATTTTATAGGCTGGGAGTTGGGTGTATTTACAGGCAATGCTGAACTTGGAAAAGCCGTGGGTTTACGTTCCCACAAACAATACGCTTTCTACAACGGAGCGATTAAAAGCCAATTACTCATGTACAGCCTAGATACCACTAATAGGTTTGCAGACCGGCGCCAGGAGGGTGGAGAAATTCCATTGCAAGCCCTAAGTGAGGGCGCCAAAATGTTTGCCAACCGATTAGTAAAAAATCGCAAGCAGTTGAGTAAGTGGGTCAAGCAAGAAAAGATTGAATGTTACCGTCTGTATGATGCTGATATGCCAGAATATGCGGTTGCCATAGACGTGTATGGTGATTGGTTGCATGTGCAAGAATATGCAGCGCCAAAAACAGTCGATGCAGACAAAGCCCAGAGGCGATTAGAAGAAGTGATGCTGGCATTGCCGCAAGCATTGCAAGTGTCTGAAAATCGTATCGTTTTAAAGCAACGTCGACAACAAACGGGCAAAGACCAGTATCAAACCCATGACGAAAAAGGTGAATACATTCAGGTGCAAGAGGGCGGTTGCAAGCTACTCGTTAACTTGAATGATTACCTAGACACAGGTTTGTTTCTTGATCATCGCCCGGTGCGCCAGAGAATTCAAAATGCGGCGACTGGCAAGCGTTTCTTAAACCTATTCTGTTATACAGGCACAGCTACCCTACATGCGGTTTTGGGGGGTGCTCGTAAGTCTCTAAGCGTTGACATGTCGGCCACTTATTTGTCTTGGGGTAAAAAGAATTTAGCCTTGAATGGCTTTAGTGATCAGGTACATCGCTTTGAACAACATGACTGCATGGAGTTTATCAAAAGCCACAAAGGCGAATACGATCTTATATTCCTTGATCCACCAACCTTTTCTAACTCAAAGAAGATGGTAGGTGTGTTAGATGTGCAGCGTGACCATGCTTGGATGATTCATAAAACCATGGATCTATTGGCAGAAGATGGATTGTTGATATTTTCAACTAATTACCGGCGTTTTGAACTTGATAACAAAGTGATCCAGCACAACCATGTGGTCGATATCAGTGATCAAACGTTAGATAAAGACTTTGGCCGCAATAAGAAAATTCATCGTTGTTTTGAGATTCGAAAGTACAAGCCAGAGGTGAAGGGGCCGGCTGATGTGTATGATGCCGACTACGCTACTTCTACACCCGCTTCAAATGCTGCGATCAAGGCAGAAGCCCGACAGGCTGCTGAAGCTAATGAGAAGCTTGCGCTTCAGGCAGAAATGAAAGCTTCCATTCAAGCTGAAACTGAACAAGCTTCTGAACAGGAAAAACCTTCTCAAGCCAAGGTTAAAGGCAACTTTAACCCTTGGCTGAGAAAAGACTAAATTGAATTAGTCTTGTGAGGTAGCGCCGATTTTATGAATGCTAAGGTCGGCGCCTTGGAACTCTTCTTCTTCAGTAAGACGAAGACCAATCACTTTCTTAACACCACCATAAACGATAAATCCGCCGACTAAGGCAAATGATAAGCCTGCAAGGGTGCCTATGATTTGAGACATGATGCTCACGCCACCAAGGCCACCAAACATTTCTAGACCGAAAATACCTGCAGCAATACCACCCCAAGCGCCACACAAACCGTGCAGAGGCCATACACCTAGTACGTCGTCAATCTTCCAACGGTTTTGGGTCAGTGTGAAGGTGTAAACAAAGATAGCACCTGCAATCAGTCCTACGCCCAATGCACCAATTGGGTGCATCAAGTCAGAGCCTGCACATACAGCTACAAGGCCTGCTAGTGGGCCATTGTGAAGGAAGCCTGGATCATTCTTACCTACGATTAGTGCTGCAATTGTGCCGCCCGCCATAGCCATAAGGGTATTCACAGCCACTAGGCCGCTAATGCCGTCTAGGGTTTGAGCAGACATTACGTTAAAGCCAAACCAACCGATGGTTAGGATCCAAGAGCCTAAAGCTAAAAATGGGATGCTAGAAGGTGCAAACGCAACTAGGTTACCTTTGCGGTAGCGCCCGTGACGAGTACCAAGAAGAAGCACTGCGGTAAGGGCTAACCAGCCGCCAACACCATGCACTACTACAGAGCCTGCAAAGTCATGGAAGCCTGCGCCGTAAGTCTCTTCTAACCATGCTTGGAAGCCATAGTTGCCATTCCACACAATACCTTCAAAGATTGGGTATACCACGCCTACAATTAGGCCAGCCGCAACCACTAGGGGCCAAAAGCGAGCACGTTCAGCAATACCGCCAGAAACGATCGCAGGAATTGCAGCAGCAAAGGTCATTAGGAAGAAGAACTTAACTAATGGATAGCCGTTGTTCGCGCCTAAATCACTTGCAGCTACAAAGAAGTGCTGATCGTAAGCGATCCAGTAACCTATGAAGAAGTAGGCGATGCATGAGACGCCAAAATCAGACATGATTTTAACAAGGGCGTTAACTTGGTTCTTGTGTCTAACAGTACCCACTTCTAAAAATGCAAAGCCTGCATGCATTGCAAGAACCATGATGGCTCCCAATAGTATAAACAGAGTATTTGAACTCTGAATAAGTGTGTCCACTGCGTTTATTGTTGCTTCCATTGAAACTCCTTTAGTCTCTTTGTGGCATATTTATATTATTACGCACTAATCTTGTGCGTTTTTTCAGTATAAAGTTCTTTTTGATGCGTTTTGGTGCATCTTAAGTCTAAATACTGGATCTTTTTTGGTGCGCTTTTAATCAAGCAAGTATCATGCCAGTGCATCAATGTTCAGATGAAAAAAAACCACCCTAGGGTGGTTTTAAATTTCCAGCAGAACTTTGTCTACTTGGTAGGGTATGAGCGCTGAGATTCGCCTGTATACAATTGGCGAGGACGCCCGATTCTGTACGAGGAATTCAACATTTCGTGCCAATGTGAAATCCAGCCCACCGTGCGTGCAAGTGCAAAGATAACAGTGAACATTGACGCAGGGATGCCGATGGCCTTGAGTATGATGCCAGAATAGAAGTCTACGTTCGGGTAGAGCTTGCGTTGAATAAAGTATTCATCTTCTAAAGCGATCTGTTCAAGGCGCTTAGCGATTTGTAGTAAAGGATCATTTTCAACGCCCAGTAAACCAAGCACTTCATCACAGGTTTCGCGCATTACTGTGGCGCGAGGGTCGAAGTTTTTGTATACGCGGTGACCAAATCCCATAAGGCGGAACGGATCGTCTTTGTCTTTCGCCTTGGCAACAAATTTATCAATATTTGATACGTCACCAATTTCCTCTAGCATGTTAAGCACAGCTTCGTTAGCTCCCCCGTGTGCTGGGCCCCACAATGCAGCAATGCCAGATGCGATACATGCAAATGGGTTGGCGCCCGAAGAGCCTGCTAGGCGCACGGTAGAGGTCGATGCGTTTTGCTCATGGTCAGCGTGCAGCATAAAGATCTTATCCATGGCCCGCGAAAGGATTGGATCAATTGAAGGATCTTGGGTTGGTTTCCCAAACATCATGTTTAAAAAGTTTTCAGCGTAGTTTAGATCATCACGCGGAAAAATAAACGGTTGGCCAATAGAGTATTTGTAGCTCATTGCTGCCAAGGTAGGCATTTTTGCGATGAGGCGATGAATTGCTTTTTCACGGTGCTCTGGATTGTCGTTATCCATTTGTTCGTGATAGAAAGCAGAAAGAGCACCCACAACACCGCACATAATAGCCATTGGGTGAGCATCGCGTCTAAAGCCTTTGAAAAATTGAGTTATCTGCTCATGCACCATGGTGTTGTTGGTGATTTCATTTTCGAAGTCTTCAAGTTGCGCTGCTGTGGGGAGTTCGCCGTGCACCAAAAGAAAACATGTTTCTAGATAGGATGAGTTTTTAGCTAAATCTTCGATTGCATAACCGCGGTGCAAAAGAATGCCCTTGTCGCCATCGATGTAAGTGATTTTAGACTCACATGAAGCAGTAGAAACAAATCCAGGGTCGTATGTGAAAAGTCCTTTGCTTACTAATTGGCGAACGTCTATGACGTCTGGGCCTTCGCTACCTGAATAAATAGGTAGTTCAATGGGCTCCATGCCTTCAATTTGAAGAGTGGCTTTTCTGTCGGACATTTGTTGACTCCTGAGTGTCTAGGGGGCAGTAATACGAATAAAGCAATAATTTAGCGTTAATACATCACTAATAACAGCGGACATAAGTCGTATATCTGATCAATTGGCTCGCTATTCTACCTCAAGCCTGCTTTAACAGGGCCTTTGCAATGATTTGGTAGATAGATAATAGGTATAAGCTGGAGTGATATAGATTTGGATGTACTAAATTGGCGTGTATGATCCTCTTCTTGAGCCCTTTTGTAAAGGGTTGTGCCTATTTTGATGATGTTTTAGGGCTAATTTATAGGTCTATATTAGCTTCTGTAAAAGTAAGTAACTAAGACCAAGGTTTCGTTGTTTTCTCGGTTTTTTGTCATTATAATTCTTTACTGCATGACGCTCTGAGCTAAAAAGAGTGTCGCATTTACGTTGTGTTCCAAGCCTTAATTTACTAATTTTTTAGCCAAGAGTAGGTAACCGTGAGCGATAAAAGACCTGTTAACCTGGATTTAGGCACTTTCAAGCACCCACTAGTTTCTATGATTTCTATAAGTCATAGAGTTTCTGGTGTCGTTTTGTTTGTCGGCCTAGTGTTTTTGTTTAATTTATTTGATACATCATTGCAGGACCAGTCGGGTTTTGCGGCAGCGCAATACCTTTTACAAGAAAACTTTTTTGCCAAATTTGTGACCTGGGGGCTGTTAACAGCGCTAGGATTTCATTTCAGTGCGGGTATTAAGCACCTGGTAATGGATTTTGGTCATGGTGAAGAATTAGAGAGCGCCAATCAAGGCGCTAAGTTAGTGATTGTTATGACCGTGATTTTAGCCGTTTTGGCGGGAGTATGGGTATGGTAACTGCAGTAACGAGTTATGGCCGTAGTGGCCTGGCAGATTGGTTAGTTCAAAGAGTAAGTGCAGTTATTTTAGGTGCTTACTCGGTATTTATGGTGGTTTATCTGTTATTAAACCCAGAAGTTGATTTTGCCCAGTGGGACGCATTGTTTAGTGATACCAGCATGCGAATTTTTAGTTTAATGGCACTACTGTCCCTTGGTGCTCATTGCTGGATAGGCCTATGGTCTGTTTCCACCGATTACCTAAAACACTTTGCAGTTCGCTTTGTGTTCCAAATGGTAGTGGGATTGTTAATGTTCATTTACACCATTTGGGGTGTTCAGTTGCTTTGGGGCTTATAACTCATGTCAAACATCTTACGAAAAATGTCTTATGAAGCCATCGTAATTGGTGGTGGTGGTGCAGGTATGAGGGCTGCGTTGCAGCTTACAGAAGCTGGCTTGAAAACGGCGTGTATCACAAAAGTATTCCCAACGAGGTCTCACACAGTATCGGCCCAAGGTGGTATTACATGCGCAATTGCAAGTAATGATCCAAATGATGATTGGCGCTGGCATATGTACGATACTGTTAAAGGCTCTGACTACATAGGCGATCAAGACGCCATTGAGTACATGTGTAGCGTAGGCCCACAAGCGGTATTTGAGTTGGACCATATGGGTTTGCCATTTTCAAGAACGGAAGAAGGGCGTATCTACCAAAGACCGTTTGGCGGTCAGTCAAAGAACTTTGGCGAAGGTGGTCAGGCGGCAAGAACTTGCGCCGCTGCAGATAGAACGGGTCATGCCTTATTGCATGCACTTTATCAGGGGAACCTAAAAGGTGGCACCACCTTCTTAAACGAATGGTTTGCTGTGGATTTGGTTCAAAACGACGACGGCGCAGTAGTGGGCGTGGTTGCTATTTGTGTTGAATCGGGTGAAACCGTCTATATCGAATCTAAAGCGACTGTATTGGCAACTGGCGGTGCAGGCCGCATTTACCAATCAACCACTAATGCTTTGATCAACACTGGCGATGGTTTGGGTATGGGCCTTCGTATGGGTCTGCCTGCTCAAGACATGGAAATGTGGCAGTTCCACCCAACCGGCATAGCAGGCGCTGGTACCCTGGTTACTGAAGGCTGTCGTGGTGAAGGTGGATACCTGATTAACAAAGATGGCGAGCGCTTCATGGAGCGCTATGCACCTAACGCTAAAGATTTGGCGGGTCGTGATGTTGTGGCTCGTTCTATGGTTATGGAAATCTTAGAAGGGCGTGGTTGCGGTGAAAATGGCGATCATGTGCTGTTAAAGCTAGATCACCTAGGCGAGGAAGTTCTGGAGAGTAAGTTGCCAGGCATTTGTGAATTGTCTCGCACCTTTGCTCATGTTGATCCAGTATTTGAGCCGGTTCCTGTAGTACCCACATGTCATTATATGATGGGCGGTTTACCGACTAACATTGGTGGTCAGGTTTTGTATCCAGAATCTGAGTCTGAAACACGAGTTGTTGAAGGTTTATACGCGTGTGGCGAGGTGGCTTGTGTGTCCGTTCATGGTGCCAACCGTTTGGGTGGTAACTCGCTGCTTGATTTAGTGGTGTTTGGCAGGGCAGCCGGCCTTCAAATCGAAAAATCGATGCGAGAAGGCTACGAGGTTCAACCAGCCAATCAGGCCAACGTCGATGCTGCGATGCAACGATTAAATAAGTTGAATAACTCTGAGTCTGGTGAAAGCGTCGCTGCGGTACGTGAAGAGCTTCAAAAAACCATGCAGTTGTACTTTGGTGTGTTCCGCGAAGGCGAGAGCATGAAGAAAGGTTTGGTCTTGTTGCGCGAAATTCGCGAAAAAGTGGCAAACCTGCATTTACAAGACAAAACCGGTGCATTTAACACTGACCGTATCGAAGCGCTTGAATTACAAAACTTGTTCGAAGTGGCCTATGCGACTGCTATTTCTGCAGAGCAGCGTAAAGAGAGCCGCGGTGCTCATGCCCGTAATGACTTTACCGAGCGTGATGATGAAAACTGGTTGAAGCATTCGATTTATTACCCCTTAGAAGAGCGTCTTGGTAAGCGAGACGTGAACTTTTCGCCAAAAACGATGGAAGCATTTCCACCTAAAATTCGTACTTATTAAGGAGTAGTGATATGTTAACAGTAAGTATTTATCGCTATCATCCAGAACTTGATGAAAAGCCCTACATGCAGGACTTTCAAGTGGATACTGGTGGCAAAGATTTGATGGTATTGGATGTTCTGAATTTGTTGAAAATTCAAGATCGAAGCCTGACTTATCGCCGTTCTTGCCGCGAGGGCGTGTGTGGCTCTGATGGCATGAACATTAACGGCACCAACGGTTTGGCGTGTATCACGCCTTTATCCTCTGTGGTTAAGAACAACAAGTTGGTGCTTAGGCCGCTGCCTGCATTACCAGTCATTCGTGATTTGGTGATCGACATGGATCAGTTCTACAAACAATATGAGAAAATTAAACCCTTCTTAATTAACGATACGCCAGCTCCTGGTATTGAAAGGCTTCAATCTCCAGAGGAACGTGAAAAGCTTGATGGCTTATATGAGTGCATCTTGTGTGCATGTTGTTCTACTGCTTGTCCTTCATTTTGGTGGAATCCTGATCGATTTATTGGCCCAGCAGGTCTGCTTCAAGCCTATCGGTTTTTGGCAGACAGTCGTGATACGGCGACCAATGAGCGCTTAGCAGGGTTGGATGATCCCTTTAGTGTGTTCCGTTGTCACGGTATTATGAACTGTGTGACGGTTTGCCCTAAGGGCTTAAACCCCACAAAGGCCATCGGGCATATTCGTAATATGCTGATGACAAGGGCGACCTAATAGCAAAATGGTCTGTATGAGATCCAAATTTGTGAATAAATGCGGATCTTATACGCTATTAGTCGAATATTTTGACGTAATTTAACTACAGCACCCGATACGGGTTATACTAAGCGCGCTTTGTTAAATTAGACCACAAATAAACATTGGTGATACTGGATGCAAGACAGCGTTATGGAGCAAAAGAGGCGAGAGTCTCATTTCTCCGGTGGCAATTTCGCGTATATCGAAGAGATGTACGAAACCTATTTAAGAGACCCAAATGCTGTCCCTGAGCAGTGGCGTGAAGAGTTTGATCAGCTGGCTAGAGTTCCAAACTCGGTTGACGGTGACGTCCCTCACTCCATAATAAAAGAGCACTTTGTGCTGCTAGGGAAGAATCAGAGTAAATCTCACCCTGTTCAAACTTCAACTTTGAGCAGTGAACACGAGCGCAAGCAAGTGCGCGTTATGCGTCTTATTAATGCGTATCGTGTGCATGGCCATCAAGTGGCTAGTCTAGATCCTCTTGAATTACAGCCAAAAGAAGTGGTTCCAACACTGGATCTGCGCTTTCACGAGCTCTCTGCAGCTGACCTGGATACCGTTTTCCAGGTGGGCGCATCATATCTTGGCAAAGACGAAATGCCGTTGTCAGAGATTATCCAAGGCCTTGAGCAAACCTACTGTTCTACCGTTGGGTGTGAGTACAGTCACATTGTCAACACCGAAGAAAAGCTTTGGATTAGGCAGCGTGTAGAGTCAGTTAGAAGCCACCCCCAGCACTCGCCAGCAAAAAGGCGCCATATTTTTGAACGCTTGGTGGCTGCAGAAGGCCTAGAAAAGTACTTAGCGTCACGCTTCTCTGGTGCCAAGCGCTTTGGCTTAGAAGGTGGTGAAGCATTAATTCCAATGCTTGATAACATTATCCAGCGTTCAGGTAGCAACAAAGCTAAAGAAATCGTCATTGGCATGGCCCACCGTGGGCGTCTTAATGTGTTGATCAATATTTTTGGTAAAAATCCTGTCGATTTATTTGAAGAATTTGAAGGTAAACGTCCTTTAAATACTTCGGGGGACGTAAAGTACCATCAGGGCTTCTCTACTAATGTGAACACCCCAGGCGGCGAAGTGCATATGGCTTTGGCGTTTAACCCGTCTCACCTAGAGATTGCCAACCCTGTAGCAGAAGGCTCCGTGCGGGCGCGTCAAGATCGAAGAAACGATCCTGATGGTGATACCGTGTTACCTATTTGTTTGCATGGTGACGCCGCCTTTGCTGGCCAAGGCGTGGTTATGGAAACGCTACAAATGTCTCAGACACGTGCCTATAAAACAGGTGGCACAGTTCATATCGTCATTAATAACCAAGTTGGTTTCACGACGAGCAAAAAAGAAGATGCACGGTCAACGCCTTATTGCACCGATGTTGCAAAATTTGTAGATGCTCCTATTTTTCACGTTAATGGTGATGATCCAGATGCGGTTGCTTTTGTTTCTGAGCTAGCGCTTGATTATCGTAATGAATTTAAGCGTGATGTGGTGATCGATTTAGTTTGTTATCGTCGCCGTGGCCATAACGAAGCTGACGAGCCATCAGGTACTCAGCCATTAATGTACAGTGCCATTAAGGCCAAGAAAACAGTGGCAACGCTATATGGCGAGCAGCTTGTTGATGATGGCTTGATTACGCCTGCAGACATTACTATTTCGCACAACGACTATCGAAATGCACTTGATAGCGGCGAACATGTAGCCAAATCTTTGGTGACGACACCTGATGAAAGCTTATTTGTCGACTGGAAGCCTTATTTGGGCCATGAGTGGACAGCACAAGGTGATACCAAGGTTTCTTTGGATGTGATTAAGGATTTAGGTCAGCGCCTAAATAATACACCTGAAGGCTTCGTGGTTCAGCGACAAGTCCAAAAAATCCTGGATGACCGTGTGAAAATGGCTACCGGCGATGCAGAAATTAACTGGGGTTTTGGTGAAGTGATGGCCTATGCCTCCTTGCTAGAAGAAGGTTACCCTATTCGTTTAACCGGCCAAGACATTGGTCGAGGCACATTCTCACACCGCCACGCTGTTTTGCATGATCAAAAGGGTAAAGGGGCCTATGTGCCGCTGCGTAATTTGTCTGCAGACCAGCCTAAATTTACTATTTTTGATTCATTGTTATCAGAAGAAGCGGTGCTGGCATTTGAATATGGTTATGCTTCAACTGCGCCAGAAGGCCTGGTTGTTTGGGAAGCCCAGTTTGGTGATTTTGCTAACGGCGCTCAAGTAGTGATTGACCAGTTTATTACCAGTGGTGAGCATAAGTGGGGCCGCTTGTGTGGCTTAACCATGCTACTTCCCCATGGTTACGAAGGCCAAGGGCCAGAGCATTCTTCAGCGCGTCTAGAGCGTTTTTTGCAGCTTTGCGCTGAGCACAATATCCAAGTGTGTGTGCCAACCACGCCTTCACAAATTTTCCATTTGATTCGTCGTCAAGTCATTCGCCCAATGCGTAAGCCATTAGTGGTGATGTCACCTAAGAGCTTGTTACGCCATAAAATGGCGGTTTCAACTCTGGAAGAGTTCTCGAGCGGCGAGTTTAGAAACGTCATTGATGATGTGGATACGACTGATAAATCTAGCGTTACGCGGATGATTTTAACCAGTGGTAAGGTATATTATGATCTCTTGGAGCAGCGCCGTGCTGGCAAGCTAGATCATGTCGCTATTGTGAGAATAGAGCAGCTATACCCATTCCCAGAAACTCATTTAGCTGAAGTATTGGCGCAGTATCCAAACATGGAAATTGTTGTTTGGTGCCAAGAAGAGCCACAAAACCAAGGCGCTTGGTATCCTAGCCAGCATCATATGCGCAAAGTAGTGCAGATGGTCGATCCCAAATTGTCTTTAGTTGTTGCCTCAAGACCAGCATCGGCTGCGCCTGCATGCGGTTATATGTCGGTGCACCTTGAAGAGCAAAGGTACTTAGTATCCCAAGCATTGGGTCTAGAATCATGAACGGGTTAACCAAGCCAACCCGACTAATTAATATAGTAAAGAGATAAACCATGTCTATTGAAATTAAAGCTCCCTCTTTTCCTGAGTCTGTGGCCGATGGCACAATCGCGACTTGGCACAAGCAACCAGGTGAAGCATGTGCGCGTGATGAACTGATTGTAGATATTGAGACGGACAAGGTGGTTCTAGAAGTCGTTGCACCCGCTGATGGTAGCTTGTCAGAAATCATTGCCGATGAAGGCAGCACTGTATTAAGCAACGAGCTTATTGCACGCTTTGAAGAAGGCGCGGCTTCTGCATCTAAGCCTAGTGCAGAAACTACATCTGATTCAGCACCAACCGCTGAAGCAGACGCAAGTGGGCCGGCTGTACGTAAGTTACTCAGTGAAAACAACTTAGACGCTAGCCTAATTCAAGGCACAGGCAAAGGTGGTCGTCTTTTAAAAGAAGACGTTGTTAAGTATTTAAAAAATGCACCTGCTGCCCCTGCTCAAACTGAAGCAAACGCACCTGTTGCTAGCGAAACTTTAGCGCCATCTGTTGGCCCTCAGCACCGCACATCGCGCCGTGTGCCAATGACACGCTTACGCTCAACGATTGCTAAGCGATTGGTTTCTGCTCAAAATGAAGCGGCTATGCTAACGACCTATAACGAAGTGGACATGTCGCCAATTATGGCCCTTCGTAAGCAGTATAAAACTCAGTTTGAAAAAGCGCACAACGGCACTCGTTTAGGTTTTATGTCATTCTTTGTGAAAGCGGCTGCTGAAGCTTTAAAACGTTTCCCTGCAGTCAACGCATCTTTAGATGGTAACGACATGGTTTACCATGCCTATCAAGATATTAGTGTTGCAGTGTCTACTGACAAAGGCTTGGTAGTGCCTGTGCTGCGTGATGTAGAAGCTATGTCTTTGGCTGATATCGAAAAAGGCATCGTAGGTTTAGCGACTCAAGCCAAAGAAGGTAAGCTCACAATTGAAGACATGCAGGGCGGCACCTTTACCATTACCAACGGTGGTATTTTTGGTTCTTTGTTGTCTACGCCAATCTTGAATGCCCCGCAAACGGCTATTTTGGGAATGCATACGATTCAAGAGCGTCCAGTGGCTGAAAATGGTCAGGTTGTGATTCGCCCAATGATGTATTTAGCCTTGTCATACGATCATAGAATGATCGATGGTAAAGATGCGGTTCAGTTCCTAGTGACCATTAAAGAACTGCTACAAGATCCTGCTAGAATTCTTCTAGAAATCTAAGCTAACGAATAGAACCAAGTCTGCAAAACTTAAATGATGCGGGCTTAACAATGTGAGAGAGTATTATGTCCCAAGAATTTGATTTAGTCGTTATTGGTGGTGGTCCAGGCGGCTATGTCGCGGCAATTCGCGCCGCTCAATTAGGCTTAAATACAGCCTGTGTTGAAAAATGGACAAGCGACAAAGGTGCCCCAGTATTGGGTGGAACTTGCTTGAATGTTGGCTGTATACCATCAAAGGCGCTTCTAGATTCAACCCATAAGTTTCATGATGCACAGCATGAATTTAAGCTTCATGGTATCAGCACTGGCGATGTGTCTATGGACGTTGGCGCCATGCAATCGCGTAAAGAATCCATAGTAACCAACCTAACACAGGGCGTTGCCGGTTTATTTAAAGCTAATGGCGTGACCTTGATTCACGGCCTAGGCGAACTTCAAAGCGGTAAAACTGTAAAGGTGACTGCGGCCGATGGTTCGGTGAGTGAAGTTAAGGCTAAAAACATTATTTTGGCCGCAGGTTCTGTCGCTGTGAATATCCCACCAGCGCCTTTAACTGAAGATACTATTGTCGATAACATAGGCGCGCTCAACATCAGCGAAGCACCAAAGCGCTTAGGCATCATTGGTGCTGGCGTTATCGGTTTAGAAATGGGCACTGTATGGCACCGTTTAGGCAGCGAAGTGGTTGTGCTTGAAGCCATGGACACTTTCCTAGCTTCAGCCGATAAAGACGTGTCTAAAGAAGCGGCTAAGATACTCAAGAAACAAGGCCTAGATATTCGCCTTGGCGCTCTTGTTACGGGTACAGAAGTCGTTAACAACGAAGTGAAAGTTTCGGTTAAAAAGCCAGATGGCGAAACCGATGTTCTAACCTTTGATAAGTTGATCGTAGCCGTTGGGCGCAAGCCTTATACAGAAGGTTTATTAGCTGCTGACTCAGGCGTGAAGGTGGGTGAGCGTGGTCACATCCTAGTGAATGATCAATGCGAAACCGACGCACCAGGCGTTTACGCCATTGGTGACGTGGTTGGCGGAGCTATGTTAGCTCATAAAGCCTCTGAAGAAGGCATGATGGTGGCAGATATCATCGCTGGCCACAAAGCCATGATGAACTACGACTGTATCCCATGGGTAATCTACACACATCCTGAAATGGCATGGGTAGGTAAGAATGAACAGCAACTAAAAGCAGAAGGCACAGCAATTAAAGTGGGCAAATTCCCATTTGCAGCGTCAGGTCGTGCTATGGCCGCTAATGACACGCAAGGTTTTGTGAAGCTGATTGCTGATGCTGAAACAGACCGTATCTTGGGCTGTCACATTATCGGTGGTAATGCGTCTGAGCTGATTGCTCAAGCAGTGATTGCGATGGAGTTTGGCTCTAGCGCTGAAGATCTTGCCCTTACTGTATTTGCACACCCTTCATTGAGTGAAGCGGTGCATGAAGCTGCGCTAGCAGTGGATGGTAACGCTATTCATGTAGCGAACCGAAAATCCAAAAAGAAGTGAACTTAAGTTAATTAAATAATCAGTAAACAGGCATCATAATGAATCTTCATGAATATCAAGGCAAACAGTTGTTTGCCGAATACGGCTTGCCCGTATCTACCGGTATTGCCGTAGATACAGTAGAACAGGCTATGGCGGCACTGGATCAAATTCCAGGTGATCGTTGGGTGATTAAGGCTCAAGTTCACGCAGGCGGCCGAGGCAAGGCAGGTGGCGTAGAGCTTATTTCTTCTAAGCAAGAAGCTTCTGATTTTGCTAGTAAATGGCTTGGTAATCGTATGGTTACTTACCAAACCGATGCAGATGGACAACCTGTTTCAAAGGTTTATATTGAGCCATGCACAGACATCGCACAAGAGCTTTATCTAGGCGCGGTTGTTGATCGCAGCAGTCAGCGCATTGTTTTCATGGCCTCTACCGAAGGTGGCGTAGAAATCGAGCAAGTTGCTGAAGAAACGCCTGAAAAGATTTTAAAAGCCGAGATCGACCCACTAACGGGTGCACAACCTTTCCAAGGTCGTGATTTGGCGTTCAAGCTTGGCCTTAAAGGTAAGCAAATTAACCAGTTCACCAAAATCTTTTTAGGATTAGCTCAGCTGTTCCAGGATAAAGATTTAGCCTTGCTAGAAATTAATCCATTGGTAGTCACCGAAGCAGGTGATCTACACTGCTTAGACGCTAAAGTAGTGATTGATAGCAACGCGGTATACCGTCATAAAGACGTACAAGCAATGCACGATCCAAGCCAAGATGATGAACGTGAAGCTCACGCAGCTTCATGGGAGCTAAACTACGTTGCTTTAGATGGCACTATAGGTTGTTTGGTTAATGGTGCTGGCCTTGCGATGGGCACTATGGACATCGTCGCTCTACACGGCGGTTTCCCCGCTAACTTCCTAGATGTAGGGGGCGGTGCAACTAAAGAGCGTGTAACTGAAGCGTTTAAGATTATTTTGTCCGATGACAGTGTTAAAGCCGTGCTGGTTAACATTTTTGGTGGCATTGTTCGTTGTGACTTAATTGCTGAAGGTATTATTGGCGCAGTGAAAGAAGTGGGTGTGAGTGTTCCTGTTGTTGTTCGTTTAGAAGGCAATAATGCAGATCTTGGCAGCCAAAAGTTAGCTGAGAGTGGTCTTGATATTATTGCAGCCACAAGTTTAAGTGGTGCGGCCAAACAAGTGGTTGCCGCGGCGGGAGGTAAAGCATGAGCATTTTAATTAACAAAGATACCAAGGTTATCTGCCAAGGCTTTACGGGTAGTCAGGGTACTTTCCACTCTGAACAAGCCATTGAATACGGCACTAAAATGGTTGGCGGTGTGACTCCAGGTAAAGGCGGTACAACCCACCTAGGCTTACCTGTGTTTAATACTGTTGCTGAAGCAGTACAAGCAACAGGAGCAGAAGCCTCTGTGATCTATGTTCCAGCACCATTTTGTAAAGACTCTATTTTAGAAGCAGCTAATTCTGGAATTAAGTTCATTGTGGCTATTACTGAAGGCATTCCAACTTTGGATATGCTGGTCTGTAAAATGGTTTGTGACCAAAAGGGCGTTCGTTTAGTAGGCCCTAACTGTCCAGGCGTCATTACCCCTGGTGAATGTAAGATTGGTATTATGCCAGGCCACATTCACCTGCCTGGTAAAGTGGGTATTGTATCTCGCTCAGGTACGCTTACTTATGAAGCAGTGAAGCAAACTACTGATGCAGGTTACGGCCAATCTACTTGTGTAGGTATTGGTGGTGACCCAATTCCTGGCACTAACTTTATTGATGTACTAGAGCTATTTGAAAAAGACCCAGCAACAGAAGCGATTGTGATGATCGGTGAAATTGGTGGTACTGCAGAAGAAGAAGCCGCAGCCTACATCAAAGCCAATGTGACTAAACCAGTCGTATCATACATTGCCGGTGTAACTGCACCTGCAGGTAAGCGTATGGGTCACGCTGGCGCAATTATCTCTGGCGGTAAAGGTACTGCCGATGAGAAATTTGCTGCATTAGAAGACGCAGGTGTAAGAACTGTGCGCTCTTTGGCTGATATTGGCCAAGCTCTTAAAGAAATTACAGGCTGGAATTAAGCTGTATCTTTTCTAATAAAAAGGCCACCCTAGGGTGGCCTTTTTTGTAGACGCTCTAAACTAATGTGCCAAGCACAAGGGCCGATGATTAAGAGGACTGCTCCTTTAGGGCAATTTCTTTAGCCACTTCTAGTTTTGAATCTTCAAGCATCGCTTCGATTTGACTGGCCTCAATACGGGTTACCAACGGCTTGAATTTTTCAATGTTATGGCTTACCAGTGGATTTTCTAGGTTTTCCCATAAAAGGTCGTCATTAAGGAACTTAGCAGCATCTGCCGCAATAACAGGCAGTACAGGTTTCAAATAGATCATCAACATACGAAACATGTTTAAGCCTGTTGAGCAGATATCTTGAACTTGTTGTTCGCTGCCTTCTTGTTTAGCCAATACCCAAGGTTCTTTGTCTGCAATGTATTGATTGGCTTGGTCTGCAAGGCTCATGATGGCCTTAATGGCTTTGCCAAATTCACGCTGTTCATAATGTTGGGCAATAACATCTTGTTGTTGGGCAAAGTGGCTAAGTAACTCAGGCTCACTAACGCTCGCACTGAGTTGGCCTTCAAACTTTTTACTGATAAAGCCGGCACTTCTGCTGGCAATATTGACCACTTTACCAACTAAGTCAGAGTTAACTCTTTGCACGAAGTCTTCTAGATTTAAATCAAGGTCATCCACCTTGCTATTAAGCTTGGCTGCAAAATAGTAGCGCAAGTATTCTGGGTTAAGATGTCTTAAATAGGTGCCAGCTTTAATAAAGGTGCCACGAGACTTGGACATCTTTTGACCATTTACGGTCAAAAATCCGTGCGCATAGACGGCAGTAGGGGTGCGAAATTGTGCCGCATGCAACATGGCGGGCCAAAACAGACCATGGAAGTTAATGATGTCTTTACCGATAAAATGATAAAGCTCAGTGCTAGAGTCCTTATTCCAGTAATGATCGAAGTCTAAGCCAGGTGAGCGGCCACACAAGTTTTTAAAACTAGCCATATAGCCAATAGGTGCATCAAGCCAAACATAAAAGAACTTGTCTTTTTGTCCTGGAATCTCAAACCCAAAGTAAGGTGCATCGCGGCTGATATCCCATTCTTGAAGTCCTGAATCCAGCCACTCAGCAAGTTTGTTCGCAATCTCACTTTGCAGGCTGCCGCTTCTTGTCCACTCTTTTAGCATTGCTTCAAAGTCTGGTAATTTAAAGAACAGGTGAGTAGAGTCTTTTTGGATGGGTGTTGCACCAGAAATTGCTGATTTTGGGTTGATCAGGTCTGAAGGCGAGTAAGTCGCACCGCAAGCTTCACAGTTATCGCCGTATTGATCTTCAGTTTTGCACTTGGGGCAAGTGCCTTTAATAAATCGGTCCGCTAAAAACAACTGTTTTTCTGGGTCAAAGGCTTGGGTAATTGTACGATTACTAATATGGCCTTTTTCCAAACATGCATTGTAAATGTACTCCGAAAATTCTTGGTTCTCGGGGGAATGGGTAGAATAAAAATTATCAAAAGAAACGTTGAAGTTGCTAAAGTCTTTTTCATGCTCTGCTTGAACATTAGCAATAAGCTGCTCTGGCGTAATGCCCTCTTGCTCTGCTCTTAGCATAATGGCTGTGCCATGGGCATCGTCTGCACAAACATAATGGCATTGATTGCCCTGATGACGCTGATACCTAACCCATATGTCTGTTTGAATGTATTCCAGCATGTGGCCAAGATGGATAGATCCATTGGCATAGGGCAGGGCACTGGTGACCAGTATTTCTCTTGATTTGGTATCTGTCATGGTGAGGTTCAAATGTCTTAAGGGCGTTAATTGGAGCGCAAGCTAATAGATTTCGTACTTAGAGTACCATTGTACAAAACATTGGCCTGTACGCCTATACTTTATAGGTGTTAGAGGCAGGTTTGTGTATTTATCTACCAAGGCCCTGCTATAATCTACGTTGCTAAAAGTGCCCAGTTTAAGGAGTATGTCAGTGGGTCTTGAACCTATAAAAACGCAAGATTATCAAGCGCTATTGGATCTTAAAAGAGATGATATCCGATCTCGATTTGACCTACTCGGTGGTTTTTCCAAAGAGGTTGAACTGGAAGTTTTTTCTTCCAAGATAGAGCACTATCGGATGCGGGCAGAGTTTCGCATATGGCATGAAGACGATGATCTTTTTTATGCCATGTTCCCCCCTGGCAACAAACACCAACCCATTCGCATCGAGTCTTTTCCACAAGCAAGTGAACAGATTAATAACCTGATGATGCCGCTTTTACAAGAGATAAAAGTCCACCCAGAATTGCGATTTAAGCTGTTTCAAATTGATTTTCTTAGCAGCCAACGCGGTGAAGTTTTGGTGAGTCTGTTGTACCACAAACAATTAGGCGAACAATGGCTAGCTTTAGCGGATGAGCTACGACTCAAACTGGGTATTAACGTGATCGGGCGTGCACGTAAACAAAAGCATGTGCTTGGTGAAGGCGCGATTATGGAAACCCTGAACGTAAAAGGGCGCCAATATCACTACCAGCAAGTAGAAAATGCATTTACTCAACCCAATGCCAGCGTCAATGAAAAGATGCTCGCTTGGGCCATTGAGAGCGCGGAACAATATAGTGTGCAAGACAAGCCAGACTTGCTTGAGTTGTACTGTGGTAATGGTAACTTCACTGTACCTTTAGCGAAGTATTTTCGAAATGTAATGGCCACTGAGATTGCTAAATCGTCCGTTCATTCTGCACATTTTAACTTAGCGGAAAACGGCGTTGATAATGTCACGATTGTAAGGCTTTCCAGTGAAGAGATGACCCAAGCTTTAGCTGGTGTTCGCGCCTTTAGACGCCTTGCTGACGTTGATTTAACACATTATAACTTCGGTACCATTTTGGTCGATCCACCACGGGCTGGATTAGATCAAGGCACATTAGAATTAGTCCAACAATTTGAGCGCGTGATTTATATTTCGTGTAATCCAGAAACACTATTGGACAATCTCACTAAGCTAAAGCAAACTCATACCCTCAAGCGTTTGGCTTTGTTTGACCAATTCCCATATACCCACCATGCTGAATGTGGCGTGGTGCTGCAAAAACGTAATTCCTAGGACATCTTATGACTGATACGCGACCAGAAGGTCTTCAAAATATCAAACACATCGTTGCAGTGGCATCTGGTAAGGGTGGGGTAGGTAAATCGACCACAACCGTGAATCTTGCCTTAGCCATGGCTAAAGCTGGATTTAAAGTGGGGGTGTTAGATGCGGATATTTATGGCCCAAGCCAAGGCTTAATGCTAGGGATTAGCGAAGGTACTCACCCAGAAACTATGGCAGAAAAGTGGTTTATTCCCATTCAAGCCCATGGGGTGAGTGTGATGTCGATGGCATTTTTGATCGATGCCAACTCACCTATGGTATGGCGTGGGCCCATGGCGGCTGGCGCATTGCAACAAATGCTCTTACAAACTCACTGGGGTGAGCTTGATTACTTGTTTGTTGATATGCCGCCAGGCACTGGAGATATTCAGTTAACCCTGTGCCAAAAAGCTCAAGTTTCAGGCGCATTAATTGTGACTACACCACAGGATCTAGCTTTGCTTGATGCCCGCAAAGGCATTGAGATGTTTAACAAGGTAAATGTGCCGGTATTGGGTGTGGTAGAAAATATGAGTACTCATGTTTGTAGCCAGTGTAATCATGAAGAAGCCATTTTCGGCGCCGGCGGTGGTGAGTCATTAGCTCAGCAATACGGAACGAAATTGTTAGCAAGCTTACCTTTGAGCATGGACATTCGGCTCCAAGTAGATGGTGGAACACCCACGGTCGTATCAGAGCCTGAATCAAAGGCAACCAAGACCTACAGCAATTTAGCTGCTGCCCTAGTGCGGCAGCTAGATAACACCAGCCATAGTATGCCCAACATTAGTGTAGATGAAGAATAATCATGCGTTTAAGTGACCAAGACATTATCGCCGCATTGAACAGCGGGAAAATTAATATAGACCCAAGGCCAGATGACAGCGTTATCTCTGGGGTTAGCGTAGACTTAAAACTAGGAAATAGTTTTCGCGTCTTTAAAGACCATGCTCGAGCTTACGTTGATGTCAGTGCCAGCAGAGAAGAAATCAATAGCACCTTAGAAGCCATTATGAGTGAAGAGATTGTCGTTGATGAGGGTGAAAGTTTCTTTTTACATCCAGGTGAGCTTGCATTAGCGGTTACCCACGAATCAATCACTATTCCAGATGATCATGTAGGTTGGCTGGATGGGCGCTCGTCTTTAGCAAGATTGGGTTTGATGGTGCACGTGACTGCACATCGTATTGACCCAGGCTGGAGTGGGGCGATAGTGCTTGAGTGTTTTAATTCTGGTAAGTTGCCTTTAGCCTTGAAGCCGCAGATGACAATAGGTGCAATAAACTTTGAAACTCTATCAAGTCCTGCGCTACGTCCTTATAACAAACGTGTCGATGCGAAGTACAAGCACCAGCAGAGCGCAGTTGCAAGCCGGATAGATCAAGACAGTTAAAACCGATCTGCTGGTCCAATAACTTTCAACCTAAAGCTGCACAGCGCCGTTTTTCGCTGTGCATATCAAGCGTTATTGAAACCACTGATCTAATGTCTCTAAATCAGCAGTGCTTAAGATACCCGTTGCTTTTTTAAGACGTAATTGGTTCAGCACTAGATCAAGTCGGGCATTGGCCCAGTCGCGCTGACCAGAAAATACTAGTTTTTCAGCGTCTAAAATATCGCTAATGTCTCGCAGGCCGAGTTGATACTCTGTGTTTTTACCTTCAAGTGAAGCTTCCAACGCATCGTTAAGCTTTGCAAGAGCAGCAATTTGCTTTTGGCTCGTTTCTACAGCTTGGTGCCAGCGGCGTAATTCCTGTTGAGTTGCCTTAAGCGTGGCGTTGCCTCTTTCTTGGCTTGCATACCAAGCTTCCTTCGCTTCTTTAGTTTGCGCTAGGTTGAGCCCACCATCATAGAATGTACCCGTGATTCCAACTGACAATGTTTGCGTTTCGCCAGACATCGCACTGTAATTTTGTGACAAAGTAACGCTACCTTTGGGATATAAACCGACATTTTTGGCTTGATAATTATGGAACGCTTGCTGGGTAGCGTGGTTGTTCATCGCTAAGTCTAGGTTATGAATCTGGGCTAGGCGAAACCAATTTTCTAAAGAATCATTTTGAACAAGGTTGGTGGCACTGTAGCTAGTAGAAAGCGAGCCTAACTGCTCCGGAAGTTCATCGTTAGTTAGGTTTTCAAGATCGGCACGAGCTAGGCTTAGGTTTTGCTCCACCTGCAATAAACCCACTTGCAGCTGCTGTAAATTGGCTTCTAGATCTTGAAGCTCCAAGATAGTGCTTAGGCCAAGTTCAACTTGCTGGTTGGTTTGTTCAATGCGTTGCTCTATTGCTGCCAGTTCTGCCATGGTTGAAAACAACTGGTTTTGCTGTTTCAAAACGGCAATGTAACGGTCAATGACGGTGAAGATTAGGTTCTGATGTGTTTTTTCAAAATTAACATTAGCGCCTGCAGCACTTTGCTCTGCAATTTTCAATCCATAATAAGCATCTAACCTCAAAGGCAAAGCAACTTGGATTCCATAATTATGGCTATTAGAGCGTTCATCTAAGGCTAGATTTTGGCTGTATGAACCGCTAATAGTAGGCATGATAGCGCTATTGGCTTGAGGAAGGATCTGTAGATTCGAATCCAACGTATGTTGCGCCGCCAGATAACTTGGGTCATTAGTTTGAGCTAAAGCAAATAGATCTTGAAACTGGCCTGCATGGGTAGTCAGGGCCGTAGAAGCTGAAATAACTAGGGCAGCAAAACGATTTAAAGTGGCCAAGTCGAATCCTTTTTAAGATTTTTATTAAAGAGGCAGTTTAACTAAAATATGGCCTATGTGCTAATTCCTTTACTCAGTTTTGCAGACTTAATCCAGGGGATTGTGCCTCTTAATCTAACCAGGTTAATTTTGCTAAATTGAGTTGGTATCTCTTTCCATCAGCTTCTATTTGTAAGATTTTGACGATTGAATAATCAAGCTCTGGCGCAAACCAAATCCATGTTTCACGCTCTGATTCATCCCCACGGTCTCGTTTAACACGAATGCTGCGCTGACTTCCTTCAGGAGTGTCTATTTTGTCTTCCCCATCGATCACAAACTGGTAGGTTTTTGGGTGACCTCCATCTGCAACTTCGTATGAAAATACAGTCCCTTGCGTTTGTTTTGCGAAGTCTAAGTTTGCTAAATCAAGCTGTAGTCTCATTTGCACGCTTTGTTTATCTTGCGTATTGGGGAGGATATCCATTACCCACGACGAGCCACCTGCGGTGTTTTTTACTTTAAAATTAGGCCAATCAAAATCAACGTCGACATTGCGCTTGTTGTTAAGTATTTTTCTTTGATAAGCGTAGTTAAGCGGCTTGATTTTATTATCTTTAAACTCAAAAGTACTAGATTCAATGAGTTTAGCAACCATGGCGCTCGCTGAAGTTTTAAGTGTGTAGCTGCCGTCGCTATTTTTTGAAAGGCTGCGTTCTGCGCTACCGGCAAGGCTTATTCCTAAATCCCACTGGCTAGAATACTGGGCTGTGAAAGTTTTTAGTTCTGAAGAAGCGTTTGCTGCTATGGGCAGCACGCAGGCAATAAGGAAAAGGAAAGCGGTTTTTAAATCCATGAATCTAGTAAAAGGCATTGCACTTCCTCATATGAGCAGGCCTTCGGGAAACACTTATGTGACGTAGGGCATCCCTTGGGCTGGCAGTGGTGTTCCATCAATTGTGACGGTTGCGTTATTTAGCTTTAATCGTCCTTCACAAAACCACTTTATCGCAATTGGATAAATAATGTGTTCTTGTTTTAGCACGCGTTCAGCCAAAATGCTGGGCGAGTCCATCTCTAAAACCGGAACGATTGCTTGTATGACAATGGGACCGCCGTCAAGTTCACTCGTCACAAAATGAACACTAGCACCGTGCTCGTCCACCTCTGCATCAATAGCTCGTTCATGGGTGTTGATACCTTTAAACTTGGGCAGAAGCGATGGATGGATATTGAGCATTCGACCATGATAACGGTGTGTTAATTCAGGCGTAAAAATACGCATAAAACCAGCCAAAACCACAAGCTCTGGCTGTTTGTCATCGATCGCTCTCATGAGCTCACGATCAAAAGCCTCGCGTGAGGAAAACTCAAGGTGATCGACCACTTTAGTTTCTATACCTGCCTTTTGAGCACGCTCTAGCCCCTTGGCTTGATGGGTATTGCTGATTACAAGATCAATAGTAGCAACAATACTTCCTGCAGCAACGGCGTCAATTAGTGCTTGTAAATTGCTGCCGCCACCAGAGATCAATACCACAATCCTTGGAATTTGCTGTAATGATTGTTGCTCCATTAAAGTATCCACGATTAATTTTAAGCCAAAATCACAGCGTCTTCAGAACCTGAGTTTTGCTTTATGTGGCCAATAACAAAGGGTTGTTCGCCGGCGTTGCTCAGCACCTCAAGTGTTTTAGCTTGATCACTTTGTGCTACAGCAATCACCATACCCACACCACAGTTAAAGGTTCGATACATTTCAGTGTCGCTTACGTTGCCATGCTTTTGTAACCAAGCAAATACGTCAGGTTGTTGCCAAGATTGGGTATCAATCACTGCAACGCTATCAGAAGGCAATACTCGTGGAATATTTTCAAGAAGACCGCCACCTGTAATATGAGACAAAGCCCTAACATCCACTTCCTTAAACAGCGCTAGCAAAGCTTTCACGTAGATGCGCGTCGGTTCCATCAAGGCTGCACCCAAACTTATACCATTAAGGTCTTGGTTTAAGTCAGCGTTACTAACTTCAATGATCTTGCGGATCAGTGAATAGCCGTTAGAGTGAGGGCCAGAAGCAGGTAGGCCGATCAAAACATCACCGTCAGCAACCTTGGTGCCATCAATAATTTTACGTTTTTCAACAATGCCGACACAAAAGCCTGCTAGATCATAATCTTCGCCTTCGTACATGCCTGGCATTTCTGCTGTTTCACCGCCCACAAGAGACGCACCTGAAAGTTCACAGCCTTCTCCAATACCTGTTACTACACGGGTGGCGATATCGACATCTAGCTTGCCAGTGGCATAATAGTCTAGGAAAAATAAAGGCTCAGCGCCTGCAACAATAAGGTCATTAACACACATGGCGACAAGGTCGATGCCAATGTGATCATGGCGGTTCAGCTCTAATGCTAACTTAAGCTTGGTACCGACACCGTCTGTGCCAGACACAAGTACGGGTTCTTCATAGCCTTTTGGCAACTCAAATAAGGCACCAAAGCCACCTAAGCCTGCCATTACTTCAGGGCGACGTGTTCGTTTAGCAACCCCCTTTATACGCTCGATAAGGGCATTACCCGCGTCGATGTCGACACCAGCGTCTTTGTAGCTGAGAGAGGGGGTAGGGGCTTCATTGCTCATAGCAGAGGGGACCTTGAAGGTTTAAGATAATAATCCGTTATTTTAACACCCTCCCAACATTTGATCACCCAGTATCGTCTTAAGATTGGTGTTTTTTTGTGTTTTTCTTGCTAGCGACACTGGCTTATATTGACTATAGTAAAGGTTAACCAGCATCACTCCATTAATAACAAACTAAAGTGAATGTATGAATCGCATATTGCCAATAAGCTTGGGTAGGCTGTTACCAAAAATTTTATGTATTGCCCTTGCCATGATGTCCACTCCAGCCTTTAGTGCGCCGGTCAGTGGTATTTATGATGCCCAAGTTGTGATTGCAGACCAATCTCCCAGTGAAATGGGCAGAGCCAAAAAATTGGGCCTAGAAAAGGTGTTGGTGAAGGTCACTGGACAAACCCAAAGCCTTAATAATGCGGCAATCAATTCTGCATTTACTCGCCCTAATGATTATCTAAAACAATTCTCATTCAACACCAAAGTGATGCAAGGTAAAGCTCAAGCGGTCATGGAAATGGCGTTTGACCCGCTGTTGATTAATCAGTTGATTACCACTGCGGGCCTGCCCATTTGGGGTAAGGATCGAGCCGCCATTCTTGTTTGGTTAGTAGAGGACACGGCTGGAATGAGGCAAATCGTTAACAATACTGATCATCCAATGGTGTCCCAGATAATCTCCCAATCTAATCAACGTGGCATGCCTTTGTTGTGGCCCTTGTTAGATCTAGAGGATCAAATCAACATTGATGCTGGGGCTTTATGGGGTGTGTTTGCCGATACGATCGAACAGGCCTCTAGCCGATATCAAGCCGATGGCGTTTTAGTAGGTCGAATGTTTCAAGAATACCCAGGATTTTGGAAAGTAGATTGGAATTTCTGGTTAGATGACGAAGAACAAGCCTGGTCTTCTAAGGGCAGTGACCTTATTAGTTTAGTAGACCCGCTTGAGGACAGACTGGCCTCAAGTTTGGTGAAAAAATTTGCTTTGGCAGCAGCGGATGAATCCGTGCCCAAGGCTTCTGAAAAGGTGATTTTACGAGTTGATCAGGTCACTCAATTTTCAGATTACATAGAACTTCGAGACACTCTTCAAGAGGTGGTTGGGCTTGAAAGGGTAAACCTACATAGCGTAAACGGCGCAACCTTTGAGTTTGAATTAGTCGCCAAAGCAAGCTTAGTGCAGTTGCAAGCTATTGTTGAGCTAAAACGTCGGCTTAAACCTGTGGAAGTGGAAAAAGAATTAGAGGTATATCCACTTGAAGATCAGCCGGTGTGGCACTACACGTGGAACTAGAGCTTAATTTAACGAAAAGAAAGGAATCTAGCATGAATTTATGGAATATATTATGACTCAGTCTCAAGCGATTTTGCTTTGTCTGGTAGGGTTCATCATTGCAGCTTTGTTGTATATTTTGCAGCCCGTTCTTACCCCGTTTGTGGTGGGTATCTTTATTGCTTATCTTGCAGATCCTTTTGCCGATCGTATTGAGGCAAAGGGCTATAACCGAACTTTAGCAACACTTATCGTATTTGCGGTCATTACTCTTGTTATTGTTGCAATAACTTTGTTAATAGCGCCTTTGATTGTTAAGCAGTTGCAAACTCTAATCGCATCGTTACCTCAAATAGGCGATTGGTATAACGCGGCTCTCGTGCCGTGGTTGCAAACCACTTTGGGAGTGGATCTTAGTGGTATCAATTTAAAATTAGTCACTGACACTGTATCTGCTGAGTGGAGGCAGGCTGGTGGCATGGCTTCTAAAATTCTCCAATACGCAACGCATTCTAGTGCCAATCTTGTTTCAATGTTGGGGCTGTTGTTGATGATACCTGTGGTTGCTTTTTATATGCTCAGAGACTTTGATCTGGTCACTGCAAAGCTTTTGGATTTATTTCCGAAAGCATTGCAATCCAAAGTGACTGCATTAGCCCAAGAAAGTAACGACGTTCTTGCCGCATTTATGAGAGGTCAGTTACTTGTAATGCTTTGCTTAGGTGTCATTTATTCAATAGGCCTGGGGTTGGTTGGGTTAAATTATGCCCTGCTCATAGGGGTGATTGCAGGGCTGGCAAGCGTCGTGCCTTACTTAGGTTTCATTGTTGGCGTAGGCGTGGCAATGATTGTAGGTTTTTTTCAATTTGATAGCATTTGGCTTTTGGGGCTGGTTGCACTGGTGTTTATGATAGGCCAAGTTGTTGAGAGCTTTGTGTTAACGCCTTGGTTGGTAGGGGATCGAATTGGTCTGCATCCGGTGGCTGTCATCTTTGCCATTTTAGCAGGCGGACAGTTATTTGGTTTCATGGGTGTATTGCTTGCGCTACCCATTGCTGCTGTGGTTATGGTATTGTTGCGCAATCTTCATTCGGGCTATATCAACAGCTCCTTATACGGCGATCAGGATCAGTAATGACGGTAAATGTTGTAGTTGATGAGTCGTTACCTATGGGCTCGAAACAACTCACGTTAGGGGTTAAATTAGACGCTGAGCAAAAGCTAGAAAATTTCAGTTTTGAAGGCGCGCCAGCGCTTAATTCGTCTATTTCTCATCTATTGAATAATGATAACGCTGAAAGCCTTTATGTTTTTGGTGGCGCAGGTGTTGGCAAATCACATGTGTTGCAAGCTTGTGTATTAAAAGCCCATGAAATGGGTCAGGAAGCCATTTTTTTAAGTTGTGACGAGCTTTTGCAAGTGCCCTTTGAAAATGCATCCGAATGCCTAGTGGGCCTGTCACATTTTCAGTTGCTGTGCGTGGATGACATTGATTTACTGATCAACAATGCCTCATGGGCCCAAGCATGGTTTCATCTTTATAATGAGTTGACGGAAACGGGCCATCGTGTGATATTTTCAGCTAGCTCTAATCCACGGGGCATTGATTGTGCTCTGGAGGATCTTCGTTCTAGATTGCAGCTTGCTAATGTTTTCCAGCTCAATGAGCTCGATGAATCGGCAAGCGGCGCCTTATTGCAAATAAAAGCTCAGCAAAGGGGTTTGCAACTAACTGATGAGCATTTAAGCTACATTTTGTCTCGCAGTCCCCGTGGGTTCAAGCACTTGCTTCATGTCCTTGATTTACTAGATTCGGCTTCCTGGCATGAAAAAAGGCGTATTACTATCCCATTTATAAAGCAGGTGCTGCAGTGGTAAACAAATTAGACCAACTTCAACGATGGCGTGGTTTTTGCGTCGCACCCGCTGCAAGCTTAAGGTTGGTTTTGGTTGCACTGACTTTGTTGTTTGTAACAGCCTGTGCTTCGGCTCCAAATACTGACCTTAACGCTTATACCTTTGTTGCGCATGATCCCTATCAAAACATGAATCGCCAAGTATTTGCTTTTAATGAATCCTTCGATAAAGCTGTTCTAGTGCCTGTTGTCACTGGTTATGAAAAAGTTACTCCAGACATTGTTGAAACGGGTGTGTCTAATTTCTTTTCTAATTTGTCTGATCTAAATAATTTTGTGAATCACAGCTTACAGCTAAAACCTATCAAAGCCTCAAAGGATATAGCGCGCTTGGCGCTTAATAGCACCGTGGGTTTGTTGGGGCTTATAGACGTAGCTTCAAGTTTAGGCTTGCATCAAGAGCCTGAAGATTTTGGGCAAACCTTGGGTCATTGGGGCGTAAGTTCTGGCCCATATCTTGTGTTACCGTTTGTGGGTCCAAGTAATTTCAGGGATGCCGGTGCCCAGCTTACCTACAGTTTAAATGACCCTACTAAAGCGTATAACCCAGTAGCAGGGGATATACCTGCAATAGCTCTTGAGGTGATCGACCTTCGACATCAGTTGGGTGACTATGGCTCATTTATGAGTGGCGACCCATATGAATTTATGAGAGAAGCCTATATTCAGCGTCGCCAATACCTTGTTAATGACGGTATGGTTGATTTTGATGATGATTTTGATGATTTTTAAGCCTTCAGACTAAGGTTGTACTTGTCACACAGGCTGAAAGAGCATATTGTTTGGACATTAGGCCCCCGATGGGCCTGGAGTAAGATTTAATATGGAACCTGACGTCAGTCAGATCCTGATCGTAGCGCACGATCTCGACCTTAAACACAGCATTAGCAATCATTATGCAATGCATGATTATCATGTTGTTGCCACAGAAAATCCGCTTGAGGCATTAAACCTAATTGCTCAATCCGCGGTGAATGTTGTGTTGTTCCAATATGATGCTCTAAACCCAACTCTAACAGCTTTATTGCAAGACATGTTAGAGGCTAGGGCCGACCTTCCTTTAATTGTAATCACTCGCGTAGAATCAGAAAAAACCGTCATTGATTTGCTGCGTATCGGTGTCACTGATGTGTTTGATCTGCCACTTGATCATATGGATGATCTTGATCAAAGCGTAGCTAGGCATATGAAACGCTCACTGATTATTTATGAAAACTTACGCTACCAACAAGAGTTAGAAGCGGTTCATCAGCAGGTTAATTTGAGCTTAGCTGAATTGCAGCAAGATCAAATTGCAGGACGCTTGATTCAGCAACGCATGATGCCACCCGAAGAATGCAGCGTTAACGGCCTTACTATGAGGCTATATATGAAGTCATCACTGTATTTGAGTGGTGACTTTATTGATCATATCCGCTTGGATGAAAACCGAGTTCTATTCTATTTGGCGGATGTATCAGGCCATGGTGCCTCGTCAGCATTTCTAACGGTGTTACTTAAAAACATTACTAATCGTCTGACACGTGAATGTATGCAGTCTGATGATAAAGGGATGATTTCTCCAGCAGCAGTGGTTTCTCAGATCAATAGGGAATTGCTTGATTTTGACATCGACAAACACATGACAATGTTCATGGGTTTCTTAGATCGTAGCAGCCAAATGCTGACTTACTGCGTAGGCGGGCATTTGCCCATGCCTTTGTTGTCTCAAAACGACACGGTGAGCTATTTGCCAGGTTTGGGTAGTGGCTTACCTTTAGGTTTGTTTGAAGAAGCCGAATACACAGATCTCACCCAGCGTCTTAAAGCAGACTTTAGGCTGTTATTAAGTTCAGATGGGATTCTTGAAATACTGCCAGCTAAAGACAATGATGATAAAGAAGAGCAACTGCGTAGCCTTCTTGAGCGCAACCAAAGTCGTTTAAAATATTTGGTAGAGGCGCTTGATATTGATCAACTTGAAGCCGTACCAGATGATATTGCACTACTAAGCATTTGCGGAGAGAGCTATGCCTGAAGGTAGAATCATTGTTGCCGACCAGGATGGGACCCATGTGATTAAATTCATTGGCGACATTAGATTGACTCTTTGTCCCGCCTTAGATCAGTACTTGGATAGTATTTTTAATAGCAGCACCTTTAAAACCATTCTTATTGACCTTACCGGCGCACAAGGCATCGATTCAACTACGCTAGGCATGCTTGCAAAAATGTCGATCAGAATGAAGAAGAAAATGGGTTTCGTACCCACTCTGGTCTCTATTAATCCAAACATTACCCGTGTGATCATGAGCATGGGCTTTGAAAAAGTTTTTTTGATGGTAGATCATGTTGAGACCACCACTGAGCCTAAACAAGAATTATCGGTAGGAAATTTTTCTGAGCTTACGGTTCAAGAGAAGGTATTAGAGGCCCATAAAACCTTGATGGGCATGAACAAAAAAAACCACCAAGAATTTAAAAACTTGGTGGATGTCTTAGAGAGCCAATGTTTGGCTTAAGCTAACAATGCCTCAAGCTTTTCTTGATCTCGAGTAAAGTTTCTAATTCCTTCAGCAAGCTTCTCAGTCGCCATAGCATCTTCATTGTGCATCCAACGAAACGCGGCTTCATTCAAATGTAATTTGGGCTGGCTTGTGGGTTGGGTCTTGCTATCAAGCATAAGACTTAGTGTGCCCGTGTCGGCTTCCAAATCTTGCATCAGATTAGGGCTAATGGTGAGTCGATCACAGCCTGCAAGTTGCTCAATTTCTTGTGTATTTCTAAAGCTAGCACCCATAACCACGGTCTTGTATCCATGCTCTTTATAGTAGTGGAAGATTTTGCTGACCGAGAGAACACCAGGATCTTTGGAAGCTTCAAAACCATCTACCTTCAAAGCAGCCTTGTACCAATCCATGATGCGCCCAACAAATGGAGAGATTAAATAAACCCCAGCTTCAGCACAGGCAACCGCTTGAGCGAAACTAAATAGGAGTGTTAAGTTGCAGTTAATACCCAATTCTTCTAGCTGTTTACCCGCTTGAATGCCTTCCCAAGTTGACGCAATTTTGATCAGTACACGATCTTTACTGACCCCTTGTTGTTCGTACATTTCAATAATTTTTAGAGCGCGTTTTACAGTAGCGTCAGAATCGAAAGATAAGCGAGAGTCTACTTCAGTTGAGATGCGCCCAGGCACAGCCGTTAAAATTTCTTTACCAATAGCCACCGCAAGATAATCACAAATATCATCCATATGAGCTTGGCCAGTCTGGCCTTGTTTGACAGCATATGCTTTTGCTTCAGTGATCAAATGTGCATAAGAAGGCATTTGAGCTGCCTTTAATACCAAAGAAGGGTTGGTCGTGGCGTCTTGAGGCTGATACTGCTTAATGGCCTCTAAATCACCCGTATCCGCTACGACAGTGGTCATGGTTTTGAGTTGTTGCAGTTTGTTCATCGCTATTTGATCTCTTGGGTAAAGGGTGGGTTAGGCTTAGCTCTAATTTTAAACCATTTTACATCAGAAGTATGGCCCCGTAACCTAAGCGATCGACAAGTGGACAAACATTCTGATGGGCCATGGCGTTAGGGGTATTTTAAAATCAACATTGCTCCAGCGGGAGCTCTATCAACTCAAGTGCATCGTACATCACTTGCATGTCAGCAGTGCTGCCATGGATGTATTGGCTGATGTGTCTTCTGAATGCTCTGGCGCCAGGTACACCTTGGAATAAGCCCATAATGTGACCACTCATATGGTGTAATGAAGTGCCTTGCGAATGCTTTTCTTGCATGTATTCAAAGTAGGTTAAAGCCACTTGGCGCCGGTCTGGAATGCTAACTGTGCTGCCATATAAGGCTTGATCAACTTCGCCAAGAATTGCGCTATTGTGATTAGCTGCGCGTCCAAGCATGACACCATCCACTTTTTCTAAATGCGTTTGGCAATCAGTAATGTTATCGATACCGCCATTAATAATAATTTCAAGCTCTGGAAAATCCGTTTTTAATCGGTAAACCTTGTCATATTGCAAAGGTGGTATTTCCCTATTTTGCTTAGGTGAAAGGCCTTTGAGTATTGCATTGCGTGCATGCACGATAAAGGTATTGCAGCCGCTTGAACTGACCTTCTCTACAAAGGCTGCAAGCACCTCATAATCATCCACATCATCAAGGCCAATACGGTGTTTAATAGTGACAGGGATTGACACAGATTCAGCCATAGCTTGCATGCATTCAGTCACAAGTTCGGGGTGACCCATCAGGCAAGCACCAATCATGTTGTTTTGAACTTTGTCGCTTGGGCAACCTACATTAAGGTTAATTTCATCGTAGCCATATTCTTCACCTATCTTGGCACACTGGGCTAATTCAGAAACATTGCTACCGCCAAGCTGAAGCGCCAGTGGGTGTTCTTGGGGTGAATAACCTAACAAGTATTCTTGGTCACCGTTTAGAATAGCGCCTGTTGTTATCATTTCTGTGTAGAGAAGGGTATGGTGGCTTAGTAAGCGGGCTAAATACCGATAGTGACGATCAGTGACATCGATCATAGGCGCTACACAAAAACGGCGGTTTAACGGTGCATGTATCGTTTGGGTGAAAGGATCAGTTTGAGTCATGTTTAGTAGCCTCTGCTGCGATCAACTAAGCCGCTTGGTTGATGATTATTGTTAATCGCTTCAATCGTTTCACCAATACGGGTCACACAGGGGGCATGTTCAGACTGAGCAGAGCTATGGGGTGTGACCAGTACTTTAGGGTGTTGCCATAAAGGGTGGTTAATGGGTAGGGGTTCGGGATCAAATACGTCCAGCACAGCACCCCGTAAATGATTATTATCCAACAGTTCAATCAGCTCATCTGCCACCAAGTGCAAACCTCTGGCAGCGTTGATTAAGATTGCCCCAGGCTTTAATCGGCGCAGGTTTTTATCATTTAATATCCCAGTGGTTTCAGAGGTTAAGGGTAATAAACAACACAGCGCTTCAGTGCGGTCAAGAAAAGCGTTTAGCTCAGAGGTACCCGCATAGCTTTTTACCCCCGCAATATGTTTTTTAGCTTTGCTCCATCCAGCCACGTTAAACCCATAACCTTGAAGGTGAGTTGCAAGTTTAGATCCCAGTGCGCCTAGGCCTAAAATGCCGATGTTAAAGCTGCTGGCATGCCGATATGGCTGAACATGCCATTGACGTTGCTTTTGTTGCTGTTGATATAGGTCCATGTCGCGAAAATAATGGAGCAAAAAATAACTAAAATATTGGTTCATTTGGGCGGCCATGCCGCCATCTTCGATACGATAGATCGCCAGGTGCTTCGGGATGGCATCGTTGTTTAAAATGGCATCTACGCCCGCCCCCAAATTAAGCAAGGTCGTTAAATTTGGAAAGCGTTCGAACACAGCTTGAGTTGGTTTCCAAACGATGGCGTATTTTACCTTCTCTGGATGTTCAATATGCTGCCAATGTTGCACATTTAGCTTTGGAAATTGACGATCAAATTCCACTTTCCAAGCGTCAAAAGATGCTTCAGAGGTATATAACGCACAGGCACTCATTAGTTGTTGATCCATTTAATAATTACAAAACACAGCATGCCAATACTGATGGTGGTGAGCAAGTGTTGGCGCCAAAAGCCCACAAGGGCAGCAGCGATCGCCGCCCAAAAATAAGCATTATTGATACTGATGTCGATGTCGCCCTGGGGCATCAAAATAAGCGGCGCAATAATGGCACTCAAAACCACGGGAGGAACGTAGGCTAAAGCCTCTTTGAACCAGCTTGGGAATACAATTTTTCCTGCCATCGCAAACATCACGTACCTCACCCCAAAGGTCACTACAAACATACCGGCAATAATGATCACTTCGTTCATGATCGTCCACCTTGATTGATATCATCTGCAAGTTTAGCTGGCCTTTGCATAAGCTGTTGGCTTGCATAACCAATACATATGCCCGCTAACGCTGCACTCACTAGGCCCAGCTGATGGGGCAGTTCACGCAACATTATTGCAAAAGTGGCGGCACTGATAACAGCAAGCCACATGGGCTTGGTTCTTAGGTAAGCAATGACAATGCCCAAAAAGGTAACCGACATTGCAAAATCTAAACCCCAGTTGGTCATATCTGGAAATATTTCACCAAGGGCAATGCCCAACCAAGTGCACAGCTGCCAATTTCCATACATGGCCACTATCGAGCCCAAAAAGAACCAATGGGCTAAGTCGTTGTTTATGCCTTGCCGGTAACGCGTATTCACTACTGCAAATGACTCATCGGTTAACCCAAAGGCCAGAATAGCTCGCCAGCGGTGGGGCAGATGGCTTACTCGCTCTACTAGCGCCGTGGCATAAAGTAAGTGCCGCAAATTCACCACCAATGTAGTGCCAATAATAATAACTGGCCCAACGCCCATAGCTAACAACCCAAGGGCAATAAACTGCGAGGAACCTGCATAAACAAAAAGAGACATAGCCATAGCGCCTAGAATGGATAAGCCGCTAGATTCTGCTAAAGTCCCAAAAATAATACCAAAAGGAATTGCCCCTACAATCATAGGGATAGTGGCTTTGGCACCATTTAAAAATTCTTCACCGTGGCTAGCTGTCATAGGTGCAATCTTGGCATTAAAAAGTAGGCCTCATTATACTTTGCTGTGGCAAGGTCGCAATTGTTTATCCATGTTTTGCTATACTGACGACAAATGTTGTATGGAAAAATACGTGTGAATTATTCTGATATTATTTATTTTTGGTACACCCAAATTCCAAAGCGCAATTGGTTTATTAAGGATCTAGCCTTTGACAACTTACTAAGGCGACAATTTGGCCATATCCATAAGCAAGCTGCAGCTATGGAATTGGCTCATTGGCGGGTGAGGCCGCTTGGCCAGCTTGCTGAAATTATTGTACTAGATCAGTTTTCTCGTAATATATATCGTAACAGCGACCAAGCCTTTGCCTATGATGGTCAAGCTCTTGCACTTGCCCAAACCGCAGTAGCCATGGCTTCGGATATTAAATTGTCGGCGTCGCAAAAAGCTTTTTTGTATATGCCTTATATGCATAGTGAGTCTGCAGTTGTGCATGATCAAGCTTTGGTTTTGTTTAACCAGCCAGGCCTTGAAGAAAATTTAAAATTTGAAATTGCCCACAAAAAAATCATCGATCGCTTTGGCCGTTATCCCCATAGAAATAAGCTTTTAAAGCGTAGCTCGACCCCAGAAGAAATTGAATTTTTGAAACAGCCAGGTTCATCGTTTTAGAGCCCGCATTAAGGGCTAAATAGGCTAGCTGGCATAGCGAAGTCACCATAAAAATTGAGAAAATAATGAAAACTTCTACTCATCAACCATTGGTTTCAACACAATGGTTAAGTCACCATTTAGATCATCACCAACTACAGCTTATCGATGCCTCCTGGCATTTACCCACCTCGAAAAGAGATGGGTATGCAGAATATTGCCAGGCGCATATTCCAGGTGCTGTGTTTTTTGATCATGATAAGGTGTGCGATACCAAAGCAAAATCGCCACACATGGCGCCTTCAGAAGCGACATTTAAAAAGTGGATGAGCGTTAATGGCATCAATGCCAACGATCACATTGTGATCTATGATTGTGTTGGGTTATTTTCAGCAGCAAGATTATGGTGGTTGTTTAACTTAATGGGCATCAACACCGTCTCAGTGCTTGATGGCGGTTTCCCCAAATGGCTTGATGAAGGCAGAAAAACCACACACACAGTGACTGATGTCAAACCGACAACAAAAGTTACATGTAACCTGCAACCCATAATGAAATCAGCCGGGCAAGTAGAAGCTAGCCTCGAAACGAATCGTTTTCAAATTGTTGATGCAAGAGCTCCTGGTCGATTTTTAGGCTCCCAGCCCGAACCCCGAGAAGGTTTAAGAAGTGGGCACATCCCGGGTTCAAAAAACGTCTTCTTTCAATCTTTGCTAGAAGCTAATCAGACCATGAAAGAACCTTTGCAAATTGAGCAAGTGTTTTTGGCCGCAGGAGTTGATTTGTCGATGCCCATCATCACCAGTTGCGGTTCAGGTGTGACTGCAGCCATTGTCAATTTAGCCTTAACTGTGATCGGAAAAACTGATCATTACCTCTACGATGGTAGCTGGGCGGAGTGGGGTATGGGGGATCAAAGGCCAGTGAGTGTGGCGCACGATTACAGCTCTTAATCGTTTAAAAAAATACCCATGCTCAGACGATCTTCAACGTCAAAACCTAACGCTGAGTAAAATTTTGCAACTTGTGTATTAGTGGATCTAATTTGCAAATTCACTTTAATGCAACCTAGCTCTTTTAAAGCCTCTATAGCTTTATTGACTAAAGCTTCACCAGTGCCGTTTCTACGCTCTTCTTCAAGCACTGCAACGGCATAGAGCCAGCCTCTGTGGCCATCGTAACCTGCCATACATGCGCCTATTAGTCGCTTTTTTTGTTCAGCGACAAAGATTAAATCATCCACTTTAAGCTTTGCATCTATGACCATAGAGGGTTCGTTATGGGCAGGGTCATCTGGAAATACAGCCTGCCACAAATCAATGAGCTGGTTTCTATCTTGCGGTTCAAACTGACGTATTTTCATTATATCTTTGGCTCTAAATGATCGATGTAAATGCGCTATAAAAACAGTGCATCTCAAAATTGGGCACTATACTTCTAAAATAGCTACTAAGCCTGAATGGTAGCTCTATTAAGATAAACGTAAACCATAATAAATGAAAAGAAATTTATGAAAACTCTTGTTGTAGGTGCCAGCGGTGCTACGGGCAAACTTGTCGTTGATCAGTTAATTAACCAAGGCGGCGAAGTGGTTGCCATTAGTGAATCAGGCTAAGATCAGACCCTTCAGGGTATTCTCCTCGCCTTTGCGCAACGCAATATTTAATGCAGGCACCACTAGCAGGATTAACGTGGCAAGCTT